>NC_006087.1:646039-1292079 GCF_000007665.1 Leifsonia xyli subsp. xyli str. CTCB07 | reverse complement strand
AGGGTACTTCTCCTCGACAGCGACGAGCAGCTGCGACTGATGGTGCTGCACGAAGAAGAGCTCCAGGCGCACACCGGAAGGCGTCGTGCTGTTGGTCGCGCGGGTCACGCCGACGAAGAGGGCGCTCTCCCCGTTTCCGACTCGACGGAACGCATCGCGCACCCGGTCGAAGTGCGGCTTCGCGTCCAGGCTGTGCGCGAGCCAGTCGTCGACGTCCGCGCTGAAAGCATCCGCCTTATCCTCGCGGCCCATGTCGCGGTACGTCTCGGCGACGGCGTCCCGGATAGCGGTGAGGAGCGCGACGTCGTGATCGGCCGGCTCGACGATGCTGCCGGTCGCCGTCTGACGGAGTCGGAACTCGTCCACGAGCGGAACGATCTCCTCCCGGATGCGCGCCGCGCGCTCCTCATGCTCGGATCGCACCATGCAGGCCAGGGTTGTGCTCATGTTCTTCTCCTCGTCTCACTGTGTCGATATCAGTTGTGTCGTGATGACGGGGCCGCGTGCAGCGTGAACGGCATATCCACGGGTCCGTGGTCCTCGATCGTGACCAGTCCGTATCGCTCGGCCGCCGCCGATGTCGTGATGCACGCGTCCGTGCGCCCTTCTGCGCAGTCCGACGCGGCCTGCGATTTACTGGTGCTGGGCGTCCACTGGGCGGACTTCGGAACCAGCGACTGCGGTGCCGGGTGGGCCGCATAGGTGACGATGTCATCCGGGTCGGTGCCCGGACGGGTAGCCGAGATCATCGAGTGCGTCGGCATGAGGAAGGCGTCGACGATCGTCAGAGTGCCGAGGTTCTGGAAGACCACGTTGTGAAGCGCGGGGTACGCTGCGCATGCCATGACTGCTTCGCCCGGGTTGTCGAGCGCGGCTACGGCGTCTTCGACAGTGTTGTGCAGCTCCACGCTGCCTTCGATGCCCGCATGCTGAAGCCATTTCCCAGGATGCTGCTTCCAGGTTCGATCCCTCCGGGCCGAGCGTATGCACTTTTCGAATCGCGATCTGTTTCTTTACTTTCACTATCCCCCGACTTTCTTCATTGTAAAAAATATGAAACACATCATAGTCACTATAGATGCCGGGCATCGCGCCGCGCTCCTGCGCCATGATCGTTCCGAGCGGAGCAGCCCGTTTGAGACGGGGAGCTTTCCTGCCTTCTCCGGGGTCGACGGAGACGATTCGCTCGGTGTCGCATCCCCCGTCAGGGAGACCGCACGCCGACGAGCCGCGGGAGCGGAGTTCGTGGACAAGACCCGGGACGGTCCCCGTGCTGAGGACCGCGACCGGGCCGTCCTCAGCTGCGAGAGCGGGTGGCGATGTTGACCAGTTTCGGCGCGCGCACGATCACGGTGACGATCTCGCGGTCGCCGACACTGCGGAGGACAGCCTCGGAGGAACGGGCGAGCGCCTCCAGCTCGTCGACGGAGATCTTCGGCGAGACCTCGACGCGGTCACGGACCTTGCCGTCCACCTGGACGATCGCCGTCACCGCCTCCTCGATCAGCAGTGTCGGGTCGGGCTTACGCCACGGGACGAGTGAGACGGAGGGCTCGTAGCCCAGCCGCGCCCACATGTCCTCCGCCGTGTACGGGGCGAACAGATTCAGCGCCATCGTTGTGACCTCCGCCGCCTCCCGCACGGCGCGATCGGCGGGTCCGGCCCCACTGTCGATCGTCTTGCGGGTGGCGTTCACCAGCTCCATCAACCGGGCGACGACGACATTGAACTTGAACGCCTCCACCAGCCCGGGTGTGTCGGCGAGGAAACGGTGGGTCACCCGGCGAAGGGCAGGGTCGCCGCTCTTCCAGACCACATCGGGGGCGCTGGTCACATCGTGGGCGACGCGCCACGCGCGGGCCAAGAACTTGGCGCTGCCCGACGGGGAGACGTCGGCCCAGTCGATGTCGTCCTCCGGCGGTCCGGCGAACGACATGGTCAGGCGCACAGCGTCGACGCCGTGCGCGTCGAGCTGATCCGACAGCTTGACCAGATTTCCGCGGGATTTGCTCATGGCGGAACCGTCCATCAACACCATGCCCTGATTCAGCAGCACGGTGAAGGGCTCGGTGAAGCTGACGAAGCCCTGATCGAACAGCACCTTTGTGATGAAGCGCGAGTACAGCAGATGCAGGATGGCGTGCGTCACGCCGCCGACGTACTGGTCGACCGGCGCCCATTTCTCCGCTTCGCGCGGGTCGAAGGCCCGGGTGTCGTCGTTCGGGTTCAGGAAGCGCAGAAAATACCATGAGCTGTCCACGAAGGTGTCCATCGTGTCCGTGTCCCGCTGGGCGGGTCCGCCGCAGGAGAAGCAGGAGACGTTGACCCAATCGGAGGCTGCGCCCAGCGGGCTCCTCCCCTTCGGTTGCAGGTCCAGTCCCTCGGCCGGTGGCAGCAGCACCGGCAGCTCCGACTCGGGAACGGGCACTTCGCCGCACGCCTCGCAGTGAACGATCGGGATCGGGGTGCCCCAGTACCGCTGGCGCGAGATGAGCCAGTCGCGCAGCCGGAAATTCTTCGCCGGGGCGCCCAATCCCGAGCCCTGCAACGCCTCGGTGACGCGACGGATGGCATTGGATTTGCTCAGGCCGTCGAATGGTCCCGAGTTGATGAGGCGTCCTTCGCCGGTCAGGGCTTGGCCGGTCTCGGCCGGGCTCTCCAGCGGCGCGCTCTCGGGCAGGAGGGGTTCGCCCGTCTGCGGGTCGGTCTTGATGACCGGTACGGCACCGGTCGCCGGCTGGGTCGTGTCCACGACCACGCGCACCGGCAGGTCGAAGGCTCGCGCAAAGTCCAGATCGCGCTGATCGTGAGCGGGCACGGCCATGATCGCGCCGTGGCCGTAGTCGCTCAGCACATAGTCGGCGGCCCAGATCGGGATGCTCTCTCCCGTGAGCGGATTGACAGCGTGCCGCTCCAGGAAGACGCCGGTCTTCTCGCGCTCGGTGCTCAGGCGGTCCATCTCGGTGGTGCCGCGCACCGCCGCCAGATACTCCTCGAAGCGCTGCTTCACCTCGGGACGGGCGTCCTCGGCCAGTTCCGCCGCCAGCTCGGAGTCCGGGGCGACCACCATGAAAGTGACCCCGTACAGCGTGTCCGGACGGGTCGTGTAGACAGCGACCGGCTCCTCGCGACCCTCGATGGCGAACTGGACGTCCGCGCCGGTGGAACGGCCGATCCAGTTGCGCTGCATCAAGATCACCTTTGCCGGCCAGGCTCCCTCCAGCTGGTTCAGGTCGTCCAGCAGGCGGTCCGCGTAGTCGGTGATGCGAAAGTACCACTGGGTCAGCTTCTTTTTGGTGACCAGGTTGTCGCAGCGCTCACAGCGGCCGTTCACGACCTGCTCATTGGCCAGCACGGTCTGGTCGAAGGGGCACCAGTTGACCTGCGACGCCTTCCGGTAGGCCAGACCCTTCTCGTACAGCTTCAGGAACAGCCACTGGTTCCACTTGTAGTAGGACGGGTCGCAGGTCTGCAGGACGCGATCCCAGTCGAAGCTCGGCGCGTAGCGGCGCATGGACGCCTTTTGCTGCGCGATGTTGTCGTAGGTCCAGCCGCGCGGGTCCAGACCGCGCTTGATCGCAGCGTTCTCCGCGGGCAGCCCGAAGGCGTCCCAGCCGATCGGGTGCAGAACGCTGAAGCCCTGATGCCGCCAGTAGCGCGCGATCACATCGCCCAGCGCGTACGCCTCGGCGTGGCCCATGTGCAGGTCGCCGGAGGGGTACGGGAACATGTCGAGCACATACTTGCGAGGACGATTGTCCTCGGGGTCGTCGGTCGCGAACGGCTTGAGCTTCTCCCAGACAGGGAGCCACTTGGCCTGGATCTGCGCGAAGTCGTAGTGTATGGCGGTCTTGCCGGCGGCGGCCGCGGCCGTTCCTGTGTCGTGCTGGTGTGCCACTGAACTCTCTCTCGATGGCGACGCGCCCGGATGCCGGATGCGCGCGGCGTGAAGACGTCGGGTGTTTCGGGCCCGAGCTTCCAGAGTACTAAACGTTCGGCAGGTCCTGTCCGTTCCCGGCGCCGTCCAGGCCAGCCGCACGCAAGAGCGCCGCCGCCTTCACGCCGACCTCCGCGAGCTCTTCGTCGGGCACCGAAAGCGCGGTGATCCCGCCACCGGAGCCGATGGTGGCGACGGAGCCGCGGAACTGGACACTGCGGATCACCATCGCGAGGTCGGCCGAACCGTCGGCCGCGAGGGCGCCGAAACACCCCGCGTAGACACCGCGCGGACCCTGCTCGAGACGGTTCAGGATGCGCATGGCGCTCAGTTTCGGCGCACCGGTCATCGAGCCGGCGGGGAAACAGGCGGCCAGAGCGTCCAGCACGCCCTGGCCGTCGCGGAGGCGTCCCTCGACCGTGCTGACGAGCTGGTGGACCTGGGCGTACGACTCGACGGCGAGAAGGTGCCGCACCTCCACCGAACCGGTCTCGCACACCCGAGCGAGATCGTTCCGCATGAGATCCACGATCATGACATTCTCGGCACGCTCCTTCTCGCTGGCTTCGAGCTCGGCTCGCAGGCGGCGGTCCTCGGCGGGCGTCGTTCCGCGCGGCCGGGTGCCCTTGATCGGCTTGGTTCGCACCCGTCCATCGGGCTCGACCCGGAGAAACTGCTCGGGCGACGAGCTGACGAGGGTTTCGCCGCCAATACGGAGGAAACCTGCGTGGGGTGCGGGGCTTTCCCGGCGCAGCCGCAGGTGGACGGCAAGCGGGTCGGCGGACGTCTGGGCGGTTGCGGTGTTCGTCAGGCAGAGCTGGTAGGCATCCCCGGCGTGGATGGCGGACTGACAGGCGTCGAGGAGGGCGCGGTAGGCCGCCGGTCCATACCGCCAGCCGGCTTGGGCGCGCGGGCCGGGCAGCGGGTGGGCCGCGAGGTGCCGCGCGGCCGAGCCGGCGGCGGCCGGAGCGGTGAGGGCGGCGGCGGTCGCGCGGAGCCAGGGAGGAGCGGAGGAGGCCGGTGCGGAGTCCGACGCTCCTCCCGCCGATGATTCGCCGCCTGCTGGCTCAGGGTCCGCCCCGCCGTCGCGAGCGTCCACGAGCGTCACCCGCCCGGTGTCGTGATCGAACACGATCAGCCGGTCCGCCCAGACGAACGCCGCGTCCTGTCCCTCGCCCGGCGCGTGCGGAAGCCCGAGATCCGCCGCGCCCGCCTCATAGCCGAGCCAGCCGATCCAGCCGAGCGGGTAGCCTGCGGTGTCCGCGCGACCGGTCGCCCGCAGCACCTCGACGATGCTGCCGGTGCGGGTCTCCCCGTCGACGGTCACCGTCCCGTCCGCCACGGACGCCGTCGCGACGCGCGTCCCGGTGCCGATGACGCTCATGCCCGCTGCGGCGTCCGGGCCCGAATCGAGCCAGACGGCATCGCCTGCGGGGTAAAGCGCTGCGAAGGCGTCGGCTGGGTCGACGGGGGCGTTGAGGTGGTGCACACGGGGTGGGAGGAGCACGGGACTAGCCTAGGCGAATGGCTGCGACCGACATCATGTTCGATTGGTCCGCTGGCGCGCTGGTGACACGTGACGATGGCGACACCGGCAGGACCGCACTCCTGGTCGCCGACTCCTTCCTCGTGGCGGAGGGACGGGCTCTCGCACTCGGCCTGCACCGCGAACGATTCGCCGGCTCCGCGGCACGGCAGGGGTTCCGCGACGGCCCGGAGCTGAACGCCTTCTGGGACGCCGCGGTCGAGACGCTGCCCGCGGCAGGCGGCTGGTTCCCGCGCTTCGAGCTGGCCCGGGTGGGCGGGGCGCTGCGGCTCCGGTTCCGGTTGCGGACGGCGCCGCCGCTCGGCGCCGAGCTGGTGGTCGCGACGGCGATCGGGGACCCCCGCACCGAACCGGATGTCAAAGGGCCCGACATCGAACGGCTCGGCGCGCTGCGGCAGGCGGCGCAGCGGCGCGGCGCGCAGGAGGCGGTCATCCTGGCGGACGGCGCTGTGTGCGACGGGGTGACGACGGCGCTGCTGTGGTGGCGGGAGGGGACGTTGTTCGCTCCCCCGCTCTCCCTGGCGCGCGTGGACAGCGTGGCGGCCCGGACCGTCCGCGGCATCGCGGCGGCGATGCGCGTCCCGGTCGTCGAAGCGGCCGTGTGCCCGGCGGCTCTGGAGGGCGCGGCGCTCTGGGCGGTGAACGCTCTGCACGGCATTCGTGAAGTCACAGCGTGGGTGGACGGGCCGGCTCTCGGACGCGACGCCGAGCGCACCCTGGCCTGGCGAGCGCGGTTCGCGGCGCTGGCGCGCCCGATCGGCGGCGCGCGCTGACAGCTAGCTGTCGAGCACCACCCCGCCGGCCATCCGGAGCTTCCTTGTCACGAGTGCCGGGGGCACCTCGCTGTGCGAGATCAGCAACACGGTCCGGCCGTCCTCTGCGGCCGTGCTCAGGATGTCGTGGACGATCTGCGAGCCGACGGCGGCGTCCACATTGGCGGTCGGCTCGTCCACGATCAGCACCGGGAAGTCCGCCAGCAGCGCCCGGGCCAGCGCGATCCGCTGGGCCTGGCCGCCGGAGACGAGCGCGCCGCGCTCCCCCATCGGCGTGCCGAGTCCCCCGCGCTCACGCGCCCATTCGCCGAGGCGAACCCGTTCCAGCACGGCCAGCAGTTCCTCGTCCGTCGCGGTCTCGCGCGCGAACAGCAGATTCTGGCGCAGGTCGGCGTCGAAGAGATGGGGACGCTGCTCGCACAGCCCCACGATCGCGCGAACGTCGTCCTGGCGGACCGAGCACACGTCTACGCCGTCGATGGTGTATTGGCCGTCGAGGTCGATGAGGCGGGTGAGCGCGTGCGCGAGCGCGGTCTTGCCCGCGCCGGTCGCCCCGCTCAAAAGCACCCGCTCTCCGGGTTCGAGGGTGAGCTCCACACCGCGGAGCACCGGCGCGGATGCGCCCGGCCAGTGAGCGCTCGCCCGGGAGAGACACAGCTGCGGGACACCCCTGCAGACGAGAGACACCGCATCGGCGGCATCGACGGGGATGCCGGCGGGGAGCGCGTCGGGGGCCGTCGCCGCGATGCGCTCGGCGCTTGTGCGGACACGTCGCCACGCACCGAGGGCGAGTGGGAGGGCGCCGAACGCTTCGAAGACCGCGAGCGGCAGCAGCGCGAGGACAGCGAGCGTCGGCCCGTCTAGGCGTCCGGCCGAGAGGGCGGGGACACCGGCCGCGAGCCCGAGCGCGGTCGCTACACCCGCAAACAGCGACACCGCGCCCGCTGTCAGGCCGAGCCCGGTCGCGCGACGGCGGACGACACGGATCAGCTCCGCGCTCGCGATGCTCACTCGCTTCTGCGCGGCCGGCAGCGCCCCATAGGCGATCAGCGTGTCGAGACTGCGGACGAGATCCAGGATGCTGTCGGCCAGGCTCGCCCGGAGCAGGGCGATCCGGCGCTCCGCGCTGCCCGCTGCCCAGCGGTTCACCAACGCGCCGACCAGGAAGGCGGCGGCGAGCGTCGCCACGAGTGCGAGCCCAGCCCCGGAGAGCAGCCAGAAGGCGGCGGCGACGCTCAGCAGGACGACCAGTACGGCCGTGATGAGCGGCTGCACCACACGGAGCGTGTAGTCCTGCAGATCGTCCACATCGTCAGCGAAGCGCGCCAGCAGGTCCCCGCCGCCCGCTTCGCCCAGCCCGTGACCCGCTCTCCCCAGACCATCGGGGGCGAGAGGGACCAGGCGGGCGAACATGTCCGCACGCACACCACCGAGCCGGCGGAACGCCGCGTCATGGCCGGCCAGCCGTTCGAGGTAGCGGAAGAACGCGCGGCCGAGCGCGAACGCCCGCACCCCGACCGCCGCCGCCGAGAGGTACATCAGGGCCGGTTGCTCGGCGGCGCGGGCGATCAGCCACGCGGAGACGGCAAGGAGGGCGACAGCGCTGCCGCCGCTGAGCGCGCCGAACGCGATCGCCACCGCGAGCCGGCGGCCCGGAGGCAGTGCGAGGCGCAGAATGCGGCGGATGTCCGCGCGGGATGGCGTGCGCTGCTCCGGGTCAGCGACAGACATCGACGGCCTCCCCCGGTCCCAGCACGAGGTCGGCCGCGTGTGCCAGAGCCTTCCGGTGACTCACGATGAGCACGGCCACGCCGTCTGCCGCGAACCGGCGCAGCGTGTACACGAGGCGCTGCTCGGTGCCGGCGTCGAGCGCGGAGGTCGGCTCGTCCAGCAGCAGCACCGGGAGCAAGCGCGTGCGCAACCGGTAGAGCGCGCGGGCGATGGCGACGCGCTGGGCTTGCCCGCCGGAGAGCCCGGCTCCGCCGGGCCCGACGATCAGCTCCGGGTCGAGCTCGTCCGCCGCCGCGTCGGCGAGCGCCCGGGCGATCGCGTCCGGGTCCGCCACCGGTGCTCCGAGCGCGACGTTCTCCGTGATCGTCCCGGCGAAGAGCCCCGGAAGCTGACTCGCCCACGCGATGCCGTCCCTCCGTCCCGCAGCGTCTGCTCGCCCGGCCACAGCGATCGAGCCGCTGTGCGGGACGAAACCGAGCGCCGCGGCCAGAAGACTCGACTTGCCCGCGCCGCTCGGTGCGCTCAGCACGGCCAGCGTGCCCGGCTGCACAAGGGCGGAGAACGGGCCGATGACCGTCCGGCCCTCGTAGGCCACGCTGACTTCCCGGAATTCCAGACCGGCGACGGGCGAGCCGGATGGCGCTTCGCCCCCGGTCTCCCGCGTCGCATCGAGGATCGCGAAGGCAGCGGCGGCCGCTTCGATCCCCTCTGTCGCCGCGTGGTAGCTGGCGCCGACATTCCGCAGCGGCAGGTACGCCTCCGGGGCGAGAAGCAGCACGAACAGCCCCGTCGAGAGGTCGAGCGAACCGTCGAGGAGCCGCAGGCCGATCGTCACGGCGATGAGGGCGACGGAGAGACTGGCGGCCAGCTCGAGGACGAAGCCCGAGAGGAACGACATGCGCAGAACGCGCATGGTCCGCTCGCGGTACTCATCCGAGACTGTCAGGATGCGGCCGGTCTGCCTGTGCTGACGGCCGAAGAGTTTGAGGGTCGAGAGCCCCTCGACGACCTCGAGGAATCCGCGGGAGAGCCGGGACAGCGCATCCCACTGCTTCTTCTGCGCGGCCTGCGTCGCCCAGCCGACGAGCACCATGAAGATCGGGACGAGCGGGAGCGTGCAGACGAGGACGATGCCGCTCGTGAGGTCCTGCCAGCCGATCACGAACACCAGGGTTGGAGTCGCGATGACGGTGAGGATGAGCTGCGGGAGGTATTTGGCGAAGTAACCGTCGAGCGCCTCCATCCCCCGCCCGGCGATGAGGGCGACATCCGCGCTGTTGCGCCCGGCCACCCCTCCCGGTCCCTGCTCGCCGACGGCAGTCATGAGCCTGTCTCGCAGCTGTCCGACGACCGTCGCGCCCCCTCGCGTGGAGGCGGCTTCGGACAGCCAGAGCAGAGCGGCGCGGCCGATCACCGCCAGCGCGAGCGTCGCGAAGAGCGGGCTGAGCTCCGCGGTCGGCGCTCCCGCGATGGCGCGGACGACGAGCTGGGTGACCAGCCAGGCGAACGCCACAGCAGCGATGGTCTGCGCCAGCGCGAGGAGACCGCCCACGGTGAGGGCCGTGCGCGCCGCGGAGGCGTAGCGGAGCAAGCGGGGATCGAGGGGACGCACGCTACACGGCCACCGGTTCCGACGGCTCTTCCGGGATGTGAGCCCGGCTGACGCGCTTGCGGAAGATCCAGTAGGTCCAGCCCTGGTAGAGCAGGACGAGCGGCAGCGAGAACGCAGCGACCCACGTCATGACGGTGAGCGTTGCGTCGGTGCTGGAGGCGTTGGCGATCGTGAGGCTGTTCTCCGGGTTCGGCGCCGATGGCAGAACGTTCGGGAACAGCGCGGTGAACAGCGCGGTGACGGCCAGCGCGATCGTCAGTGCCATGAAGGCGAACGACCAGCCCTCGGCCCCGCGGAGAGTGAACAGCCAGGAGGCGATGAGGGCGACGGCGGCGAGCGCGGCGACGATCACGAACACCACCGAGAAGTGGGCGATCGCTGTCCAGATCAGGAACGCTGCCGCGACCGCGATGGTGAGGGCGCCGGAGGTCACGGCCAGTCTGCGCGCCCGCTCCCGGATGTCCCCCTCGGTCTTCAGCGAGATGAAGACGGCGCCGTGGGTGAAGAAGAGCAGCAGGGTGGTCAGGCCGCCGAGCAGCCCGTAGATATTGAGGAGGTCGAACAGGGTGCCCGTGTAGTTGTGGCCGGCGTCCAGCGCGACACCCTGGACGATGTTCGCGAAGGCCACGCCCCAGAGCAGGGCGGGGACGGCCGAGCCGACCACGATCATCCCGTCAAACCACCTCTTCCAGCGGCTGCCGGGGCGCTGGTGCCGGTACTCGAAGGAGACACCGCGCAGGATGAGCGCGAGCAGGATGAGCAGCAGCGCCAGGTAGAAGCCGCTGAACAGCGACGCGTACCACTCGGGAAAAGCGGCGAACAAAGCCGCGCCGGCGACGATCAGCCAGGTCTCGTTCAGGTCCCAGACCGGGCCGATGGTGTTGATCATGACGCGGCGGTCCACCTCGTCGCTGCCGAGGAAGGGCAGCGCCATCCCGACACCGAAGTCGAAGCCGTCGAGCACGAAGTAGCCGACGAAGAAGAAGGCGACGATGAGGAACCAGAGAACGGCGAGATCCATTGTGCTTCTTCTCCTAGTAGACCGTCGCGACCGGGACGTGCCGACCCTCGTCGTCGAGGTGGTCTTCGGCGGGGGCGGGTCCCTTCTGGGCCGCGCGTTTGATGAGGGTGAACTCGACCACGGTGAGGGCGCCGTAGACCGCGGTGAAGGCCAGAAGCGAGAGGAGGACGTCCAGGCCGGTCGTGCCGGTCGAGACCCCGTCCGCCGTCTTCATCAGGCTGAAGACGATCCACGGCTGCCGGCCCATCTCGGTGAAGACCCAGCCGACGACCATCGCCAGGAGGGAGAGCGGCATCGCCCAGATGGCGATCTTCCACTGCCACACATGCTGCGGCGTCCGGCCCTTCCTGGTCAGCCACAGGCCGGCGACTGCGACCAGCGCATGCAGCATCCCGAGGCCGATCATCCAGCGGAACGACCAGTAGGTGATCCAGACGATCGGGGTGTAGTCGCCCGGTCCGTAGAGCTGTGCGTACTGCGCCTGAAGGTCATCGATGCCCTCGACCGTTCCGTCCAGTGTGTGCGTGGAGAGGAACGACAGCAGGTACGGCACGCGGATGCTGAACAGCTCATGCACGCCGTCCGGTGTCCCGAGCGTGAAAATGGAGAACGATGCGTCCGCGCCCGTCGAGGTTTTGTACAGCGCCTCCGCCGCCGCCATCTTCATGGGCTGCGTCTGCACCATAGCGAGGCCCAGCTGGTCGCCGGAGATCACGGTGCTGATGCTCGCGCCGACCATCAGCCACAGACCGGCTTTGAGCGCCGGCCGCATCGACTCGAGGTGCTGGTTGCGGGAGAGGTGCCAGGCGGCGACCGAGATGATCAGACCGGCGGAGACCATGAACGTGCCGAAGATGGTGTGCGGGAAGGCCGCGAGGGCGACTTTGTTGGTCAGCACCGCGCCGATGTCCGTCAGCTCCGCCCGGCCACGGGACTCGTTGAGGTGGTAGCCGACCGGATTCTGCATGAAGGCGTTGGCCGCGATGATGAAATAGGCGGAGAGGATGGTGCCGGCGGCGGTCACCCAGACCGTGGCGAGGTGCAGACCCTTCGGCAGTTTGTCCCAGCCGAAGATCCAGAGGCCGATGAAGGTCGCTTCGAGGAAGAAAGCGAGCAGACCCTCCAGGGCGAGCGGGGCGCCGAAGATGTCGCCGACGAAGCGCGAGTAGTCGGACCAGTTCATCCCGAACTGGAACTCCTGCACGATGCCGGTCACCACTCCCATCGCGAAGTTGATGAGGAAGAGCTTCCCGAAGAAGTGGGTCAATTGCAGGTAGTGGACTTTGCCCGTGCGATACCAGGCGGTCTGGAACACGGCGACGACCGTCACGAGGCCGATGGTGAGCGGCACGAACAGGAAATGGTAGATGGTGGTGAGACCGAACTGCCACCGCGAGAGCAAGAGCGGGTCGAGCCATTCGTTCACAGGGGCTTCCTTTCAGACGAATTCTACAGACTGTAGAATTCGATCTTATACAGATTGTAGAACACTCGTCGGCTCTTCGCATTACGCTGGGTCCGTGACAAACCTCGGAGAACTGGAGCGGGCCGTCATGGAGGCCCTGTGGAGCAACGGCGTCCCGGTCACCGCCAACGAATTGCGCGACAAACTGGCGGCGAACCGGGAGCGGGGGAAGACCCCGGCGCTCACGACCGTGCTCACGGTCCTCTCCCGTCTGGAGCAGAAGGGTTTCGTGAAGCGGGACCGCCAGGCGCGCCCACACCTCTATGACGCGAGCCTGAGCCGGGCCAACCATGTCGCCGATCTGATGCACGAGGTGCTCGAATCCTCATCGGACCGCACCGAGGCACTCGCTTTCTTCGTGGGATCGGTGGACGAGTCGGAAGCCCAGGTCCTCCGACGACTGCTCGCCGCACGCGGCTGAAGCCGTGAACGCCGACATCTCGGCCATCGTCCTCGGCCTCCTCGCCGTGGCGCTCGCCTGGCCGGCTCCGGCCCTTCTGTCGCGCGCGACGTGGCCGGCTGCGGCCCCCGTCCTGGCGCTCGCACTCTGGCAGTCGATCGCCCTGGCCGGCGGGATCTCCATGATCGGCTCCCTGCTACTGGCGGGGATCGAGCCGTTCGGCGACGACCTGTGGAGCAGGATCGCCCGGGCGGCTTCCTGCGCCTTCCACGGTCCGTTGCCCGCCCGAGTGAGCCTCACGCACGCTTTCGCGCTGAGCGCAGGCCTGCTGATCACGGCGCAGCTGCTGCTGAGCCTCGCCCTCACTGCCGTTCGCAGCCGCAATCAGCGGCAGCGGCACCGTGAGCTCCTGCGCCTGCTGAGCTCACCGCTGCCGGACGCGCCGCGCACGCGCATCATCGACCACCCCGCGCCGGCGGCCTACTGCCTGCCCGGTGCGCCCAGCGTCACCGTGCTGTCGGAGGGCATGGTGGCGCTGCTCAGCCCGGAACAGCTCGAAGCGGTGATCGCTCACGAAGAGGCGCACCTGCGCCAGAAACATCACCTCCTCCTCGACGCCTTCCGCTCCTGGAAGCGCGCCCTTCCCTGGTTCCCCATCGCGACCCGCGCCCTGGACGCAGTGGCCCTGCTGGTGGAGATGCTCGCCGACGACACCGCGCGACGCCACTCCAGGAACGAGACGCTGGCCGGCGCGATCCGGATCGTCGACGAGACCGGAACCGCGGGAACCGTGCTCGGCGCGCCGAAAGACCCGCGCACACCCGAACAGCGGCGTTCTGCTCTCGCCGCCCGGGAAGAGCGCCTGACGTCCGGCCGCCAGAGGATCGGAACCGGTGTCCGCCTGCTCGTGGTCGCCACCACCGTCTTGCTGGTCGTCGTGCCGCCGGGGATCGTCCTCGCCAGCTGAACCAGCCTCCCCCGGCGCACACATTGCTCAGCGGCGGGCAGCTGGCCTGAAAGCACTACGCACGCGAGCGTCGGCGAACGCGCAGAGCCGCTTCCCCGTGCGAGGTTCACCCGGCCGACGGCGACCCTGTCGCCCGAGCCGCCGCCGGCCGAGTCGGAGATCCGCTACTTGATCGAGTGCTCCGACAGCCACTTCTTAGCGACAGCTTCGGGCTGCGTCTTGTTCGTGCCCTGGTTCTCGCCGTTCATCGCGATGAGGTCATCGGTGATGAGTTCGGCCGAGACCTTGTTGAGCACCTCCTTGACCGTGGCGGAGGCTTTCTTGGCGCTGATCAGCGGCACGATGTTCTGCGCGGCGATCAGATTCTTCGGGTCCTTCAAGGTGACGAAGTCGTTGTCTTTGATGGCCGGTGTGGCCGTGTAGATATTGGCCAGCTGGACATCGCCGTTCTTCAGCGCCGCCACCGTAAGCGGACCGCCGGAGTCGCTGATCGGCTTGAGGGTCGCTGTGACCCCATAGGCCGATTTGAGACCCAGGATGCCGTAGGGACGCGTCTCGAACTCCGGGTTGGCCCCGACCGCGAGCGGCTCGGTGACCTTCTTCAGATCGTCGAGGCTGGTCACGCCGTACTTGTCCGAGAACTCCTTGGTGACGTTGTAGGAGTCGGCGTCTTGCGCCTTCGCCTGATCGAGTGCCTCGAAGCCCTCCGGCACAGCGTCCTTCAGCGCAGCGTAGACATCGTCGCTCGACGTCGCCGTGCTGTTCTTGTCGTAGAACTGCAGCAGATTGCCGCTGTACTCCGGGAGAAGGTCGATCGACCCGTCCTGGAGCGCCTTCAGATAGACATCGCGCTGGCCAATGCTCGGCTTGTACGCGACCTTCACCCCGTTGGCCGCGAGAGCCTGACCGTAGATCCGCATGAGGATCTCGGACTCGCCGAACGCCGCCGAACCGATGGTGACGGTGCCACTGGAGGAGGAGCCGGAGCTGAACGCCCCGCCGCCCCCGGCGGAGCACGCGCTGAGCGCGAGGAGTGCGCCGGCAGCGAGCACGCCCGCCGCCGCGCGGGCTCTCTTGGATGCGAACATGTGATTACCTCTCTTTGGACGGTGGCGCATGCGGTTCAGGGGGTCTGCTGCCGTCTCGCTGCGACGATGCCGAACGCTCGCGCCGGGTCCTTCCCCCGGTCGGTCCGGGCCTTTCCGGCGGCGACGCCCCGCGGGACGACGATTCTCTGGGTGAGGGCGAACAGCCCGTCGACCACGAGGGCGAGCGCGACCACGATGATCGAGCCCCCCAGCATCTCGGGATAGTTCTGCACGGCGAGGCCATCGAACAGGAACCGGCCGAGGCCGCCGACAGGCAGGATCGCCGCGACCGTCCAAGTCGCGATCACCTGCAGCGCCCCGGCCCGGATGCCGCCGAGCACCAGCGGAAGGGAGAGCGGCAGTTCGACCTTCGAGAAGATCTGCCACTCCGTCATGCCGACGGCGCGCGCGGCGTCGATGGTCCGCCGATCCACCGCCTGCAGACCCGAATAGGCGCCGGCAAGGAGTGGAGGGATGGCCAGCACAGTGAGGGCGATCAGCGGCGGCACGATTGAGATATTGGCAGTGAGGAGCGCCAGGTACACGACGAGGCCGAGCGTCGGCAGCGCCCGGAGCGCGCCGGAAAACCCGACAGCGACTCCCCGCAGCCGGCCGGTGTGCCCGATCAGGAAACCGATGGGCAGCGCGATCGCGCCGGAGAGGAGCAGCGTCAGCAGCGAATACAGGATGTGCTCGCCGGCCCGGGTGGGGATGCCGCGGGGACCCGCCGTGTTCGCGGGGTCGAACAGCCAGCCGAAGGCGGCGATGAAGTCGGTCATGCGCCGACCACCGCCTTCATCGCGGACGAGCGGTCCAGACGGCCGCTGCGCCGATCGAACCGCGACCAGGGCAGCAGCAGCCGGCCGAGCAGAACCAGCACGACGTCGAACACCAGCGCGACGACCATGATCCCCACGATTCCGACGAGCACTTCATCGTTGTACGAACGGTTGAGGCCGTCGGTGAAGAGCTGACCGAGATTCGGAACGCCGAGCAGCGCGCCGACGCTGACCAGGCTGACCGTGGAGACCGACACGACGCGAAGCCCCGCCAGGAGCACCGGTCCGGCGAGCGGGAGTTCCACGGACCAGAACCGGCGCCAGGCGGAGAATCCGACCGCCGTCGCGGACTGCACGACCTCCCCGGGCACGGAGGCGAGCGCGTCGGCGGTCGTGCGCACCATCAGCGCGACGGCGTAGACGCTCAACGCGACCACAACGTTCAGCGGGGACAGGATCTTGGTGCCGATCAGAGCCGGCATCGCGAAGAAGAGCGGGAGCGACGGGATGGCGTACAGCAGGCCGCCGATCGTCAGCAGCACGGGACGGCTCATCCGGTAGCGGTTCGCGATCCAGCCGATCGGCAGCGAGAGAAGGAAGCCTGCCACGATCGGAATGGCGCTGAGCCAGACGTGGGAGAGTGTGAGGCTCCAGACCTGGCCGAGGTTCGGCCACAAGAAGCTCACGTCGAATCCTCACCCTGCGCTGCAGCACCCGCGACCGGAACGGCCGCGGCCCTCGTCTCACCCGCGGCACTCGGGTCGAGGCCGCTCAGCACCCCCGCCGCGCGGCCCTCACTGTCCACGAGAACGGACCCGGCGGGGGTCCGCTCGATGCGCAGCACGCGTTTGCCGCGATCGGCGCCGAAGAAGGACGCGACGAACTCGTCCGCAGGCGAGGCGAGGATCTCCGCCGGGGCCCCTCTCTGCGCGACGATGCCGCCTTTCTGGAAGATGACGACCTGATCGCCGAGCCGGAATGCCTCGTCGATGTCGTGTGTGACGAACACGACGGTCTTCCCGAGGTCTCGTTGCAGCCGCAACAGTTCGTTCTGCAGGTCCTCGCGGACGATCGGGTCCACCGCTCCGAAAGGTTCGTCCATCAGCAGAATGTTCGGGTCGGCGGCGAGCCCGCGGGCGACGCCCACACGCTGCTGCTGTCCGCCGGAGAGCTGAGCAGGGTAGCGGTCGGCGAGCGAACGCTCCAGCCCGACGGTCTCCATCAGTTCCAGCGCGCGGGCGCGCGCGGCCATCCGCCTCTCGCCGAGCAGCAGTGGGACGGTGGCGATGTTGTCCACGACCTTCCGGTGCGGCAGCAGGCCGGAATTCTGCATGACGTAGCCGATGCTCCGCCGCAGCTGGACCGGCTTCAGCCGTTCCACGCCCTCGCCGTCGATCTCGACCGTGCCGCTCGTGGGGTCCACCATCCGATTGATCATGCGCAGGATTGTGGTCTTACCGCTGCCGGAGGACCCCACCAGCACGGTGATCCGCCGGGACGGGACGACCAGCGAGAAATCGTCGACGGCCACGGTCCCGTCTGGGAAACGCTTCGTCACCGAGCGAAACTCGATCATGAGTCGAAGGCTTTCGGTCGGCTGAGAGACGCTCGTGTGGCTTTGCAGTACGGAACCATCCTCCCCAGCCAAACAGCGTTTCTCCGAATACTCAACGAATGACAACGAAATATGGCGGAAATCGCCGGCCCCTGCGCACGCCCCGGCAGCGCCGGCCGGCCGGTGGTGGCCGGCGCGCAACGAAAGGCGTCACTCCTCCGGCGAATAGCGGCGCTCCAGGTACTCGCGGGCGACCGTCCGCGCCTCGACGATGAAACGTTCGTCCCCGGCGAGATCGTCCTGGAAGGCGCGCGTGACCAGCGCGTCTATCATCTCCACCACGACCTCCAGGCGGAATGTGAGCTCGTCGCCGGCGGGCAGCCCATACTCGTCCGAGAGGATCTCGGCGAATTGCGCGGCGAACGAGACCTCGTGGGCCGATTCCTCGCCCGGCGCGCCCGCGCGCTCGGCGTCGGCCAAGCAGATGATGCGGAAGCCCAGCTCGGAGCGGAACATCCCGACGAAGGCATCGATCGCGCACTCCACCGCGTCCCACCAGCGCTCCGGGCCATCGGTGTGAATGCCTTTTACGACCGCGTGGCGGTAGCGCAGGAGCGCACGATCGCGCAGCGCCTGCAAGAGAACGATGCGGTCGGGGAAGTACCGATATACGGTCCCGATCGACGCACCGGCGCGCTCGGCGACCATCGCTGTGGTGAGCCGGTCGAAGCCGATCTCATCCACCACATCGGCAGCGGCGTCCAGGAGGGCGTCCACCCGCGCAGCGCTGCGCTCCTG
Source organism: Leifsonia xyli subsp. xyli str. CTCB07 (assembly GCF_000007665.1). NCBI lineage: Bacteria > Bacillati > Actinomycetota > Actinomycetes > Micrococcales > Microbacteriaceae > Leifsonia > Leifsonia xyli. The sequence continues at coordinate 1,274,407 of NC_006087.1, read as the reverse complement.
GACCGGCTCCGTGCGAACGAGCGGTGCTCCGACGCTGTTCTGACCGGCGACCAGGTCGTTGATGGGCACGCGGGTACTCCTTACTGCGGTCTGGACAATGCGGCGATACCGTTCCTCAGCCCAGGCGAGACCGTCGTGTCGCTCACCGTCGCGATTTTATGGGGGGAAATCTCACTTTTGCTCGGGAAAACCGCGAAACCGCCCCAGACCGGATCCCCCAGATCGGGGGATGCGGCGAGGCATTTCCCGCACTCCATGAGAAGTTCCAGCACTCCGTGAGAAACTGAAGCACCTATGTCTCCCACCTCCAGCAAGCGCGTCGGCGTCGAGCCCATCATGCACCGCGCGGCCCGCATCGAGGATGCGTTCCACGAGTTCCGGGCCCGCCGTGCCCGGAAACGCGGCTTCCTCGCGACGGTCGTGCCGTACACAGGCTATGGCTCCTCGGCCTGGGTCCGCATCCTGGGCCGCGTCGTCCTCGCCCGGGAGCCGCGCCCGGACAGCCGGGCCGAGCGCAAACACCGCAAGCGCGAAGAGTCCATCCGCGGCTGGCGCTCCTTCGTCAGCGTCCCGATCGGGGATGTCCCGGTCACGATCGAGATCGAAGGCGACCGTCACGAGGTCCCCCCCGATCGCGGTGGCGTGATCGACACCGTCCTCCCGGTGCAGCTGACCCCGGGCTGGCACACCGTGCGGCTCTCGACGCCCGAATCGGGCCGCGCGTTCGAAGCGCCGGTGTACATCGTCGATCCGGCGGCCACGTTCGGAATCATCTCCGATGTGGACGACACCGTCATGGTCACGGCGCTCCCCCGACCACTGCTGGCCGCCTGGAACACCTTCGTCCTCGACGAGCACGCCCGTGTTCCGACGCCCGGCATGTCGGTGCTGCTGGAGCGCCTGGCGGCGGCGCGTCCCGGAGCACCCGTCGTGTACCTCTCGACCGGCGCCTGGAACGTCGCACCGACGCTGACCCGCTTCCTCTCCCGGAACCTCTTCCCCGCCGGCCCGCTGCTCCTGACCGATTGGGGGCCGACGCACGATCGCTGGTTCCGCAGCGGCCGGGAGCACAAGCGCACCAGCCTCGCCCGGCTCGCCGAGGAGTTCCCCGGGCTCAAGTGGCTCCTGGTCGGGGACGACGGGCAGCACGACGAACAGCTCTACGGTGAATTCACCTCCGCGCATCCGGACAATGTGGCAGCGGTCGCCATCCGGCAGCTCTCCAATAGCGAAGCCGTGCTCGCTGGCGGGCGCTCGAAGGCAGAGAAGCACAGCGAGTTCTCCGGCGCTCCCTGGGTCTACGCCCCCGACGGCGCCGGTCTGAGCGACCAGCTGAAGGATCTGGGCCTCCTCCCCTAGCCCTGCCCGGAAGCGGCCAGGGCCGGCTTCCCGCTCCGCTGCTTGCACGGCCACGACCCGGCGACGATCGCGGACCCGGGGCCGGTCGAGGGGCGGGCGCGGAAATCGGGCGGCCGGTGCGGAGGAAAGCCGCTCACGACGCTTGGACCACTCCCGGCGCGCAGCAGACCGCCCCCGCGGGAGAGGCACACGCCGATGCCGCGGCTGGGCCCCGCGGACAGTTACCCTGGAACCGTGGCTGCCAAGTTCCCGGTCAAGATCGCGCTTCCGGCGAGCATCCGGGCAACGACGAGGATCCCCTTCCTCCAAATCGTCAAGACCGCCGTCGCGATGCTCATCGCCTGGATCATCGCCCGTCTCCTGCTGCCCGACGAGCTCCCGGTCTTCGCGGCGATCGCTGCGCTTCTCGTCGTGCAGCCGAGTGTCAACCAGTCACTCGGTCGGGCGATCGAACGCTCCCTCGGCGTCATCGTCGGTGTGATGGTCGCCTTTGTGATCGTGATCGCATTCGGAACCAACAGCTGGATCGTCCTGCTGGCCGTCGTCGCTTCCCTCCTGCTGGCGTGGTCGCTGAAGCTGACGCCGGGCAGCGCTAACCAGGTGCCGATCAGCGCGATGCTCGTGCTCTCTCTGGGGGCGACGAACGCCGACTACGCCTGGGCGCGCATCGTGGAGACGATCCTCGGCGCGGCGATCGGCGTCATCGTCAACATCACCGTCGTTCCACCGGTGCAGACCGGCCCGGCCCGCGCCGCCGTGCTCGGGCTCGGGAATGAGATCGCGGCCACACTCGACCGGCTCGCGATGGCGCTCACCTCGCCGCAGACGCCGGGAGAGCGAAACGCGCTCCTCATCGAAGCGCGCCTGCTCCGGCCGATGGAGAAGAAAGCGGAGGCGGCTCTGACCGCCGCTGAGGAGAGCCTGACGCTGAACCCACGGCAAACGAAGCACCGCCGGGTGCTCACCCACGACGAGGCGCTCTTCGGGCGTCTGAAACCGCTTATCGCCCGGTCGCTCGGGATGACGCGCGCTTTCCACGACCACTACGACGACAGCCTCCTGACAGAGCCGACCATGACCGCCATCGCCGAGGAGCTCCGCCGGGCGGCGCACGACCTGCGGCTGCTGGCTCGCGACCCGGACGCCGCGACCGCGGGCATACCGGTGTTGACCGCCCCGCTCGTCATCAAAACGCCGGACCCCGAGCACTGGGTGCTGCTCGGCTCGCTCATGGCGGACCTGGGCCGCATCCGCTCGGAAATCACCGGCGACGATTCCTGAGCCGCCGCCGGTGTCGCCGTTTTACGATGACGTGGTGAGAGCCGCGACGGCCTCGCTCAAAGGAAGCGTCGTGTGGTTGCCCCCGCGACGGTCCCACAGCTCGACCTCGCCCTGGGCCGCACCGCGGCCGACCACGAGAACACGCGGGACGCCGATCAGCTCGGCGTCGCCGAACTTCACGCCGGGCGAGACCTTGGGGCGGTCGTCGTACAGCACGTCCAGACCCACAGCCTCGAGCTGCGCGACCGCTTGCTCCGCGACATCGAAGGCGACCTGCTCGCGGCCCGCGGCGACGACATGCACGTCGAAGGGAGCCACCGCCTCCGGCCAGACCAGACCCTTGTCGTCGTTGTTCTCCTCGGCGATGATCGCCAGGATGCGGGTGACGCCGATGCCGTACGACCCCATGGTCACGGTGACCAGCTTGCCGTTCTCGTCCAGCACAGTGAGCCCGAGAGCGTCCGCGTACTTGCGGCCGAGCTGGAACACATGGCCGATCTCCATGCCGCGCGCGAGCTCGACAGGGCCGGAGCCGTCCGGTGCGGGGTCGCCCGCTTTCACCTCGGCGACCTCGACCGTGCCGTCCCAGTCGAAGTCGCGGCCGGCGACCAGGCCGAAGACATGTTTTCCGGGGAGGTTCGCCCCGGTGATCCATCCGGAACCGTCCACCACCCGCAGGTCGACGAGGAATCGGAGGCCGGTGGCGGCCTCCTCGCCCAGAACGGGACCCCCGGCCGACCAGGGACCGATGTAGCCCTTGACGAGGCCGGGGTTCGCCGCGAAGTCGTCCTCGGTGGCGGCCTCCACCCCGGCCGGCGCGAACGCCACTTCGGCGCGTTTGAGATCGACCTCGCGATCGCCGGGCAGACCGACGACGACCAGCTCACGCGTGCCGTCGAGGTGGGTGAGCGCCAGCACGACGTTCTTGAGCGTGTCGGCAGCAGTCCAGACGCGGCCGTCCGGGCGCGGGCTCTGCTCGTTCGCGACCTCCACGAGTGCCTGAATGGTGGGAGCGTTCGGCGTGTCGTGTACCTCTGGCGATGGCAGGCCCTCGAACGGGCGGGCGGGCGGCGCGACCGTGGTGAACGCTTCCACGTTCGCCGCGTAGCCGCCGGCCGAGCGGACGAAGGTGTCCTCGCCGATGGGAGTGGGGTGCAAGAACTCCTCGCTGCGCGAACCGCCCATCGCGCCCGCGTCCGCCTGCACGATCACGAAATCGAGCCCGAGCCGGGCGAAGATGCGCTCGTAGGCGTCGCGCTGGGCCTGGTAGCTGACGTCGAGCCCGGCATCCGTCGCGTCGAACGAATACGCATCCTTCATGGTGAACTCGCGGCCGCGCAGGAGGCCGGCACGCGGCCGGGCCTCGTCGCGGTACTTGTCCTGGATCTGGAAGATGGTCAGCGGCAGGTCTTTGTAGGAGGAGTACAGGTCCTTCACCAGCAGCGTGAAAGCCTCCTCGTGCGTCGGCGCGAGGAGGTAGTCAGCGCCCTTGCGGTCTTTCAGATGGAACAGCGCGTCGCCATACTCCTCCCAGCGGCCGGTGATCTCGTACGGCTCGCGTGGCAGCAGCGCCGGGAAGTGGACCTCGTGTGCCCCGGCGGCGGCCAGCTCCTCCCGGATGATCCTCTCGATCTTCGCCTTAACCCGCAGCCCCAGCGGCAGCCAGGCAAAGACACCCGGAGCCTGACGCCGGATGTAGCCGGCGCGGACCAGCAGCCTGTGGCTGGTGACTTCCGCATCGGCCGGGTCTTCGCGGAGAGTGCGGAGGAAGTAGTTCGTGAGGCGAGTAGGCACCCCTCCATGGTAGTGCCGCCCCGCGCTCGCTCCCGCCCGCCCATCGCTTCCTCGTTTCTTCAGACGACACACCGAGGTGAGGCCGGAACAAGTGAGGAGACGGCGATCAGCGGCCGACGGTGACGGTGGGTTTGCCGGACGGGGAGGGTGCGCCGGCGTCGGCCATGTCTTCGGCGATGCGGGTGGCCTCCGCGATGAGGGTGGCGACGATCTCGGACTCGGGGACGGTCTTGATGACCTCGCCCTTGACGAAGATCTGGCCCTTGCCGTTGCCGCTCGCCACGCCGAGGTCGGCCTCGCGCGCCTCGCCGGGGCCGTTCACGACGCAGCCCATGACCGCCACGCGCAACGGCACGCTCATACCTTCGAAGCCGCTCGTCACATCCTCCGCCAGCTTGTACACGTCCACCTGCGCCCGGCCGCAGCTCGGGCAGGACACGATCTCCAGCTTCCGCTCGCGCAGGTTGAGCGATTGCAGAATCTGCAGACCCACCTTCACCTCCTCAGCCGGCGGCGCCGACAGGGACACGCGGATGGTGTCGCCGATGCCCTCGCCCAGCAGAATGCCGAAGGCGGTGGCCGACTTGATAGTGCCCTGGAACGCGGGGCCCGCCTCGGTCACCCCGAGGTGCAGCGGCCAGTCGCCCCGCTCGGCGAGCATCCGGTACGCCTTGACCATCACGATCGGGTCGTTGTGCTTGACGGAGATCTTGAAGTCGTGGAAGTCGTGCTCCTCGAACAGGCTCGCCTCCCAAACCGCGGACTCTACGAGCGCCTCGGCCGTCGGTTTGCCGTACTTCTCCAGCAGGCGGCGGTCGAGCGAGCCCGCATTGACGCCGATCCGCAGCGAGACGTCCGCCGCTTTGGCGCGGCGGGCGATCTCCCCCACCTGATCGTCGAACTTGCGGATGTTGCCGGGATTCACGCGTACGGCCGCGCAGCCGGCGTCGATCGCCGCATACACGTAGTTGGGCTGGAAGTGGATGTCGGCGATAACCGGGATCTGGCTCTTCTTCGCGATGATCGGCAGGACCTCGGCGTCGTCCCGGTTCGGGACAGCGACGCGGACGATGTCGCAGCCGCAGGCCGTGAGCTCGGCGATCTGCTGCAGTGTCGCGTTGATGTTGGTGGTCGGGGTCGTCGTCATCGACTGGACGCTGACCGGGGCGTCGCCGCCGACCAGGACCTTTCCGACACGGATCTGACGGGATGTGCGACGGGGTGCGAGGGTCTCGGGGACCTTGGGCATCCCCAGATTGATTGCTGCCACCCGACAATCCTACGCGCGCGGGCGTCGCCGCGATGTGAACCGGCTGGGCGTCAGCCGAAGAGCTTAACCGGCTTGACGATGTCCGCATACATCAGCAAGACGGTCATCCCGCCCAGTACGATCGCGACCGCGAAGGTGAGCGGCATCAGCTTGGCCATGTCGACCGGCCCCGGGTCGCGCCGCCGGAACAGCCTCGCCCAGGAGCGGCGGATGCCCTCCCACAGCGCACCGGCGATGTGGCCACCGTCCAGCGGGAGGAGCGGGATGAGGTTGAAGACGAACAGCGCAACGTTGAGGGAGGCCAGAATCCCGAGCATGGAGTAGACCTTGTCGATGACCGGGACGCCGTCGAGCGCGGTCAGCTCTCCGGCCGCCCGTCCGATTCCCACGACGCTCATCGGGCCGTTGGGGTCGCGTTCCGCCGCGCCGAAAGCGGCGTTCCAGACCGCGACCATACGCTCGGGGAGGTTGATGACGACGCCCGTCACGGCGGCCATCTGCGCGCCGACCGCTGGCAGCACGGCCGTCACCGGCTGCCGCACGAGCTGCTGCGCCGCTCCGATCCCCAGGAAGCCGACGGTGAGAGTCTGGACGCTGCCATCCGTGTTCTTGACGACCTGCCCACTCGCGTCGGTCTTGGCCACCGTGTTCGTCTTCGGCGTCACGATGACCGTGCGCTGCGCCCCGTCGCGACTCAGGACGACCGAGAGCGGGCGCTCCGCCGACTCGCGGATGATCGCGGTCGACTGCGCCCAGCTCGTGATTTTCTCGCCGTCGATACTGACGATCGTGTCACCGGGTTTCAGCCCCGCCGCCGCAGCCGGGCCCTGCACGGCGTTCTCCGGGCAGGTCTTCGCGGTGCTGGCCGCCGGGAGCACGCACTGGCTCACGGTGCCGATCGTCGTGGAGTTCTGCGGGGCGCCGAAGCCCATGAGCAGCACCCCGAACAGCACCACGGCGATCAGGAGGTTCATGAACGGCCCGCTGAACATGATGACGATCCGCTTCCACACCGGCAGCCGGTAGAAGGTCCGCTCCTCCTCGCCGACCTTCACCGTCTCGGCGCTCGCGACGCGCGCATCCTGCACCATCGTCTGCATGAAGCCGGTGGTCGCATTCCGTCCGGCGCCGCCCTCCTTACCGGGCGGGAACATCCCGATCATCGAGATGTAGCCGCCCAGCGGGATGGCTTTCAGACCGTACTCCGTCTCCCCGCGCCGGACGGAGAAGAGCGTCTTGCCGAAGCCGACCATATATTGCGTCACCTTGACGCCGAACAGCTTTGCGGGGACCAGATGCCCAACCTCGTGCAGCGCGATGGACGCGGCGAGGCCGATCAGGACGACGACGACGCCAAGGATGAACAGGAGCACGGAATCCACGGAGCAAGGGTAGCCGGGCTCGGCTTGGAACCAGCCCGGAAGCGCATGTGCGAGGTCTCAGCGCTGCTGCGCGCTATCGGCCCAGCATCCTGTCCGCCGCCGACCGCGCCCAGCCTTCCGCCTCCGCGAGGCCCTCCCGCGTCAGCTCAGCCTGGGGCTCGTGCGCGTCGACCACGCGCTCCACCGTGTCCACGATGTCGAGATAGCCGATCGCCCCGGCGTGGAACGCTGCCACCGCCTGTTCGTTGGCCGCGTTGAAGACGGCCGGGTAGGTCCCGCCCGCCACACCCACGCACTTCGCGAGGGCGACGGCCGGGAAGGCTTCGCCGTCCAGCGGCTCGAAGGTCCAGGTGTGAGCGCGTGTCCAGTCGAGCGGGAGACCGGTCCCCGGCACGCGGTCCGGCCAGCCGAGGCCGAGGGAGATCGGGAGACGCATGTCCGGCGGCGAGGCTTGTGCGATCGTGGAGCCGTCGACGAACTCGACCATCGAGTGGACCACGGATTGCGGATGCACGGTCACCTCGATGCGGTCGTAGGGCACACCGAACAGCAGATGCGCCTCGATCACCTCCAGGCCCTTGTTGACGAGTGTCGAGGAGTTGGTCGTCACAACCAGACCCATGTCCCAGGTGGGGTGGGCGAGCGCCTCGGCCGGGGTGACCTGGCGCAGCGACTCGCGCGAGCGGCCACGGAAGGGGCCGCCTGAGGCCGTCAGAACGAGCCGGCTGACTTCCCCCGCCGCCCCAGAACGCAGCGCCTGTGCGAGAGCGGAGTGCTCCGAGTCGACCGGGATGAGCTGCCCCGGCGCGGCGGCCCGTTTGACGAGTTCGCCGCCGACGATCAGCGACTCCTTGTTGGCCAGGGCCAGCGTCCGGCCTGACTCGAGTGCGGCGAGGGTCGGGCCGAGACCGACCGAACCGGTGATGCCGTTGAGCACGACATCCGCGTCGACGGAGCGGACGAGCCGCTCTGAGTCCCCGGCGCCCAGTGCGGTCTCCCGCACGCCGAATCGCTCGGCCTGCTCGGCGAGCTGGCCGGCACTGCTGCCGGCCGTCAGCCCGACGACCTGGAACCGGTCCGGATTGGCCGCGACGACCTCGAGCGCCTGCATGCCGATGGAGCCGGTGGAGCCGAGGATGACGACGCGGCGCACGGACATCAGCGGGTCGTTCCGAGGATGTCGATGACGAAGACCATCGTGTCGGTGGCGGTGATCTTCCCCGAGCCCTTCTCCCCGTAGCCGTCAGCGGGCGGGATGATCGCGATGACCTGCGAGCCGACGGTCTGGCCCTCCAGAGCATTCTGGAATCCCTTCACCACACCGGTGGTCTTGAGCGGGGCCGGCGCCCCTCGGCTCCAGCTGGAATCGAACATCTCCCCGTTGCGCCACAGCACGCCCTTATACTGCACGGTCACGGTGTCCCCCGGAAGGACCGTCTCCCCGGAGCCCTGTTTGAGCTGCGCGATGCGGGTCTCGGTGGGCGGATCGGCCTTCGGGATGGTGATCGACGGCTCGCCGTCCTTGGCGAGCTTCACGGTCGGGAAGCCCGCGGGCGGGGTCACCGGCTTGCCGTCGGCGCGGGTCGGCGGGATGCCGATGAGGTCGGCGACGAGGACGACCGGGTCTTTCTCCTTCATGCCGAGCTGCGAGTAGGCGGAGCCGAAGGCGTCTTCGGCGGTGGTGGTGACGACGGCGCGCGAGCCCACGCTGAGGCACTCGAGCGCGCGGACGAAACCGGGCAGAAGAGCGGAGCCCGTGAGCTGGGCGGTGAGGGCACTGCTGCCCGCGAAGCCCTCCGGTGCGGCGAGCTCCTTGCCGGTTTCGCCGTTGTAGGCGGCGAGGCCGACGGTGGCTGTGGCGCCCGGTGCCGCCTTCGCTCCCTTGCCCTCGATCACGACGCTCCGCTCAGCATCCGACATCCTGAGTGGAGTGGTGAAGGCGACCGTCGGTGTCTGGCCGAACTCACCGGTGACCTTCACCGATTTCGAGGCGCTACCGGCCTTCGTGTTCTGGCAGGAGGCGCTGGCGGAGGTGGCGGACGGGGCCGGCGAGCCCGAGCCGCTGCACGCGGCGAGGCCGGCGACGATCAGGACTGCGGTGGTAACGGAGAGGATTTTGCGCACAAATAGCCATACTGCCGTATTTTCCTCAGCTCTCGCTAAAGAGAATCGCACCCTACGATGAGACGCATGACTCGCGAGTTCTCTGTGCCCCAGTCCCGCCGCATCGTCACCGAACTGCCGGGCCCGCGCTCGGTGGAGTTGCAGCGTCGCCGCGAAGCGTCGGTGAGCCGCGGAGCGGGGACACTCGCGAATATCTACATGGAGTCCGGCTCCGGCGCGATCCTGGTGGATGTGGACGGCAACCGGCTCATCGACCTGGGCTGCGGCATCGGCGTCACGACCATCGGCCACGCACACCCGGCGGTCGCCGCCGCGGCCGCCGAGCAGGCGGCCAAGCTCACGCACACGCTCTTCACGGTCACGCCGTACGAGAACTACGTGCGCGTCGCCGAGAAACTCGCGGAAATCACACCGGGCGACGTCGAGAAGCGCAGCATTCTGGTCAACTCAGGCGCGGAGGCGGTCGAGAACGCGGTGAAGATCGCTCGCAAACACACCGGCCGGCGCGCGATCGCGACCCTTGACCACGCCTTCCACGGGCGCACCAACCTGACGATGGCGATGACCTACCGGCCGTGGCCGGAGCGGGCCGGGATGGGGCCGTTCCCCGGCGAGATCTACAGCCTCCCGCTCAGCTACCCGTTCCGCGACCCGGAGGGGATGATCGGGGAGGAGGCCGCGGAACGCGCGATCGACTACATCAACACGCACATCGGGGCCACCGAGCTGGCCGCTCTGTTCGTGGAGCCGATTCAGGGCGACGGCGGCATCGTCATCCCGGCGCCCGGCTACTTCAAGCGCCTCAGCGAGTTCTGCTCCGAGAACGGCATCGTGTTCGTCGCTGACGAGATCCAGGCCGGCATCGGCCGCACCGGCACCTGGTACGCCATCGAGCACCACGGGGTCGTCCCCGACCTCATCACGACGGCGAAGGGCATCGCGGGCGGCTTCCCGCTCGCGGCCGTCACCGGACGCGCTGAGATCATGGACGCCGTTCAGCCCGGCGGGATCGGCGGCACCTTCGGCGGCAATCCGGTCTCCACTGCGGCGGCCCTCGCCGTCTTCGAGGTCGTCGAGAGAGAAAACCTCCTCGACGAGGCGAAGCGCGTCGAGCGCGCGCTCTGGGCGCGCATCGGCGACTGGGCTGAGCGCTTCCCGGTGGTCGGCGAGGTGCGCGGCAAGGGCGCGATGTTCGGGATCGAACTTGTCGTGCCCGGCACGAAGAAGCCGAACCCGGAGGCGCTGAGAGCCGTGCTGGCCCACGCGACGGGCAACGGCGTCATCCCGCTCGACGCGGGCAGCTGGGACAGCGTTCTGCGTTTGCTGCCGTCGGTCGTGATCAGCGAGGAGCTGATCGACGATGCGGCGACCGTCATCGAAGCGGCGCTCGAGCGGCTCGGCTGAGGGGTGCGGGTGGTGTGCCTTCGCCCGCGCTCTGTCGCCGCAGGCGCCCTGGCCGCGGTGGCGCTCGCGGTCTTCGGCGCTCTGCCGCTCGCCCCCGCTTCGGCCGCGACCGCACCGTCCTTCGACCCGGGCGACATCATCAGCGACGACAGCTTCTTCAACCCGGACGCGATGACCGCGGCCCAAATCCAAGGATTCCTCGACCACCTGGACTGCCGGCCCAAGGACGACTCGCCCTGCCCGGCGGACTACCGGATAGACACTCCCGACACCAAAGCGTCGGCCGGGCGCTGCGCCGCGCTGCAGAGCGAGAGGAGAGAGCGCGCAAGCAGCATCGTCGCCCGGGTGGCCAAGGCCTGCACGATCAGCCCGCGCGTACTGCTGGCGCTGCTGCAGAAAGAGCAGTCGCTGCTCACAGCGCCGAGCGCCTCCGGATACCAGAAGGCCACCGGGTACGCGTGCCCGGACACCGCCGCGTGCGACGAGCGCTACTTCGGCTTCTACAATCAGGTGTACCGGGCGGCGTGGCAGTTCCGCGAGTACGCTGCGCATCCGGGCGATTGGCGCTACCGGATCGACCGCAACGACATCCAGTACCATCCGCACCGCTCGTGCGGTTCGCACACCGTCCGGATACTCAATCAGGCCACCGCGAATCTGTACAACTACACGCCATACCAGCCGAACGCCGAGACGCTCGCCCACCCGAACGGACCGGCCGGCGACTGCTCTGTCTACGGCAACCTGAACTTCTCGCGCCTCTACAACCGCTGGTTCGGCGACCCGCTCGCGGTGCGCTACCGGGGCTTCGTGGAACCGTGTCTCGTCTACACAGGCGGAGAGGGCTGTCCGCTGCCGAGCGGGTTCCGGTTCTGAGCGGCGCATACCTATGACGGCATGCACCCGCGATTACGCTCGACGGGTGACCCAGAACGAGTTGCGGCGACCCGGCTTCCTCTATTTCGCCGGCCGGTGGATCGTCGCACCGCTGGCAAAAATCGTCTACCGTCCGCGAGTGGTCGGACGTCGCAACGTCCCGCGACACGGCAAAGTCATCCTCGCGAGCAACCATCTGTCGTTCATCGACTCTATCGTCATCCCGATGACGTCGCCGCGGCGTGTGCAGTTCCTCGCCAAGTCGCACTACTTCGAGGGCGCCGGTTTCCGGGGGCGCGTCAGCCGCAGCTTCTTCACCGCCATCGGCGCGATCGGCGTCGAGCGCGGCGCAGGCCAGGCGGCGCAGGAGGCGCTGGAGCAATCGCGCCGCATCATCGACACGGGCGCGGCCTTCGCGGTCTACCCTGAGGGCACCCGGTCCCTGGACGGCCGGCTCTACAAGGGCCGCACCGGCATCGGCTGGCTCGCGCTGACAACCGGCGCGACCGTCGTCCCGGTCGGCCTGAGCGGCACGGAGAAGATGCAGCCCGTCGGCGCGAAGTTCCCGCGCGTCCACCGCGTGACCGTGTCGTTCGGCGAGCCGATCGACGTCAGCCGCTACGGCTCGGCCGGCTCTGGACGCGCACGGCGTCAGGCGACCGATGAGATCATGGCGGCCATCCACGCGCTCACCGGCCAAGAGCTCGCGGGCGTCTACAATGAGTCCCCGCCCGCGACGACCATGGAACGTATCAAGCGGGCGCTGCGGCCTGAGCGACTGTAGAACCCGCTCAGACGAGGACGAGCGTCTCCGGTTCGTGCCGCACCGGGAAGTTCACGTTCGCCACGATGAAGCACTTCTCCGCTGACTGGCGATGCAGAGAGTTCGACAGCTCGGTCTGCGCGGGATCCGCGATCGTCACCTTCGGCTGCAGGGTCGCTCTGGTGAAGTGGCCTCCGCCGTTGCCGGTCTGAGCCATGACGCCGGTCGCGGCGTCCGTGTAGCCGACGACGACCAGCCCGGTCCGGGCTGCCTCAGCGAGGTAGCTCAGCATGTGGCACTGGCTGAGCGCCGCGAGGAGCAGCTCCTCGGGGTTCCAGCGGTCGGTGTCTCCGAAGAACGCGCGATCGGCCGACCCCTCCAGGGAGCGCTTGCCGACTGCGCTAACGGTGTGGTCGCGGCCGTAGTCCTTGTACCCGCTGGTGCCGGTCCCGCGGTTGCCCGTCCACTGGACGTCCACAGCGTATCGATGCTCGAGCTTCATGGCGACGATTATTCCACCGCGATTAGACTCGGACTCATCATGACTGAGACCCCGAGCGCGCCCGGCCACTCCGTGGCGCAAGAACGCCGCATCGTCACCGCCATCCCCGGCCCGAAGTCGCAGGAGCTGCACCAGCGCCGTCTCGCCGTCGTGCCGAGCGGTGTCTCCTCGGCGCTCCCGGTGTACATCGCCCGCGCGAACGGCGCGGTCCTGGTCGATGTCGACGGCAACCAGTTCGTGGACTTCGGCGCCGGCATCGGCGTGACCACGATTGGCCACACGGACAGCGCGGTCGTCGCTGCCGCCACCGAACAGGTGCAGGACGTCATCCACACGCTCTTCACGATCACGCCCTACGAGGAGTACGTGCGTGTCGCGGAGCTGCTCGCCGAGCACACCCCCGGCGACCACGCCAAGAAGACGGTGCTCGTGAACTCCGGCGCGGAAGCCGTCGAAAACGGCGTCAAGATCGCCCGCAAGCACACCGGCCGCCGCGCCGTCGCCACGCTCGACCACGCTTACCACGGCCGGACGAACCTGACGATGGCGATGAACTACAAGGCCATGCCGTACGCGAGCGGCTTCGGGCCGCTCGCCGGCGACGTCTACCACGCCCCCGGCTCCTACCCCTACCGCGACGGCCTCAGCGGCGCCGAGGCGGCCTCGCGCACGATCGCCTATCTCGAAAAAGTCGTCGGCGCGAGCGACCTGGCCTGTCTCGTGGCCGAGCCGATCCAGGGCGAAGGCGGCTTCATCGTGCCGGCCGACGACTACCTGCCGGCCCTCCAGACCTGGTGCACCGCGAACGGCGTCGTGTTCATCGCCGACGAGATCCAGAGCGGGATGGCGCGCACCGGCGCCTACTACGCCAGCGAGCACTTCGGATTTGTCCCCGACCTGGTGCTGAGCGCCAAAGGCATCGCGGGCGGCCTGCCGCTCGCCGCAGTGACCGGCCGCGCCGAGATCATGGACTCCGCCCAGCCCGGCGGCCTGGGCGGCACCTTCGGCGGCAATCCGGTCGCTGCGGCCGCCGCGATCGCCGTCTTCGACCAGATCGAGAAGAACGATCTCCTCGCGGAGGGCAAGCGCATCGAGAACGCCCTGAAGCCCGCACTGCTCGCCCTCCAGGAGAAGTACGACATCATCGGCGAGGTCCGCGGTATCGGCGCGATGATCGCGATCGAACTGGTGAAGCCGGGAACGGCGCAGACGAGCAAGGAGCCAAACCCGGAGGCCGTCAGCGCGGTCGTCGCGTACGCGGCGCAGCACGGCATCCTGTTCCTCACCGCCGGCACCTGGGGCAATGTGCTCCGGTTCCTGCCGAGCCTCGCCGTCTCGGACGAGCTCATCGCAGACGCCGTCTCCGTGATCGACGACGCCCTCGAGACGCTGTGAGCCCGGAGAGCGCCCAGCCCCCTGCGGTGTTCCGGGCCGACGAAGCCGCGGAGCTCGCCGTGGTCGAGCGCAGCGGTTTCGTGGAGTCCCGGCACCTCGGCTCGGCCGTGGTACTCGGGGCTGAGAGCGGCATCGTGCGCTCGCTCGGCGCTCCGGAGCGCCCGGTCTTCCCGCGCTCGTCGATGAAGCCATTCCAGGCTGTCGGGGTGATGAGCGCCGGAGCGCCGCTGAAGGGCCCGAGCGCCGTTCTTGCGACCGCAAGCCACAGCGCCACACCAGCGCACCTCTCCGTCGTGCGGGGTCTGCTCGCGCAGGCGAGGCTGACCGAAGACGCTTTGCTGTGCCCCGCCGACGGGCCGCTCGACGCACACGCCCGCGACGAGGCCGTCCGCGCGGGGCTGCCCAAGCAGGCGATCTTCATGAACTGCTCCGGCAAGCACGCGGCGATGCTGCTCGCCTGCCGGATCAATGACTGGCCGTTCGAGAGCTACCTCGACCCGCAGCATCCGCTGCAAATCCGCATCCGGGACACGGTCGAGCGGCTTACCGGCGAGAAGATCACCGCGACCGGAATCGACGGCTGCGGCGCTCCGGTGCATGCGATGTCGCTGGTGGCGCTCGCCCGCGGAATCCAGCGGATCGGCACCGCGTCGGAGGGCTCGCCGTTCGCTCTCTTCAAGAACGCCGCGTCGCTGCGGTCGGCGGTGCTCGCGGACGGCTGGGCTATCGACGGACCGGGGCGCGCGAACACCGTCGTCATCGACGAACTCGGGATCTTCGCGAAAGGGGGCGCCGAGGGAGTGATGGTCATGGTCGCGCCGAACGGTGTCACCGTCGCGCTGAAGATCCTCGACGGGAGCCTGCGCGCGGCCTCCATCGTCGCACTGACTCTTCTGGCCGACGCGGGCGCGATCGAGCGATCGGCGGTCGAGGCGATCACACCGAAGCTCGATCTCGCCGTGTTCGGCGGCGGGCAGCCGGTGGGCGCAATCCGCGCAGCGAGGGAGGGTCGCAGCGGGACGGCGCTCCGGCAGCGCCCCTCCGCGTGACCGCCCGGCGGGCTGGTCTCCCTCGCCAGATGCGGTGATCCGCACGCGCCAGCGCCCGAATGGCGTCTGGCCGAACGACCCGGCGACGCGGAAAACGCACCCGCAGCCGGTCACCAGAGCATTCGCTCACGGGAACCGTGGAAATCAACCCTTTGGATTGAATCAGATGACGGAATCGGCATGAAAAATTCTGATTTATATCGAAATCATCTGTCAACCAGGCTAGGGTGAGACCGAACATCACGTCGAAGTGTGAGGAACACCATGAAGGTCACGATCCCCCGCGAGATCAAGAACAACGAGTTCCGGGTGGCGATCACCCCGGCCGGTGTGCATGATCTGGTCGGCGCCGGGCACGAGGTCTATGTGGAGATGGGCGCCGGGGCCGGTTCCTCCATCCCCGACGAGTTCTATGCGGCCTCGGGCGCGACACTCCTGCCGGACGCTGCGGCGACCTGGGCGGCCGGTGACCTCATCCTGAAAGTCAAAGAGCCGGTCGCGAGCGAGTACGGCCACTTCCGCGAGGGCCTGGTGCTGTTCGCCTATCTGCATCTCGCCGCCGACGAAGCGCTCACCCGCGCGCTCATCGCCTCCGGCATGACCGCCATCGGCTACGAGACCGTGCAGCTGCCGAACCGTTCCCTGCCGTTGCTCGCACCGATGAGCGAGGTCGCAGGGCGGCTCGCGCCCATCGTGGGGGCGAACACTATGCTCAAGCCAAACGGCGGGCCGGGTCTGCTGGTCCCGGGTGTGCCGGGGACGCATCCCGCCGTCGTGACGGTGCTCGGCGGCGGCGTGGCCGGCACGAACGCGATCTCGGTGGCCGTCGGACTGGGCGCAGACGTCACCGTCCTCGACACGAACATCGTGCGCCTCCGCGAACTCGAAGCCCTGTACGCCGGACGCATCAAAACCATCGCGTCCAACAGCTTCGAGATCGACAGGGCTGTCGTAGCCTCCGACCTCGCCATCGGCTCGGTGCTCGTGCCCGGTGCGAAGGCCCCGACGCTCGTCAGCGACGACCTCGTCTCGCGGATGAAGCCGGGCAGCGTCCTCGTGGACATCGCGGTCGACCAGGGCGGATGCTTCGCCGGCTCCCACCCGACCACCCACGCCGCCCCGACGTTCACCGTTCACCAGTCGGTTTTCTACTGCGTTGCCAATATGCCGGGCGCCGTGCCGCACACCTCCACATATGCCCTCACTAACGCGACCCTGCCCTACGCCCGCTCGATCGCGAACCGCGGCTGGGCAGAAGCACTCCGCGATGACGCCTCGCTGGCCCTCGGTCTGAACGTCCACGCCGGCCAGGTCACGAACCGCGGCGTCGCCGAAGCCCACGGCCTCCCCGAGAGCGAGATCGCCGCCGCGCTCGCGTAGCGCCTCCCCCGCCCCGCCCTTTTCGGCGAAGAAGGGGCGGCAGCGCCGGAATCAGCTCACGTCGAACCACTGGTCGCCGATGTCGACGCGAGTGCCGCGGGAGACACGGTAGCGGCGGCCGGCTTCGCACTGGCGTGCGGTGGAGCCGAGGGGACGGGCGACAGTGCCATTGCCGGAGTAGCGCTCGCAGATCCAGAGGTCGGCGCCCTCGAGACCGAACTGGAGATGGGTTTTGGACACGCTACGCGTCGGGTCCGAGAGGACGACGAGCTGATCGACCCTCTCACCGGGCCGGACGATGGGGCGGCGGCCCAGGAGCCCGCTGCCTCGCACGACGACGCTCTCTCCGGTCGAGAAGCTGAGCGTGTACGGGCGGGCCGCGGCCGGTGGGGCTTCCTCCACCGGGACCGCGGGCATGGCCTCGGTCGGAGGGAAGCCATCGTCGCCGGGCTCAGGACAGGGGAACGGACCGGCGACGGCGGGCTTCGGGAGAGGCTGCACGATCGAGGTGTCCGAGGGGCGCTGGTCCGCGGCCTCCGGGGCACGCAGGCGCGACGCGGTGAGCGAGCTCCCGCAGTTCCCGCAGAACAGTGTCCCCTCGGTGAGCTCCGCTTCACACACCCGGCACGTCATCGCTCGCTCTTCCTCTCTGCGCTCCTTCCACGGTAACCGAGGGAGCGGAGCGAGACCGCCGCCAGCAGCCGTTTCCAGCGCGTGTCGCGCTTCTCCAGCTGCCGCCGGAGGTCGTCGACGGCCTTCCAGACGCTGTCCGCCTCCTGCGAGGTCAACGGGAGCGGACTGAACACCGCGCGGTCGGCGACGTTCGCGAGAGCGGCAGCCCGGGAACCGCCGACCGCCGTCGCGAATTCGACACGGGTGGCCGACGGCAGCCGCTCATAGCCGTGGTCCACAGCGGCGTCTGCGAATTCGCGCCATCCGCCGACGATCCGCTCGACCGCTGTCGGAGCCCGCCGGCGGAGCGCCCGTCGCCGCCACTTGGCCGCGATCACGGCGAGGAACGGTGCGGTGAAAACAGCCACCGCGAGCAGCGACCAGCCGGCGATCGTCAGGATGCCGCGCAGCCCCTCCAGCGACGGTTTCAGCGACGGTGGTGGGCTCGGGTCGACCTGCGCCTGGGGCGGCTCGTCGTTCTGCCGCGGGCTCTCGTCCACCGGCGGCTGAACGTTCGTCTGCGGGCGGGAGATTTCGGTTGGCCGATTGGGCTCCTTCTGCGGGACGGGGCGGACGGGCGGGGTGGGGTCCGCACTCACCCAGCCCTCCGCCGTCTGCACCTCGATCCACGCGGAGATGTCGGACCCGGTGAAGGTGACCGCGTCGCCCGAGCCTTTGGGGGCCACGAAACCGACCACGACGCGGGCGGGGAAGCCCAGTTGCCGGGCCAGGAGCGCCGCCGTCACCGAGTACTGTTCCTGGTCGCCCAGCATCGGGACATCGGTCAGCAGTTCCGCGATCCGGTCCGCTCCGTGACCGGATCGGCTCGCGGGTTCGCTGGCGTCGATACCGTGCGAGAGATAGCCGTCGCGTGCGATACCGCGCAGAGCGGCAGCGAGTCCCGGCCCCGCGCCGGACACGCCGTCGGTGTACTTCTGAAGGAGCGCGTGCAGTTGGTCGGGCACCACGGCCGGGCGTGGCACGGTGTCCGGTCCTGGCTGCGCCCTTTCCAGCTGGGTCGCCGTGAGCAGGGGCTTTTCGACGGATTCGGCGCTGTAGGTGTCGCCGCTCTGGAGCATGACGGTGGACGCACCGGTCCCGGTCACAGTGTTGTAAGAGAAGGCACCAGAGAGCCGGTTCGCATCCTGGCCGAGGAAGGCGATCTGCTCCAGCTGCCCGGTTCCCGGGACCCACGGGCCACGGTAACCATGCACCGTGACCGTGATTCTCGCGGCGGTTCCGTTCACACCGGACTGGTCCAGCCGGTACGGGACCCGTGTGAAGGCCCCGGAGGCGCTCGTCGCAGCGCCACTGCCCACCGAGTAGACGACGCCATCGTATGTGTCGAGCGTCGCGATGCGCAGCCGCCGGTCGGCGGGGAGCCCGGTCACGCTCAGCATCGGCGCACGGGCCTTCGCCGGCTCCAGATAGGAGCGGAAACCGCTCAGCGGACTCGGGTACGCCCGCGGGTCGAAGGGCTGTTCCGTGAAGCTGCGGACGACCTGCCGCTCGGCCTGCGGGGGGAGAAGCGCTGTCGCGGCTACGCCGATGACGGCCACCCCGCCGAACATGATGGCGGCCCCTGTCACGGTGATGGCCGCCGTCGAGCGACGCTCACGCGGTGTCTCCACGATGAGCCCGCTCCGTTCGCGCAGCGTGCCGACAGCCGCGGCGCGGCGTCGGAGCCGGATGGCGATGTTCCAGACGAGCAGCAGCCCGAACAGCGCGAGGACGAGCCAGAGCGGGACCGGCGCAACCGCAGAGCCGAGTGCGATGCCGCCGACCAGGACCGCGACCGGCGGGAGCGCCGCCAGCTCCGGCGTCTTCGATCGCAGCGCGATCGTCAGCGTCACCGCGCTCCCCAGCAGCACGAGGATGAACGCGGGCACGAGCAGAGCCTGATAGGAGCCGACCGGGAGCGAAATGGTGACAAGCTGCTTCCAGCTCAGCCAGGTTCCCCGCACCAGATCCAGGAATCCGGGGAGGGTCGGCAGCGGCCCCCCGGCGTTCGTTTCCGCGGGGACGGCGAGCGGGACTCCCCCGGCGAGGAAGGCCCCCACGATGAGCGCCGTCAGCGCGATGCTCGGAACCCGGAACACCGCACCCACGACCGCGATCGCACACCCCAGGACCACCGTGACGACCAGCATGACGACGAACGCAGCCGACTGGTACACCGGCCAGAACGACCACGCGGCGAGACTCACCGCCGCCAGCGCGAAGACGGTGTCGGCAGCAGCCGCACGACCGCTCGCGCGTGGGGCGCTCACGTCGCGAGCCGTTTCGCGAGACTTCGCTGGAGGTCCTCCAGGTAGCCGATCCTGAGGACGCTGAGATCCGCCACGCGCCGCAGCGACGGAACCGTGCCCGCACCGCAGACGATCGCCACCACCTCCATCCCGAGCGGAAAGTGGGCCGCGGCAGCCCGTAGCTGCGCAGAGCCGAGCGTGGAACCGCAGAGGAGGAAGACGAGGGAGGACCCGGCCGCGTCCCCGGCGGCGACCTGAGCCAGCCCAGGCAGGCGCAGCGCGGACTTGGTCGGCTCCACGCCCGCGAGATCGTCCAGCAGAGAGCTGCGCCCGACCGTGCTGATGCGGCGAGCGCCGATCAGCGTCCGCTTCGCGAAGCCGAGCGTCTCTGCGCTGGCGACGACCGAGACCGTCCGCGAATCGAGCAGAGCCCGCACGCCGAGCGAGCCGGTGGCGCTCACGGCGAGTTCGAACTCCTCCTCGTTCGCGTAGTCGGCCGCCGACAGGCTCAGGGCCACCAGCAGGTGGCTGCGCCGGGTCTCCTCGAATTGACGGACCATATAGTTGCCGGTCTTGGCTGTGCTCTTCCAGTGGATGGTGCGGCGCTCATCCCCCGGCAAGTACTCCCGCAGAGCGTGGAAGGCGACATGGCTGGCCGTCAGATCGCGGGTCGGCGCTCCTTCCAGGTCGCGCACGAGCCCGGTGCTCATGCTCGGGATGGCGACGATGCGCGGATGCACGAAGAGATCGAGCGAGTCCGCCCACACCAGCTCGCGCCGGAGCAGTCCGACCGGGTCGGCGCGCACGGTCCGCGCCGGGCCGATTGGGACAATCCCGCGGCGGGTCGTCGGGACGACAAAGACCTCCGTGTGCTCCTCCCCCGCCGCCAGCGCGGGCGAGGCGAACTCCGTCAGCCCCGGGCCAACCGGCACCTCAACGCGGATACCGGACAGCCGGCGGCGCACCGGGTTCTGCACGGTGACCTGGACCGGCGCCCGGTCTGCCACGACGACGCGGTGGGCGGGCAGCCGCAGGGAGACGTCAGACGCGATCCGGCCGACGAGGGAGAGACAGGCGGTGGTCAAGAGAGCGACCGCTGTCCAGCCCGCGGCCACCGCCTCCACCCAGCCGAACAGGTAACCGGAGACGAGCGCCAGCACCGCCAGGGCGGCCAGCGACCAGCCGAGCGGCGTCACCACACCGCCGATCCGCCCGGCGGCGGCGGCGATTCCGTGGCCGGCCGCCGAACCGGTCCGCACCGCCCCGACGATGACGTCGGCGAGCACACCGTCGCGCTCGCCGACGATGCGGGTCCGTGTGTTTTCGAGTGTCGCCTGGGTGTGGCCGGCCGTGGCAGTCACACGGCGGCCCGGCCGCTCGGCGGCGGCACCTCGATCAGGAACTGGCCGACGACGCTGGAGGCGGTGACACCGTCGAACTCCGCCTCCGGGTCGAGCACGAGGCGGTGTGCGAGCACGGGTTCGGCCAGGGCCTTCACATCGTCCGGCGTCACGTAGTAGCGGCCGGACGCCGCAGCGAAGGTCTTAGCCGCGCGGATGAGCGCGAGAGCTCCGCGCACACTGACACCGAGCCGGATCTCGTCAGCGTTCCGGCTGGCGTCCACGAGCCGGGAGACGTAGTCGTTGATCGTCGTGTCCACATGCACCCCTCGCGCCATCCCGGCCATCTTCGCGACGGTGGCCGCGGAGATCATTTCCGGCACGACGATCTCGTGCGCCCGCCGGCCCGCACCCTCGAGGATGCGCAGCATGGCTTCGTGGTCCGGATAGCCGATCGAGGCCTTCAAGAGAAACCGGTCCAGCTGGGCCTCGGGCAGCCGGTAGGTTCCCGCCTGTTCGATCGGGTTCTGCGTGGCAATGACGATGAACGGCGCTTCGACGGGATGGGGCACCCCGTCCACCGTGACCTGTTGTTCCTCCATGACCTCCAACAGCGCCGACTGCGTCTTCGGCGAGGCCCGGTTGATCTCATCCGCCAGCACGACATTCGCGAAGATCGGCCCCCGATGGAACTCGAACGTCCCGGTTCGCTGGTCGAAGACGTTGACGCCGGTGATGTCGCCGGGCAGCAGGTCGGGGGTGAACTGCACGCGATTGGTCGTGCCCCGCAGACTCTCGGCCATCGCCCGGGCGAGCGATGTCTTGCCGGTTCCTGGGAAGTCCTCCAGCAGCAGATGGCCCTCGCTGAGCAGTGCGGTGAACGCCATGCGGATGACATGGGTCTTGCCGAGCAGCACGCGATCGATGTTCTGCACAAGCTGCTCGAACACGCCTGCGAACCAGCTGGCTTGCTCGGAGGTCATGGTCATTCGGTGGCCTCTCTCTGAGGTGAAGAGCGGGTCGCCAGAGCTAACGGCGCGCCGTCATTATCAATTTTATCGTTATTATTATGCCTTGCTGGGATCATTGCATGCTTGATGCGGGATAGGCGTACCGATAGGCGTCGCCGTTGGCGGAGACGATGATCGTGAGCACCGGGAGCGCGACGCCCGGAGGGACGGTGCAGTCAGCAACCTGCCCGGCAGCCGGCATGTCCTGCCGGGTGATCCCGTCGCAGCCGTACTCGACGCGGTCGTAGCCACTTCCGGTCGGCCAGCCCGTCCAGGTGAACCTCCGGCTCTCCGGATCGTAGCGTGGACTCTCGATCGCCGCGCTGACCGCCGTCCCCATACTGCGGGACGCACTCTGGGAAGCACACAGCTGCGAACCGTCCGGAGAGGTCTCGCAGACGCTCGTGATCCGCACTGTGAGATCCATCCCGTAGTGCTGGCCGCTCGTCCCCGAAAGAACCCCCTTAGTTCCATTCAGCGTTCCGCTGTCGACCACCGCACCGCCGCTGAGGAGCTGGTAGGAGACGGTCGGGTTCGAGCCGCTGCCCGGCGCGTAGCCGACCGAAGCGAAGTAGTCCCAAGTGTTCGCGGCGCCGTTCCGCTCAGGACCGAAGATCCGGACGCTACTTACACTTCCCGGCTTCTGTCGCTGCGTGGCGCTGACCACGGCCGAGGCCGTACACCCCTGACCGTTGTCGGCGTAGACGACGAAGCTGTACGAGTGGTTGGGGAGCAGTCCGGTGAATGTGGCGTTCGCATCGGTGACACGCTGGAACGATCCCGACACGGGATCGACGTGGAGCACCGGCTCGCCCGTCTGCACACCGGTCACCGAGCAGTTCGGCGGCGCACCGCCCTGGAACACCCCGGCGTAGTAGGCGCTGATGGCTTTGCCGTTCTCGCCGAAGACCGACGACCAGGTCAGCGTCGCGCTCGTGCCATCGGTTGTGTCCGGTGTCGCGACGGGTGCGACCCCGGTCAGCACCGGAGCCCCCGAGGGCACAGCGCTGCCTGTGCTCTGGTTCGAGGTCGTGCGGCCCCGGTAGAACCCGTTCCGCGATGCCACGCTGAACGAGAGCACGGCGCCGTTCGCGATTCCCGGGTCGGTGACGTTGAGGGAGTAAGAGGAGCCGACGGCATCCGCGCCGGAGACCTGGACCGTGTTCGTGAGACCGCCGACGGTCACGACGTACGACGTGATCGGGCTAGCGCCTGGGGCATCGACCGGTTTCGTCCAGCTGATCCGCAGGCCGTGGTCAAGCGGCGAGGCGGAGAGCCCGGTCGGTGCGTTCGAGACCACATCCGACCAGACCGGCTCGACATACGCCGTCGGCTCGGAGAGGCCGAGGGCATTCCTCGCCCGGACGCTGAGGGTGACGGCGGCGTCCGGTCCGTTGCCCGGTGTGGGGATGACGCACACTGTGCTGGGACAGCTGGTGGTCGACACGACGGCTCCAGTGGCGGCCCGCGTCTGGGTCACCTCGAACCCCGTGATGGGAGCGTTGTTGAAAGAACCCGGAGTCCAGCTCAGGGTGAGGCTGAGATCCCCGATGGCGGTGACCCGGACGTCCGAAACCGGCGAGGGGCGGTCCTGGACCGAGATGACGACGGTGCCCCAGGTGTAGCGGTCTGGGTCTCCCGTGGCGTCCATGACCTCGTACTGGAGCGTGGTGTCCACCGGGGCGGCCGTGCTCGTGACCGTGACCGCGAGCACGGAGCTGTCTGCGCTCGGGGTCACGGTGACCCCGGCCGGAAGGCTCCCGCCGAGGCCTCGCACGGCGATCATGCGCAGCGCCTGGTTCGGGAACGGGTTCGTCGCGGCGTCGTTCGCCAGAACGTCGACGGTCGTGGTCTGACCGCGCGGGGCGATCACCCGGTCGGGCTGGGGGCTCGCGAGCGGGCGAGTCGAGGGCACCACGGTGAGGTCGATGTGGCCGGGCTGACCGGTCTTCACCACATCCTTCACCCCGATCAGAATGTCGGGCTTGGCGCCCTTCTCCACCCCCGCACCCACTCCAATCGTCAGACTCTGCCCGGAGAGCGACAGCGAAACTCCGTCCGGACGCGGGTCCTGGATACTGTAAGCGAGCTCTGCCAGGTCTTTGGCGTAGGGATAGCTCGTGAGTTTGGTGAGGTCGATCGTCTTGGACTCCCCCGGCTCGAAGTCGATGAGCGCGCCCGTGAACACAGGCGGCTGGTTCTCGCGCGGGGTCACCTCGATCGGCAACACGATCGTCGTGACGTTCCCCTTCGGATCGGTGGGGCTGGATCCGTCCGTGACCTGGAAGGAGATCGAGGCTGGACCGAAGTAGCGGTTGGCCGAAGTGAACTGCAGCGTGTCGCTGTTCGCCACGGGGTCGGCGCCGTTGGAGTGCGTCACCCTGACCGTCGCCGCGTCGGTCAGTCTCACCTTACGTCCGCCGACCGCGACGATGACGTCGTTCAGGTGGATGGTGAGCGTCTTCTCACTCACCACCGAGAGTTCGGGCGCACCGCGTCTCCGTTGCGGCAGCGCGTCGTCATAGCCGGGGACATGCACGAAGCCGTAAGCCGAGTACGACCCGTCCTCGGGGTTCGCCACTTTGAACGGGATGACCTGGCTCTTGGCGCGGATCGTCACCCGGATGCGGCCGGCCGCCGTGGTCTCGGCGCTCCTGCCGTATCCCGGAACGATCGAGAGCTTCAGCGAGCTGACCGGGCCGTCCGCGAAGAACACGCTCGACAGGACGTTGACCGATATCCGGTCCTTCCCCAGGACGTCCGAAAGTTCGAGCGTCGTGTCGGTGACGATCGGCCGCGCGGGAGGGGCGTTCTTGTCCGCCATGACCCGGAGAAAGGCCTGGCTCGTCCCGCCGAGGTCGTTCTGGATAGTGTATAGGAACCCGTACGCGCCCTCCGACCTAGGCACGGCCACCACGACGATATCGCCCCGGATCTCCGCCCTGGCCCTGCTGTCGAGCGAGGTCACCGCCGTGACAGACAGTGGGCTCCCGTCCGGGTCGCTGTCGTTCCTGAGCACCTGGACGCTCAGCGTCTTTCCCGGCCGCGTCGTCACATCGTCCTCGACGGCGACGGGGTTGTGCGCGCCCCCGGACCGCGGCGCGATGCCGACACGGACAGTGCCGGTCGCCCGGGAACCCAGCGCATCCACCACCGTATACGTGAACGAGTCCGTCCCCGCCGCGTAATCGCCGGCCCGGAAATCGAGCCAATCCGACCCGGAAGCGATCACCGCGCCCTTCTGCGGGTTCGTCTCCTGCCCGACGAACTGGACGGAGTCGCCGTCCGGGTCGATTCCCGACAGCGGGATGGCGATCCGCACGGTGTCACCGGCGAGCACGCGCACCGTGACCGTCTTCGGAACCGGGGGATTGTTAGCCGCCTCATCGCGTTCCCGCACCGCGATGCCGACCTCCGCCGTCGCCCACTGCCCGTCCTCGCCGGTGACACGGTAGACAGCGGTGTAGTTACCCGGTCTCGACGGGGCCAAGTAGCGCAGGTGATCGCCGCTGGCGAAGAGCAGTCCCGCACCGGAGGGCAGCGGCGTCGCGAGCGTCGGGTCGAGGGCTAGCTTGCCGCCGTCGGGCTGAACGTCGTTCGCAAGCACGGGGATGTCGACTACATCGTCCACGCGCACCGCGACAGAGTCGGGCGCAGCGACAGGCGGTTGATGCACGGTCAACGGCGGCAGCTGGACAACGGTGACCGTTCCTTCGGCGTCGGCGATGCCATTGGAGAGCCGGTAGTGGAAGTCCACCGACTGCTCGAGGGGGCGGGTGAGGGTCACCCGCAAGGTGCGCTGCTGCAGCGCCTGGACGCGGATGCCGGTCGACGGGCTGGGGCCGGCCACACTCGTGACAAGCAGAACCCCGCCGGAGGGGTCGATGTCGGTGGAGAGGACATCGACGTCCTGGTTGGACAGCTCGCGGATGAACGCCGTGTGCGGTACAGCGATCGGCGCGGTCCTCGCTCCGAGAGACGCCCGGACCACGACCCGGACCACACCGGTCGCGGTCACGGTGCCGTCCGTCACCGAGTACTCGATGGTGTGGGGGCCCGGCTGGTCGGAAACGAAGCGGAACGTGCCGCCCTGGTAGTCGGGCGTGATCGTCGCGTCGGCTTTACTGGGCACGGTGCTCAGGCGGACCGTTCCGTTGCCACCGCGGACGTGGTCGAGCGGCCGGACCATGACTTCCTGGCTCTGGGAGGTCACCACAGCGAACGGGTCGGCGATGATCGGCACCTGGCCCGGCGGCTGCACGGTCACAGCGAGCTGGCCGCTGCCCTCCGCGCGGCCGTCGGAGAGGACGAGGGAGACATCCTTGACTCCGCCGCCCTGACCGTGGTCGGAGAAAGCGACCTGCCCCTGCGGAGTGAACGTCACCGTGTACGGCGCCGGCACGGTCGCCCCGGCGAGGAAGAAAGAGTCGCCGTCTGGGTCGTAGCAGTCGCCGAGCACCGGGGTGGTGACCCGGCCGCCGGCCTGCACCACAGCCTTCGCGGCCCGCACGCACAACGGAGGCGAGTTCTCGACAGGGCTCCGCACGGTGACGGTGACGTGGGCGGTCGCGGTGCCGCCCCGCCCGTCTGAGATCGTGTAGTCGAAAGCGATCGAGCCGGAGGCGGTGGCCGGCAGCGCAATCTGCACCTGCTGATCCGCGTTGGTTAGCTCCAGCGTTCCCTGCGACTCGGGAATGGCCGTGACGGAGTCGATCGTCAGAACATCGCCGTTGGGGTCGTAGTCGTTGAGGAGCACCGGGAGCGGTGTGACCCGGCCCGGACGGGCGCCGAAATGATCGGCCACCGCGACCGGGGGCTGCTCCTGCTTCTCATAGTGTGGCTTCGTGTCCTGCCGGGACTGGTCGACAAGCTCCTTCGCGGTCTTCTGCGAGACCAGTTCGTCCCAGTTGTCGATGCGCGTGTTCCCGTTCTGGACCGCCCAGGCGACACCGGAGCGGGTGTCATTCAGGAGCAGCCGGCCCCGGTTCGCACGGAAGACGAGCGCGCCACCACCCGGAGATCGGTCGATCGTCGAGCGCTGCCCGGGGCCGTCATCCGAGCAGGAACGGAACACCGTGCCGCTTTCCCAAGCCGCGTACGCGCAACCGTGAGACACGGCTGGCGCAACCGGCGTTCCGGACACCGCCGTGAGCACCCGCCGGGGCGCCGAACCGTCGAGCGGAACCCGGAGCAGACCACCGGAGCTCGCGATCCACACCGCTGCGCTCCCGCCCGACGGCTGCTGCACCACGGCGGCGCTGCTGCCGCCGAGCAGCGAAGCGAGGTCCACTTTGCGCCCCGGGAGCCACAGCGTCCGGGCGTCCGGGTCGAACATCGCCCACTGCCCGCCGGCCGTGGTGAGCTGGGCATTCGCGCCGTCCCCGGAGGCGGGAACTCTGCTGGTCGTCCTCGTGGGCTGATCGCCGCCGAGATCGACACGGGTGACGGTCCGGGCGTCGGGCTGGTAGGCGTAGAGCACACCCGCGGGGTCCATCGCAGCGACCGCACGGCCGCCGAGATCCATCGTCGCCACCGAGCTCGAGGCGAACGTCGACAGCTGCCCGACGCTGGTCAGCCACAGCTGCCCCGTCGCCCGCGAGAGCAGAGCGACTCTGCCACCGGCGACGAGTACCTGCGGCGAGCGCGGCGGGAGAGCGACGGACTCGCCAGCCTCCGCCGTGGCCGGGTTGACGACCGCAGCGGTGTTCGCCTCGCGGTCGAGCAGGAGCACGTTCTCCCCGTCCTGCACCACATCCAGCGCCTCACCGGAGCCCGGGACGATCGAGTTGAGCTTGCCGATCTCGGTGTTGGCCCGCCCCAGCGACTTCTTCGCCTCGCTCGCGACCCACACCGAGGCGTCGCCGATCTGGAAGCGCTGGGCGCTGTACCCACCAGAGACCACCGCGAGGGTCGTCACGAAGGCTGTGATCACGGCCCCGCTCACGACTGTCGCCGCGAGGGACTTGTGCGCCATGAGCCAGACGCGGATCACGGCGAATCCATCCGCTGCACGCACTTCTCAGCGCTCGGCTGGCCGGTGTGGTCATCGCGATTCACCGTCACGGTGACGCACACGGTCTCACCCGCTGCGGCATTCACGCGGAACTCCGTGGTGTGCTGGCTGCTCGGCGGATGGCCGTCCACAGCCACCTCGTAGGCATCGCCGTCCTGGAGGCCCGGGTCGCTCCACAGGAACACGATCATCCCGCCGGAGACCCGTCCGCTCAAGTCGCGAACCGTCGGGACGCTTTCGGGCGCTCCCGCTCGAGTGAGCACGAAACCGGCGACGATGGCCAGCCCGACGGCCAGCACCGCGCAGATGACAAGCGCCGCGGTCAGTGCTCGGGAGGGCCACGTCATCGCCACCCGCAACGCATTCGACGCGGTTCCCCTCTGCTGGGGAGCCACAACCGGCGCCCGTGCGGCGGTCACGCGCGGAGTTCTCCGGCGTCGTCGGGCCGTCCCCGTTTCGGTCGTCATCACCTTGACCTGTGTGCGGTCCTCGGGGTCGTCGGCGGTGGCGAGCGCCCAATCGTCCATCGCGACCTCGATCGGCGTCGGCAGCAGCCCGAGCTCCGCCTCGACCATCTGCAGCTCACGCGCGAACTCGAGCGCGCTCCGCTGCCGCTGAGCCGGTCTCTTTGCCATCGCGCGCAGCAGCACCTGCTCCAGCCGTGGAGGCAGGTCCGGC
The DNA here is from genome assembly GCF_000007665.1 of Leifsonia xyli subsp. xyli str. CTCB07. Lineage (NCBI taxonomy): Bacteria > Bacillati > Actinomycetota > Actinomycetes > Micrococcales > Microbacteriaceae > Leifsonia > Leifsonia xyli. Next base: position 1,245,866 of record NC_006087.1, on the reverse strand, counting down.
CGGTCGATCGGCTGTGGCTGTCCCTTCGTGATGCGCTGGATCAGCTCGGCAGAGGTGTTGTTCTTGTCCGTCAGCTCGAATGGCGACCGGCCTGCGATCAGCGAGTGTATCGTCGCGCCGAGCGACCACACCTCGCTCGCGATCGTCCCGCTCGTCTCGTCGAGCAGAACCTCAGGAGCCGACCACGGAATAGACAGGCCGAGCGCCTCGCTGACAGCCGATTCCGCCAGCGTCGCCGCGATCCCGAAGTCGCTCAGCACCGGATGCCCGTAGGCGGTGCTCAGGATATTCGACGGTTTGATGTCCCGGTGCAGCACACCCGCACGGTGGGTGGTCTCCACAGCGCTCGCGATCCGGACGCCGACAGCGAGTGCCTCGGTCACCGGAAGCGGGTTCGTGCGGTAGCGCTGCGCGATCTCCGCGGAGCACAGCTCGACGACCAGATACGGGCGCCCGTCCGCCGAGACGCTCGCCTGATACACCGTGAGGATCGAGGGATGCGCGCTCAGCTTGGCCATGAGATTCGCTTCAGCCTGGAACATCTGCTTGACCTGACTCGTCACCACCTCGGTCAGCATGACCTTCACCGCGACCTGACGCCGAGGCAGGTTCTGCTCGTACAGGAACACGTCGGCGAAGCCGCCGGAACCGAGTATTCTCACGAACGAGAAGCCAGGAAGATTCGGCGGCTGAGAAGGCAAGCGCCGGGCCACACGGCTCCTCTCCGGTCGTCATGGATAACATGTCAAAGGTGCAAAAGCGGTTTCCCAATTGTAGGCGGGCTCTCCCACGCTTCGACCAGTCGAATTCAGACGAGATGCACATCACTTACCCCCAAGTCGGGGGACACGGAATCGAGCGACGATACGGACGGCGAAGACGCCGAGCGCTCGTGGGCTGGACGGAGAAAGGCCCTGACAGCTATAGCCCCCGGCAAACACACTCAGCCAGCCCGCCTTTCGGGGACCAGTTCATCAGTGACGGGGGGCTGAGTGGTCCACGCTGCCCTCGGGCGACGCAAGCACATCGACCACAACGACGGTGACGTTGTCGCGGCCACCGTTACCGAGGGCGGCGTCCATCAGCTGCTGGGCGGTGTCGAGCGGCGATCTGCCCGCGGAGAGGAACCAGCGAATGCCCTGCTCGGTCAGCTCTTTGGTGAGGCCGTCGGAGCAGACCAGCAGGCGGGAACCCGCGACGATTGGGAACAGGAAGAAATCGGGGACCGGGTCCTCATTGAAGCCAACCGACCGTGTGATGACATTGCTGTGCGGGTGAACCTCCGCCTCCTCGGGCGTGATGGCTCCGGCATCCATCAGCTCCTGGACGACCGAGTGGTCGACCGTGAGCTGTTCGAGAGCGCTGTCGAAGAAGTTGTAGACGCGAGAGTCGCCGATGTTGAAGACCAGCCAGTACGGCGAGCCGTTCTGCATGGTGAGCGCAATGCCGGTGACGGTCGTCCCGGTTCCCAGGTCGGTCTTGCCCAGGCCGCGCCCCATGTCCTCCACCGCATTGCGAAGCGCGCCCGTGAGCGAGGACTGAGTGACGAAGTCGGCACGAACCTGTTCGGCGAGACGGGTCACCACGGCGGCGCTCGCGAAGTCTCCCGCTGTGTGGCCGCCCATCCCATCGGCGACGGCGAAGATCGGTGAGCGGGCCAGCAGGCTGTCCTCGTTGACACTGCGACGATAGCCGCAGTCGCTCAGCGCCGCCCACGCAAGCGTGATGCGCGCATGCGAGCTGCCGGGGACAGCCACGCTGTGTCGCCTATTGCTGCGACCGATCTGGGTCACTCGGGTCCTTCTTCTCGGCGGTCGCCGATCGGGGCGGCTATGATCTCGATGATATTACCGTCGCCGATCTCCACGACCGTGCCCGCCAACACGACCGCGGACTCCCCTGGCCGCAGCTGAACTGCCTGCGCGCCGGGCCGGAGGACGACGGTCCCATTGGTGGATCGCAGGTCGGTCACGACCGCGGCATCCCCCGACTGCTCGATTCTCAGGTGGGTCCCGGAGACCTCCTGGGTGGGCGAGGGGACCGGAAGCAACCGCGGTGCGACACCGGAGTCGAGACCCCGGACGGTGGGACGCCGGCCCAGCAGAACCGGGACATCCAGAGGAATGTCGTCCCCCGACCCGATCCGGATGGCGTAAGAGACCGGAGCGGGAGGCAGCCGCACAGGCGCGGTCGGTGCGGACTCGTCCGCCAGCGGCGGGTACCGGGCATCGCTGGGCGCTCCGGCGGGCGCCTCGATATCCACCGTACCCGGCAGCTCGTGGGCGACGGGATGCGGTTTCGCCGCCATGAGCCCGTCTGCGCTCATCCGCGCACCCGCTTCCTCTGGGGGTGTCATGTAAGCGAACAGGCTCGAACCCTGCGACGGAGCCGGGATGACCGTCTCCCCAGCGCCCGCCTTGGAGCCCTCGCTGAGGGCCTCCGGCCGGGGTGCGCTGCGTTCGGCCCGATCGATCGGGGACAGCGACCAGGTCAGCAGCTCCCCGCCCACCACGCCGAGCCCGAGGGGGAGCGAGCCGGTGCCGAGTCGCGCGACCGGGCCGGTCGGCAGATCCTCACCGCCGAGCACGAGCCCGGACACCGAACGGAACTCCGCCAGCACCCAGGGCTGGACGCCACCCGCCCCGAAACGCCGCGCCCCTCCGACCGAGAACACATCGATCGCCGCCGAACCGCGCACGACAGCGGTCACCGTGTTCTCCCCCGCCGCGTTCGGCTCGCCGAGATCAGCGACCGCAAACGAGCGGACGCTGCCCGGCCCAGCCAGCGGGAAAGCCCCGACGACCGATTCGATCGTCGCGAGCTCAGAGTCGGCCAGCCGCCAGACCTCATCCAGGACGCTATCGGCGATCGCACTCTCGATGCACGCGACAAACCGGCGGCCGGCGACGAAGAGCCAGCGCGAAGGTCCGGCGGCCGGAGCGTACCGTGTGAAACCGGGCGTCACCGGGTCGGTCCTCCAGGCGATCGGGTCGGGGCTACTCCCCGATGTACGACATGACGTGCTTGATCCGAGTGTAGTCCTCGAAACCGTACGCCGAGAGGTCCTTGCCATAGCCGGAGTGCTTGAAGCCGCCGTGCGGCATCTCAGCGACGAGCGGGAGGTGGGTGTTGATCCACACGCACCCGAAATCGAGGCGTTTGGCCATTCGCATGGCCGTCCCGTGGTTCTGCGTCCACACCGAGGAGGCGAGGCCGTAGGGCACACCGTTCGCGCGACGCAGCGCGTCCGATTCGTCGGAGAATGTCTGAGCCGTGATGACCGGACCGAAGATCTCATTCTGCACGGCCTCATCCTCCTGGCGCAGCCCGGAGACGATCGTCGCCTGGTGGAAGTAGCCGCGGTCGCCCTGCCGCTTCCCGCCGAGCACGAGCTGCGCGTGGTCGGGCAGGCGCTCGATGAAGCCCTGCACGCAAGCCAGCTGGTCGGCGCTGGAGAGAGCCCCGAACAAGATGCCTTCCTCCAGCGGTGCGCCCGTCTTGGCGTTGTCGCGTGAATACTCGACGAGGGCGGCCACGAACTCATCGTGAATTCCCTCCTGCACCAGCAGCCGTGTCGCTGCGGTGCAATCCTGGCCGGCATTGTAAAACCCGGCGGCGCTGATGCCCTCGACAGCCTGCTCGATGTCGGCGTCGTCGAAGACAACGACCGGCGCTTTACCGCCGAGCTCCAGATGGACGCGCTTGAGGTCGAGCGCGGCAGAGCCGGCGACCTCCACACCCGCGCGGACCGAACCGGTGATCGACACCATCTGCGGGGTCCGGTCGGCGATGAGCGCCCGCCCGGTCTCCCGGTTCCCGGTCACGACGTTGACGGTGCCCGCGGGGAGGAACTCACTCGCGATCTCGGCGAGCAGCAGCGAGGACGACGGGGTCGAGTCGCTCGGTTTCAGGACGACGGCGTTGCCCGCGGCCAGCGCCGGTGCGAGCTTCCAGATCGCCATCATCATTGGGTAGTTCCACGGGGTCACCTGGCCGATGACGCCGATCGGCTCGCGGCGGATGAAGGAGGTGTGGTCTTTCAGGTACTCGCCCGCCGAGCGGCCTTCGAGGTTCCGGGCGGCGGCGGCGAAGAACCGCACCTGGTCGATCATGACCTCCACCTCGTCGGCGACGATGCCGGCGCGGGGCTTCCCGGTGTCCTTGACCTCGACATCAGCGAGTTCCTCGGCTCGCGCTTCGAGCGCGTCTGCGAAACGCAGAAGCGCCCGCTGCCGCTCACCGGGAGTGGTCTCGCCCCAGGTCTCGAAGGCACCGGCGGCGGCCCGGCAGGCGAGCGCGACATCCCGTTCCGTGGAGATCGGAGCCGTGGCGAACACCTCCTCGGTGGCCGGGTCGGTGATATCGAGCCGCTCCGTCGCGGTGGAGTCGACGTATTCGCCGCCGACGAAGTTCCTCAGTGCATGGGTGCTCATAGCGATCCTCTCCTCTGCTCCCTGACGACCCCCGATCTCTGATGACCTTAGCTCCGCCCTCGCCGCAGCCGCTCTCCTCACTCGCCGATGTACGACATGACGTGCTTGATCCGGGTGTAGTCATCGAAACCGTAGGCGGAGAGGTCTTTGCCGTAGCCGGAGTGCCTGAAACCGCCGTGCGGCATCTCAGCGACGATCGGGATGTGGGTGTTGATCCACACGCACCCGGCGTCCAGGCCCTTGGCGAAGCGCAGGGCCCGGCCGTGGTCCTTCGTCCACACTGAGGAGGCGAGACCGTACTGCACGTCGTTCGCAGAAGCCATCGCCTCGGCTTCGCCGGCGAACTTCTGCACGGTCTGCACCGGTCCGAAGATCTCGTTCTGCACCGCCTCGTCGTCCTGCCGCAGTCCGGAGACGATCGTCGCCTCCCAGAAGTAGCCGCGATCGCCCTGCCGGCGGCCGCCCAGCTCGATGTTCGCGTGGTCGGGCAGCCGATCCACGAACCCGTTGACTCGGGCCAGCTGGTTCGCGCTGTTCAGAGCGCCGTACAGGATGCCGTCCTCGCGCGGGCCGCCCATCTTCGCGTTCTCGCCCGCGTACTGCGCGAGCGCCGCCACGAACTCGTCGTGGACGCCCTCCTGCACCAGCAGCCGGGTCGCTGCCGTGCAATCCTGGCCGGCGTTGAAGTACCCGGCCGCGACGATCCCGGCGACGGCCTTCTCGACATCGGCGTCGTCGAACACGATCACCGGCGCCTTGCCGCCGAGTTCGAGGTGGACACGCTTCAGGTCGTACGATGCCCCGCGAGCCACTTCCCTGCCCGCACGCACCGATCCCGTGATCGAGATGAGCTGAGGGATCGGGTGCCCGGTCATCGCCACGCCCGTCGTCCGGTCGCCCAGGATGACGTTCAGCACGCCCGCCGGCAGGAACTCGCTCGCGATCTCCGCCAGCAGAAGCGTCGAGAGCGGCGTCGTGTCCGAGGGCTTCAGCACGGTCGTGTTGCCCGCAGCCAGTGCCGGCGCGAACTTCCAGACTGCCATGTTGAGCGGGTAGTTCCACGGGGTCACCTGGCCGACGACGCCGATCGGCTCGCGGCGGACGAACGAGGTGTGGCCCTTCAGATACTCACCCGCCGACCGGCCTTCCAAGTTCCGGGCGGCGCCCGCGAAGAAGCGGATCTGATCGACGGAGAGCAGGATCTCGTCGTCCACGAGCGTTCCCCGGGGCTTGCCGGTGTCCTGCGACTCGGCATCGGCGAACTCCTCCGCGCGCCTCCATCGCGTCCGCGATGCGGAAGAGGGCGAGCGAGCGCTCGGACGGCGTGGTCTGACCCCACTTCTCGAAGGCGGCCGCGTACTCCTCCTCGATCGCCGGGTCGATCAGGGCGATGCTCTCATCGCCGCGTGCGCCGCTGCGCCGGCCGTTCACGAAGTTCTGCAATTCGATCATAGCCGAGAGTCTACTGATTTCGTCATCGATAAGGGCAATATTGTACGGATTCGCTTGCCAGTGCGGCCATCGACTGACAGAATCGCTCTATGAGCACTCCTCGGGCAACGAACGGCGCGAAAGTCGCCGGTATCGATGACGTCTCCAAGGCGATCATCGAGCAGCTCCAGGTGGACGGCCGCAGATCATACGCGGAGATCGGAAAGGCGGTCGGTCTCAGCGAGGCGGCGGTCCGGCAGCGCGTTCAGAAGCTGACCGAGTCGGGCGCGATGCAGATCGTGGCTGTGACGGACCCGATGCAGCTGGGCTTCTACCGCCAGGCGATGATCGGCCTCCGCGTCACCGGGGACACCCGGCTCGTGGCCGACAAGCTGGCGGCGATGCCCGCGGTCGACTACGTCGTGCTCACAGCGGGAACCTTCGATATCCTGGCCGAAGTCGTGTGCGAGAACGACCTCGGCCTGATCGACATCCTCAACTCCGAGATCCGGGCACTCGAGGGCGTGCTGTCCACCGAGACGTTCGTCTATCTCAAACTCCACAAGCAGTTCTACAACTGGGGAACACGATAACCATGACAACCGCAGAAACATCCGGTGAGCCGGCCCTCTCCGGCGAGGCAGTGCTCCAGGCCAAGGCCAAGGACCACCTCTGGATGCACTTCGCCCGCCAGTCGGTGATGGAGGACGGCCACGGCGTCCCCATCATCACCCGGGGCGAGGGCCACCACATCTGGGACAGCCGGGGCAAGCGCTACATCGACGCCCTCTCCGGCCTGTTCGTCGTCAACGCCGGCCACGGCCGCAAGCGCCTCGCCGAGGTCGCCGCGAAACAGGCCGAACAGCTCGCTTTCTTCCCGATCTGGTCCTATGCACACCCCAACGCGATCGAGCTGGCCGACCGGCTCGCGAGCTACGCGCCGGGCGACCTCAACCGCGTCTTCTTCTCCACCAGTGGCGGCGAGGCCGTCGAGACCGCCTTCAAGCTGGCCAAGCACTACTGGAAGCTCCAGGGCCGCCCCGCCAAGCACAAGGTGCTCTCCCGCGCGGTCGCCTACCACGGCACGCCGCAGGGAGCGCTGGCGATCACCGGCATCCCGGCGATGAAGGAGATGTTCGAGCCACTGACACCGGGCGGCTTCCGGGTGCCGAATACGAACTTCTACCGCGCGGGCGAGATGGGCGCACCGGCCGACGACATCGAAGAGTTCGCTGTCTGGGCGGCCAACCGCATCGAGGAGATGATCCAGTTCGAGGGGCCCGAGACCGTCGCCGCGATCTTCCTAGAGCCGGTGCAGAACTCGGGCGGATGCTTCCCGCCGCCTCCCAGCTACTTCCAGCGCGTGCGCGAGATCTGCGACAAGTACGACGTGCTCATGGTCAGCGACGAGGTGATCTGCGCTTTCGGCCGCATCGGCCACATGTTCGCCTGCGATGAGTACGGCTATGTGCCGGACATGATCACCTGCGCGAAGGGCATGACCTCCGGCTACTCCCCCATCGGTGCGACCATCATCAGCGACAAGATCTACGAGCCCTTCAAACACGGGAACACGTCGTTCTATCACGGCTACACTTTCGGCGGGCACCCGGTGTCCTCAGCCGTGGCGCTGGAGAACCTCGACATTTTCGAGGAGGAGCGCCTCAACGAGCGCGTCCGAGAGAATTCGCCGCTGTTCCGCGCCGAACTCGAGAAGCTGCTCGCCCTCCCGCTCGTCGGCGATGTGCGCGGCGACGGCTACTTCTTCGGCATCGAGCTCGTGAAGGACAAAGCCGCCAAAGAGACCTTCGACGACGACGAATCGGAACGTCTGCTCCGTGGATTCCTCTCCAAGGCCCTTTTCGACGCCGGCCTGTACTGCCGAGCTGACGACCGGGGCGACCCCGTCGTGCAGCTCGCCCCGCCGCTCACCATCGGGACGGACGAGTTCGTGGAGATCCGGCAGATCCTGGAGTCGGTGCTGACTGAGGCAGGCAACCGCTTGTGAGCCCCCGTTAGACAGGTCCGTTCCCGGGCGGTGGAAACGGAAGAGAATCCGGCCGTGAGGAAGACCATGCTTCTTTCCCACCGGTGAGGGGCGCGTGTCGCTCACTCCCTCCTGTCCCCGCCCCTCTTAAACGGAGGTGTCGCGCCCGTTTCGACGGGCGCGACACCGGGCGCGCTCAGGACTGGGCGCGCCGTCTGGTCCTTCCCAGCACGACGTCGAACACCAGCGAGCAGCGCGAGCAGCGCAACGCCACCGAACATCAGCGCAGGCTGTGCGTCGCTTCCGGTCGAGGCGAGCCGATCCTTGTCGTTCCCCACGGCGCTCGCTGTGCCGTCGCTGGAGGGTGAGGTCTGGCCCGGCGATGTCACGCCGGGCTGGTTCCCACCCGGCACTGGCGGGACGATGATCGCACCAGGCGGCTGCCACTCGAAGGCCCCGTTCACGGTAAGCCCGGCGGCGCTCGCGGTGATCGCTGAGCCGCCCTCGTCACCGGAGGTCAGGCAGATCGGCGCGGCTCCGCTCGCATCCGTGACCACGCTGCTGGAGCTCTGCGCAACCCCGTCGCTGACCACATCGATCTGCGGTCCGGCGATGCCGGTCCCGCTGCCATCCGTCAGCATCGCCGTCGTGCAGAGATCGGAGCCGACCGGGCCGACGACCGAGGAGGGGTCGAGCTTCAGCGCTGTCGCCGTGGCGATCTTCGCCACCCGGAATCCGCCGGGGTATCCATAGGAGTCGTAGTCGGCCCAGCCGTAGACGAGCATCATGACCGGCCCGCTCGACTTCAGGCTGTGTACGGCGTCGGCGCTGCCCAGGGTGATGACCGCAGCAGAGTAGTCGGAGCCGGGAATGACCTGCCGGAGGTTCGCGTCCACCGGGGTTCCGTCGAAGAGTACACCAGCGGTGTCCGCCGTCCTCGCGGTGATGTTCACATAGTTTTCGAACCCGCTGCTCGGTGGTGCAATGCTCGAGGAGGTGAACCCCTGCTCGACCGAGGGCACGATGGCCATGAACGGGTCGGACATGATTCCGTCGAACTGCGATCCGTTGCTGTACTGCATGACCTGGATGGGTTTGTCACCGGTCACAGCCTGCGGAGCCGCGCCGATCCACTCGTAGTACTCGCCTGCCGCCAGGGAAATGGTCTCCGTGGCGTCGTTCGCAGCGATGGCCACCGTGGTGCCGTCGACATCCGCGACCACACGGAAGGTGTCGCCCTTCGTCCGGGTGGCCAGCGGGTAAGTCACGAAGATGTTCCCCCACGACGCGGTCGGCTGGAGCTGCTCCACCAGATGGTCGCACGCGTACATGTTGCTCGGCACGTTCGCGCAGCGGTTGCTGCCATAGACAGAGACCGGCTTGTCGGTCGTCACGACGGCGCCGGTCAGCGAGATGCCCGCTCCCGCCTCGTACTGGTAGACGTCGCCCTGGGCGATCGTGACGTCGAACGGAGCGATGTTAAGGGCCGCGGGCGGCTCGATGTGCGCTGTCGTCGTCCCGCTTTCCACCGGGACGATCGAGAGGAAGCCACCGCCCAGCGAACCGTAGTCGGCGATGCGGTAGCGAGTCCCGACAGCGGTCACCGGCAACCCGAGATAGCCGTCCGTCGACGTGCTCTTGCGGTTCATCCCGTAGACCGTCACCAGACGGTCCGCGGTGACGTGGACAGCCTTGCTCTGAGCAGCGCCTCCTCCCGCCGGCGTCGTCATCTGCGAGTCGGTGGGGAGGGTGATGAGGGCCACGCTGTCGGCGCCGATCGTGTACTTCCGCTCGAAGCCCATTCCGGGGATCTCGACCGTGCCGGTGGTGCCCGGATCGCCCGTCACTGTCACCGTGATAGTCGGCTCGGACAAGACCGTCGAGTTGAACCCGATCCAGAAGTCGGTGCCGAGCGAACTCGGGTCCGGCGGGGGCGCGGCTTGCGCCGGCTGAACGAGGAGGGCGAGACCCGCGATGGTCGTGGCCGCGAGGCCAGCGGTCATCGCCCTCTTCCCGGGCCGTGAGAGGTGTTTCATGATACTCCAGAAGCCAATCATTTAGGATGTAATTTCAGAAATCTGATCGTCAGCATATAGCATCACGTTCACACAAAAAATAAAATCAATGCACGCATGCCCCGGGAGAACCGCCGTCTCCGGAGTCTGCGCCCCCGGACGAATGCGAATCCGGAGGCAGGACAACACGAGTGCGGGCCTCTCACTCCCCTGGGCCTCTCCGGGAGATCAGGAGTCCTCGAAGCGCAGATGACGGAGGCTCCGCCCATTCCGCCGCACGAGGCGCAGCGCCTCCACTCCGATCCGGACGTGACGCTCCACGAACTGCCTGGTCACCCCGCGGTCGCTCTCGGCGGTCTTCACCCCCTCCGGGATCATCGGCTGGTCGGAAACCAAGAGCAACGCGCCACTCGGGATGCGATTGGCGAAGCCGGCTGCGAACACCGTGGCGGTCTCCATGTCCACAGCCATGCAGCGCGTCTGCCGCAAGTACGTCTTGAACGCGTCGTCGTGCTCCCACACCCGCCGGTTCGTCGTGTACACGGTTCCCGTCCAGTAGTCCTGCCCAAAGTCGCGGATCGTCGTGGAAACACCGCGCTGGAGCTGGAAGGCCGGCAGCGCGGGCACCTCGGGCGGCAGATAGTCGTTGGACGTGCCCTCACCGCGGATGGCGGCGATCGGCAGCACCAGATCCCCCAGCTGGTTCTTCTTCTTCACACCGCCGCACTTGCCGAGGAAGAGCACCGCCTTCGGCGACACCGCGCTCAGCAGGTCCATGATCGTCGCGGCGTTGGGGCTGCCCATGCCGAAGTTGATGATGGTGATGCCGTCCGCCGTCGCATTCGGCATGGAGCGCTCCTCGCCCCGGACCTCGGCGCCGTACAACTCGGCGAAGCGTTGCACGTAGTCGCCGAAGTTGGTCAGGAGGATGTGGTCCCCGAACCCCTCCAGCGGCGTCCCTGTGTACCGCGGCAACCAGTCGCGGACGATCTCCAATTTCTCCTTCATACCCCTCCTCGCTGTTCTGCGTTCCAACCAGCGCGAGCGCGCCTCCGACGATGACCCGCAGCACCGTTCGCGCCGAGCGCTCCCGCCCGCAACCCGGTGAGCCGCTGTGGGAGCCCCTGCCGGTACGGTTCTCCCCCGGGGCGCCCCCGCCCACCGTCTCCGACGTCATGAACTCAGCCTAGGAAGCGGATGCGCTCGACGCCAGCAAAGCAGAGGCATCGGCGGAGACACACCGCTCGACAGCCCAGCGGCGCGGCGGTCGGACATCGGCCCCAGGAGGGTCGCCGCGGCAAACATCGTGCCGCCCCCCGGAACCCGGTGTAGTACATCAGAAACGGAAGAGTAGACTCACAGATCTTGTGTTGAAGAAAGGCCGAGCGTGACTCCTGTGCTCTCCACCCTCCTGGACGACGTCCTCCGCCGGAATGCCGGCGAACCCGAGTTCCACCAGGCCACGCGGGAAGTCTTCGGCTCCCTTGGCCCCGTCATCGCTGCTCAGCCACGCTACACTCAGGCCGCCGTCCTCGAACGGCTGACCGAGCCGGAGCGCCAGCTCATCTTTCGGGTGCCGTGGACCGACGACGAGGGCAACGTCCGTGTCAACCGCGGATTCCGCGTCGAGTTCAACTCGGCGCTCGGCCCATTCAAGGGCGGCCTGCGCTTCCACCCGAGCGTAACGCTCGGCACCGTCAAATTCCTCGGCTTCGAGCAGATCTTCAAGAATGCGCTCACCGGCCTCCCCATCGGCGGCGGCAAGGGCGGCAGCGACTTCGACCCGAAGGGCCGCTCGGACGCGGAGGTCATGCGCTTCTGCCAGTCGTTCATGACCGAGCTGTACCGCCACCTGGGCGAGTACACAGACGTGCCCGCCGGCGACATCGGCGTGGGCGGCCGCGAAATCGGGTACCTCTTCGGCCAGTACAAACGCATCACCAACCGCTACGAGTCCGGGGTGCTGACCAGCAAGGGCATCGGCTGGGGAGGCTCCCTCGTCCGCACCGAGGCCACCGGCTATGGCAGCGTCTTCTTCGCCGAGCGGATGCTGGCCACACGCGGCCGGGACTTCACCGGCGTGCGCGTCCTCGTCTCGGGCTCCGGCAACGTCGCGCTCTACGCGATCGAGAAGGTCCACCAGCTCGGCGGCACCGTCGTCGCCTGCTCGGACTCCTCCGGTGTGGTCTACGACCGCGGCGGCCTCGACCTCGACCTGCTTCGCCAGATCAAGGAGAACGAGCGCGGCCGGCTCTCGGACTACGCCGCCCGCCGCGCCGCCGGGTCCGAGTACCGAGCCAACGGCGACATCTGGGCCATCGCCGCCCAGACGCCGATCGATGTCGCCCTGCTCGCCGCGACCCAGAACGAACTCGATGCGACCGCGGCGGCAACCCTCGCCCAGAACGGCGTCATCGCGGTCGTCGAGGGCGCGAATATGCCATGCACCCCGGAGGCCGTCCACCTCCTGCGCACCGCCGGTGTGCTCTTCGCGCCCGGCAAAGCTGCCAACGCGGGCGGTGTCGCCACCTCCGCGCTCGAAATGCAGCAGAACGCCTCGCGCGACGCCTGGAGCTTCGAATACGCCGAAGGACGTCTCGCGGACATCATGGCGAACATCCACGACAGCTGCGCGGAGACTGCCGAGAAGTACGGCGCCCCCGGCGACTACGTGCTTGGCGCGAACATCGCCGGTTTCGTCCGCGTCGCCGACGCCATGCTCGCCCTGGGTGTCATCTAGCCGCGCAGCGACAGGTGGCGGGTCCGCTTCGCCGGGCCCGCCACCGGCTAGGAGCGGCCGAGCCGCTTCCGCAGGTAGTCGATCCGTGCCTGCAACTGCGTCACACTCGCCTGCGCCACGGCTGGCCCACCGCACACTCGCCGCAGCTCGGCGTGGATGAGGCCGTGGGCCTCCCCCGAGTTCTTCGAGTGGAGACCAACCAGGCTGTTCAGCAGCTGCCGCTGCTCCTTCAGCGTGCGGTGGAGGGGCGCGGGCGGGTGCCCGTCCGCCGCTACGGGCCGTACCGTGTGCCGCCGCGCCTGGCGCTGCTGCCGCTGCTGGAGGAGCTCATGCACCTGGTCGGGTTCCAGGAGGCCGGGCAAGCCGATGAAGTCGAGCTCTTCATCGGTCCCCGGCACCGCATACCCACCGAACTCACGGCCGTCGTAGACCACACGGTCGAAATTCGCCTCTGAGCCGAGCGCTTCGAACTCGAACAGCTCCGTCAGCGAATCAGACGCCCGCTCCTGGCGGTTCGCCTCGGCCATCATCGCGTCTTCGGGGTTCCAGAAGTCGCCCTCGCCGCCCTCCTCGCTCGGACGGTCGAGCGCATGGTCGCGTTCCAGCTCCAGCGCTCTCGCGAGCGCCATCAGAGCCGGGACGTCCGGGAGGAACACCGATGCCGTCTCGCCGCGGCGGCGCGCGCGAACGAAACGGCCGATGGCCTGCGCGAAGAACAGCGGGGTGGAGGCGCTGGTCGCGTACACCCCGACCGCGAGCCGCGGCACGTCCACCCCCTCCGAGACCATCCGCACCGCGACCATCCAGCGGGCCTCAGACTGAGCGAACTCGTCGATCCGGTCGCTCGCCTCCTTCTCGTCGGAGAGCACGACGATGACCCGCTCACCGCTGATCCGCTCAAGCAGCTCCGCGTACGCCCGCGCCGCATAGTGGTCGGTCGCGATGACGAGTCCCCCGGCGTCCGGGATGGAGACGCGCACCTCGGTCAGCCGCCGATTCGCCGCCGACAGCACGGCCGGTATCCACTCTCCACGCGGGTCGAGCGCCGTCCGCCACGCCTGGGCGGTGATGTCCTTGGTGTTGCCCTCGCCGAGGCGCGCCTCCATCTCATCGCCGGCTTTGGTCCGCCAGCGCATCTGGCCGGCGTAGACCATGAACATGACCGGCCGCACCACGCCGTCCTCCAGCGCGCGGCCATAGCCGTAGCTGTAGTCGGTGAGCGAGGTGCGGATGCCCTGCCGATCGGGCAGGTAGCTCACGAACGGGATGGGCGCCGTGTCCGACCGGAACGGGGTGCCGGTCAGCGACAGCCGCCGCGTGGCCCGTTCGAAGGCGTCCCGGATCCCGTCGCCCCAGCTCAGGGCGTCGCCGCCGTGATGCACCTCGTCCAGGATGACCAGCGTGCGGTCGCCCTCGGTGATGTCCCTGTGCAGGCTCGGCCGCATCGCGATCTGCGCATAGGTGACCGCGATGCCCTTGTAATGACGTGCGGGCCGTCCATCGGCGTTCCTGAACTCGGGGTCGAGATGCAGCCCCACCCGCGAAGCCGCCTCCGCCCACTGCCGTTTCAGGTGCTCGGTCGGCGCGACGACCGTGACCCGCTCCACCGTCCGCCGCGAGAGCAGTTCGGTGGCCAGCCGGAGCGCGAACGTGGTCTTGCCCGCGCCCGGCGTCGCCGCCGCGAGGAAGTCCCGCGGTTCCGTCGCGAAGTAGGCGTCGAGCGCCTCGGCCTGCCAGGCGCGCAGCTTTCCCGCGGTCCCCCAAGCGGCGCGTTCCGGAAACGAAGGCGAGAGATGCTCGGCGGCGAAACTGCCGACGCGGACGGCAGAAGGCACGCTGTCTGCCGTGCGCGGCTCGTCGTCTGGCAGTGCTGTCGTCTCCACGTGAATCCAATCTACCGGGTCGGTCCGACATCCTCTCGCTATGCGAAAATGGAGGCATGGTCGAAGCTCAGCACCCTTGGTCCCGCTACGTCGCACTCGGCGATTCCTTCACGGAGGGCATCGGCGATCCGGAGCCGGGCAGCCCGGGCGGCCACCGGGGCTGGGCCGATCGCGTCGCCGAGGTGCTGAGCAGCCAGACCGACGACTTCGCCTACGCGAACCTGGCCGTCCGCGGCAAGCTCATCAAGCAGATCCTGGCCGACCAGATCGAACCCGCTCTGGCCCTCCGGCCGGATCTCATCACCCTCTCCGCCGGGGGCAACGATGTGATCCGCCCCGGCACCGATCCCGACCAGATCGCCGCACTGTTCGACGAGGCCGTCTCCCAGCTCAGCGCAGACGGCGCCACGATCGTCGTGTTCACCGGTGTGGATGTCGGATTCTCGCCCGTGTTCCGCGGCATCCGGGGCAAAGTCGCCATCTACAACGAGAACGTCCGCGCCATCGCCGCGAAGCACGACTGCATCGTCGCGGATCAGTGGTCGCTGACCGAGATCCAGGATCAGCGGATGTGGGCCGCCGACCGCCTCCACCTCGCCCCGCTCGGTCACCACACCGTCGCCCGAATGGTGCTGGCTGCCCTCAACGTGCCGAACGGGCTGCAACCGCTCGAGCCCGAGCCCCTGCCCCCGTACACCTGGCGGCAGGCGCGCTCTGAGGACCTCTCATGGGCGCGCGAGTACCTCGTTCCGTGGGTCATCCGCCGCATCCGGCACCAGTCCTCCGGTGACCATGCGCTCCCGAAGCGGCCCGACGTCGGGCCTTACCGGCTCGACCGATAGCTGTTGTCTCCGCACCGCTCCCCTGCCGTCGCAAACGGAGAGGGGGATCAGCCCCTTCGCCCCCCACCAGCGACGAAAACGGAGCAGCCCCGGGAACGAAAGAGTCAGGATGCCGGGAAAGGGAGGAGATTGGGGCCGCTTGAGAAAACGGAGCTCAGAGTACGGTACGGCGCTTTTTGAGGGCGTGCCCCGTTTCTCTTTCCGGTCGTGGTGTGCGTCCATCGAGGAGTTGGCTGTGGAGCCGCTCGAGGAACGAGGGCAGGCTCGCTGCGGCGGTTTCGGGTTTGAGAAGTCGATGAAGTTGCAGTTCTTGCGCGGGCGAGAGGAGGTCTCTTCCGATGGGGACTGTGGACTGGATGGCGTAGATCAGCACGGCTCGGAGGGGCTCGGACAGCGGGCGTGGCGTGGGGATGAATCGTCCGCCCTTTTCCAGGCGTCGTAGGGTGGCGCACAAACGAAAGAGCGCTGTGTACTGTTCCGACTCTGGCTGAGGTGTTCGGGTGGCGATAATTGCGGTGCTGAGTGTGTTTTCCAGAGCGGCTGCACGTTGGGAGGGCAAGCAGGAGCACATTGAGGATGAGTGCGCCCGACGCTAGCAGAATCGGGAGTGCGGTTACGAGGGACGCGCTGGATATGAGTAGTACTGCGGCGACGGATCCCTCAAAAATTGCGGCGCAGAATGCGAAGACGGCGATCATGCGTAGCCACATGGGCTCGTCCCAGGAGCGAACAACGATGAGAGGTGGAGCGGTCAGGATCATCACCACAGCGAGGGGTACGGATAGGAGAGCGAGTAGCACGAGGACTATCAGGTTTATTCGTGTGTGGGGGACGAACATGATGGCGCCGACGCCGAAGGCAAGCAGGAGCATGACAGCGACAAACGCGATGACCGAGATCGTTGCCCTGGCTCCGCGAGTCACGCGAAGCATCCGTCGGGTAAGCGCGTCGTCAGCGCGCCACCAGGCCAGTGCCCCGAGAACGCAAGCACAGAGGAGTGCTGCGATTAACACAGCTGCAGCAGCGATAGGCAAGTTGATTGCTTCGAGCACACCCAGGAGGACGATGCCTGCGGCGGCTACTACAGCCGCGAGCCCAAGCAGCGCGCCGGCTGCTCACGGCCACGAGTAGGCGCTCTGCTTCAAGCTTGTCGTGTACTTCAATTCGCTCGAGGCAAGCGCCCACAAGTCCGCGGTCTCAGGCTGGTAGTCGGGCTTGGCTCTCTTCCATCGCATTCGTCGAGTCTGTCGCAAACGGGACTCTGTGCCGATAAGTCCTCACCCGGCGGTTGCTGGTTTCCAGTGGTAGAGCTGCTTCGCGTTGCCGGAATGTGGCTCGACCCCGTATTGGAGATGCGCCGCGAGATGCTCGGGCTGCACGCCATCATCCACTGGCCAACATGTGAAGCAGGGTGCAAAGCGACGAGGGGCAGGACCGAGGCGACCGGTCCCACCCCTCGGAGCCGGGGTTAGTACGTTGTGACGTTGCCATTGGGCACTCGGATTCCGAACTGGCCGCTTGCGCCGATCCAGGTCCAGGTGGTCACGTTGTAGTTCAGGTAGGCCCAGGCTGGTCCCGCGCTGCTCTGGGTTGCGCGGCCAATCTGGCCGTTGACGTTACAGGAACCGCCCAGAATCTGACATCCTTTTCCCCGGAAGTCACGAACCTGCGATGGCGCGGCCGCCTTGTAGTCGATGACGAACCATGCCGAACTGACCAGATCGCTGATGTCGATTCAACAGTTGACCTTCCAAGCGCCGGAAGTCGAGCAGTTGGTCATCGCAGAACGTGCTGCGACTCCACCTGAGGGTGACGACTTTTCAAGGTCGATCCAACTGCGAGACCCGTCCTGGAACACCTTGTAGGTCCGCATCGAGGAGACGAGATCCTCGGTGAAGGTGCGAATCTGCTGCGCGCCCGTCATTGAGTCAAGCGGCTGATGCGCCTGCAGCTTGGCGATCAAAGAGTCCTGCGTGTTGGAATCGATTCCGACCGATGCCATTGTGGTACGGATTTGGTTCAGATCAGTTGGACTCGGAGACTCGGAGCTGACCGCCTGGGCTGGCCCCGCGGCGGCGATGCTGAAGAGCACGAGGATCGGTACGGCAGTGAACATCAGCTTCGATGTGAACTTCACGTGAACTCCTTTGTATCGGGCACCCGGCTTGGGGGCCTCGACCTCAATATGTGAGAGTTCTCAGAAAGCGGTCAAGGAGTATTCGTCGACGAGGAATTCTCGCGCTGTTCATGCTGGCGTCGGCGACGTGCTGGAAGAAACCAGATCACCAGCCATGCGATTGCGCAGGCGAGAAGCACAAGTGAGATTGCTGTGAAGATCGTTATATTTCCAAACATACCCAAAGGCTACATGGCGATGCCCAAGCCAACAGGTCTTCACCTGGCGGTTGCTGGTATCCAGCGGTAGAGGGTGAAGACGAATATGCCGAGTACGCCAACACCACCGGCGAAGAACGCCCTTATCGCACTCTAGACTCCGTTTTCTCAAGCCGCCCCGAGAGTCGCGATGACACCACCGAGAACTCCCCGCCAGGCGTAGGGGGAGAGACTTTCGGGGAACGGGAGGCGGAAGCCCTACGCCCCGATGTACGCGGCTAGATGCTCGCCGGTCAGCGTCGAGCGCGCCGCGACCAGCTGCGCGGGCGTCCCTTCGAACACGATGCGGCCGCCGTCGTGCCCCGCCCCCGGGCCGAGATCGATGATCCAGTCGGCATGGGCCATCACAGCCTGGTGGTGCTCGATCACGATCACCGACTTGCCGGACTCGACCAACCGATCGAGTAGGCCGAGCAGCTGCTCGACATCCGCCAGGTGCAGCCCGGTCGTCGGCTCGTCCAGGACGTACGCGCCGCCCTTCTCCGCCATGTGCGTTGCCAGCTTCAGCCGCTGCCGCTCCCCTCCCGACAGGGTGGTGAGGGGCTGACCGATGGTGAGGTAGCCGAGGCCGACATCCACCAGCCTGTCCAGGATGGCGTGCGCGTCCGGAAGCCGGGCCTCCCCGTCTCCGAAGAACCGCTCGGCGTCATGCACCGACATCCCGAGCACCTCGCTGATGTCCTTGCCCCCGAGTCGGTAGTCGAGCAACGACTGCTCGAAGCGCTTGCCCTCGCAGACCTCGCAGACGGTGGAGACGCCCGCCATGACGCCGAGATCCGTGTAGACGACACCGGCGCCGTTGCAGTTCGGGCAAGCGCCCTCCGAGTTCGCCGAGAACAGCGCGGGCTTCACACCGTTCTCTTTCGCGAACGCTTTCCGGATCGGTTCCAGCAGTCCGGTGTAGGTCGCCGGATTGCTCCGACGCGATCCCTTGATGCCGGCCTGGTCGATGGATACCACGCCCTCGCGCGGAGCGACCGAGCCCTGGATGAGCGAGCTCTTGCCAGAACCCGCGACACCGGTGACCACCACGAGAACACCGAGCGGGATGTCGACGTCCACGTCCTTCAGGTTGTGCGATGCGGCGCCGCGCACCGGAAGCGTCCCTGCCGGTTTCCGCACCGTCTCCTTCACCCGGGCCCGATCGTCCAGGTGCCGGCCGGTGAGCGTACCGCTCGCGCGCAGCCCGTCGACCGTCCCTTCGAAGACGACAGTGCCCCCGGCTGTTCCCGCACCCGGGCCGATGTCCACGATATGGTCGGCGATCGCGATCGCCTCCGGTTTGTGCTCCACGACGAGCACCGTGTTGCCCTTGTCACGCAGCTGCCGCAGCAGGGCGTTCATGCGCTGGATGTCGTGCGGGTGCAACCCGATCGTCGGCTCATCGAAGACGTAGGTGACATCCGTGAGCGACGACCCCAGGTGGCGGATCATCTTCGCGCGCTGGGCCTCCCCGCCGGAGAGCGTACCCGAAGGCCGATCGAGGGAGAGATAGCCGAGTCCGATCTCCACGAACGCGTCCAGCGTTCCGCGCAGATTCGCAAGCAGCGGAGCCACACTCTCCTCGTCGAGATCCCGCGCCCACTGCGCCAGGTCGCTGATCTGCATGGCACAGGCGTCGGCGATGCTGATCCCGGCGACCCTGGACGAGCGCGCGCCTTCGTTGAGCCGCGTCCCGCCGCAGTCCGGGCAGGCGGTGTAAGTGACGGCCCGCTCCACGAAGGCGCGGATGTGCGGCTGCATCGCCTCGGGGTCCTTCGACAGCATCGACTTCTGCACGCGCGGCACCAGACCCTCATAGGTCATGTTGATACCGCTGATCTTGACTTTGACCGGCTCCTTGTACAGGAAGTCCGCCCGCTCCCCCTCGCTGTAATCGGCGATCCGCTTCTCGGGGTCGAGGAACCCGGACTCGCTGAACATCCGCACCGACCAGCCCGCCGAAGTGTACCCGGGCACCGTGATCGCGCCCTGGGCGAGAGACTTGGTCTCGTCGTAGATCTGGGTCAGGTCGATGTCGGTGACCGAACCCATCCCCTCGCAGCGCGGGCACATGCCGCCCGTCTGGCTGAACGTGCGCCGCTCGACCGTCTTGCCGGGCTTGCCGGCCGCTCCGGCGCGCTCGATCGTGATGGCGCCCCTGCCCGTCACCGTCGGGACGTTGAACGAGAACGCCTGCGGCGATCCGAGCCGGCTGAACAGGATGCGCAGAATCGCATTCGCGTCCGTCACGGTCCCGACGGTCGAGCGCGAGTTCGCGCCCATCCGCTCCTGGTCGACCAGGATGGCCGTGGTGAGCCCTTCCAGCACGTCCACATCGGGGCGCGCGAGGGAGGGCATGAAGCCCTGGAGGAAAGAGCTGTACGTCTCGTTGATGAGCCGCTGCGACTCGGCGGCGATCGTGCCGAACACGAGCGAACTCTTGCCGGATCCGGAGACACCGGTGAAGACTGTGAGCCGGCGCTTCGGGAGCTCAACGCTCACGTCTTTCAGGTTGTTCGCCCGCGCGCCGTGGACGCGAATCCGATCGTGGCTGTCCGGTGTGGCTATCATCCTGTCCTCACTGTCGCCCGGGCGCTGTCCCCTCATACACCGAACCCGCCGGGGTGGGCGAGCCGCCACCCGAAGCCGGGACCGGGCACATCCCTCGCCAGCGCGAGTTCGACGGTCTCGCTCTTGCCGCCGAGCGTGAACGTCACCCGGCCGAGGAGATCACCCCGGGCCCCGGACCGCAGCGCCCGTGTCTCCAGGTGGACCCGGAGCGGCGTGTCCGACCAGACGACGAACGTCTTCCCCGCCGTCGCGACCAAGTCGGAGCTCGACCCCCACGGAGTGTCGTACGAACCGAACACCTGTCCGGCCTTCACCGCCTCCACCTCGTGGAAACCGTTCCGCATGCTCTGCAGCAGTTCCTTGACATTCGCCCACAGGGTGTCGCGGCTATCCGCGCCGAGCACCGCGCCGACGACGCGCACCTTGGCCTTGCCGACCGGCACCTCCGCCGAGAACAGCAGGCAGAACCCCGCCTCGTCCGTATTGCCGGTCTTGATACCGTCGACGCCCTCGACGCCCAGCAGCGAATTCGTGTTGTCCTGGTCGCCCGCGCCCGGCAGCGTCGCGGTCTTCTTCGAGACGATCGAGGACAGCGCGGGCGAATCGAGGACGAGCTTCCCGATGCCGATGAGATCTTTCGTGGTGCTGACATTGCCCGGGTCCAGCCCGTCTGGGCTGGTGATTTTCGTGCCGGAGAAGCCCTTCTTCCCGAGCCAGTCGTTGGCCGCCGAGACATACGCCCCGGTCGAACCGAACGCCCAGTTCGCGAGCGAGATCGCATAGTTGTTGGCTGACGGCAGAAGCATCGCGGTGAGGGCCTCTTTCTCCGTCATCGAGGTCCCCGCCTTGACCGGCGCCCAGGAGCCGCCCTCACCGACGACCTGGTTCCAGATGTCGACGTCCTTCTGCGTGAAAGAGATCTCCGGCCCCTGCTCGCTGCCGCTGAGCGGTTTCTTATCGAGCACGACCAGCGCCGTGATCGCCTTGGTGACGCTCGCGATCGGCAGGCTCGCGTCGCTGCCGTCGAATGCGGTCGCCCCGGGATAATCTGGCGCGGCGATCACCGCCGACCCGTACCCCGGCCACACCAGCTGCGCCGCGGGCTTCGTGAGCGTCTTCTGGGGCTCAACCGCTGCGGCCGTCGCCGGCACCGGGGCGATCAGAGAGCCGAACACATACAGGAGCACGGACAACAGAGCACCCCCGCCGCCGAACACCGCGATCCGCCGGCGGCGGTAGATCTGCCGGCGGTTCGAGCGGCGCGATGGATCGACGGGGACTTGCGGAGACATTCTGGTCATTCTAGGGGCAGTCGGCACCGCGACCCTGAGAACGCACCCGCAGCGCCCACAGCGCCACCGCGCTGGCCGAGGCCACATTGAGCGAATCCACCCCGTGCAGCATCGGGATGGCGACAACGCGGTCCGCCGCGGCCAGCTCTCTCCGGCTCAACCCGTCGCCCTCAGAGCCCAGCACCATCGCCACCCGCTCGGGAGGGGCCACTGCGTACTCGTCCAGTGCGACGGCCTCGTCCGCCAGCGCCAGCGCCGCGATCTCGAAACCGGCGTCGCGCAGGAGCGGCGCCGCTTCGTCCCATTCGGGGATGCGCGTCCACGGAACCTGCAGCACCGTGCCCATGCTGACCCGCACACTCCGCCGATAGAGCGGATCGGCGCAGCGCGGGCTGACGAGCACAGCATCGGCTCCGAGCCCCGCGACACTGCGGAAGATCGCCCCAACGTTCGTATGATCGACGATATCCTCCAGCACCACGATCCGCCGCGCTTCCCTCAGCAGGTCTACCGGGGCCGGCAAGGCCGGACGGTGCATGGCCGCCAGCGCACCGCGGTGGAGGTGGTAGCCGGTGAGCCTCTGCAACGCCGCCGCCTCGCCCACGAAGACCGGCGCCTCCGGAAACGGCGCGAGCAGCGGCTCCACATCGGGCAGCCACTGCTCCTGCAGCAGAACCGAGCGCGGGCGGTGGCCGGCGGCCAGGGCACGGGTGATGACCTTCGTCGATTCGGCGATGTAGAGACCGCCCTCGGGCTCGCTGACCCGGCGGAGGGCGACATCGGTCAGGCGGGAGTAGTCGGCCAAGCCGTCGGCGTCGAGGTCGGTCACACGGTGGATCTGCACCCGTCCAGATTGCCAGGACGCGGAAACAAATCCGAAAACTGCGCCGGTTAAACTCGGGAGACATCCAGGAGGTTTCTGTGAGCACAGAGCCATCGGGCAGCGCACTGTCGGCCGAACTCGCGCGGGGCCTCGACCAGACGGTGGAGGTGCTGAGCGGCCGCCGGTTCGCTGTGCTGACCGGCGCCGGTGTCTCGACCGACTCCGGCATCCCCGACTACCGCGGCGAGGGAGCGCCGAAGCGCACCCCGATGACATTCCAGCAGTTCCTCGCCGAGGATCGCCATCGCAAGCGCTACTGGGCCGGAAGCCACCTCGGCTACCGCCGTTTCTCCGCCGCTCGCCCCAACGACGGGCACCGCGCCCTCGCGGCGCTCGAGGACGCCGGCGCGGCCGCCGGAGTCGTGACGCAGAATGTGGACGGACTGCACAAGAAGGCGGGCAGCCGGCGCGTCGTCGATCTGCACGGCTCAGTGGACCGGGTCCTCTGCCTCGTCTGCGGCCAGCTGTTCGCGCGCGAAGCGATCACCGCGGGCATCGACGCGGCGAACCCGTGGCTGGACGCCGAAGGCGCGGTCGAGTTCGCACCCGATGGCGACGCGATCGTGACAGACATCGACGCGTTCGTCATCCCGGACTGCACGGTCTGCGGCGAGCGGCTGAAACCCGATGTGGTCTTCTTCGGCGAGTTCATCCCCGCCGAGACGTACCGGGAGGCGAGCGCCCTCGTCCGCTCGGCCGACGCTCTCGTCATCGCGGGCTCGTCTCTAGTGGTCAACTCCGGCGTCCGGCTCCTGGAGGAGGCACGGCGCAGACGGCTCCCGATCGTCATCGTCAACCGCGGCCAGACGAAGGGGGATGCGCGCGCGACCGTTAAGCTGAACGCGGGGACCACAGAGACGCTGACCGAACTCTCCCGCCGACTCGTTTAGCCTTCGCTCGGCGGGCGCCCGACCCGTCCTCAAACGAAAGGACGCGCGTGACGCTCATCTCCCTTGTCCGGCACGGTCAGACCGATTGGAACCTCGCTAAGCGTATCCAGGGCGCGAGCGACATCCCGCTCAACGAGACCAGCCGCGTCCAGGCCGATGCCACGGGACGCGCCCTCGCCGCCGGTCGCTTCGACGCCCTGTACGCGAGCCCACTCAGCCGCGCCTACGAAACCGGACGGATCATCGCCGGGCATCTCGGCCTCGGCGACCCGCTGCCGCTCCCCGCCGTCGTCGAACGCAACTACGGCGAGGCCGAGAGCCTCACTGGGGAGCAGGCCCTCGAACGCTGGCCCGGGGACACACCGGTGCCGGGCCAGGAAACCCGCGAGGAGGTCGTGGCGCGGGCGCTGCCGGCGCTGCTCCAGCTCGGCGAACGGCACCCGCCCTAGGTGTGATGTCCAGGGGGGTTGTTTCGGCGATACGGTCGTGAGGAGTTGAGGGGCGAGGGCCTCCGGTTGTGAAGTGGAGCTGTTCAGTTCAACCGCTTCACGATCCAGGAGGCCTTCGTGTCCCACGTTAACGCTGCTCTCACACCGCGCGCTCGTCTGCGCCTTGCCAGGCTCATCGTCGAGGACCATTGGCTGGTCTCCGTCGCAGCGAAGATGTTTATGGTCTCGCCCGTTACCGCGCGGAAATGGGCGGCGAGGTTCCGCGCCGAAGGCACGGGAGGGATGACCGACCGGTCTAGCCGCCCACGATCGATGCCAACGCGGACGCCGTTGCCCGTGCTCAAGCGGATCGTGCGGGCGAGGTGGCGACGACGCCTGGGGCCGGTGCAGATCGCCGGCGAGCTTGGCCTTCCCGCCTCGACCGTCCACGCCGTCCTGGTGTGCTGCCGCATCAACCGGCTCTGCACCATTGATCGGGTCACGGGCGAGCCGATCCGTCGCTACGAGCACGACCACCCTGGATCGCTGATCCATGTCGACGTGACGAAGTTCGGCAACATCCCCGACGGCGGCGGCTGACGATTCGTCGGCCGCGTCCAGGGCGAACGCAACCGGGAAGCGACCGCCACCCGCACGAAGAGCAGGAACCACCGCTACGAGCCACGGTTGGGCACCGTGTTCGTCTACACGATCATCGACGACCACTCCCGCGTCGCCTACGCCGAGATCTGCTCCGACGAGAAGGCGGACACCGCGATCGGTGTCCTGCGGCGTGCTGTCGCCTGGTTCGCCGACCGGGATGTCAGCGTCGAACTCGTCCTCTCGGACAACGGCTCCGCCTACAAGTCCTACGCCTGGCGAGACGCCTGCACAGAGCTCGGGATCAGGGCGAAGAAGACCCGACCATACCGACCACAGACCAACGGGAAGATCGAACGCTTCCACCGCACACTCGCCGACGGCTGGGCCTACGCCCAGTTCTATGGTTCAGAGGCCGAACGACGAGAAGCACTCCCCGGCTGGCCCCACTTCTACAATCATCACCAGCACCACTCCGCCATCAGAGCCCCACCCATTAGCAGAATCGACAACAACCTCCCTGGACATCACACCTAGCGCGTCGTGTTGGTCAGCCACGGCGGCGTCATCGGCTCACTGGCCCACCACCTCACCGACCATGCCGCCCCCGCCCCGGGTGAGTTCATCCCGAACGGTTCGGTGCATCGCTTCGTGTACGAGGACGGGACGCTGACCCTCGATCGCTTCAACCTCGGCCCGGAAGACCGCGATCTGCTCACAGCGTCGGTGAGGTGAGACCGGCGCTGCCCGGTTCTGTTCCCGGCCAGGTCATCCGCACCGGCAGCGCCCAGCCCCCGCAACGGCTCCCGGCTGGCCTCGCCGCGGTCGCGGCCTGCGCCTCGTCCTACCGCTTCCCGCGGGCGGACGTCGCGGTCAGCGCGGTCAGCAGACGCTCGGCCGACGCCTCCCAAGTGAACCGCGACGCATTCTGCCGCGCCGCCGCCGAGCGCGAAGCCCACACGCCGGGCTCCTCGACGTGCCGCACGCGTTCGGCCAGCTCCTCGGGCGAGTCGGGAGAGAAGTACAAGGCCGCCTCCCCCCCAATCTCGCGGAAGATCGGGATGTCGCTGACGACGACCGGCGTCCCGAGCGTCATCGACTCCACCAGCGGGATGCCGAAGCCCTCATCGCGAGACGCCGTCACCAGCGCGGTCGCGCTCGCCAGCGTCTCCGCGTACTCCTCATCGCTCGCCCCGTCGTGGAACACCAGCCGCGTACCCGGCGCGAGGGCGCTCAGCCGCGAGACCTCGGCCCCGGTGACCCTGCTCATGAGGTGCAGTTCGTAGTCGGGCAGCAGCGCCGCCGCACGGACGAGGGTGTCGACGTTCTTGTACGGCATGAAGGAACCCATGTAGACGAGCCGCTTCGTCTCCGGCGCTGTGCGGAGGGCTCGCGCTCCGGGAAGCGCGGGCATCTCGGCCGCGTTGGTGACGACGGAGACCGGTCGCTTCGTCAGCCGATGCTCGGCCATCAGCTCCCTGGTGGTCTCCGAAACCGTGACCACCGCGTCCGCCCGGTTCAGCAGCATCCGCTGCGGCCACCACGACAGGTGGTAGAGACGCCACAGCACCCGGACGAACCCGGGCAGATCGCGCGGTGGGGCGGGGTGCCGATAGTAGATCAGATCGTGAACGGTCAGCACCAGCCGGTATCGCCGTCCGAATCCGCCCATCGTCTGCATCGGCGTGAAAACCACATCGGGCTTCAGCTTGTTGACACGGCGCGCCACCCACGGCTCGCCCAGGCCGGTCGGCGGGCCGATGAGCTCCCACGACAGTTCGGGCAGCATCTCCAACTGCCGGTGATCGCTGATGAGCATCGTGACGGGGCACCGCTTCGCGAGAGCGGTCACGAGCCCCGCCGTGAACCGGCTGATGCCGTCGTGCCGGCCAATGCGCGTGTAGCGGCAATCGAAGAGGACTCTCACGGGAGGCGCTTCCCCTCGGCCGGGCCGTTCCTCTCGGCGAGGAAGGCCCCAATCGCCCTCGCCGCCTCGACCGGCTTCTCGTAGTGGATGAGGTGGCCCACGTCCGCGATCTCCACCAGCCGGGCGTCCGGAAACAGCGTCTGCAGCCGCCGCTCGGCCTCAATGGGCGTAATGTCGTCGTCGACCGCCGCCACCAGCAGTGTAGGCTCCGGGATGCGCGCCGCGTACTCGCTCACATCGTGCGAGACCGATGCGGTGAACGCTTCCAGCACCACACGTCGGTCGCCGAAGGCCGAGAAGTGGCGGTCGTGCTGCCCGTGGACCCAGCGCCGCAATGCTTTGTCCTTGGTCTTGGCCATCGCGACGCTCATCGCCCGCACGATGAGCCGGTTCCGCAGCAGCGCGAAACCGAACCGTTCGGGCAGCGCCGCCGCGAGCCCGTAGTAGACGATCGCGAGCCGCATCAGGATGCCGCGCGGACCGCGCAGCGCCGGCTGGCCGATCGGGTTGACCAGCACCACGGCGTCCGGTCGCCAGCCTCCCGGCTCCGCCAGCGTCCCCGCGACGACAATCGAGCCGAACGAGTGGCCGAGCAGCACAACGCGCCCGTCCAGGTCGAGCTCTGCGAGGAACGCGCGCAGCCAGCGACCGTATCCCGCGATGTCGTGGGCCGCCTCCGTGAGCGGAGTCGATTCCCCGAAACCGGGCAGGTCCGGCGAGAGGAGGCGCATCCCGTGCAGCTGGGCGACGACGGGCTCCAGGCCGTGATGATCACCGCGGAAGCCGTGGACGAGCACGAGGGTGGTGCGGGCGTCCGGGGCCCCGTAGTCCCAGTACCGTGTGAGCCCGCCGAGCAGCGGAACCTCTTTGCGGCGGACGGGCATCGCAGCGAGCGCTGCGGCGTAGGGTGAAGCTGCGTCTGTGGTCGAAGGGGTCATCGGGTCCATTCTAGGCAGGAGTGAACAGGTGGGCGCCGGGTACACCTAGACTTCTCTGGGTGTAGTCACTCGCACCGGGCGCCTCAGCGTCGGAAGGAGAACCGTGAGTTTCACCGCACCGATCACGCTTCCCGGGCTCACCCTCGACCCGCAGTGGTATCGCCGATCCGTCTTCTACGAGGTGATGGTCCGCTCCTTCGTCGACAGCAACGGCGACGGCTCCGGCGATCTCGCGGGTCTGACCTCCAAACTCGACTACCTGCAGTGGCTCGGCATCGACGCGCTCTGGCTCCCGCCGTTCTTCCAGTCCCCCCTGCGCGACGGCGGCTACGACGTGAGCGACTTCCGCGCGATCCTGCCCGAGTTCGGAACCATCGACGAGTTCCGCGACCTGGTCACCAAGGCGCACGAGCGCAACATGCGGATCATCATCGACCTGCCGATGAACCACACCTCCGACCAGCACGAGTGGTTCCAGCAATCGCGGTCCAACCCGGAAGGGCCCTTCGGCGATTTCTATGTCTGGAACGAGACCGACGACAAGTACCCGGACATCCGCATCATCTTCGTGGACACCGAGGACTCCAACTGGGCCTTCGACGAGGCGCGTCGCCAGTACTACTTTCACCGGTTCTTCTCGCACCAGCCGGACCTCAACTTCGAGAACCCCGCCGTACACGACGCAATGTTCGACATCGTCCGGTTCTGGCTCGACCTCGGCGTCGACGGCTTCCGGCTCGACGCTATCCCCTACCTCTACGAGTCGGACGAGGGCAACGGCGAGGGCGAGCCGCCCACGCACGAGTTCATCAAGAGGCTCCGCGAGGTGGTCGATCGGGAGTACCCGGGCCGGATGATGGTCGCCGAGGCCAACCAGTGGCCGCGCGAAGTCGCTGCCTTCTTCGGCAGCGAGGAGGAGCCGGAGTGTCACATGGCCTTCGACTTCCCGGTGATGCCGCGTATCTTCTACGCGCTCCGCTCGCAACAGGCCTCCGAGCTCATCCACGTGCTCTCCGAGACCACGGACGTGCCCGATGGGTACGCCTGGGGCGTGTTCCTGCGCAACCACGACGAGCTGACGCTGGAAATGGTAAGCGAGGAGTACCGCCAGGCCATGTACGGCTGGTATGCCTACGACCCG
The DNA here is from genome assembly GCF_000007665.1 of Leifsonia xyli subsp. xyli str. CTCB07. NCBI lineage: Bacteria > Bacillati > Actinomycetota > Actinomycetes > Micrococcales > Microbacteriaceae > Leifsonia > Leifsonia xyli. Next base: position 1,217,489 of record NC_006087.1, on the reverse strand, counting down.
CGCATGCGCGCCAACATCGGCATCCGCCGGCGGCTCGCGCCGCTCCTGGACAACTCGCGCGCCGAACTCGAACTCGCCCACGCCCTCCTCTTCTCCCTCGCCGGCAGCCCGTTTCTCTACTACGGCGACGAGATCGGGATGGGCGACAACATCTGGCTGCCCGATCGCGACAGCTCGCGCACGCCGATGCAGTGGACCCCCGACCGCAACGCCGGTTTCTCCAGCGCCGACCCGGGCAAACTCTTCCTCCCGGTCGTCCAGTCGCTCGTCTATCACTACAACCAGGTGAATGTGGAGGCGCAGCTCGCGCAGTCGCGCTCGCTGCTGCACTGGGTGCGCAACGTCATCCATGTGCGGAAAGCGCATCCCGTGTTCGGTCTGGGCGACATGCGTGTGCTGCCGACCAACCACGAGTCGGTGCTGGCCTTCGTGCGGACGTACGAGGGCAGCGGCAGCCACTTCGGCGACCAGCCGGAGGATGTGCTGTGCGTGTTCTCGTTCGCGCACAATCCGGTCTCCGTCACCCTCGAAGCGCCGGAGTTCGCCGGTCGGACACTGTACGATCTGTTCGGCGGCGCAGAGTTCCCGACCGTCGCCGAGGACGGCCGCTTCACCCTGACCCTCGGCACCCAGAGCTTCTACTGGCTGCACATCGAACCGCGCCGCGATTAAACGCCGCCGGAGCCCGGTGTGGCGCGCGGACGGCGCCCGCTCTACCCCGTAGCATCGGCTCATGAGCTGGCACCACGAACTCGGTGTGTTCGATCTGGAGACCACGGGCGTCGACGTGGAGACCGCCCGCGTGGTCACGGCGCACATCGGCCTGCTCGACGAGCACGGCGAGATCGTCCACGGCCGCTCCTGGCTGCTCGACCCCGGTGTGGAGATCCCCGCCGAAGCCTCCGCAGTCCACGGCATCAGCACCGAGCTGGCGCGTGAGAAGGGGATGGACGCCGCTCGCGGGATCGCGGGGATCGTGGATCAGCTGCGCCGGCTCTTCGCCCGCAGCGTCCCCGTCGTCGCCTACAACGCACCCTACGATTTCAGTCTCCTCGACCGCGAGGCACGGCGTCACGGAATCGAGCCGCTCCACTCCCCCGGCCCCATCATCGACCCGCTGGTCATCGACCGCGCCGTCGACAAGTTCCGGCCCGGCAAGCGCACCCTCACTGTCACCGCGGACCACTACGGCATCGTCCTCACTGACGCCCACGACGCGGGAGCGGACGCCATCGCGGCCGGTCGCCTGGCACAGGCGCTCGCACGCCGGCACACCGAGCATCTGGCGATCGACGCGGCCGAGCTGCACCGGAGACAGATCGGTTGGTGCCGGGAGCAGGTGGCGGATTTTCAGGAGTACATGCGCCGAGTGCGCGATCCGGAGTTCACTGCGTCGGGAGACTGGCCGCTGCTCTGAGCGCCGCCGATCGGCCGATTCAGCTCGTCTCGGGGACGCCTCGCGCTCCAGGACGGGTGAGTGTCTTGACGCGAGCTCCGCCTCTTCCGGTTCGCTCCCTCCAGCTGGCTGAACAGGAGCGTCTCGCAGGGACCTTACCCTGAATCGGAACGAGAGGTAGCCTGAATTCTATGAGCGATCCGCTGACCCCTCAGGTCCAGCCACCGCAATACGGCTACACGCCCCCGGCTCCCGGCTACAACCCCATCTCGATTGTGGCCTTCGTGCTCGCGTTCTTCACGAGCGCCATCGGCGTCATCCTCGGGTTTGTGGCGCTCTCGCAGATCAAGCGCACTGGTGAGCAGGGCCGTGGACTGGCGATCGCCGCGATCGTCATCGGTTTCGCCGAGTTCGCGCTCGTGGTGCTGCTCATCGTCATCGCGATCGTCGCGGCCGGGATCGCTGCGGCGAGCTATCACATCCGCTGAGCCCGCTCCGCTCCGCGAAAAGACCCCCGGTTTGAACTGACCACCCCGATCAGGGATTCCACCACCAGCACACCTTCCTGGTTCAGCACCGGCAGGAACCGCTCAACGCTCAAGGGCCTGGGCCCGGTTGCACACCGGACTCAGGCCCTTGCCGCCCAGCCCCACTACGATCTCACCTGGCCAGCCCGGCAATCGGGAACCAGTTCACGTGGACAGGGGCCTCGCGGTCGCTTATTTGCCGAAGTTCTTGTAGCGGGTGTTGAATTTCTCGACCCGGCCAGCGGAGTCGAGGATGCGCTGCTTACCGGTGTAGAACGGGTGCGACTCGGAGGAGATCTCGACGTCGATGACCGGGTATGTGCTGCCGTCCTCCCACTCGATCGTCTTCTGGCTGGAAACGGTCGAACGGGTGAGGAAGGTCGCGCCCGAGGCCAGGTCGCGGAAAACCACGGGGGCGTAGTCGGGGTGGATGCCAGTCTTCATGAGGACTTCCTTGTTGCGTAGTGATCGGTCGTGTCCACGCTCGATGCGCGAGGACGGAAAGCGGTGGGCCCACGACAGCCCGGGAGGCAGGGTGCCAGCTGATAAGTTTAGCAGATCGGTCAATCCGGGGAGACCGGACGCGCCCGGGCCACGTAACGGCCATCGGTCTCGGTCAGTTCGATGTCGACATCGAACGCCGCGCTCAGCGACTCGCTCGTGAGGACCTTCTCCAGCGGGCCCTGCGCGGCGATCCTGCCGTCTTTGAGCAGCAGCGCACGGTTGAAGCCGAGCGGGATCTCCTCGACGTGATGGGTGACCATCACGATCGCGGGCGATGCGGGATCGCTGGCGTAGCCGCCGAGCAGCCGAAGCAGCTCTTCGCGGCCACCGAGGTCGAGGCTCGCGGCGGGCTCGTCGAGCAGGAGCATCTCGGGATCGGTCATCACTGCGCGCGCGATCTGCACGCGCTTCTGCTCGCCGTCGCTCAGGCTGCCGAAGGCGCGGTCCGCCAGCTGCTCCAGGTTCCACTCACCGAGCACGCGGCGGGCGCGGCGTTCGTCGATGTCCTCGTACTGCTCGTTCCAGCGGCCGGTGACCGCATAGGCGGCGGTCATCACGACATCCACCACCTTCTCGCCCCGCGGTATGCGACGGGCCAGGGCGCTCGACGCGAACCCGAGCAGCGGGCGCAACTCGGCGAGAGCGCTGCCCCCGAGTCGCTCGCCCAGCACCTCGGCCGCGCCCGCGGAGGGTTGCAGGGCTGCGGCGGCGATCTGAAGGAGCGTCGTCTTGCCGGCGCCGTTCGGGCCGAGGACCACCCAGCGCTCATCCGGCTCGACGTTCCACTCCACTCCGTCAAGGACAGCGGCGCCCTCCCTGGTCACGGACACATTATGGAGTCGGAGAACGCTGTTGGCCATGACTTCTAGCCTAGTCGCCGTCCCGGTCGCGCTCAGACCAGCGAGCGGTAGACGAGCCGGGTCTGCTCTGCGATGGCGGTCCAGCTGAACTCCGCCTGCGCCCGCGCCCGGCCGGCCGCCCCCATTCGCGCCGCACGCTCTCGGTCGCCGACGACCTCGGTCAGCGCTGCGGCGAGATCGCGGACGAACGCCTCGGGATCGAGCGGCGTGCCGCTGCCGTCCTGCTTTTGGTCGATCGGCACCAGCCTGCCGGTGACACCGTCCACGATCACCTCGGGGATACCGCCCGTGGCGGTCCCGACGACCGGGAGGCCACACGCCATCGCCTCCAGGTTCACGATCCCGAGCGGCTCGTAGACCGACGGGCAGACGAAGACGGTGGACGCCGTGAGCGTCGCTCACAGCTCATCGTTCGGGAGCAGCCGATCGATCCAGACCACACCGTCCCGCTCCTCCTGCAGCTGGCCGACGAGCCCGCTCACCTCCGCGAGGATCTCCGGCGTGTCCGGAGCCCCGGCGCACAGGACGAGCTGCACGTCCTCCGGGAGCGTCCTGGCAGCGCGGAGCAGATACGGCAAGCCCTTCTGGCGCGTGATGCGGCCGACGAAGATCACCGCGGGACGCTCGGGGTCAATCCCGAGCGCCCGTGCCTTCTCGCCGTCGTCCAGCGGCTGCCAGCGTTCGAGGTCGATGCCGTTGTAGACGACAGTCACCTTCGACGGGTCGAGCGCCGGATAGGACGCGAGGATGTCGCGCCGCATCCCGTCACTCACGGCGATGACCGTGTCGGCCGCCTCAAACGCGGTCTTCTCGATCCAGCCGGAGACGGCGTAGCCACCGCCGAGCTGCTCAGCCTTCCACGGCCGGAGCGTCTCCAGGCTGTGCGCGGTGACGACGTGCGGAACGTCGTGCAGCAGCTTCGCGAGGTGGCCGCCCGCGTTGGCGTACCAGGTGTGCGAGTGGACGATGTCGGCGCCGCCGCAGTCCTGCGCCATCTGCAGATCCACCCCCAGAGAGGCGATCGCTCCATTCGCGCCGGCGAGCTCCCCCGACGCCCGGTAGGCGACGGCGCCGGGCTCCTCGCGAGGCTCTCCGAAGCACCGCACGAACACCTCGGTTCCGGTCCGGAGAGCCCGGACGAGCTCGGTCACATGCCCCCCCCCCCCCCCCCGCCACCGTAGACAGCAGGCGGGTACTCACGGGTGAGAAGATCGACGCGCATGCGAGAACGCTAGTACAGCCCTGGGGATGCCTCTACTGTGGTGGAATGGGAGCAGGTAAGAAGATCTTCGGAATCGTCCTCGCCGGTGGCGAAGGCAAGCGGCTGATGCCGCTCACCACAGACCGGGCGAAACCGGCGGTTCCCTTCGGCGGGCAGTACCGCCTGATCGACTTCGCCCTCTCGAACCTCATCAACTCGCAGCTGCGCCAGATCGTCGTCCTCACCCAGTACAAATCGCACAGCCTCGACCGCCATATCTCGCAGACCTGGCGACCAGACGGGATGCTGAACTCCTACATCGCCTCCGTCCCCGCCCAGCAGCGCCTCGGAAAGCGCTGGTTCTCCGGGTCGGCCGACGCCATCCTGCAGAGCATCAACCTGCTTCGCGACGAGAAGCCGGACATTGTCGTCGTGGTCGGAGCCGACCACGTCTACCGGATGGACTTCGGCCAGATGATACGGTCTCACCTCGACTCCGGCTCCAGCGTCACCGTCGCCGCCATCCGCCAGCCGGTCTCCCTCGCCGACCAGTTCGGGGTCATCGAGGTGGACCCGGCCAGCCCGGAGCGCATCGCCGCCTTCCGCGAGAAGCCGTCCGACCCGGTCGCCCTCCCGGAGTCCCCCGGCGAGGTGCTCGCTTCCATGGGCAACTACGTTTTCACCGCCGACGCGCTCATCGCGGCCGTCCGGCGCGACGCCGACCGCCCCGACTCGAATCACGACATGGGCGGCGACATCATCCCGGACTTCGTGGCCCGCGGCGAGGCCGGCGTCTACGACTTCACGAACAACGAGGTGCCCGGCTCCACCGACCGCGACCGCTACTACTGGCGGGATGTCGGGACGATCGACTCGTTCTTCGAAGCGCACCAGGACCTCATCTCCGCGCTCCCGGTGTTCAACCTGTACAACCGCCAGTGGCCGATCTTCAGCCAGGTTCTCAACTCCCCGCCCGCCAAAATCGTGCGCGACGGACGCGGCGCGCTCGGCACGACCATCGACTCCATCGTCTCGCTCGGGTCGGTCATCTCCGGCGCGCACCTCGAGCGCAGTGTGCTCGGCCCGTGGGCCACCGTTGACTCCGGGGCCAAAGTCATCGACTCGGTCGTGTTCGAGCGCGCCCTCATCGAGCCGAATGCGTTCGTCGGACGTGCCATCCTGGACAAGGACGTCGTCGTGGCGGCGGGAGCAAGTATCGGCGTGGACCCCGACAGGGACCGTGCGCGCGGCTTCACCGTCACCGAGTCCGGAATCACCGTCGTCGGAAAGGGAGTGCATGTCGTTCCCTGACAGGAAAGAGCATCTGGTGAGCGAGAAGAGCACCATCCACCACCGGCACGCCCGCTTCCTCGTCGTCCTCGACGCGGACTCGACCCTCTTCCACGATGAGGTGATCGAGCTTCTGGCCGAGGAGGCCGGAGCGCGGAACGAGGTGGCCGAGATCACCGAGCGCGCCATGCGGGGCGAACTCGACTTCGAGGAGACCCTGCGCGAGCGCGTGTACACGCTGGCCGGCCTTCCGGTCGAGGTCTTCGAGCGGGTGGGCGAGCGCCTCCGGGTGACGGACGGCGTCCCCGAACTCATCGCGGGCGTCCGGGCTGCCGGGGGCCGGGTGACCGTCGTCTCCGGTGGGTTCCACGAGGTGCTCGACCCCCTCGGGGAACGCCTGGGCCTCGACCACTGGCGGGCCAACCGCCTCCGCGTCACCGGCGGTGTCCTCACCGGCGAGGTCGAGGGGCCGGTGGTGGACGCTGAGGCCAAGGCCCGAGCCCTGCGGCACTGGGCCGCGGACGCCGGCGTTCCCCTCCGACAGACCATCGCGATCGGCGACGGTGCCAACGACCTCCGTATGATGGCCGAAGCCGGGCTCGGCGTCGCTTTCAACGCCAAACCCCGCGTCCGCGCCGAGGCCGACCTCGTCATCCAGCGTCAGGACCTCGCCCAGGTCCTCCCCCTCCTCGGCCTCCGCGGCTGACCCGGTCCCCTCGCGCCCCGTCGCCCCCTCGCCGGAAACGGAGGAGAGCTCCGCCCCGCCACCCCAGAATCTCCTCCCTCTTCCGGAAGCGGGAGCAGGGGGACGGCAGCGGCTAGTGTCCCATGCCCAGGCCGCCGTCCACGGGGATGACCGTGCCGGACACATAAGCCGCGTCGTCTCCGGCGATCCAGGTCACCACGCGAGCGACCTCCTGTGGCGAGGCGAACCGGCCGGCCGGGATGTTCCGCTTGTACTCAGCCTGCTGCTCCTCGGGCAGCTCGGCGGTCATATCGGTCTCGATGAAGCCGGGGGCGACGACATTGGCGGTGATCCCGCGGGCGCCGAGCTCGCGCGTTAGCGAGCGGGCCATGCCGACGAGGCCCGCCTTGCTGGCGGCGTAGTTCACCTGACCGGCGGAGCCGTACAGGCCGACCACGCTGGAGATCAGCACCACGCGGCCCCAGCGGGCCTTCAGCATCCCCTTGGAGGCGCGCTTCACCACCCGGAACGCGCCGCCGAGGTTGGTGTCGACTACGCTGTCGAAATCCTGGTCCGACATCCGCAGGAGGAGGGTGTCGCGGGTGATCCCCGCGTTCGCGACGATGACCTCCACCGGGCCGAGCTTTTCCTCGACCTCGGCGAACGCGACGTCCACGGCCGCGCTATCCGTCACATCGGCGCGCACTGTCAGCGAACCGGCGGGGCCTTCGCCCGAGCGAGCGGTGACCGCGACGCGGTGCCCCTGCGCGACGAACTCCTCCGCGATGGCGTATCCGATGCCGCGGTTGCCGCCGGTGACGAGGACGGTGCGTGGGATGGTCATGGATGCGGGTCCTTTCGATGAAAATTGGCCCGGGGCGGGCCTCTGCCGGCGAATGGACGTACGCTGGAGTGAACGCCCATGAAGCCGACACGCCCCGCCCTCACGAACCTCCCCGTCGCGCCAGACGAGGAACGAAAGCACCGGATGATCAAGTATACGGTGGCTATGGGGGTCCGCATTGTCTGCGTGTTCGCCGCCATCCTCGCGCCGGGCTGGTGGGCCGCCGCGCCCATCCTCGGCGCGATCTTCCTGCCGTACTTCGCGGTCGTGCTCGCGAATGTGTCGGCGGACCCGCGCAAGGGAGAAGTGCAGCGGCCCGGCGCTATCCTGCCTGTGGCGCCGTCGCCCACGGGGCCGCGCGGCGAACGGCGGGAGGACCGGTGATCGGACGGGACGAACCGGAACCGCTGACCTGTTCGCGCGCCAGCTGCGGCGAACGAGCGTCCTGGCGGATCGAGTGGCGGAATCCGAGGATCCACACCGCTGACCGGGTGAAAGTGTGGCTGGCGTGCGCCGAGCACATCGGCTTCCTGCGGGAGTTCCTGGCGACGCGCGGCTTCCCGCTCACCGTCGTCGCGCTCACCGCCGGTGGGGGCCCCGAGAGGAGCGGTGCGTGACCCGGGAGGCCGCGGACCAGTCCGGCTGGCGGTTCGCGTTCTCGCGGCGCTGGCTTGGCTACATCGCGTTCGCCGTCCTCTTCGCGATCGCTTGCGGTTTCCTCTCCACCTGGCAGCTCGCACGCAGCAAGGAGGCCGCGGCGGCGAATGCGCTCATCGCGGCGAACTTCGGCTCAGAGCCCGTCTCTCTCACGGACGCGCTGCCCTCCCTCGACGCCTACTCCCCCCGGCAGGAATGGACGCGGGTCACGGTGACGGGCGTCTACGAGAAGGACAAGGAACTCCTGGTCCGCAATCGCCCGTTCAAGGGCAACCCCGGTTTCGAAGTGCTCACGCCGCTGCGCACCGCCGACGGCGCGCTGTTCATCGTAGACCGTGGCTGGGTCCCGACCGGCTCCAGCACCGACGACCCCGACCGGGTGCCCGCCGCGCCATCGGGAACGGTGACCGTCGTCGCACGTCTCAAAGCCAGCGAGCCCGCCATCCCCGGACGAACCGCAGCCGGAATGCAGGTCGGCACCATCCAGCTCTCGGTCGTCCGGCAGAAGCTCGGCGACGCGGATGTCTACACCGGGGCTTACGGCCTCCTCGACTCACAGCGCCCACAGCCCACCGGCTCACCGACCCCGACAGTCACCGCCCCGCCGACCCGCGACGAAGGTCTGCACTGGTCGTACATGATCCAGTGGATCATCTTCGCCCTGATCGGATTCTTCGGCCTGGGGTACGCGCTGCGCACCGAGTACCGCAAACGCAACGAGCACGACCCGGCGGAACAGGCCCGGGCGGCCGAACGCGAGCGGAAGCGGCGCGCGAGGCACAGCGACGCGGAGGCCGAGGACGAGCTGCTGGACGCAGCACCGTAGAAGCCATCCGGCGGCTATGCCAGGGAAATGAGCTCCAGGTAGTCCCTGTTCCAGTGGTCCTCGACGCCGTCCGGCAGGATCAGCACCCGCTCCGGGTTCAGCGCCTCCACCGCCCCCTCGTCATGGCTGACCAGGATCACCGCGCCCTCGTAGTGGGCGAGCGCATCCAGGATCTCGTCACGGCTAGCTGGGTCGAGGTTGTTGGTCGGTTCGTCCAGCAGCAGGACGTTCGCCCCCGAAACCACGATCATCGCCAGGGCGAGGCGGGTCTTCTCCCCACCCGAGAGCACCCCGGCCTGTTTGTGCGCGTCGGCTCCGGTGAAGAGAAACGATCCGAGTACCTTCCGCGCTTCGGTCTCGGTGAGCGCCGGTGAGGACGACACCATGTTCTGAAGCACACTGCGCTCGACGTCGATGGTCTCGTGCTCCTGGGCATAATAGCCGATGCGGAGCCCGTGGCCGGGCTCGATCGCGCCGGTGTCGGGCTTGTCGACGCCGGCGAGCATCCGGAGCAGGGTTGTCTTCCCCGCGCCGTTGAGGCCGAGCACCACAACCTTCGAACCGCGGTCGATCGCGAGGTCCACGGCAGTGAAGATCTCCAGCGAGCCGTAGCTCTTCGACAGATCGCTGGCTTGCAGGGGTGTCTTACCGCACGGGGCCGGGGTTGGGAAACGCAGTTTCGCCACCCGGTCCGCCTGGCGGACCTCATCGAGCCCGGCGAGCAGCTTCTCGGCCCGCGCGACCATCTGGTGCGCGGCGGCGGCCTTCGTGGCCTTCGCACCGAACCTGGCGGCCTGCGACTGGAGGGCGCCCGCCTTCTTCTCCGCGTTCGCGCGCTCCTTCTTGCGGCGTTCCTCGTCGGCCGCGCGCTGGCGCTGATAGTTCTTCCAGCCCATATTGTAGATGTCGATGACCTGCCGGTTCGCGTCCAGGTAGAAGACGCGGTTGACAGTCTCCCCCACCAGATCCACATCGTGCGAGATCACGATGAACCCGCCGGAGTAACCCTTCAGGAACTCCCGCAGCCAGACGATGGAGTCGGCGTCGAGGTGGTTGGTCGGCTCATCGAGGATCATCGTGCGGGCATCGGAGAACAGGATGCGCGCCAGCTCGATGCGCCGCCGCTGACCGCCCGACAGCGTCTTCAGCGGCTGATCCAGGATGCGGTCGGGCAGGTTGAGGTTGCTCGCGATGGAGGCTGCCTCCGCCTCCGCCGCGTAGCCGCCGAGCATGTGGAAGCGCTCCTCCAGCCGACCGTACGTCTTCATCGCGGCCGCGAACACCGCCGCGTCGTCGCTCGCCATGTCGAGCGTCGCCTGCTGCATCCCGAGCACGATGGAGCCGAGCCCGCGGGCGTCCAGGATGCGCGTGCGGGCGAGGTCGTCCAGGTTCCCCGAGCGCGGGTCCTGCGGCAGGTAGCCCAGCTCGCCGCTGCGGTCGACTGAGCCGGCGGTCGGCAGCAGATCGCCGGCGAGCACTTTGGTCAGGGTCGTCTTCCCGGCGCCGTTGCGCCCGACGAGCCCGATCTTGTCGCCTGCGGCCACGCGGAAGCTGACGTCCTCCATCAGCAATCGCGCCCCCACGCGCAGCTCAAGCCCCTGCACACTCAGCACAGTTCATCCATTCGTTCGTGAAGCAGCCATCCGTTCCTCACGTTTCAGGGGACACACGGGGAGCGAGCCGGAAGAAGCGAGGAACGGATGGCGGGAAAGGTGGTGGTCAGATCGCGAAGCCGAGGGCGCGCATCATGTCGCGACCGTCGTCGGTGATGCGCTCGGGACCCCAGGGGGGCATCCACACCCAGTTGATGCGGAAGGCTTCGACGATACCGTCGAGGCTCTCGGCGGTCTGCTCCTCGAGCACATCGGTGAGCGGGCAGCCGGCGCTGGTCAGCGTCATGGAGATGATGAGCGCGTTGTTCTCGTCGTCCCAGCCCAGATCGTAGATCAGGCCGAGGTCGACGACGTTGATCCCGAGTTCGGGGTCCATGACATTCTTCAGCGCCTCCTCGACCAGGTCGAAGAGCGCCGGGCTCAGCGTGCTGGACATACGATCAGCCTACGCCCCAGCCTGTTCGCTGGAGACGCCGGACGCGGACTCGGGAGCGCCGACGAAGCGGTCGTAGCCTTCCTCCTCCAGGCGCTCCGCGAGCTCCGGGCCGCCCTCCTCCGCCACCTTGCCCGCGACGAAGACATGCACGAAGTCCGGTTCGATGTAGCGCAGGATGCGCGTATAGTGCGTGATCAGCAGGATGCCGAGCCCGGTGTTCTCCTTGGCCCGGTTGACACCCTCCGACACAACCTTCAGCGCGTCCACATCGAGCCCGGAGTCGGTCTCGTCCAGCACGGCGAACGTCGGCTTCAGCAGCTCCAGTTGCAGGATCTCGTTGCGCTTCTTCTCGCCGCCCGAGAAGCCCTCGTTGACGTTGCGCTCCGCGAACGACGAATCCATCCGGAGATTCGCCATGCTCTCGCGGATGTCTTTCACCCAGGTGCGGATGGCGGGGGCCTGGCCGTCGACGGCGGTCTTCGCGGTGCGGAGGAAGTTCGTGTTGGTCACCCCGGGGATCTCCACCGGGTACTGCATCGCGAGGAAGAGGCCGGCGCGGGCGCGCTCGTCCACGCTCATGGCGAGCACATCCTCGCCGTCGAGGGCGATGCTGCCCTGCGTGACGATGTACTTCGGGTGACCGGCGATGGTGTACGCCAGGGTAGATTTACCGGAGCCGTTCGGGCCCATGATGGCGTGGATCTCCCCCTCTCGGATGGTCAGGTCGACACCGTTCAGGATGGGCTTCACGCCCTGGTCCGTCTCGACGGTGACGTGCAGGTCGCGGATCTCGAGGACTGACATGCTTACTGGATCTCTTTCGTGATGGTCGGGTCGATGTAGACGTCTCCGTCGATGACCTCGACCGGGAAGACGGGAACCGGCTCGTACGCCGGGAGGTTAAGGGGTTTGCCGGTGATCAGCGAGAACGGGGAGCCGTGGGCCCAGCACTCGAGCGTCTCGCCTTCGACGAAGCCTTCGGACAGCGAGATCTCGCCGTGCGTGCAGGTGTCGCCGATGGCGTGGATGTCGCCGGCCGAGTCCTTGACGAGCGCGATGGGGACGCCGCCCACCAACACGCGGGTCGGCTGGTTCTCGACCAGCTCCGCCGCCGAGAGCACGCGGGTGCCGGCCATCAGCTCGCCGCCGTGACGGAGAGGGCGAGTTCGGCTTCGATAGCGGTCTGCAAACGCTCCTGCAGCGCGGGCGAGCCGATCTGCTGCACGATCTCGAAGAGGAAGCCGCGCACGACCAGGCGGCGAGCCTCCTCCTCCGGGATGCCGCGGGACTGCAGGTAGAACAGCTGCTCGTCGTCGAAACGGCCGGTCGCGCTGGCGTGACCGGCGCCCACGATGTCGCCGGTCTCGATCTCCAGGTTCGGTATGGAGTCGGCCCGGGCGCCGTCCGTCAGGACGAGGTTGCGGTTCTGCTCGTAGGTGTCAGTGCCGGTCGCTTTCGGGCCGATCAGCACATCGCCGATCCACACTGTGCGCGCGCCCACACCCTGAAGGGCGCCCTTGTAGGTCACCCGGCTGCGGGTCTCCGGGCCGTCGTGGTACACGTACACCTGCTGCTCGAGGTGCTGATCGGCGTCGGCGAAGTACGCGCCGAGGAGTTCGGCGTCCGAGCGGGCCCCGGCGAGGTGCGCCGAGGGGTTCAGCCGCACGACCCCGCCGCCCAGGGTGACGGCCACATGCTTGATGCGAGCGCCCTCCGCGAGTTCGGCGAAGTGCGCCGCGACGTGCAGCGCGTCGTCGTCCCACTCCTGAACGGTGACGACGGTGAGATCGGCGTCCTTCCCGACGAGGAACTCGACGTTCTCGCTGAGATGCGCGGGACCGCTGTTCTGCAGGATGAGCGTGGCACGAGCGCCGCCGGCGACCTCCACGACGGTGTGCGCCGCGCGTGCCGCCCCACCGAGGGCCGAACGGGTGAGGGTGACCTCCTTGGCGTCGTCCCCGGCGATCGAGACGAGCAGCGCCCGCTCGAAGCCGGTCCACGCGTTGGCGGAGGCGCGGTCCTCCGGGGTGCCGGCGGCGCCGATGTGGGCGTCGTCGCGGCCGATCCAGGCGGTGGTCACCCCCGGAGCCGTCGTCGCGTCATAGACGTACGGAGCGCCGTCGAGCTCACCGGTGAGCAGCTCGGTCAGCCGGGCGACCGGGGTATGCTTCCACATGACTTCGCGGCCGGTGACCTCGGGGAAGTCGGCTACCTCCGTGGAGGTGAAGCGCTCCGAACGGGTCTGAACCGGGACGGGCGCGCGCAGGTGCGCCGGTGGGACCGGCTCGGTGGTCTGCGCCGGTGTGCTTGCGGACGTCATGGTCAGCCCACATTTCCTTTCGAGGAGGTACGAGGAGAGAGGATCATCCGACGGAGCCTTCCATGCCCATTTCGATGAGCTTGTTGAGTTCGAGTGCGTATTCCATCGGGAGCTCCCGGGCGATCGGCTCGATGAAGCCGCGGACGATCATGGCTATCGCCTCGTCCTCCGGAAGCCCCCGGGACATCAGGTAGAACAGCTGCTCCTCGCTCACGCGCGAGACCGTGGCCTCGTGGCCCAGCTGCACGTCGTCCACCCGGATGTCGATCGCCGGATAGGTGTCGGAGCGCGAGATCGTGTCCACCAGCAGCGCGTCGCAGCGCACGGTGTTCGCCGAGTGGTGCGCGTTGGCGTCCACTCGCACCTCGCCCCGGTAGCCGGCCCGGCCGCCGCCGCGCGCGATCGACTTCGAGACGATCGAGGATTGCGTGTAGGGCGCCATGTGGATCATCTTCGCGCCCGCGTCCTGGCGCTGGCCGGGGCCGGCGAACGCGACGGAGAGGGTCTCGCCCTTGGCGTGCTCGCCCATCAGATAGATCGACGGGTACTTCATCGTCACCTTGGAGCCGATGTTGCCGTCGATCCACTCCATCGTCGCGCCCTCAGCGGCCTGTGCGCGCTTGGTGACGAGGTTGTAGACGTTGTTGGACCAGTTCTGGATGGTCGTGTACCGCACCCGCGCGTTCTTCTTGACGATGATCTCGACCACCGCGGAGTGCAGCGAGTCGGACTTGTAGATCGGTGCGGTGCAGCCTTCGATGTAGTGAACGTAGCTGCCCTCGTCGGCGATGATGAGCGTCCGCTCGAACTGGCCCATGTTCTCGGTGTTGATGCGGAAGTACGCCTGAAGCGGGATCTCAACGTGTACCCCCTTGGGGACGTACACGAACGACCCGCCGGACCAGACGGCGGTGTTCAGGGCGGCGAACTTGTTGTCCCCGGCCGGAATGACCGTGCCGAAGTACTCCTCGAAGAACTCCGGGTGCTCTTTCAGCGCCGTGTCGGTGTCGAGGAAGATGACGCCCTGCTGCTCCAGGTCCTCGCGGATCTGGTGGTAGACGACCTCCGACTCGTACTGAGCGGCGACACCGGCAACGAGACGCTGGCGCTCAGCCTCCGGGATGCCGAGCTTCTCGTAAGTGTTGCGGATGTCCTCGGGCAGGTCTTCCCAGCTCTGGGCCTGCTTCTCGGTGGAGCGGACGAAGTACTTGATGTTGTCGAAGTCGATCTCGGAGAGATCGGCGCCCCAGGTCGGCATCGGCTTGCGCTCGAAGAGCTGGAGGGCCTTGAGGCGACGCTGCAGCATCCACTCGGGCTCGTTTTTGAGAGAGGAGATGTCTTTCACAACCTCGGGGCTGAGCCCTCGACGAGCGGAGGCGCCCGCCGCGTCGGAATCGGCCCAGCCGAACTCGTACTGCCCCAGGGAGTTGAGTTCCGGCCGGTCGATCAGGATGTCTGACATATCTACCTCGTTCTCCTTCCATCCGTAACCGGGTATCAGTCCGGCTCATTCCCCTCCCGGCGCGGCGAACCGGCTGGGAGCGTCCTGATTGTGCGGGTGGCTGGTGTGCGTACCTAAACTAATCGAGGACACGGGCGACAGCGCCCTGACCGCGGGCACGAACAGCGCCCGCTGACACGCGCATGCACAGCGCGTTTCTCGAACCCACCGATTCTACAGGTGCGGGCCGGCAATAAGAGTGACGCGCCTGCGCGTTACCCGAGTATCGAGCGAAAGAGACACCGAGGAATCACACACATGAACCGAATCATCGCTTGGCTGCCGGACCGCGTGGATGCCCGGCTCACGGTCATCGCGTGGATCTACCTGGTCGGCCAGATCGTGCTGGTCGGCACCGGCGGACTCGTCCGGCTCACCTCGAGCGGCCTCGGCTGCCCGACCTGGCCGAAGTGTACGGCGGACTCGCTCGTGAACACGCCCGAGATGGGCGTCCACGGGATCATCGAGTTCGGCAACCGGGTGCTGGGCATCGCGCTCGGGCTGATCGCCGTCGTGGCGTTCGTCGCCGTCCTGCGACTGCGCAGGGAACGGAAGGACCTGTTCTGGCTGACGCTGCTGGCCGGTCTCGGCATCCCGGCGCAGGCCGTGATCGGCGGCCTCAGCGTGCTCACGAAGCTGAACCCGTACGTGGTCGGCCTCCACTTCGTCGTCTCGATCGTCCTGGTCGCGCTATGCACGACGTTCCTGCTGCGACTGCGGACCGCGCCCGACCCACGCGCGCAGGCGGTGCCGGGATGGTTCGCCGGCGTCGCACACGTCACCAGCGCCGCCGTCGCCGTCACGATCCTGTCCGGTATCCTCACCACGGGCTCGGGGCCGCACGCGGGGGACGCCAACGCGCCGCGCAACGGGTTGAACCCGGAAATCCTGCAGCATGTCCACGCCCTCCCGGCGTATGCGACGCTGGCCCTGACGCTGGTGCTCGTGGCCGGGTCGCTGGGCCACCGCGCGGCGTCGGTGCGCCGGTGCGCGATGTGGCTGCTCGCGGTCGAAGCGCTCCAGATCACTGTCGGGCTCGTCCAGGCGAACACCGGCCTGCCGGGCATCCTCGTCGGTGTCCACATGATGCTGGCTGCGGCCCTCGCCGCCGCCATGACCGCGGTCATCCTCACACTGAAAGCCCCCGCCGAGCCTCGGCCCGACACCGCCAGCGCGGTCGCCTGACGAACCGCCCCGCGGCCTCGAAAACGGAGGGGACCGGGGCGGGACGGAACGGCGATGTCCTCCGTTTGCGCGAAGGGTGCGAGTGCGGTCGTTTCCGATGAGGTGGCCCCCGCGCAGACGGGTGTAGCGAGGCCGTCCGGAGCGGGGGCGAGCGCATTGCTGCAGACGGCGGCGAGGGCCTCGCCTATGAGCCCGCGGCCACGGGCCGTCCGGCGCCAGCCAGCAGCCGAGGGAGGCCGACCCCGGGGCCTCGTCGCGGCACACCTCGACCACGCCGGCCAGTAGCTGCGCACGAAGAACTCGGCGCTCTCGTGCGTGTAGGGACGAAGCAGCGGCACCCAGCGCTGCGTCTCCGCGTCCTGACACGCCTCGAAGACCGCGACGATGTCCGCCTCGCGCGGGTTCGTCGAGGACGAGCCGATCCGTCCTCGGCGTCCGCCCCTCAGAACGGGAGCAGCGGGTCGATGGCGACGGCCAGGAAGATCAGCGTCAGATAGGCGATGGAGCCGTGGAAGACGCGCATCGGCGACACCGTCGCGTGACAAATCGCAAGGTTGTAGAGGCGGTGCGACTCGTAGAGGAACCAGCCGCCGGCGACGAGCGCCACCGCCGTGTAGAGCACGCCCATGCGCGCGACCGGGATGAGCAGGAGCGAGCACGCCACCATCGCCCACGCGTACAGCACGACCTGGAGACCGACCACGGCGCGTCCACGGACCACCGCCAGCATCGGGACCCCGGCGTCTTTGTAGTCCTCGCGGTACTTCATCGACAGCGGCCAGTAGTGTGGCGGGGTCCACAGGAAGATGACGCCGAACAGGATGACGGGCGCCCAGCCGACCGAGTTCGTGACCACCGCCCAGCCGATGAGCACCGGCATGCAGCCGGCCACACCGCCCCACACGATGTTCTGGGTGGTGCGGCGCTTGAGGATCAGCGTGTAGAACACGACGTAGATCAGGATGGCCGCGACCGAGAGGCCGGCGGCGAGCCAGTTCGTGAAGAAGCCGAGCACGAGCACCGACGCCACACCGAGCGCCCAAGCGAAGACGAGGGCCTCGCGGTCGCTCAGCTCGCCGGTGACGAGCGGGCGGTTCTTCGTGCGCCGCATCACACGGTCGATGTCGCGGTCGATGTAGCAGTTGAACGCGCCGGCCGATCCGGCCGACATGTAGCCGCCGACGACGGTGGCCAGCACCAGCCAGAGGTTCGGGATGCCTCTCGCCGCGAGGATCATGGTCGGCACAGTCGTCACCAGCAACAGCTCGACCACGCGCGGCTTGGTCAGGGAGATGTACGCTTTCACCTTGCGGGAGACGCCGATGCGTCCGACCGGTTCGACACGGCTCTCTACGGCGACGTCCATTGCTCCTCGGAAAGATTTCGATGATGTGTTACGGCCCCGCTCAAGTCTACGGCACGCCGGTTTCCGGGGCAGTGCTCCCCCCGACGGGGCTTCAGCAGGCGACCGGGAACAAGGCTCCTTGTTGGTGTGGTACCTATACTTAAGAATGCTCGCCAGCCGAACCCCTGTTCCCTTTCCCGCCATGTGATGGAAAAAGGGACCGGCGCCGAATGACATCCACGGCGCGCACTACTCTCAATCGGTGCGGGCACCGTTCGACGACCCCCCCACCACCTCTACGAAGGGTCAGTTCTCCAGTGGCAGCTCTGCAGTGGGATCCCATTGACAACAAGGCGGTAGACACAGCCCGCGTCCTCGCGGCCGACGCGGTGGAGAAGGTGGGAAACGGCCATCCCGGCACCGCTATGAGCCTCGCCCCCGCTGCCTATCTGCTCTTCCAGAAGGTGATGCGCCGCGACCCCCGCGACCAGCACTGGCTGGGCCGGGACCGCTTCATCCTCTCGGCCGGCCATAGCTCGCTGACTCAGTACATCCAGCTCTACCTCGGCGGCTACGGACTCGAGCTGGCAGACCTCGAGGCGCTCCGCACCTGGGGCTCGCTCACGCCGGGCCACCCCGAGTACGGGCACACCGACGGCGTGGAGATCACCACCGGGCCCCTCGGCCAGGGAATCTCCTCCTCCGTCGGCTTCGCCTACGCGCAGCGCTACGAACGCGGCCTGTTCGACCCGGAGGCCGGGCCCGGAGCCAGCCCATTCGACCACTTCACCTATGTGATCGCCTCCGACGGCGACCTGGAGGAGGGCATCAGCTCGGAGGCCTCCAGCCTCGCCGGCCACCAGCAGCTCGGCAACCTCATCGCGATCTACGACGACAACCAGATCTCGATCGAGGACGACACCACCATCGCGTTCACCGAGGACGTCAAGGCGCGCTACGAGGCGTACAACTGGCACGTGCAGGTGGTGGACTGGAAGAAGACGGGCGTCTACGCAGAGGACGTCCACGAGCTGTACCAGGCCATCCAGAACGCTCAGGCGGTCACCGACAAGCCCTCGCTGATCGTCCTGAAGACGATCATCGGCTGGCCCGCCCCGAAGAAGCAGAACACGGGCAAGATCCACGGCTCCGCACTCGGCGCCGACGAACTGAGAGCGGTCAAGGAGGTGCTCGGATTCGACCCCGAGAAGACCTTCGAGGTCGCCGCGGAGGTCATTGAGCACACGCGCAGGGCGGTCGGCAGCGGCGCCGAGCAGCGGGCCGCGTGGCAGAAGGGCTTCGATGCCTGGGCCGCTGCCCACCCGGAGCGCAAAGAGCTCCTCGACCGCCTGCTCTCCGGCGCCGCGCCCGCGGGGATCGCGGACGCGCTGCCCGTGTTCGCAGCCGGCGCGGAGATGTCGACCCGCGCCGCCAGCGGCAAAGTCATCAACGCCATCGCTCCGGTCATGCCGGAGCTGTGGGGCGGATCGGCCGACCTCGCCGAGTCGAACAACACGACGATCGAGGGCGCCGCTTCGTTCGTTCCCAGCGAGCACTCCACCCACGAGTGGACCGGGAACCCTTACGGCCGTATGCTGCACTTCGGCATCCGCGAGCACGCGATGGCAGCGATCATCAACGGCATTGTGCTGCACGGACCGACCCGGCCCTTCGGCGGGACGTTCCTGATCTTCAGCGACTACATGCGCCCCGCGGTTCGCCTGGCCGCGCTGATGCGGGTTCCGTCGATCTTCGTCTGGACGCACGACTCCGTGGCTCTCGGCGAGGACGGACCCACCCACCAGCCGATCGAGCAACTCGCCACTCTGCGCGCGATCCCGCATCTGGATGTCGTGCGCCCCGGCGATGCGAACGAAGTCACCCACGCCTGGAAGACCATCCTCACCCGCCGGAACGGCCCGGCCGGAATCGCGCTGACCCGCCAGAACATCCCGGTGTTCGAGCGCGGCGACGGTGAGGCAGCGGGCGACACCCTGGCCTCAGCCGAGAATGTCGCCAAAGGCGCCTACATCCTGGCCGAGGCGCCGGGTGGCACGCCGGACGTGCTGTTCATCGCCACGGGCTCCGAGGTGCAGATCGCGCTCGAGGCCCGCGACGTGCTGCGCGGCGAAGGGATCAAAGCCCGCGTCGTCTCCGCCCCGTGTCTCGAGTGGTTCGCCGAGCAGGACGCCGCCTATCGGGAGAAGGTGCTGCCCGCCGCCCTCAAAGCCCGCGTTTCCATCGAGGCCGGGCTCGCCTTGAGCTGGAGCACGATCGTCGGCGACCACGGCCGTAGCGTCTCGATCGAGCACTTCGGCGCTTCGGCGGACTACAAGACGCTGTTCCGCGAATTTGGAATGACCACCGAGCACGCCGTCGCCGCCGCGAAGGAATCGCTCGCGTCGCTGTGAGCGCGGGCACGAAGGAAGAGAAAAGAAGACAATGACAGACGCATCCTCCACCGCCGTCTCCCCGACGGCCGCCCTCTCTGCCGCCGGCGTCAGAATCTGGCTCGACGACCTCTCGCGCGAGCGAATCGCGAGCGGCGGCCTGCAAAGGCTCATCGCCGAGAAGAACGTCGTCGGCGTGACCACAAACCCGACGATCTTCGCCGCCGCTCTCGCCCAGGGCGCAGCCTACGACGAGCAGGTGCGCGGTCTCGCGGCGACCGGCGTCAGCGTCGAGGACGCGATCTTCGAGATCACGACCGACGACGTCGCCGACGCAAGCGACATCTTCCACGACGTGTACACGGCCACCGGCGGCGTCGACGGCCGAGTCTCGATCGAGGTGGAGCCGGGGCTGGCCCACGACGCCGCCGCGACCATCGCGGAAGCGAAGCGCCTCGCCGCGAAGGTCGACCGCCCAAACGTCCTCATCAAGATCCCCGCGACGGTCGAGGGCCTCGAGGCCATCACCGAGACCATCGCAGCCGGCATCAGCGTCAACGTGACGCTCATCTTCAGCCTGGAGCGCTACCGTGGCGTCATCGACGCCTACCTCACCGGGCTTGAGAAGGCCAAAGCCGCAGGCATCGACCTCTCCGGCATCCAGTCGGTCGCTTCGTTCTTCGTCTCGCGCGTCGACACCGAGATCGACAAGCGGCTCACGGCCATCGGAACCGGCGAGGCGCTCGCTCTCAAGAGCAAGGCCGGCATCGCGAACGCCCGCCTCGCTTACAAGGTCTACGAGGAGGCCTTCGCGGGCGACCGCGCCAAGGCGCTCGTCGCCGCCGGCGCAAACGAGCAGCGCCCGCTCTGGGCGTCCACCGGCGTCAAGGACCCGAGCCTGCCCGACACTCTCTATGTGACCGAGCTCGTCGCGCCGAACACCGTCAACACCATGCCGGAGAAGACGCTCGACGCGACCTTCGACCACGCACAGCTCGCCGGCGACACCGTCACCGGCGAGTACGCGGGAGCGCAGGGCGTCCTGGACGCACTGGCGGCCCTCGGGGTCGACTACGACGACGTGACCGCAACCCTCGAACGCGAAGGCGTCGACAAGTTCATCGTGTCGTGGGGCGAACTCGTGGAGACCGTGCGAAAAGCGCTGACGGACGCGCAGGACTCGGAGGCAGCGCAGTGACCTTCCGCATCCACGTCAGCGGCCCCGCCGCGCAGGCGGTCGCGACCGTCGTCCCGCAGCTCGTCGCCGACCGCGTCGCATCCGGCATCACCGCGCAAAACCCCGCCCTGTGGGGACCCGCCGCCGAAGCCGAGGCCGCCAAGCGCCTCGGCTGGACGGAAGCCGTCGCGATCTCCCGCCCGCTCGTGGGCGAGATCGTCGCCCTGCGCGAGGAGCTGCACGCCAAGGGCGTGAACCACATCGTCCTCGGCGGCATGGGCGGCTCCTCGCTCGCGCCAGAGGTCATCACACGCACGGCCGAAGCCGAACTGACCGTCCTCGACTCCACCGCGCCCGGCCAGGTGCTCGCGGCCCTCCGCGACCGCCTCACGGAGACGGCTGTGGTCATCTCCTCCAAGTCGGGTTCGACCCTGGAGACCGACAGCCAGCGCCGCATCTACGAGAAGTGGTTCCGGGAAGCCGGCATCGACCCGCGCGAGCGCATCGTCGTGGTCACCGACCCAGGCTCCCCGCTCGACGCGTCGGCGCGCGAGGCGGGCTACCGCGTCTTCAACGCCGCCCCGGACGTCGGCGGCCGCTACTCGGCGCTGACCGCTTTCGGGCTGGTCCCCTCCGGTCTCGCCGGAGTGGATGTCTCCGAGCTGCTGGACGAGGCGGAGGCGACGCTCATCGAGCTCGCCGTCGACAACAATGCGAACCCGGGCCTCGTGCTCGGGGCGGCGATCGCCGGAACGGCCCCGCTGCGCGACAAAGTCGGCATTGTCGCCGACGGCACCCACATCGTCGGCTTCGCCGACTGGGCGGAACAGCTGATCGCCGAGTCCACCGGCAAAGAGGGCACCGGCCTGCTGCCCGTCGTGCTCGACAAACTCGCCCCCGAGCTGGAGGTCAAGCCCGCCGATCTGCAGGTCGTCCGTCTCGTCGCCAATGCGCAAGCGCACCACCTGTTGCCGGCCGACCGGCACGAGGGCGAGATCCTCGTCTCCGGCAGCCTTGGCGCGCAGCTCATCGTCTGGGAGTACGCCACCGCCGTCGCCGGCCGCCTGCTCGGGATCAACCCCTTCGACCAGCCGGATGTGGAGGCCGCCAAGGTGGCCGCCCGCGCACTGCTCGACAACCGTCCCGAGCCGGTCGCCCCCGCGTTCACCGCGGGCGGGGTCGAGGTGCGGACCACCGGAGACTTCCTCGGCGACGCCTCCACCCTGGACGCCGCCGTGGACGCGCTCCTCGCCCAGCTCGGCCCCGACGGCTACGTCGCGGTGCAGGCCTACGTCGACCGGATCGGGCTCCCGCAGCTCGCGGGCGTGCGCGACCTGCTCGCCGCCAAGGCCGAGCGTCCGGTCACCTTCGGCTGGGGGCCTCGCTTCCTGCACTCGACCGGTCAGTTCCACAAGGGCGGACCCGCCGTTGGCGTGTTCCTGCAGATCA
The DNA here is from genome assembly GCF_000007665.1 of Leifsonia xyli subsp. xyli str. CTCB07. NCBI lineage: Bacteria > Bacillati > Actinomycetota > Actinomycetes > Micrococcales > Microbacteriaceae > Leifsonia > Leifsonia xyli. The sequence continues at coordinate 1,195,283 of NC_006087.1, read as the reverse complement.
CCGCCACAGCCCCCGAGGATCTGGAGATCCCGGACCGTCCGTTCACCTTCGGCGAGCTCATCCAGGCTCAGGCGGCGGGCGACGCCAGCGTCCTCGGTGAGCACGGCCGCCCGGTGCTGACCCTGACGCTCACGAACCCTGGGGCGGATGTCGTCTCGCTGTTCGAGGCCGCCAACTGAGCCGTCGATCTAAGGAGATCAAACCTTTGCCACCGGTGGACATCACCCCAGAGTTCAATCCGCTCCGGCTCCCCTCCGATCGACGGCTGAACCGCATCGCCGGTCCGAGCAGTCTCATCATCTTCGGCGTCACAGGCGACCTGTCGCGCAAGAAGCTGATGCCGGCCGTGTACGACCTCGCGAACCGCGGTCTGCTGCCTCCCGGGTTCTCCTTCGTCGGCTTCGCCCGGCGCGACTGGGAGGATCAGGACTTCGAGAAGGTCGTCCACGACGCGGTCAAGCAGTACGCGAGAACGCCGTTCGACGACGACGTCTGGAAGCAGCTCACCCAGGGCATCCGCTTCGTCCCCGGCGAGTTCGACGACGCCGAGGCGTTCCGGCGCCTCAAGGAGACCGTCGAATCGCTGGACGAAGAGCGTGGCACGATGGGCAACCACGCGTTCTACCTCTCGATCCCACCGAAGGCGTTCCCGCTCGTCACCGAGCAGTTGCGCACATCGGGTCTCGCCGACCAGTCCGGCACGGGATGGCGTCGCGTCGTCATCGAGAAGCCGTTCGGCTCCGACCTGACGACCGCGCGCGAACTGAACCACGTTGTCGAGTCCGTCTTCCCGCCGGACTCGGTGTTCCGCATCGACCACTACCTCGGCAAAGAGACGGTTCAGAACATCCTGGCGCTACGGTTCGCGAACGAGCTGTACGAGCCGATCTGGAACGCCAACTACGTCGACCACGTTCAGATCACGATGGCGGAGGACATCGGCGTCGGCGGCCGGGCCGGCTACTACGACGGCATTGGAGCGGCCAGGGACGTCATCCAGAACCACCTGTTGCAGCTCCTCGCGCTCACCGCGATGGAAGAGCCCATCTCGTTCGACGCGACGGACCTCCGCACCGAGAAAGAGAAGGTCCTCGCCGCAGTCCGCCTGCCGGAGGACTTGGGGAAGGCGACCGCTCGCGGGCAGTACTCCAGCGGCTGGCAGGGGGGTGAGAAGGTCGTCGGATTCCTGGAGGAGGATGGGATGAACCCGCGCTCCGCCACCGAGACCTACGCAGCCATCAAGCTCGACATCGGCACCCGGCGCTGGGCGGGCGTCCCGTTCTACCTGCGCGCCGGGAAACGACTCGGCCGCCGTGTCACCGAGATCGCGGTCGTGTTCAAACGCGCTCCGCAGCAGCTCTTCGCGGAGTCTCAGACCAGCGCGCTCGGCCAGAACGCACTCGTGATCCGCGTCCAGCCGAACGAGGGCGTCACGATCCGCTTCGGCTCCAAAGTGCCCGGCGCCGGGATGCAGGTGCGCGATGTCAGCATGGACTTCGGCTACGGCCACGCCTTCACCGAAGCGAGCCCCGAGGCCTACGAACGGCTCATCCTCGATGTGCTGCTCGGCGATCCGCCGCTCTTCCCCCGCCACGAGGAGGTCGAGCTGTCCTGGAAGATCCTGGACCCGATCGAGGAGTTCTGGGCCACGCAGGGCCAGCCCGAGCAGTACCGCCCCGGAACCTGGGGCCCGAAGTCGGCCGACGAGCTGCTCGCTCGCGACGGCCGCGTTTGGAGACGCCCGTGATCGTCGATCTTCCCGACACCACCACCAGCAACATCTCGAAGACACTGGTCAAGATTCGCGAAGAGGGCGGCGCGGTCGCCCTCGGGCGGGTCCTGACCCTGATCATCGCCACCCATCTGGGCCAGGAGGAGGAGGCCATCGAGGCCGCCAACGACGCCTCCCGCGAGCACCCGATGCGCGTCATCGTGGTCTCGACCGAAGAGAAGCGCTCCGCGAACGACGATGGCCGGCTGGACGCCCAGATCCGCGTCGGCGGTGACGCCGGTGCGAGCGAGGTCATCGTGCTCCGGGCCTACGGCGAGACCGCAAGCGACGAAGAGGGACTGGTCACTGGCCTGCTTCTCCCCGACGCCCCGGTCGTCGTCTGGTGGCCCGGCATCGCACCCGCGAAGGTCTCGTACTCGCCTCTCGGACGCATCGCCACCCGCCGGATCACGGATGCCTCCGCGCAGCCGAACCCGCAGGAGGCGCTCGCCCGCCTGGCCGAGACCTATGCGCCGGGCGACACCGACTTCGCCTGGACCCGTCTCACCCTGTGGCGGGCCCAGCTGGCCGCTGTTCTCGACCAGCCGCCGTACGAGCCCATCCAGGGCGTTGAGGTGGCCGGGGCAGCCGACTCCCCCTCCACCCTCCTCCTCGCCGCGTGGTTGCGCTTGCAGCTGCGGATTCCGGTGCAGTACGACCTCGCTTCGCGCGCGGTCGGCTCCAGCGGCATCCACGGCGTCCAGATGGAGCGGTCGTCCGGCACGATCGAGCTGGAGCGCGAGGCGCCGAACGTGGCGCGTCTCTCCCAGCCCGGTCAGCCCAGCCACGACCTCGCGCTGCCCCGCCGCAGCCTCCGGGACTGCCTCGCGGAAGAACTGCGTAGGCTGGACCCGGACGACCTCTACGGCGAGGTGATCACGAAGGGTCTCGGTCTTCTCGGGACCCCGGACGAAGGAGCGGGCACGACAGCATGACGAACGAACGACGGGTTCTTGTCCACCCCGACAAGGAGGCCCTGACGGCCTCGGTGGCGGCGCGGTTCCTCACCAAGACGATCGACATCCTGGACGATCGGAACGAGGCCAATATCGCTCTCACCGGCGGCGCGATGGGCATCGCGGTACTCGAGGCGGTGAATGCCTCCCTCGCCCGCGACACGATCGACTGGTCGAAGGTGCATTTCTGGTGGGGCGACGAACGCTTCGTCGAGCGCGAGAGCCGGGATCGGAACGAGCGCCAGGCGCGCGAGGCGCTCCTCGACTATCTGGACGTGCCTGCGGAGAACATCCACCCGTTCCCGGCCGAGGACGACATTCCGGACATCGACGAGGCCGTGCGCGTGTTCGCGGCGGAGCTGGAAGCCTTCGCTCCCGACGGCGAGCTCTTCCCGAAGTTTGACATCACCTTCCTCGGTGTCGGACCCGATGGCCACATCGCCTCGCTGTTCCCCGACCGCCCCGGCATCCGCGAGACGGAGGCAACGGTGATCGCTGAGCGCGAGGCGCCCAAGCCGCCGCCGCAGCGCCTCAGCCTGACCCGCCCGGTGCTCAACGCTTCGGACCGGATCTGGCTGGTGCTCGCCGGCAGCGACAAAGCAAGCGCCCTCGGCCTCGCCCTCGCGGGTGCGAGCTACACTGAGGTGCCGGTCGCGGGCGCCAAAGGCCGCAAACGCACCGTGTTCTTCGTGGACCTGGATGCCGCCGTGGAGGTCCCCGAAAACCTCATCGCACCGAGCTACTAGCCCGGGCTGCGAAAAGGAAGCCCCCGCCGGTCGGTTCGTTCTGAACCGACCGGCGGGGGCTTCGTGGTCTCGCGCAGTGTCAGGTGCTGGTGAGCTTCCCGCGGCGGGCGCGAAGCTGGTTCAGCGCGTCCTCCAGAAGCTGCTCCGCTTCTTCCTCCGAACGACGCTCCTTCACATAGGCAAGGTGCGTCTTGTACGGCTCGGCTTTGGCGACCGACGGCGGGTTATCCTTGTCGCGGCCGGCCGGCAAACCGGTCGACGGCGAATCGATGACCTCCGGGATCTCTTCGTCCGGCAGGTTCGCCGCGAAATAGCGCACGGTCTCGTTTCCGAGCGCGTCCCAATACGAGATGGCGATGCGGTCCGCGTGGAAACCGCGGTCCTGCTCCCCCATCGGGCCCGCACCGACACGCGAACCGCGAATGGCGCTTCCTCCGGATGCCACTGATACTCCTCTGGTGAAAAGGGTGCGCCGTCAGGCGCTGAACTTGGTTATGAGACCGAGGACCACGATGCACACGATCCAGATGAGGCCCAGGATGACGGTGATCCGGTTGAGGTTCCGTTCCGCGACCCCCGACGCACCGAGGTTGGAGGTGACGCCCCCACCGAACATGTCGGAGAGACCGCCGCCACGACCCTTGTGCAACAGAATGAGCAGCGTCAGCAGGAGGCTGGTGATACCCAGCAGCACCTGCAGGACGACCTGGAGAATCTGCACGCTTTCCCTTTCACTGCGCCGGACCGTGCCCGACGAAAACCAAGGACCAGTATAACGGTCAGCCGCGTCAGATCACGTGCTTCTGGTACCGGATGATCGCGGCGAACTCGGCGACATCGAGGCTCGCACCGCCGACGAGAGCACCGTCCACGTTCGTCTCGCGCATGAAGCCGGCGATGTTACCCGACTTCACCGAACCGCCGTAGAGGATGCGGGTCTTCGCCGCGACCTCATCGCCCAGTGCCTCCGCGATCACAGCGCGGAGCGCCGCGGCGACCTGCTCGGCTTGCTCCGGCGTCGCCGCCTGGCCCGAGCCGATGGCCCAGACGGGCTCGTACGCGACGACAAAGTCCGCCGCCGAGTCGATGCCTGCGAGGGCCGCACGCAGCTGGGCGACCGGAACGGCGCTCGCGCCGTGCTTCTCCAGGTCTTCGGCCGTCTCACCGACGCAGACGATCGGCGAGATGCCGTTCTTGACCGCTTGCGCGGTCTTCGCCGCGACCTGCTCATCGGTCTCGTTGTGCAGGGTGCGCCGCTCCGAGTGGCCGATGATCACATAGCGGGCCTCGAGTGCCGCGAGGAACGACGCAGCGATCTCGCCGGTGTAAGCGCCCGAGTCATGTTCGGAGACGTCCTGGCCGCCGAACGCGATCGGAAGCTTGTCGGCCGCGACCAGCGTCTGGACACTGCGCAGATCGGTGAACGGCGGGAAGACCGCCACCTCGACCGCGCCGAAATCGTGACCGGCGTCTTTGAGCGTCCAGGCGAGCTTCTGCACGACCGCGATGGACTGGAGATGATCGAGGTTCATCTTCCAGTTGCCGGCGATGAGCGGCACACGCCGCACACTCGACGTTCCGGCCTCGTTCACTGCTACCAACCCAAAACCTCCAGACCCGGCAGGCGCTTGCCCTCAAGGAATTCGAGGCTCGCACCGCCACCGGTAGAAATATGCCCGAACTGGTCGTCCGAGAAGCCGAGCGCATGAACCGCCGCGGCCGAGTCACCGCCCCCGACGACGCCGAGGCCGTCGACCTCGGTGAGCGCCTGCGCCACGGCCTTGGTTCCGGCCGCGAACGGGGCCAGCTCGAACACGCCCATCGGGCCGTTCCAGAACACCGTGCGCGCAGCGCGGATGCGCTCCGAGAACACCTCTGCGGTCTCCGGTCCGATGTCCAGACCGAGACCAGAGGTGCCCCACCCGGTGTCCTCGATGCGGTCGACGGGACGAACGAGGTGCTCCGCATCCACGCCGAACCTGGAGGCGACAACGACATCTCGCGGCAGCACGATCTCCACGCCCAGCTGCTTCGCCTGCTCCAGGTAGCCCTTGACGGTGCCGATCTGGTCCGCCTCGAGGAGGCTGGAGCCGACCCGGTGGCCGAGCGCGGCGAGAAAGGTGAACAGCATCCCGCCGCCGATGAGCAGCGAGTCGACGCGCGGCAGCAGGTGGCCGATGACGCCGAGCTTGTCCGACACCTTCGAGCCGCCGAGCAGGACCGTGTAGGGCCGCTCAGGGTTCTCGGTGAGGCGGTCGAGCACGTCGAGCTCGGTCGCGATGAGCGCGCCCGCGGCGCTCGGGAGCGCCTTGGCCAGCTCGTAGACGCTCGCCTGCTTGCGATGGACGACGCCGAAGCCGTCGGAGACGAAGGCGTCGCCGAACGCGGCGAGCTCGGCGGCAAACGCCTCACGCTCGCCCTCGTCCTTGCTGGTCTCCCCCGGGTTGAACCGGAGGTTCTCCAGCAGAGCGACATCGCCGTCCTCCAGTCCGGAGACGGCCTCCGCCGCACCGGCGCCGACGGTGTCGCTGGCAAAGGTCACCGGCTTGCCCAGCAGCTCGGAGAGCCGCTGGGCGACCGGAGCCAGGCTGTACTGCGCATCGGGCGCGCCCTCGGGGCGGCCCAGGTGCGAGACGATCGCGACCTTCGCGCCCTGGGCGATGAGAGCGTGGAGGGTGGGGATGGACGCGCGCACACGGCCGTCGTCCGTGATCTTCCCGTCCTTCAGGGGGACGTTCAGATCACAGCGGACGACGACGCGCTTGCCCGCGAGCGAACCGAGTGAGTCGAGGGTGCGAAGCGCCACGGACGACCCCGGCCGTCAGAGACGCTCGGCGACGTACTCGGTCAGGTCGACCAGACGGTTGGAGTAGCCCCACTCGTTGTCGTACCAGCTCGAGACCTTGACCAGGTTGCCGCTGACATTGGTGAGCTCGGAGTCGAAGATCGAGGAATGCGCGTTGCCCTGGATGTCGCTGGAGACGATCGGGTCCTCCGTGTACTGGAGGATGCCGGCGAGCCGGCCTTCGGCGGCCGCAGCGGCGTAGGCCGCGTTGATCTCCTGGACAGTCAGGTCGTCACGGCCCGTGATGAGCGTGAGGTCGACGATCGAGCCGACGGGGACCGGAACGCGGTAGGATGAGCCGCTCAGCTTGCCTTGCAGGTCCGGCAGCACCAGCCCGATGGCCTTGGCGGCGCCCGTCGACGCGGGGACGATGTTCACCGCGGCGGCGCGGGCGCGACGCAGGTCGCTGTGCGGGCCGTCCTGGAGGTTCTGGTCCGCCGTGTAGGCGTGAGCGGTCATCATGAAGCCGCGCTCGATGCCGAAGGCGTCGTTGAATACCTTCGCGAGCGGCGCAAGGCAGTTCGTGGTACACGAAGCGTTCGAGATGATGTGGTGGTTCGCCGGGTCATAGCTCTCCTCGTTCACGCCGAGGACGAAGGTGCCGTCCTCACCGCTCGCGGGGGCCGAGATGATGACCTTCTTGGCGCCGGCCTCAAGGTGCTTCCTGGCGTCGGCGGCTTTGGTGAAGCGGCCGGTCGACTCGACGACGATGTCGACGCCGAGGTCGCCCCAGCCGAGGTTGGCCGGGTCGCGCTCCTCAAGGACCTTGATCGGCTTGCCGTTCACGACGATGCTGTCGCCGTCGAGGTGGACCGTGGTATCCAAGGGTCCGGTGGTCGAGTCGTACGTGAGCAGGTGGGCGAGCGTCTTGTTGTCGGTGAGGTCGTTCACCGCGACGATCTCGACGCCGCTGCCCTTGGCGAGGGCCGCGCGAAGGTAATTACGACCGATGCGACCGAACCCGTTGATACCGATCTTGACGGACACAGATGTCTCCCGTTTGCTTGAAAGGGGCGCCGGAGGCGCGATGTGGTGTGTGGTGAGCGGACGACGGCGTCCCGGGAGGCACCTTCCCGGAACGCCTCTCCGCTATGAGAGTACCAGCAGACCCGAGGTACTCTGGCGCGCCCGGACGAAGCGCTGGCCAACATCGGCCCAGCTGACGATGTTCCAGAACGCCTTGACGTAATCCGCCTTCACATTGACATAGTCGAGGTAGAAGGCGTGCTCCCACATGTCGATCAGGAGCAGGGGGACGGTCGCCGCCGCGAGGTTGGCCTGGTGGTCGTACAACTGCTCGATGATGAGCTTCTGGCTGAGCGAATCCCAGGCGAGGATCGACCAGCCGGAGCCCTGGATGCCGAGCGCCGACGCGGTGAAATGGGCGCGGAACTTGTCGAACGATCCGAAGAACTCGTCGATCGCCGCGGCAAGTTCGCCGTCCGGCTTGTCCCCCCCTTCCGGCGAGAGGTTGTTCCAGAAAACCGTGTGGTTGACGTGACCGGCCAGGTTGAAGGCGAGGTCTTTCTGCAGTTTGTTCACGTAAGTGAGGTTGTCCGCATCGCGGGCCTCGGCGAGTTGGGCGAGCGCGGTGTTCGCACCGTCGACATAGGTCTTGTGGTGCTTGTCATGGTGGAGCTCCATGATCCGACCGCTGATGTTCGGCTCGAGAGCCGAATAGTCATAGGGAAGATCGGCGAGCGTGTAGTCAGCCATTACTCATCTCCAATTGATTCGAGCGACTTTGCCAGTCTAGTGAGAGCAACACCGGCTGCCGCGGGTTGCTTCCCGGGGGGCTACACCTCATCGAAGTCGGCGGGAAGGCTGGCCTCCGTGCTGGGGACGCCCAGATCCGACGCGCGCTTGTCGGCCATCGCCAGGAGACGGCGGATGCGGCCGGCCACAGCATCCTTGGTCATGGGCGGATCGGCGTAGTGACCGAGTTCGTCCAGGCTCGCGTCGCGGTGGGCGAGGCGCAGCCGTCCGGCATACTGCAAGTGCTCCGGGATGTCGTCGCCGAGGATCTCCAGGGCCCGCTCCACTCGCGCGCAGGCGGCGACGGCGGCCTGAGCCGAACGGCGGAGGTTGGCGTCGTCGAAGTTGACCAGACGGTTCGCCGTCGCCCGCACCTCGCGGCGCTGGCGCAGCTCCTCCCAATTGGAGACCGTCTGCGCCGCGCCCATCTGGACGAGCATCGCACTGATCGCCTCGCCGTCGCGGATGACGACGCGATGCACGCCACGGACCTCCCGGGCCTTGGCCGCCACACCGATCCGGCCGGCGGCGCCCACGAGCGCCATCGCGGCCTCGTTGCCCGGGCAGGTAACCTCCAGCGCTGCGGAACGGCCCGGGTCGGTCAGCGAGCCGCTCGCGAGGAAAGCGCCACGCCACACCGCGGCCAGCTCCTCGCGGGAGCCGGTGGTCAGGCGGTTCGGGAGGCCTCGGATCGGCCGGCGGTGCGCGTCGAGCAGGCCGGTCTGCCGGGCGAGCGTCTCGCCCCCGTCGAGCACGCGGACGAGGTACTGGCTGGCGCGGCGCACACCGGAAGTCGAGATCACCGAGACGACGCCGCGAACGCCGTACAGCTCCGCGAGGTCCTTGCGCACACGGCGCGCCAGTTCGGGGGTGTCGAGCTCGCTTTCGACCGCGATCCGGCCGCCGATCAGGTGCAGTCCGCCGGAGAACCTGAGGATGGTGGCCAGCTCAGCGGCCCGGACGGTGGTCTTGCTGACCTCGACCTTCGTGAGCTCGTCTTTGACATCGGCGGTGAGAGCCAATCGGATTCCTTTTCTGTGGGGCGGCGCGGGTCACACCGTGGGGGAGGCGGCCGGCGTCATTCACGACCCAGGTCGCGGTGTTTGATGCTCACTGCGAGACCGGGAAGACTCCTCAACCGTGCAGCGAGCTCTTCGGCAATCGCGACCGAACGGTGCTTCCCTCCTGTGCAGCCTACCGCGATCGTGGCGTGCCGCTTGTTCTCCCGCTGATATCCGGCGAAAATCGGCCGCAACGCCTCGAGGTAGCTCTCGATGAACTCCTCGGCGCCGTTCTGCTGCAAGACGTCGTTCCGGACGACCTCGTCGAGACCCGTGTACGGCCGGAGCTCCGGCTTCCAGAACGGGTTCGGCAGAAACCGGGCGTCGGCCACGAGGTCGGCGTCCGCGGGGAGACCATACTTGAAGCCGAAGCTCATGACGGTGACCTGGACGTCAGCGGTGTTCTCGTCCGCGAAGATGTCGGTGATTCTGGTGGCGAGCTGGTGGATGTTGAGGTCGCTCGTGTCCACGATGATGTCGCTGGACTCGCGGATCTCACGCAGCCGGGCGCGTTCGGCGGTGATGCCGTCGAGGAGTGTGCCGTTCCCTTGCAGCGGGTGCGGCCGGCGCACCTGCTCGAAGCGCCGGACCAGGGTGACGTCCGCGGCCTCCAGGAACAGGACGCGCACCTTCGTGCCCTCGCGCAGGGACTGGATCATCTCCTGCAGGTCGGCGAAGAAGTTGCGGCCGCGCACATCCACCACGGCCGCGATGCGCGGCAGTCCCGACTCGGCCCGATTGGCCAGTTCGATGAGCGGACGGAGCATCTGCGGCGGGAGATTGTCGACCACGTACCAGTCGAGGTCTTCCAGGGCGTTCGCGACCGTGGAGCGGCCCGCCCCTGACATTCCGGTGACGATCAGCACTTCTTGCTGCTCGGCGGTGGTCTCGACGTCGCTCGTCACGGATGCTCCTTCTTCGCGGGCCTGCCCCCCAGCCTACTGAGTGAACGCGGCGGCCACGATGTCCATTCCGTGCTCCCGGCGGCGGCCTCAGCGGTCCGCGAGCCGCTCGAACACCGCCGCCGCGAGCCTCAGGCCGACGCCGCGCACCTCGGCGATCTCCTCGGGCGCCGCCTTCCTCAGCTGTGCAACCGAACCGAAATGCTTCAGCAGCTCCTTCACGCGCGCGGGGCCGAGTCCCGGGATCTCCCCCAACACGGTCGTGATATCGCGCTTCCGCCGGGAGCGCTGGTAGGTGATCGCGAACCGGTGCGCCTCGTCGCGGATGCGCTGGATCAGGAACAGCGCGTCGCTGTTGCGGGGCAGGATGACGGGGAAGTCCGAGCCGGGCAGCCAGACCTCTTCCAGGCGTTTGGCGATCCCGGCCAGGTGGACGCCGGACACACCGGACTCCTCCAGCGCACGGCGGGCGGCGGCCACCTGCGGCTGGCCGCCATCGACGATGAGGAGGTTCGGCGGGTACGCGAACTTCTTGCGACGCCTCTCCGCAGCCTCGACGGCCTCCGCGTCCAGGTCGGTCGCCAGGTCGTGGCCGTTCGCTGGGGTGAGCGCCTCGACGGGCGGCTCCTTACGCAGGTAAGCCAGCCGCCGTGAGATCACCTGGTAGATGGATTCGGTGTCGTCGGCCGACTCGGGGATGCTGAACCGACGGTACTGATCTTTGCGCGGCAGACCGTCCTCGAACACGACCATCGACGCCACGATGTTCGTCCGGCTCAAGTGGGAGACGTCGTAGCACTCCATGCGGAGCGGAGCGTCCTCCATCCCGAGAGCGTCCTGGATATCGCTGAACGCCTTCGACCGCGCGACGAAGTCGGAGCTGCGGCGGGTCTTGTAGAGGATGAGCGCGTTCTTCGCGTTCATCTCCGCGGTCTGCGCGAGGGCGGCCTTGTCGCCGCGCTGGGCCACCTTGAGCTCGACCCGCCCGCTCAGCCGGCCACGGGTCGCCGCCGGGTCGCTGACGCCACCGCCGCTGTTCTCGTGCCGGCGGCCGGTGAGCCACTGCCCCAGCTCGGCGGCATCGTCTGGGAGAACGGGCACCAGGATCTCCCGCGGTGGCGCATCCGCTCCCTCGTAGGCGTTCTGCATGACGGTCTCGATCAGCTCCCCGAGTTCGACATCCAGCTCCTTGTCGACCACCCAGCTGCGCACACCGCGGATGCGTCCGCCCCGGACGATGAACTGCTGCACGGCCGCGGCGAGCTCGTCGTGGCCGATGCCGAAAGCGTCGAGGTCGACGTTGTCCTGGAGCACGACGGCGCTCTTGCCCATCGCGGCCTCCAGGGCCTGGATCGCATCGCGATGCCGCGCGGCTGCCTCGTAGTCCATCGTGCCCGCTGCCTGCTTCATCTTCTCCGTCAGGTCACGGATGTGCTTGCTGTCGTCGCCCGCCATGAAGGAGACGAAGTCCTCGGCCAGCCTCCGATGCTCCTCCGGCGTCACCCGGCCCACGCAGGGGCCGGCGCACTTGCCGATGTCTCCGAGCAGGCAGGGCCGGCCGGTGAGCTCCGCTCGGCGGTACACGCCGTCCGAGCAGCTGCGGACCGGGAACGCCTTGAGCATGAGGTCCACCGTGTCGCGGATGGCCCACACCTTCGTGTATGGGCCGAAGTAGCGCGCGCCCTTCGCGATCCGGTTGCGCGTCACCAGCACCCGCGGGATGCGCTCGCCGAGCGTCACCGCCAGGTACGGATAAGATTTGTCGTCCCGGAACTGCACGTTGAACGGCGGGTTGTACTCCTTGATCCAGGTGTACTCCAGCTGCAACGCCTCGAACTCGCTGCCCACGACGGTCCACTCGACGCTCGCGGCGGTCGTGACCATGCGCCGGGTGCGCTCGTGCAGGCTGCGCAAGGGCTGGAAGTAGTTGCTCAGCCGCGCGCGCAGGTTCTTCGCCTTGCCGACGTAGAGCACGCGGCGCGTCTTGTCGCGGAAGCGGTACACGCCCGGCTGGGTCGGGATCTCACCAGCCTTGGGCCGGTAGCTGACGGTGTCTGCCACGGAGGGAATCCTAAGCGGCGCCCCGCGCGGCCGACGCCTCGCCCCGCAGGATCTCCTTGAGGAAGTGCCCGGTGTGGCTGCCCGGTGCGTCCGCGACCTGCTCGGGCGTCCCGGTCGCCACGACCGTGCCGCCGCCCGCGCCGCCCTCGGGACCCATGTCGATGATCCAGTCGGCCGATTTGATGACGTCGAGGTTGTGTTCGATGGTGATCACGGTGTTGCCCTTGTCCAGCAGGCCGTTCAGCACCAGCAGGAGCTTGCGGACGTCCTCGAAGTGCAGGCCCGTCGTCGGCTCGTCGAGGACGTAGACGCTGCGCCCGTTCGACCGGCGCTGCAACTCGGTCGCGAGCTTGACGCGCTGCGCCTCGCCGCCGGAGAGGGTGGTCGCGCTCTGGCCGAGCCGCACATAGCCGAGCCCGACCTCCACCAGCGTCTTGAGATAGCGATGGATGGCCGAGATCGGCTCGAAGAACTCAGCCGCCTCGCTGATGGGCATGTCGAGCACCTCGGCGATGCTCTTGCCCTTGTAGTGGACCGAGAGGGTGTCGCGGTTGTAGCGCGCTCCCCCGCACACCTCGCACGCCACGTAGACATCGGGCAGGAAGTTCATTTCGATCTTGATCGTGCCGTCGCCCGAGCAGGCCTCGCAGCGCCCGCCCTTGACATTGAAGCTGAACCGGCCCGGCAGATACCCGCGCATCTTCGCCTCCGGCGTCTCCGCGAAGAGGGTCCGAATGCGATCGAACACCCCGGTGTAGGTCGCCGGGTTCGAGCGCGGGGTGCGGCCGATCGGAGCCTGGTCGACGTGGACGACCTTGTCGAGGTTGTCGAGCCCGGTCACCGTGCGGTGCTTTCCCGGCAGCTTGCGTGCGCCGTTGAGCTTGTTCGCCAGCACGCGGTAGAGGATGTCGTTCACAAGCGACGATTTACCCGAGCCGGAGACGCCGGTCACCGCGACGAACACTCCGAGGGGGAAGTCGACAGTCACCTTCTGGAGGTTGTTGGCTGTGGCGTCCACGACCTTCAGCATCCGCTTCTTGTCGATCGTGCGGCGCTTCGGCGGAACGGGGATCTCGCGGCGTCCGGAGAGGTAATCTCCGGTCAGGGAAGCGGTGTTCTCCACGAGATCGGAATAGGAGCCCGAGTGGACGACGTGCCCGCCGTTCACGCCCGCGCCGGGGCCGATGTCCACGATCCAGTCCGCGGTGCGAATCGTGTCCTCGTCGTGCTCGACCACGATGAGCGTGTTGCCGAGGTCGCGCAGAGCGACGAGCGTGTCGATGAGCCGACGGTTGTCGCGCTGGTGCAGCCCGATGCTCGGCTCGTCGAGCACGTACAGCACGCCCGTCAGTCCGGAGCCGATCTGAGTCGCCAGGCGGATGCGCTGCGCCTCGCCGCCGGAGAGCGTCGCCGCCGCCCGTGCGAGGTCGAGGTAGCTGAGCCCGACCTGGATGAGGAAGTCGAGCCGGATCTTGATCTCGCGCAGCACCTGGGCGCCGATCTTCTGCTCGCGCTCGGTCAGGCGCAGCTTCTCCATGAAGCCACGCGCGTCGCCGAGGCTCAGCTCGGCCGCGTCGGCGATGGAGCTGCCGTGGATGAGCACGGCGAGCACTTCCGGCTTCAGGCGCTTCCCCTTGCAGACGGGACACGGCACCTCGCGCAGATACTCGGCCCACCGGGCGCGCTGCGTGTCTGTCTCGGCCTGCAGGTACTGGCGCTCGATGTAGGGCACCACGCCCTCGAAACCGGAGGTGTAGGACATCTCGCGGCCGTAGCGGTTCTTCCACCGCACCTTGACGTCGAAGTTGTCGCCGTGCAGCACGGCCTCCCGCACGCTCTGCGACAGTTTTCTCCACGGCGTTGTGAGCGAGAACTCGAGGTCCCGCGCCAGGCCGTCGAGCAGCTTCTCGTAGTAGCTGAAGAGGCCCTTGCCCTGCGTCGTCCAGGGGACGATGACCCCCTCGGCAATGCTCAAGTTTTCGTCGCCGAGGAGCAGGTCGTCGTCCACGGACATCCGGATGCCGAGGCCCGAGCACTCCGGGCACGCGCCGAACGGAGCGTTGAACGAGAAGGTCCGCGGCTCGATCTCGGTCAGCTGGAGGGGGTGCCCGTTCGGGCAGGAGAGCTTCTCGGAGAAGCTCTGCCACGCCTCCGGACCCTCACGGTCGACGAAATTGACCTGCACCACCCCCTCCGTCAGCCGCAGCGCGGTCTCCAGCGAGTCGGTGAGCCGTCCCAGGATGTCGGGGCCTGCCACCAGGCGGTCCACCACGACCGAGATGTCGTGTTTGTACTGCTTCTTGAGGGCGGGCGGGTCGCTCAGCTGCACGGGTTCGCCGTCCACCAGCGCTCGTGAATAGCCGCTGGCCGCCAGCTCCTTGAAGAGGTCGACGAACTCGCCCTTCTTCTGGGAGACGACGGGGCTGACGACCATGTACCGGGTGCCCGGCTCTAACTCCATCAGCTGGTCGGCGATCTGCTGCACCGTCTGCCGCTGGATCCTCTCGCCGCAGACCGGGCAGTGCGGCACGCCGATACGCGCCCAGAGCAACCGCATGTAGTCGTAGATCTCGGTGATCGTCCCGACCGTCGAACGCGGGTTGCGGTTCGTGGATTTCTGGTCGATCGACACCGCCGGGCTGAGCCCCTCGATGAAATCCACATCCGGACGGTCCACCTGGCCGAGAAACTGGCGCGCGTACGCCGAAAGCGACTCGACGTAGCGGCGCTGTCCCTCCGCGAAGATCGTGTCGAACGCCAGCGAGGACTTCCCCGATCCGGAGAGGCCCGTGAACACGACCATCGAATCGCGCGGAATCTCCAGATCCACATTGTTCAGGTTGTGTACTCGCGCTCCGCGCACACTGAGATGCGAACCCGTGACCTTGCCGATGTTGCCGGTACCCTGAGTGCTCACTCGTTCCATTCTCCGCTTATTCCCTGGGGCCGCGACCTTTGTTCGCCCAGCGCGCACCCACGCACAGCTGCTCGAACCCGACACACCGTTCGAAGTTTTGTTCGATCCTATCGGGTTCGGCGCACGCTGTGGTGACACGAACAACATGTTCTACCTGCAGGACCTGAAAACGGGCAAAGTGCTCTACTCGTTCCGCGTGGAGACGCGGTGGGCCTCGGACAGCGTTCAAAAAGCATCACGATCGGAAACGTCGTCACCGTCTCCAAGGTGAAGGCCCAATCCATCGGCGCGACCGGAACGGCTCTTGTCTTCCAGTGAGAAGACATCGGACCCGCTCGGGGCCAGCACGAATCCGCACCGCACTCGCACCGAGCCTCGCGCTCGTCACCATCCTTTTGACCAGTTGCACACCGGCATTAACGCGCGAGCGCCTTGAGCTTGACAACGTCGCCGCCATTTCCGCCCAGCTCCGCTGCGACGACAGCCAGACACTCGAAGCGGACATGTTTTGCCGGACCTAGCACCGACGATCAGCGCCGAGAACCAAATCATCGTCGGAAAAAACTGGTACGCCACTGGATCTCCCGTGAAGCTGCGCGAGCTCGCGCGCGAACTGGGCGCCCCGGCACCAGAACCGACCGTGACCCTGAACACATCGCCGCCTCTGATCCCGGAGCACGAGGCACTGGGAATGTGCAGCGCTTACGTCTACCAGCGTGGTCCACACCTCCGTGTTCGACCCCGCCGAGGTCCCCGCTCTTACCAAGGGGAGCGAAGACGCGTACCCGGGCATCCTCGGCATCGTCCAACGCGTGGGAGACGAGTTGAAAGCCGAGAGGGTCTCGGCGGAAACCTTCGATGCGATGGTCACCGCCCACGCCCGCGTGATCCGGGAATACTGCGCGAGGATATACACATAGACACACGAACGAGGAGCCCACGAATGACTCAGCGGACCCCGAAAATCACCCTCCAGGCTGGGATCATCGTCACAGCCGTCGGCGCGGTCGTCCTCATCCTCAGCGGCGACATCGTCCCCAACATGGTCGTCTTCACCGAGCCCTCCGGACAGGCCCTGCTTGGGATCATCAGCATTCTGGCCAGCACGATCCGATTCATCGCGATCCCCCTCGGCTGTGCGCTCATCGCAGCCGGCCTCATCATGCGATACCTGCGCCACCTCCACGACCACCCCCTTCGCGCACCTCGACACCGAAACCGAGCGATAGCCGCGCAATACGGGTTCGTCCGGAAGGACCGCTGCTGAAAGCGTGCGGCTCAGCCTGATCGAGCCTCGGCGAAGGAGATTCTCCACTCCGCGGCCGGGATGGGCCGGAATCGACGAGGATGTCGCGACCCCGCATCGTCGACCATGGCACAGCGCCGGCAACTGTCGACCCCCTCGGCGGCCGTCTGCCGTCGCGCATCGCGCGGTGACCGTGGCGGAGTCAGCTCAGGTGGCCAGCCTTCTCCATCTGCCGCAGGTCGCGCTTGAGGTCCGACAGTTCATCGCGCAGTCGCGCCGCCAGCTCGAACTTCAGCTCGCCCGCAGCGGCGAGCATCTGAGCGTTGAGGTCAGCGATCAGCGACTCGAGCTCGGCCGCACCCTGCGCCGCGATCCCCCCGGACCGCAGAGAGGGGGTCGGGCTCTTCCGCTTCTGGTCCCGTCCGGCGAGGATCTTGGCGGTGTCGGCCTCCTCACGGGCGAGGATGTCGGTGATGTCGGCGATGCGTTTGCGGAGCGGTTGGGGGTCGATACCGTTGGCGCGGTTGTACTCCACCTGCAGCTCGCTGCGGCGGCTGGTCTCCTCGATGGCCTTCTTCATCGAGTCGGTGAGGACGTCGGCATACATGTGGACCTCACCGGAGACGTTCCGGGCGGCGCGGCCGATGGTCTGGATGAGCGATGTCGACGAGCGCAAGAAGCCCTCCTTGTCCGCGTCCAGAATCGCGACGAGCGACACCTCCGGCAGGTCGAGCCCCTCACGCAACAGGTTGATGCCGACAAGGACGTCGAAAACACCCGAGCGCAGTTCGGTGAGGAGCTCGACCCGGCGGAGCGTGTCGACGTCCGCGTGCAAATAGCGGACCTTGACCCCGGCCTCGGCGAGGAAGTCGGTGAGCTCCTCGGCCATCTTCTTCGTGAGCGTGGTTACGAGCACGCGCTCGTCGCGCTCCGCTCGCGCCCGGATCTCTTCGAGGAGGTCGTCGATCTGTCCCTTGGTCGGCTTGACGAGAATCTGCGGGTCGACCAGCCCGGTCGGGCGGATGATCTGCTCCACGACACCGTCGGCGATGCCCAGCTCATACTGGCCGGGGGTGGCCGAGAGATAGACGGTCTGCCCGACGCGCTCCTTGAACTCGTTCCAGCGCAGCGGCCGGTTATCCATCGCGCTCGGAAGCCGGAAGCCGTGCTCCACGAGTGTGCGCTTGCGGGAAGCGTCGCCCTCGTACATCGCGCCGATCTGCGGAACGGTGACGTGCGACTCATCGATCACGACGAGGAAGTCGTCGGGGAAGTAGTCCAGGAGGCAGTGCGGGGCCTCCCCCGGCGCACGGCCGTCGATGTGGCGCGAGTAGTTCTCGATGCCGGAGCAGAAGCCGATCTGCTCCATCATTTCGATGTCGAACTGGGTGCGCATCCGGAGCCGCTGCGCCTCCAGCAGCTTGCCCTCGCGCTCCAGCTCCACCAGACGATCGTGCAGTTCGGTCTGAATGGTGCCGATCGCGCGCTGTATGGTCGCGGGACTCGCGGCGTAGTGGGTCGCCGGGAACACGGACACGGCATCCGTCCGGGCCAGGACCTCGCCGGTGAGCGGGTGCAGCGAGTAGAGCGCCTCGATCTCGTCTCCGAACAGCTCGATGCGCAGAGCGTGCTCCTCGTAGACCGGGATGATCTCGATTGTGTCGCCGCGCACGCGGAACTTCCCGCGCGAGAAATCAATGTCGTTGCGCTCGTACTGCATGGCGACGAACCGGCGGATGAGCTGGTCGCGGCCGACGTTCTGCCCCACCTGCAGCGCAACCATCGCCTCCAGGTACTCCTCCGCGGCGCCGAGGCCGTAGATGCAGGAGACGGTGGAGACCACCACGACATCGCGGCGGCTCAGCAGCGAGTTGGTGGTGGAGTGCCGCAGCCGCTCCACCTCCGCGTTGATCGAGGAGTCTTTCTCGATGAAGGTGTCCGTCTGTGGGACGTACGCCTCGGGCTGGTAGTAGTCGTAGTACGACACGAAATACTCGACGGCGTTGTTCGGCAGCAGCTCGCGGAACTCGTTCGCGAGCTGAGCGGCGAGCGTCTTGTTGTGGGCGAGAACGAGGGTCGGCCGCTGCACCGCCTCCACAAGCCACGCCGTCGTCGCCGACTTGCCGGTGCCGGTGGCCCCCAGCAACACGACATCGGTCTCCCCCGCGGTGATGCGGCCGGCGAGCTCGGCGATGGCCTTCGGCTGGTCGCCGCTCGGCTGGTATTCGCTGACGACCTCGAAGGGACGGACGAGACGGGTGGGTTCCATCCCTCCAGTCTAGGAAGGACCGCCGACACTGAGGCCGGGCCTGCGCTTAGAGCGGAATGGGCTCCGCGCGCAACCGCTCAGCCGCGCAGGCCTGCCCACAGGGCGTCGACCTGCCGATAGGTCTCCTCCAGCGTACCCCCCGTGTCGATCACGAGGTCAGCCGCGGACAGACGCTCCGCGTCCGAGACCTGCGAACCGATCCGGCGTTCGGCCGCGACGGGGTCCATCCCCCGCAGCTCGAACAGGCGACGCGCGCGCGTGGCGGCATCGGCGTGGGCCACCACGACGAGATCGAACGGGTACCGGTTGGCCGACTCGACCAGCAGCGGCACGTCGTACACCACGATGGCATCGGGATCGGCCACGGCGGCGGCCTCAAAACGCGCCGTGGACTCGCGCAGCACAGCGGGGTGCGTGATGCCATTGAGAATGCGCAACGCCGCCGGGTCGCCGAAGACGATCGCGCCCAGCTCGGGCCGGTCGAGGGTGCCGTCTGGGGCGATCACGCCGTCGCCGAACGCGCGGCGGATCTCAGCCAGGGCCGGGGTCCCGGGCTCGACCACCTCGCGGGCGATGCGGTCGGCATCCACCACGGCGGCGCCGAGTTCGGCGAGACGGGAGGCGATGGTCGATTTTCCCGAGGCGATCCCGCCCGTGAGTCCGATCAGCTGCACCCGGCCAGCCTACGCGGTGAGAAAAAGCGTACCCCGTCCACCGGTGTGCGGGTTAACGCCGTGGGCGGCCGGTCCTTTGTGAAGGACCGGCCGCCCACGGCGAGAGACGGACTCAGTTGCTGGAGCTGAGCTTCTCGCGCAGAGCCGCGAGCGACTCGTCATCGGCGAGGGTGCCACCAGCGCCGGTCTCGCTCGAGTAGGAGGCGCTGCCAGCGTCGACAGAGGTCTCTTCGAGCCCCTTCGCCACCTGGCGCTTGTGCGCTTCCCAACGAGCCTGGGCCGCAGCGTACTGCTGCTCCCACTCCTCGCGCTGGGTGTCGAACCCGTCCTTCCACTCGTTGGTCTCCGCGTCGAATCCCTCGGGGTACTTGTAGTTCCCCTGCTCGTCGTACTCGGTGACCATGCCGTAGAGAGCCGGGTCGAACTCGGTGCCTTCGGGGTCGACGCCCTCGTTCGCCTGCTTGAGGCTGAGCGAGATGCGGCGGCGCTCCAGGTCGATGTCGATGACCTTGACGAAGACCTCTTCGCCGACCGACACGACCTGCTCGGCGAGCTCGACGTGCTTGCCGGAGAGCTCCGAGATGTGGACCAGACCCTCGATGCCGTCCGCGACGCGGACGAAGGCGCCGAACGGAACCAGCTTGGTGACCTTGCCCGGTGCGACCTGACCGATCGCGTGGGTGCGGGCGAAGACCTGCCACGGGTCTTCTTGAGTTGCCTTCAAAGACAGCGAGACGCGCTCGCGGTCCAGGTCGACTTCGAGGATCTCGACGGTGACCTCCTGGCCAACCTCGACGACCTCGGAGGCGTGCTCGATGTGCTTCCAGGACAGCTCGGAGACGTGTACGAGGCCGTCGACGCCGCCCAGGTCGACGAACGCGCCGAAGTTGACGATCGAGGAGACGACGCCCTTGCGGACCTGACCCTTGTACAGGTTGTTGAGGAACGTGGTGCGCGACTCGGACTGGGTCTGCTCCAGCAGAGCCCGGCGCGACAGGACCACGTTGTTGCGGTTCTTGTCGAGTTCGAGGATCTTCGCCTCGATCTCCTGGCCCAGGTACGGAGTCAGATCGCGGACGCGGCGCAGTTCGATGAGCGACGCCGGCAGGAAGCCGCGCAGGCCGATGTCGACGATGAGCCCGCCCTTGACCACCTCGATCACGGTGCCGGTGACAACGCCGTCAGCATCCTTGATCTTCTCCACATCGCCCCACGCGCGCTCGTACTGAGCGCGCTTCTTGGACAGGATGAGGCGGCCTTCTTTGTCCTCCTTCTGGAGAACGAGCGCCTCGACGGTGTCGCCGACGTCGACGACCTCGCTGGGGTCGATGTCGTGCTTGATGGAAAGCTCACGCGAAGGGATGACGCCCTCGGTCTTGTAACCGACGTCGAGGAGGACCTCGTCCCGGTCGATCTTGACGACGGTGCCCTCGATGAGGTCGCCGTCGTTGAAGAACTTCAGTGTCTTTTCGACCGCGGCAAGAAAGTCCTCGGCGGACCCGATGTCGTTGACGGCGACCTGCTTCGGCGCCTTGTCGGTCGTTGCGGTTGTCATGTAGTGAATGCTCCGTAATGGACAGGATTCGGGCCGGACGCGAACACGATGTGTGGTCTTCCGCGAACGGCGGCGGATAGAAAGGTCACATGAGTGACGGTCTAGTCTACCCAGGCGGCGCGGGATGCGGCAAGCTGGACCCCAGCGAGGTCAGGGAGCGCCGGTTCCCATTCGGGGAGCACATCGCGGAGCTGAGCCCCGCTTAAGCGCTGGCGTCTGCCCGGACACGGAGCTCATGGAATGTGCCGTGTTCCGGCACGGCGTGGCCTCAGCGCGCCTCGGCGCCGACGCCGTGCCCGATGAGGAAGCCCCCTCCCCGGCCGCACGGGCAGACAAGGGGGACATTCCTCGAACGCGCCGATCGCACGGGACGGCGAGGTCGTCCCGAGAGCGTCAATCGAGGAGCGCCGACGTCAGCGTGTCCAGGCCGACGCCACCGATGTCCAGCGCCCTCTTGTGAAACGCCTTGATGTCGAACGCGGCACCATCGCGGCGGGCGCGCTCATCGCGCAACTGCTCCCAGATACGCTGACCGATCTTGTACGACGGCGCCTGACCAGGCCAGCCGAGATAGCGATTCACCTCGAAGCGCACAAAGCTGGCGTTCATGTTCACATTCCGGCCGAGGAACTCGAACGCGTCCTCGCCGGTCCAGGCACGGGAGCCATCCGGGAGACGCTTCTCAAGGTGGACGCCAATGTCGAGCACGACGCGGGCGGCGCGCATGCGCTGGCCGTCGAGCATCCCGAGCCGATCGGCCGGGTCGTCGAGGTAGCCGAGCTGCTCCATGAGGCGCTCCGCGTACAGCGCCCACCCCTCGGCGTGGCCGGAGGTTCCCGCGATGCGGCGCCAGGAGTTCAGCTGCGCCTTGTTCCAGATCGCCTGGGCGATCTGGAGGTGGTGTCCGGGAACGCCCTCGTGGTAAACGGTCGTCAGCTCACGCCAGGTGTCGAACTCGGTGACACCCGCGGGGACGCTCCACCACATCCGGCCGGCGCGCGCGAAGTCGTCGCTCGGCTCGGTGTAGTAGATCCCGCCCTCCTGCGTCGGAGCGATCATGCACTCGAGGCGGCGGATCTCCGCAAGGATGTCGAAGTGGGACGAGCCGAGCTCCTCGATCGCTCGGTCGCTCGTCTCCTGCATCCAGGTCCGGAGCGCGTCCGTGCCGTGCAGCTTGCGGCTCGCATCGCCGTCGAGGAATGCGATCGCCTCAAGCACGGACGCGCCGGGCTTGATCTCGTTCGCGATGGACTCCTGTTCGGCCGCCATGCGCGCAAGCTCCTCGATGCCCCACTCGTAGGTCTCGTCGAGGTCGACCGTGGCGCCCAGGAAGTCGCGGGAAGCGAGCGCGTAGAGCTCGCGGCCCACAGCGTCCTTCTCCGGGGCGTGCGGCGCGAGCTCGTCACGGAGGAAAGTGGCCAGAGCGGCGTAGGCAGCGGCGGACTTCCCGGCACCGGCGGCCAGCTCTGCCTTCAGCGAAGCGGGTAGCTCCGCGTCGCCGGCTTTCGCTCCGCCGGTGAACGCGAAGAAGAATCCGCTGCCGGCGGCCTGCTTATTGGCCTGGGTGAGAACCTCGCGCACCTGGCGGACGGCCGGGACATTGCCCGCGGCGATCCCGCTGCGGAGCGTCTGGATGTAACCGTCCATCGCCGCCGGGAGGTTGTGCAGGCGCTTCGCGACGCTAGCCCAGTCCTCCTCGGTGTCCGTCGGCAGGAGATCGAAGATGTCGCGCAGTTCCTGGGCCGGCGATGCGATGACGTTGAGGTCGCGCTGAGCGAAGCCCGCCTCGTCCTTCTCGATCCGCAGCTGCAGGTCACGGGTCAGATCGAGCTTGGTGATCCGGTCGACCTCGTCGACGGCCTCCGCGGCCTGGATGCGGGCGAGAGTCTCCGTGACCTTCGCACTGGCCCGTTCCGCTCCGGCGGGTGAGTAGTCGCCGTATTCGCCCTCGCGGCCAGGCCGGCCGAGCCGGACGTGATACTCGGGGTACAGCTCCAATTGGGTGTCGACCCACTTCTCCGCGATCCTGTCGACCGGCGTGGGCTCGCGCTTGTCTGCATTGGCCATGCTCCGAGCCTAAACGACCGCCTGGGTGGCTCAGTGGGCGGCAGAGTCCCAGGTCGAGCCGCGCCCGATCTGGACGTCGAGGGGCACGCGGAGGTCGGCGGCGCCGACCATCCGGGCGCGGACGATCGTTTCCAGGGCATCCCCTTCGCCGGGCGCCACTTCGAAGATGAGCTCATCGTGAACTTGGAGGAGCATCCGCGAGCCGAGCCGCTGGTCGCTCATATCGCCGGCGATCCCGAGCATGGCAATCTTCATGATGTCGGCCGCCGAACCCTGGATGGGCGCGTTGAGGGCCTGGCGCTCGGCGTTCTCACGCAGCACGCGGTTGGTCGAGGTGAGGTCGGCGAACGGACGGCGGCGGCCGAAGATCGTCTCGGTGAAGCCGTCGAGGCGGGCCTGCTCGACCACGTTGCGGAGGTAGTCGCGCACGGCCCCGAACCGCTCGAAGTAGCCGTTCATCAGCTCGCGCGCCTCGGACGTTTCGATGCGGAGCTGCTTGGAGAGCCCGAAAGCGCTGAGCCCATAGGCGAGGCCGTAGGACATTGCTTTGACCTTGGTCCGCATAAGCGGGGTGACCTCCTCGGGCGGAACCCCGAAAACACGGGAACCGACGAAGCGGTGCAGGTCTTCGCCGGCGTTGAACGCCTCGATGAGACCGGGGTCGTCCGAAAGGTGCGCCATGATGCGCATCTCGATCTGCGAGTAGTCCGCCGTCAGCAGTGTCTCGTCCTCGCCGCCCGAGACGAACGACGAGCGGATCTCGCGGCCTTCCTCGGTGCGGATCGGGATGTTCTGCAGGTTCGGATCGTTGGAGGAGATCCGGCCGGTCGAGGTGCCGGTCTGGTCGTACGTGGTGTGGATGCGGCCGTCGCCGGTGACCGAGCGCTCCAGCGTCTCCACGATCTGCTTCAGCTTGGTGGCGTCGCGGTGCTGGAGGAGCAGGCCGAGGAAGGGGTGGGGGCTTTTCTCCTGCAGATCGGCGAGGGAGGCTGCGTCTGTCGAATAGCCGGTCTTCGTCGAGCGGGTCTTCGGCATCCCGAGCTCCTCGAACAGCACCTGCTGGAGCTGTTTGGGCGAGCCGAGGTTGATCTCGTGCCCGATCTCCGCGTACGCACGGGCCGCGAGATCGCTGGCCTTGCCCGTGAGCCGATCGCGCAGACGGGTGAGCGCCACCGCGTCGATCGCGACGCCGTTCAGCTCCATCTCGGCGAGCACGGCGACCAGGGGCAGCTCGATCTCGTCGAGAACCGCGCGGGTGCGCTCGTCCAGGGCGGTGGCCTGACCGTCTGCGACGCGCCGGACGAACCAGGCTTCGGTCGCAGGACTCACCGCATCGGCGAGCGGAACGAGCTGGTTCGGGTCGGACACCGGCAGCGTCTCGCCAAGCACCTCCCACACCTGCTCGGCGAGCGACTGCGGCGCCGATCCCGGCTTCACGAGCCAGGAGGCGATGCGAGTGTCGAACGCGAGGCCGTCCACGGCGAAACCGGCGCGGAGGAGGGTCTTGAACTGCGGTTTGGCGTGGAAAAAGCACTTCCGGGCCGGGCTCGCGAGCCACTCCGTGAGCGCCGCACCGTGGTGACTCCCGTCCTCCCACGGCACGTAGACAGTCTCGGTGGCGGAGGCGAGCCCGAAACCGACCAGCGAGGGACCGCGCTGCCCGGCCGGGCCGACCTCCAGCTGGACCGCGATGGACTCGCCCTCCGCGGACGCCGTCGACAGCCAGTGCGCGAGCTCCTCACCCACGAACGCGCGGACAGGCGGGGCTGTCACCGCACCCGCGTCGCCGGTGTCGGAGAGGGCGGCCGTTCCCTCAAGCATCCCGTCCTCGGCAGCGGTCTTCAGCAAACGGTCAAGCAGCGTTTTGAACTGCAGGCGCGCGAAGATGTCGCGCACGGCGTTCTCGTCCAGCGGTCGCCGCGCGAGGTCTGACGGGCCGACAGGCAGCTCCACATCGTCCAGGAGCTTGTTGAGGCGGCGGTTGCGGAGGGCGTTCTCCTGCTGGTCGCGGAGATTCTGCCCGACCACGCCCGTGATCTCGCCGGCGTGCGCGACGATGTTCGCGACCGTGCCGTACCGCTGCACCCACTTGACGGCAGTCTTCTCGCCGACCTTGTCGATCCCGATCAGGTTGTCGCTGGTCTCACCGACCAGCGCCGCGATCTCGGGGTACTGGTGCGGCTCGATGCCGTAGCGCTCGCGCACAGCGGCCGGATCGTAGACCTTCAGCTCGGAGACGCCGCGGACATTCGGGTAGAGCAGCGTGACCTCATCGGTGACGAGCTGGATGGTGTCTCGGTCGCCCGAGACCAGGAGCACACGGTAGCCCTCCTCGACGCCGCGGCGCGCCAGGGTGGCCAGGATGTCGTCGGCCTCGTAGTCCTCTTTGGCGATGGTCTGGATGTTCATCGCGTGCAGGGCCTCTTCGAGGAGCGGGACCTGGCCGGCGAACTCGGGCGGGGTCTCGCCACGGGTGCCCTTGTACTCCGGGTATTCGCGCGTGCGGAACGAGGCGCGGGAAACGTCGAACGCCACCGCGAGGTGCGTCGGTTTCTGCTGCTGCAGCAGATTGATCAGCATCGCGATGAAGCCGTGAATGGCGTTCGTGTGCTGCCCCTCGCGATTGACGAAGCTGTCCACCGGCAGGGCGTAGAAGGCCCGGAACGCCAGCGAATGGCCATCGATCACGAGAAGGGTAGGCTTTTCGGAGTCTGACACCGGACCAGCCTACAAGCCGCCGGTGACACTCCAGCCGCCGACCGACGATGGCGAGAAAGGGCGATGCATGACCGAGAACGCGCTCGCGTATGTTCAGCGGAGGGGGCTCGGCGCGCTGGCCGAGAAGATGGCCATCGAGATGCTCGAGTTCACGATCGAGCGGGCGGTGGCGCGCATGCCGGTCGCCGGTAACACGCAGCCGGCCAACCTGCTGCACGGCGGCGCGTATGTGGTCCTGGGCGAGTCGCTCGGCTCCATGTCGGCGAACCTCTACGCCGGAGAAGGCCGGCTGGCCGTCGGCATCGAAATCAACGCCTCACACACGCGTTCCGCGACCTCCGGCTACGTCACGGGCGTCTGCACGCCCGTCCACCTCGGCCGCACGCTCACGACGCACGAGATCGCCGTCACCGACGATCAGGGCCGCCGCTGCTCCACAATCCGCATCACGAACCTGATCAAAGAGCGCTAAATCGCCATCGCTCCTCCGTTGTTCCGCGCTGCGAGCGGCGTATCGACGGAACAACGGAGGAATCGTTGGCTATTTCTTGGGGGCGAGCTGCTCGATGATGGCCTGGGCGACGTCGTGCATGGTGAGACGGCGGTCCATGGAGGCTTTCTGTATCCAGCGGAAGGCGTCGGGCTCGGAGAGGCCCATCTTCTCGTTCAGGAGGCCTTTGGCGCGGTCCACGAGCTTGCGGGTCTCGAAGCGCTGCACCATATCGGTGACCTCCGCCGCGAGGGCGAGGATCTGCTGGTGGCGCGCAAGGGCGATCTCGATGGCGGGCAGGAGGTCGTTCGGGGTGAACGGTTTGACGACATAGGCGAGCGCGCCCGCTTCGCTGGCACGCTCGACGAGTTCCCTCTGGCTGAACGCGGTCAGCAGCACGACGGGAGCGATCTGGTCCTTGGACAGGCGCTCAGCGGCAGAGATCCCATCCAGCTGAGGCAGCTTGACATCCATGATCACCAGATCAGGGCGGAGCTCGGTCGCCAGCGCGACAGCGGTCTCGCCGTCACCGGCTTCCCCGACGACCTCGAAACCGTTGTCGCTCAGGATCTCCACGATGTCGAGCCGGATAAGCGACTCATCTTCCGCGACGACAACGCGGTGGGGTGCGGTGGGGGTGGTTTCCTGGTCAGTCACGCAGAGAAGCCTACGGTATTGTTTCTGTGTTGTTGTGCGCCGCTGTGGCGGAACGGCAGACGCGGAGCACTCAAAATGCTTTGTCCTTCACGGGCGTGTGGGTTCGAATCCCACCAGCGGCACAACCGAGAGACCCCTCCATCCCCATTTTTCACAGGCACGGGGTCTCTTCCGTTCTCGCGCTACGCCCATGTGCCACACTCTCATGTCACAAAAAGGCTGGTTAAAATGGCAAAACGGCGATGGCAGCATGCCACCTGTCAGCACGAGGCGCCGAGCGTGGCTAAACGGACCAGCTGAAGCCGTGAAGCCACGGCAGGCGTATGCGGACCACACGCCCACCGTTGAGAAGCTCTTCCAGCCACATCGAACAGAAGTCCGGCGTTGAGGGCCTGACAACCTGGACTCCCCAAGGATTGGACTCGATGGCCCCATCAATCGCCTTCACAGTCACCGTGCCCGCGAAGTCAGT
Organism: Leifsonia xyli subsp. xyli str. CTCB07; assembly: GCF_000007665.1. NCBI lineage: Bacteria > Bacillati > Actinomycetota > Actinomycetes > Micrococcales > Microbacteriaceae > Leifsonia > Leifsonia xyli. The sequence continues at coordinate 1,168,121 of NC_006087.1, read as the reverse complement.
GCCTCCTGTCATGAAACCAGACCACTCTCCTCGCGACCAGCATGGTCAATGATGCAACGGTCGTAGGATCGGAGCGCCCGAAGGCTGGTAGGCAGGGTTTTCTCCTCGTCGTTCTGCGGCTCAGACGACCTCATCGCAAGGCACAAGTGTGCTTCCAGATGACCAGCGGCACAAGCGATTGAGCCAGCAGGCCCTCCCCCGTCAATGACGACCCCCCTCAATAACGACGCAGAGATCAGCCGCGCGTCAGAGGGATCAGAGATGTGTACCGACGACGATGGCGGCGAAGCGCCGCGCTCGCTCGGCGAGTCCGGCGATCCCCTCGTGCATCGCACGCTCGATATCGAAGCCGCCGAACTGCGGCGGCGGCGTGCGGCGGACGTTCTCGCAGCACTCGAACGCGCCGCAGACGAACGCGGACCGTGTCGGCATTGCGGCCGGCCTGGCCGACGCGGCGGGCAGACCAGAAATAGACATCGCGGACACAGTGGACGTCCTGGCACCAGCCGCACATCGTCGGCCTGTGGGACCGTATGGACGCCTCCGACGCACGCAGCAGAATGCCCACCGTCCGCTCGGCGGCCGGGATGACGACATAGCCGCGCTGGGGCACGCTGGGGTCACGCCGTCCGAGGTACTCGCGGCGCTCCCAGTGAATCTCACTGTACACCGGGCGGCAGCGGGAGATCGGCAGCTTCGGAGGTGGAGCAGTTGACGAACGAATCGCGGATCTCCTGGGGAGTCAGGGTCTGCAAGGGCACACCTCCACCGAAGAGATTGCGCTCGCGTCCCATGCTTACACATGTTCCCAGCCTCGACGCCCGGAGGATGGGACGGGCGGGGACCGGCTCATGGCCTCTTGTGCGGCACCGACATACCTGAGGAAATTCAAAGTAGATGTCTGAGCTTTATCCTGACATACTTGCACTGATGCACACCCGAATCCGCAGCAATTCGTATCCGTAAAACGATCTCAGGAAAAGGGTGTTTCGTGCCTGTCCAGAACAGTCGTGTCCCAAACAACCGCTTCGCTCTCTTCGCCGCTGCTCTCTCTGGATTTGTCATCGCGGCCCTGCTGCTCGGCAGTGCTCCTGCCACCGCCACTGCCCCGGCCGCAATCCGCACGGACGGCTCCAACGGTTCCGGCATCACAAGCCTGTGGCCTGGGGCAACCCCATCGACAAGGCGCTAGATGAGCGTGGGATGGGTGAGCCCGCGTTCCAGCCCAGCGCCCTGTCGGCCTTCGCCTCCGCCCACAAGCTGAAAACGGTCTACCTGTCCGTCCCGTGTGCAGCCGACCAAGGCCCGTTCAGCGACTGGCTCCGCTCCGCGGTGAAGGCGTTGCATGGCGCGGGCGTCACCACGGTCGCCGCCCTCGGCGGCGACGTATCGTGGGCCAGCCAGCCTCAGCTCGCCGCCACCTGGACACGATCAGCCCTCACAGCTGCCCCCTTCGACGCCGTGCAATTCGATGTCGAGCCCTGGGTGAACGCCACCGACAGCCAACTGCCGGCCATCGTCGGCGATCTCAGCAACATGTACGACGCGGCCGCTCAAGCGGCCGGAAAGGTTCCGATCGGCGGCGCCCTGCCCTGGTGGCTCGCGACGAAACCCGACCCCAGCGGCGGGACACTGTTCGGCCAGCTACTCTCTCACATCCACTCTGTCGCGATCGTCACCTTCGTCGACCACGCTGAGGGAGAGGACGGCATCGTCGCCCTCGCCCACCCCGCCGCCGCGGTGGCCAGCGCGGCCCGCATCCCGTTCACGATCGGGCTGGAGGCGGACAGCCCCGACGTCGCCGGTGGTTCGGCTGCGACCTTCGGCGATAACTCCGCAGCGGCCTTGGAAGGACAGTCGACGATCGTGCGCGCCCGGCTCTCCGGGCTGAACGGATACAGCGGGATCGCCGTAGAGCACCTGCTCTCCTGGAAAGATCTGCTGACCCGATAGAGCGGACCATCCCGTCCACCGGGGTCCTCGCAAACAAGCCGACGGGCCGGGCCGCCCCGGCCCGTCGGCACGGGGAATTCGGGTAGGGGTCGCGCTACCGGTCAGCGACGGGAAGTAAGCTCGGCGGAGTGAGTTCGCAACGCAGCCGGGTGATCGCCGGGGCCGGCACCCAGGTCGCCACGAAGTCAGCATCAATTTCGGTTCCTCAGTCGCCGGGCTCCTCATCCCGATCGTCGGCTCCCCCGTCGTGGTGGCCGTGCACCAGGTCGTGACCGCCGTCGCCGTTTTGCCGTTCTACCGGCCGAAACGCACGGAACTCACCTGGCGACGGCTCTGGCCGGCGCTCACGCTCGGGGTCGTGCTGTCCGCGATGAACCTCAGCTTCTACGAGGCCGTCGGCCGGCTGGGGCTCGGCATGGCCGCCACCATCGAGTTCCTCGGCCCGTTCGCGCTGGCTCTTTTCGGTTCGCGCCGCCCGCTGGATGTGTGCTGCGCCCTCGCCGCAGCCGCCGGCGTCGTTCTGCTGACCGGGACAGAAGGCGCGATGGACCCGCTCGGCGTCGTGCTCGCGCTGACCGCCGCCGCGTCCTGGGCCGCCTACATCCTGCTGACCCGGCAGGTGGCGATGCGGCTTCCGGGGCTGGAGGGGCTCAGCGTTGCGAGCGTGGTGGCCACTGTCCTGACCGTGCCCATCGCTCTGGTCACGCTGGACTCCTCGCGCATCGACTGGCGGGTCGCGGGTCTGCTGCTGACCGCCGGCATCCTCTCCTCGGCGGTGCCCTACAGCCTCGACACGTTCATCCTGCGGCGGATCAGACCCCGTTTGTATGCGGTGATCACAAGCCTCGGCCCGGTCATCGCGACCGTGTTCGGCGTGCTCGTCCTGGACGAACGTTTCACGGCTGTCCAGCTCGCCGGCATCCTGATCGTGTGCGCCGCCGCCGTCACCCTCGCGACGCAACGCGAAGAACCCCGCTCCGAACTCGAGTCGGCGGCCGGGTCCCTCCCCTGAGCGGAGAGCCGGAACGGGACGGAACTCACTGTCCGCCCACAGGGAGGGGCTCACAGCCGGGAGCGGTCCCCGAAGCGCGAGGCCCTTCGCTGCGTTTCGCTACACAGGACGTCGCCGACCCGGTGTACGCGGATGTCGTTGGTGGTGCCAGGAATCCCGGGAGGCGACCCGGAAATGATGACCACCTTGTCGCCGTTCTCCGCTCGGCCCGTGGACTTCAGCGCCTCGTCCACCTGCGCGACCATCTGGTCGGTGTGGGTGACCCGGTCGACCACGAAGGACTCCACGCCCCAATAGAGCGCCATCTTGCGACGGGTCGACTCCTCCGGTGTGAAGGCGAGGATCCGGATCTTGCTGCGCAGACGCGCCATGCGACGGGCCGACTCGCCGGACTCGGTGAACACGCAGAGGTACTTGGCCTCGACGAAGTCCGCCACCTCGGTCGCGGCCAGGGTGATCGCGCCGGACTGCGTGCGCGGCTTGGTGCCGAGCGGGGCGATCCGGTCGAGACCGTGCTCTTCGGTCGATTTCACGATCTTCGCCATCGTCTGAACGGTGATCTTCGGGTACTCGCCGACACTGGTCTCCCCCGAGAGCATGACCGCATCCGAGCCATCGAGGACGGCGTTAGCGACGTCGGATGTCTCGGCGCGGGTCGGTACCGGGCTCGAGATCATCGACTCCAGCATCTGCGTCGCGACGATGACCGGCTTGGCCGCACGGCGGGCGAGTTCGACCGCGCGCTTCTGCACGATCGGCACCGCCTCCAGCGGCAACTCGACGCCCAGGTCGCCACGCGCGACCATGATGCCGTCGAACGCCTCGATGATGCCCTCCAGAGCGTCAACGGCTTGCGGCTTCTCGATCTTGGCGATGACGGGGACCTTACGGCCCTCCTCGGCCATGATCTCGTGTACGCGCTCGATGTCCCCCGCGTTGCGCACGAACGAGAGGGCGATGAGATCGGCGCCCAGATTCAGGCCCCAGCGGAGGTCGGCCTCGTCCTTCTCGGACAGCGCGGGCACGTTCACCGCGACACCGGGAAGGTTGATGCCCTTGTTGTTGGAGACGGGACCGGCCACGACCACCTCAGTGGTTACGGCCGTGCCATCGGTCTCCAGCACGCGCACGCGCACCTTTCCGTCGTCGATCAGCAGGAAGTCACCCGGCTTCACGTCCTGGGGCAACCCCTTGAACGTGGTGGAGGAGATCTCCTTGGTGCCGATGATTTCCTCGGTGGTGATCGTGAAGATATCGCCCTCGGCGAGTTCGTAGGGACCGGCCTCGAACTTGCCGAGGCGAATCTTCGGGCCTTGGAGGTCGACCAGGACCGCGACCGGTTTGCCGGCGTCCTCCGCAGCCTTCCGAACGTTGGCGTAGACCCCCTCATGCACCTCGTAGCTGCCGTGGCTGAGGTTCATCCGGGCCACGTCGACGCCCGCGTCGACGATGGCGCGGATGTTGTCATAGCTGGAGGTCGCCGGCCCGAGGGTCGCGACGATTTTCGCCCTTCTCATGCTCTTCAGTGCTCCGTGATTCTCGCGCAGTCGAGGACGCGTTCTCGTTTTCGGTGGGGATCCCTCAGACCAGGATGCCGCGGTCCGTGGGACGGACCGGCGCCGGCAGTTGTGTCTCCCCTTCAAGATACCGGTCCACGGCGGCGGCCGCTGCACGGCCCTCGGCGATGGCCCAGACGATGAGCGACTGACCGCGGCCAGCGTCCCCGGCGACGAACACGCCAGCCTCGCTGGTCTGGTAGCCGCCGTCACGCTCGAGGCTGCCCCGCTCATCGAACGGCAGGTTCAGCTGGGAGGAGAGTCCGTCCTGCTCCGGACCGGTGAAGCCCAGAGCGAGAAGGACGAGATCCGCGGGGATCTCCCGCTCGGTGCCGGCCTTCGGCACGCGGTGGCCATCGACATGCTCGGTCTCGGCCACCCGCACCGCGCGCACCTCGCCGTGCTCATTCGCGAGGAACTCGACCGTCGAGACGAGGTACTCGCGCTGACCGCCCTCCTCGTGCGCCGACTGGACTTCGAACAGAGCCGGGGTCAGCGGCCAGGGCTGGTGACCCGGACGCTCGCTCGGCGGCTGTTTGCCGATGGCGAGAGTGGTCACGCTCGCAGCACCCTGGCGGTGGGCGGTGCCGATGCAGTCCGCACCGGTGTCGCCGCCGCCGAGGACGACGACGCGCTTGCTGTCCGCGGTGATCTGGGCGGCGACCTGGTCACCCGCACCCGCCCGGTTCTGCTGGACGAGGTACTCCATCGCGAAGTGAACGCCTGCGAGGTCGCGGCCCGGGATGGGCAGATCCCGCGGCACCATCGCACCGGTGGCGACAACGATCGCGTCGTAACGCGCCCGCAGATCGTCCCAGCCGATGTCGACACCAATCGTCACCCCGGCGCGGAAACGCGTGCCCTCGGCGGTCATCTGACCGATGCGCGCCTCCAGATGCTTCTTCTCCATCTTGAAGTCCGGGATTCCGTAGCGAAGCAGACCGCCGATCCGGTCGTCCCGCTCGTACACGGCGACCGTGTGCCCGGCGCGCGTGAGCTGCTGGGCGGCGGCCAGACCCGCGGGCCCGGAGCCGACGACCGCAACGGTCTTGCCGGTGAGGCGCTCCGGCGGGTGCGGCTGCACCCAGCCGTGCTGCCAAGCCTGGTCGATGATCGACACCTCGACCTGCTTGATGGTCACGGCGGGCTGGTTGATGCCCAGTACGCACGAGGACTCGCAGGGGGCCGGGCACAGCCGCCCGGTGAACTCCGGGAAGTTGTTGGTGGCGTGCAGACGCTCGATTGCTTGGCGACCCTCCCCACGCCACATGAGGTCGTTCCACTCCGGAATGAGGTTCCCGAGCGGACAACCCTGGTGGCAGAACGGAATGCCGCAGTCCATGCAGCGCCCGGCCTGGCGGCGCAGCTGGGCCGGTTCCCCGGCCTCGTAGACCTCTTTCCAGTCCATCAGCCGGACCGGGACGGGGCGGCGCTTCGGCAGCTCCCGCTCGGTCGTCTTCAAGAACCCTTTGGGATCAGCCACAAGTCACCTCTTTTTCGACGGAAACCACACGGTCGGGCAGCCTCATCCGCCAGTCACCTCCAGAATCCGGTTCCACACGACATCACCGTCGGGGTCGAGCCCTTCGTCCGCGGCTTCCTGACGCATCTGGAGCACGGCCGCGTAGTCGCGCGGCAGCACTTTGACGAACCGCGCGACGGTCGCGTCGAAGTCGGCCAGCAGCCGGTCGGCGAGCGCCGAGCCGGTCTCGGTCCGGTGCTTCTCCAGCAGGTCGCGGACGATCTCGATATCGTCGCTGCCGAGCGGCAGCAGCTCGAGTTCGCCGCTCCCGAGAGCCTCCCGGTTGACCCGGGCGGGCGTGAGGTCGTACACGTACGCCGTGCCGCCAGACATGCCCGCGCCGAAGTTGCGGCCGGTGCCGCCGAGGATGACCGCCAGGCCGCCCGTCATGTACTCCAGCGCGTGATCGCCGACGCCCTCGACCACGGCAGTCGCGCCCGAGTTGCGCACGAGGAACCGCTCGCCGACGATGCCGCGGATGAAGAGGCTCCCCTGGGTCGCTCCATAGCCGATCACGTTGCCCGCGATCACGTTGTCCTCCGCTGCGAACGCGCTGTCGCGCGGCGGGCGGACGACGATCTGGCCGCCTGAGAGACCCTTGCCGACGTAGTCGTTGGAGTCACCCTCCAGGCGCAGCGTGATGCCGGCCGGCAGGAACGCGCCGAGCGACTGGCCGGCCGAACCGGTCAGCGTGATGTCGATCGAGCCGGTCGGCAGCCCGTTCTCGCCGTGGCGGACGGTCACCTCGTGGCCGAGCATCGTGCCGACAGCGCGCTCGGTGTTGTGGATGGGCAGGCTCAGCTCCAGCCTGCCGCCGTTCTCGAGCACATGCTGTGCCGCCTCGATCAGCGAATTGTCGACGTGCTCCGCCAGCTCGTGGTCCTGGTCCCGGCCGTGCTTGCGGGGAGCGTCCTCCGGAAGCTCCGGGCCGAGCAGGATGGGCGAGAGATCCATCCCCGACGCCTTCCAGTGCTCGATGGCGCGGTCGACGTCGAGCAGCTCAGCGTGACCGACCGCCTCCTCGAGGCTGCGGAACCCGAGTTCCGCAAGGTGCTCGCGCACCTCCTGGGCGATGAACTCGAAGAACGTCACCACGAACTCCGGTTTGCCGGAGAACCGGGCGCGCAGCTCGGGGTTCTGCGTCGCAACGCCGACCGGGCAGGTGTCGAGGTGGCACACACGCATCATGACGCAACCCGAGACCACCAGCGGCGCGGTCGCGAAACCGAACTCCTCCGCTCCGAGCAAGGCGCCGACGATCACGTCCCGGCCGGTCTTCAGCTGGCCGTCGACCTGCACGACCACGCGGTCGCGCATCCCGTTGAGCATCAGGGTCTGCTGGGTCTCGGTCAGGCCCAGCTCCCACGGCGTGCCCGCGTGCTTGAGCGAGTTGACCGGGGAGGCGCCGGTGCCGCCGTCGTGCCCGGAGACCAGGATGACGTCTGCCAGGGCCTTCGCCGTCCCAGCCGCGACCGCGCCAATGCCCGACTCGGAGACGAGCTTGACGTGGATGCGGGCCCGCGGGTTCGCGCGCTTCAGATCGAAGATGAGCTGCTTGAGGTCCTCGATCGAGTAGATATCGTGGTGCGGCGGCGGCGAGATGAGGCCGACGCCCGCGGTCGCGTGCCGGGTGCGGGCCACCCACGGGTAGACCTTCGCCGGTGGCAGCTGACCACCTTCGCCCGGTTTCGCACCCTGCGCGAGTTTGATCTGGATGTCGTCGGCGTGCGTCAGGTACATCGACGTGACGCCGAAGCGCCCGGAAGCGACCTGCTTGATCGCGCTGCGCCGCTCGGGGTCGAGCAGACGTTCGAGGTCCTCGCCGCCCTCACCGGTGTTGGACTTCGCGCCGAGCCGGTTCATCGCGATCGCGAGGGTCTCGTGCGCCTCCCGGGAGATCGAGCCGTAGCTCATCGCGCCGGTGGAGAAGCGCTTTACGATCGACTCCACCGGTTCGACCTGGTCGATCGGCACCGCCGGGCGCTCGCCGGTCTTCAGCTTGAACATCCCGCGCAGGGTCATCAGGGTCTCGGACTGGTCATCCACGATCGTGGTGTACTCGCGGAAGATGTCGTAGCGGCGCGTGCGCGTGGAGTGCTGGAGGCGGAACACCGTCTCCGGATTGAAGAGGTGGGGCGCGCCGTCACGACGCCACTGGTACTCGCCGCCGGTCGCCAGCCGCTCGTGTGCGATGATCGCGCTCTCGGCCGGATAGGCGGCGAAGTGACGGGCGAGGTTCTCGGCGGCGATCACCTCGATGCCCACACCGCCGAGCTTGCTCGTGGTGCCGGTGAAGTACTCGCCCACGAACTCCTGGCTGAGGCCGACGGCCTCGAAGGCCTGAGCGCCGGCGTAGGAGGAGACCGTGGAGACACCCATCTTCGACATGATCTTGAGGACGCCCTTGCCGAGCGCCTTGATCACGTTCCCGACGGCCTTCTCCGAAGTCACTCCGGTGATCATCCCGCTGCGCACCAGCTCTTCGCAGGTCTCCATCGCGAGATACGGGTTGACGGCCGAAGCGCCGTAGCCGATGAGCAGCGCGACGTGGTGAACCTCGCGCACGTCTCCGGCCTCGACGATCAGGCCGACCTTCATCCGGCTCTCGGCGCGGATGAGGTGGTGGTGAACCGCTGCGAGCATGAGCAGCGACGGGATGGGCGCGAGGTCTTTGGTGGAGTCGCGGTCGCTCAGCACGATGAACTGCGCGCCGGACTCGATGGCCTCGTCCGCTTCGGCGCACATCTCGGCGAGGCGTCTGCGCATCGCATCCTCGCCGGCGTCGAAACGGTAGAGACCGCGGACGGTCGTCGTCAGGCGGCTGCCCGGGCGCGGGTCGATGTGCTGGATCTTCGCGAGTTCGTCGTTGTCGATCACCGGGAAGTCGAGGACGACCTGCCGGGCGTGCTCCGGACCCGCGGTGAGCAGGTTCCGCTCGGGGCCGACACCGAGCGCGAGCGAGGTGACGACCTCCTCGCGAATGGAGTCGAGCGGGGGGTTCGTGACCTGCGCGAACTGCTGCGCGAAGTAATCGAAGAGCAGGCGCGGACGCTCGGAGAGCACCGCGACCGGCGTGTCGGAGCCCATCGCACCGAGCGGTTCGGCGCCCGTCGCCGCCATCGGCTTGAGCAGGACACGGACCTCCTCTTCCGTGTAGCCGAACGTGCGCTGGCGGCGGGTGATGGAGGCCGGGGTGTGTACGATGTGCTCGCGCTCCGGCAGATCCTTCAGGTGGATGCGGCCCTGCTGCAGCCACTCGCCGTAGGGCGCGCCGGCGGCGAGCTCGGACTTGATCTCCTCGTCCTCGATGAGCCGGCCGGCGACCGTGTCCACCAGGAACATCCGGCCCGGACGCAGCCGGCCCTTGCGGACGACGCGACTCGGCTCGATGTCGAGCACACCGATCTCGGAGGCCAGCACGACGAGGCCGTCGTTCGTGATGACGTAGCGGCCAGGACGCAGGCCGTTGCGGTCGAGCGTCGCGCCGACGAGCGAGCCGTCGGTGAACACGATCGCGGCGGGACCGTCCCACGGCTCCATGAGCATCGAGTGGTATTCGTAGAAGTCACGGCGGACGGGGTCGATTTCGGTCTGGTTCTCCCACGCTTCCGGAACCATCATCATCACCGAGTGGGGCAGCGAGCGTCCGGTGAGCGAGAGCAGCTCCACGACCTCGTCGAAGGAGGCCGAGTCCGAGGCGGCGGGCGTCACAATCGGGAGCACCGGGCCCAGCTCGCCGAGCAGCTCGCTCTCGAGCTGCGATTGGCGGGCGCGCATCCAGTTGCGGTTGCCCTGCACGGTGTTGATCTCGCCGTTGTGCGCGATCATGCGGAACGGCTGCGCGAGCTGCCAGGAGGGGAAGGTGTTGGTCGAGTACCGCGAGTGAACGAGCGCCAGCTTGGAGGCGAAGCGCTGATCGGAGAGGTCAGGGTAGAAGGGCTCCAGCTGCAGAGTGGTGAACATGCCCTTGTAGACGATGGTGCGGCTCGACAGCGACGAGAAGTAGATGTCGAGCTCGCGCTCGGCGCGCTTGCGGAGGAAGAACGTCTGACGGTCGAGCGCGATCCCAGCAACCGGATCGCCGTCCTCGGCCGTCCGGGTGCTCGACACGAAGAGCTGCTCGATGACCGGCATCGCGGCGCGTGCCAGATCGCCGAGCTCGTCGGGGCGGTTCGGGACCGGCCGCCAGCCGAGGACGGTCAAGTCCTGCTCGGCGGCGATGGCCTCGACCGCGGCTTTGACGCGCTCGCGCTCCTCCGCGCCGACCGGCAGGAAAGCGTTGCCGGCGGCGTACTCCCCGGCGCCGGGCAGCGCGGTGCCCGACACGGCGCGCAAGAAGGCGTCCGGCACCTGTGTGACGATTCCGGCCCCGTCCCCGGTTCCAGCGTCGGAGCCGACCGCGCCGCGGTGCTCGAGGTTGCGGAGCGCTTCGAGCGCGGCGGCGACGATGTCATGCCCGGCCGTGCCGCGCAGGGTAGCGACCATCGCGAGACCGCAGGCGTCCTTTTCGTGGGCAGGGTCGTAGAGGCCCTGCTTTCCGGGAAGGGCACCGAACCGGTGATGGGGAGGCGTGAGCGCCATAGTTCGACCGTCCTCACAGTGTCGTAGACGTGGGGTGTGGGGTGCGGGGACGCCATCGGCCCTTCAGAAGGGGTTCCGCCGTCGATCCGAGCTGTGTGCGGCCCAGTGGTCCTCGCGCGGCCGGTGGTGCTGGTGGGACCGCCCCGACGGGGGTGTCAGTTCGAGCCGGAAAGGCTTGTGGCCTGGGGCTTATGGGTTCCGGTGCGTTCTTCGTCATCGTCGGCATGGAGAATTTCTTCCGGGTCCGTCTCACCCGATTCTACCTCAGCCTGCGGAGAGACCCACTCACGGCCCGGCAGGTAGGGACCCGGTTCGAGTCCGGTGTGACGCTGCGCTTGCACGCGGAGGATGATCGCACCGAGCACGACGGCGGCGAAAGCGGCCCACACATTGCTGGGGATGCCGAGGAAGCTGAACTCGCTCGGGTCGATGCGGATCGACTCGAGATAGGAGCGACCGAGGCCGTACCAGATCAGATAGACGGCGAGCACCCTGCCCCACTGGAGCCGGAACCTGCGCTCCAGCCAGAGGATCACGAACACCCCGATGACGTTCCAGACGATCTCGTAGAGGAACAGCGGCTGGAACAGCGTCCCCTCCGGCAGACCGACCGGAATGGCTTTGTTGCCGGAGGCGATCTCCAGCCCCCACGGGAGACTGGTCGGCAGGCCGAACAGCTCCTGGTTGACGTAGTTGCCGAGCCGGCCGATGGCCTGAGCGAGGAGCAGCGCCGGCGCGAGCGCGTCGGCGAACGTCCAGAACCGCAACCCGGTCCAGCGGCAGCCGATCCCGACACCCACAGCCCCGCCGATCAGCGCGCCGAAGATGGCGTTGCCACCCTCCCAGATGTTCCAGATCGCACCCGGCTGGAACGGGTTCCAGACGTTGGCGCCGGGGTAGAAGAAGTCGGCCGGATGGGTCACCACGTGGTAGAGCCGTGCTCCGATGATGCCGAGCGGAACGGCCCACAGCAGCACGTCCAGCACGACACCCGGCTCAGCGCCGCGCTTGGTGAGGCGGCGCGAAGTCCACATGGCCGCCACCACGATCCCGGTCAGGATGATGAGAGCGTACGTCTGTATCCGGAACGGCAAGAAGGGCAGATGAATCTGCGCCCACTCGGGGCCCGGGCTCGGGATGCTGGCCATCCAGCTGCTCACCGTCGCAACCACGCGATGACTCACCTTTCGATTGGGGGGTACGCGCGGAGTCGCGCGCGGCCACCCTAGTCTAGATCGGCCTCAGCCGCGAACGGCTCCGCGAGCCAGCTCGGCGGCGATCCGGCCGGCCGCCGCGACGCCCCCCTTCGCCAGCGCCGTGACGAGCGCCGAACCGACGATCGCCCCGTCGGCGTAGTCGAGCACTTCCGCCACCTGCGCGGCGGAGGAGATGCCGAGTCCGACGCAAGCGCTCAGCGCACCAGCCTCGCGAAGGCGACCGACGAGCGTGCGGGCCGCAGCGTCCACATCGGTCCGGACGCCCGTGATGCCCATCGTAGAGACGGCGTAGACGAAACCGCGGCTGTTCGCGGCGGTCTGCCGCCGGCGAGCCTCGGTGGAGGACGGGGCCGCGAGGAAGACCCGGTCGAGGCCGGTGCGCTCGGAAGCCGCGAGCCAGTCGGCGCCCTCGTCGGGGATGAGATCGGGGGTGATGAGCCCGGCTCCCCCGGCTGTGGCAAAATCGTCGGCGAAGCGGTCGACGCCGTACTGCATCACCGGGTTCCAGTAGGTCATGACCAGGACAGGCGCATCGACACGGCTGGTGATCTCGCGCACAGCCGCGAAGCCATCGCGCAGGCGGAAACCGTTCGCGAGCGCGCGCTGCGTGGCGGCCTGGATGACCGCACCGTCCATCACAGGGTCCGAGTACGGGAGGCCAAGTTCGATGACATCGACGCCGTTCTCCGCCAGCGCAACCGCAGCGTCGACGCTCGTCCGCAGGTCGGGGAAACCCGCCGGGAGGTAGCCGATCAGCGCGCCCGCGGCCTCCCCCTTGCGGCGGGCGATGGTGTCTGCCACACGGCTCACGACTGCACGGCCCCTTCTTCGATGAGGCCGAAATAGCGTCCGGCAGTCTCCATGTCTTTGTCGCCGCGGCCCGAGAGGCTGACCAGGACGACTCCCTCCGGTCCCAGCTCGCGGCCAAGGTCGAGCGCCCCGGCGAGGGCGTGCGCGGACTCGATGGCCGGGATGATGCCCTCGGTGCGGCTGAGGAGGCGCAGCGCCTCCATCGCCTCAGCGTCGGACACCGGGCGGTACTCAGCCCGCCCGATCGCCGCGAGCCAAGCGTGCTCCGGTCCGACGCCCGGATAGTCGAGCCCTGCCGAGATCGAGTGCGACTCGATGGTCTGCCCGTCCTCATCCTGCAGGAGCAGACTGCGCGCGCCGTGGAGGACGCCGGGGCGTCCCTTCGTGATGGTCGCGGCGTGACGCGGCGTATCCGCGCCCTCGCCGCCGGCTTCGAAACCGACCAGGCGCACATTCTCGTCATCGAGGAAGGCGTGGAAGATCCCCATCGCGTTCGAGCCGCCGCCGACGCAGGCAGCGACCGCATCGGGCAGCCGGCCGGTGAGCGCGAGCACCTGTTCGCGCGCCTCCTCGCCGATGATCCTCTGCAGATCGCGGACCATCGTCGGGAAGGGGTGCGGTCCCGCGACGGTGCCGAAGATGTAGTTGGTCGTCTCGACGTTCGTCACCCAGTCGCGCATCGCGTCGTTGATCGCGTCCTTGAGGGTGCGGGAGCCGGTCTTGACCGCGACGACTTCGGCCCCGAGCAGGCGCATGCGGGCGACGTTCAGCGCCTGGCGCTCGGTGTCGACCTCGCCCATGTAGATCGTGCAGCTGAGGCCGAAGAGCGCCGCTGCCGTCGCGATGGCGACACCGTGCTGGCCCGCGCCCGTCTCCGCGATGACGCGGGTCTTGCCGATGCGTTTGGTCAGGATGGCCTGGCCCAGCACATTGTTGATCTTGTGCGAGCCGGTGTGGTTGAGGTCCTCGCGCTTGAGGAGGAGACGGGCGCCTCCCCCGTGCTCCGCGAACCGCGGGACCTCGGTGACGATCGACGGTCGCCCCGTATAGGAGCGGTGCAATTCGTCGAGCTGGACGTGGAAGGCGGGGTCGGCCTTGGCGGCCTCCCACGCCGCCGACAGCTCATCGAGGGCGGCGACCAGCGACTCCGGAACGAACCGGCCGCCGAAGTCGCCGAAGTAGGGACCTTCTTCGCTGCGGAGGGGCATCAGACTCCTCGGAACTCGCTGAGCGTCGCGACGGGGTCGCTCGTGACAAGCGCCTCGCCGACGAGCACGACATGCGCACCCGCCGCCCGGTAGTGCGCGACATCGGCGGCCGACTTCACAGCCGACTCCGCCACGCGGATGACATCGGACGGGTACCGCTCGGCCAGACGGCCGAACAGATTGCGGTCCAGCTCGAACGTGGAGAGATCGCGCGCGTTCACACCCACGAGTTTCGCGCCGGTGTCGAACGCACGGCTCAGCTCATCGGCCGTGTGGGCCTCCACGAGCGGAGTCATGCCCAGCTCGACGATGAGATCGTGTAGCTCGGCCAGCCGCCGCTGCTCCAGCGCGGCGACGATGAGGAGCACGAGGTCTGCGCCCGCGGCGCGCGCCTCGAACACCTGGTACGGGTCCGCGATGAACTCCTTGCGGAGGACCGGGAGCGACACGGCCGCGCGCACGGACTCCAGATCCGCCAGTGATCCGCGGAAGCGGCGCTCCTCGGTGAGGACGCTGATCGCGCTGGCGCCGCCGGTCTCGTAGAGGCGGGCCAGCGCGGCGGGATCGGGGATCTCTGCGAGATCGCCGCGAGACGGGCTCGCGCGCTTCACCTCGGCGATGACCTTCACCCGGTCCGCCGGGGCGAGCGCGTCAAGGGCGGGGAGGGGCGGGGCCTGCGCAGCGGCCACGGCCTCCACAGCGCTCAGGGGGCGATCCGCCCGACGCCGGGCCGCATCCTCCAACGCGCCGGCGGTGAGGTCGGCGAGCAAGTCGACGGGCACGGGTTCAGTGGCCCTTCGGCTGGTACTTGGCCCCGCCCACTCCATAGCCCGCACGCTTCATGATCCCGCCGACGAGCAGCCCGACCACGGCGAGACCGGCCGAAGCCCACACGATCGCGGGGAGATCGAAGAAGAACGCGACCGCGCCGATGGCGAAGGCGACGAGCATGATGACCACGGCCGTCCAGGCCGCCGGCGAGTGGCCGTGGCCGGGCTCGACCGGCCCCTGGGCCGTCGACACATTCTCGACTGACTCGGTGCTCATGGGACTCCTGCGCGTCGGGTGCGCGCGGGCGCGCACAGTGGGTGGATCGCTGTCCAGTCTAATGGGTGCTCACCGCGTCGGGTCGTCGCCGCGGCTCAGCTCATCCCAGCTGTCGATCGCGGTGCCGCGATCCAGCGGCGCCGGCTCGGCGGGGAGGGCCGCTTCGGCGCCGGGCGCGGGGCCTGCGGCCGCCTGCGCTCGGGCCGCCTCCTCGGCGAGGACATCTTCGGCCGGGCGGCCGTCTTCGCCCGCGAACCGGGTCTGGTACTTGCGCGACGGACCCGGCCACGCCCGGAGGGACACGATCGCGGTCGCACTCGCCAGAGCGATGATGAGACCCCCGGCGACGGCGAGCCACGGCCAGAACAGGGCGCCGAGACCGTCCACAAGCCCGCGCACGGACACCTCCCCCGCAATCCCAGTCGCAGAGGTGATGGCCGGCCCGACCGCACGCACCGGGTCGCCCAGCGCCGACAGGGACGAGAAGACGATCGAGCCGCCGAGGAGGATGCCGAGCAGGGACAGGACGATGCGGAACGCCGGCCCCGCGGGCGCGAGCGCGGCGGTCAGAGCGAGTCCCGCGAACGAGAGCGCCGTGAGCGCGGGAGCCGCGTCCGATCCAGCAACGGTCACGACACCGTGGTGGTTGGCCGTGTCTGTCAGCCGGACACTGAACCAGATCTGCGTCGCGGAGAGGAGCGCGAAAGCGCCCCCCGCCACGAGGGCGAGGAGGGTCAGGTACTTGATCCGGAGGTTCTCAGTCCGCACCCTGCACCCGTCTCAGTGCATTGGCGACGGCCACCGCCCGCAACGGCGCCGCCGCTTTGTTCTGCGACTCCTCGAACTCCGACTCGGGAACGGAGTCGGCGACCAGCCCGCCGCCGGCCTGCACACGCGCCACACCGTCCATGATCGTCGCCGTGCGGATCGCGATCGCGAGATCGGCGTCGGCGGCGAAGTCGAAGTAGCCGACCACTCCCCCGTAAACGCCGCGCTGCGCGGGCTCCAGCTCGTCGATGATCCACAGCGCCATCGGCTTGGGCGCGCCGGAGAGCGTCCCCGCCGGGAAGGTGGCACGGAAGACGTCGAGCGCACTGGCGTCCGGCAGGAGATCGCCCTCGACGGAGGAGACAATGTGCATGATGTGGCTGAACCGCTCGACGCGCATGAACTCCGTCACCTCGACGCTGCCGGCCGCGCAGACCTTCAACAGGTCGTTACGGGCCAGATCGACGAGCATGAGGTGCTCGGCGCGCTCCTTGTCGTCGGCGAGGAGCGAAGCCTCGAGGTCGAGATCCTCCTCCGGCGTGGCCCCGCGCGGGCGGGAACCGGCGATGGGGTGCGTGAACGCGCGTCCCTCCCGCACCTTGACCAGCGCCTCCGGGGACGATCCGACGATCTCGTAGACGCCGCCATCGGGCCGCTCCAGCGCCAGCAGGTACATGTACGGGCTGGGGTTGAGCGCCCGGAGCACACGGTAGACATCGAGTGCGCCGGCCTCGCAGGCCACCTCGAAGCGCTGCGAGATGACGACCTGGAAGATGTCCCCGGCGACGATCCTCTCCTTGGCGGCCTCGACCGCCGCGAGGAAGTCTGGCTTGGCCGTGCGAGAGACAGGGGGATGCACAGGCACAGCGAGATCCACCTCGGCGAGCCACGCCTCCGCCGGCTGCGCCAGCTCGCCCTGCATCCGATCGAGCCGGGACTGCGCATCCGCCCAGAGCGCGTCGGCGTCGTCGACACCATCGGCCAGCACGTTCGCGATCAGCAGCACTGTGCCGGAGCGATGGTCGATCGCCACGAGGTCGGCCGCGAAAGCGAGGGCCTGGCCCGGGATATCGTAGTCCGCTGGCGGCTGGTCGGGCAGCCGCTCGATCTGGCGGATCGCCTCCCAGCCGATGAAGCCCACGAGCCCCCCGGTCAGCGGGGGCAGGCCGGGGATGCGCGGCGACTGCCAGCGCCGGTGCAGCGCCGCGAGAGCGTCGAGTGGACGGCCAGACGCATCGGGGCCAGCCGCGTCGGGGCCGAGCGCGCGCTCGGCGGAGAGTCCGTAGTCGAGCCAGCGGACCTCCTCCCCTTGCTGGGTCAGAACGCCGAACGAGGCGGCTCCGACGAACGAGAATTGCGACCAGATACCGCCCTGCTCGGCGGATTCCAGCAGGAAGGTGCCCGGCCGGCCGGCGGCGAGCTTGCGGTAGATGCCGACCGGCGTCTCCCCGTCTGCGAACAGTTCGCGCACGACGGGGATCACCCGGTGTGCGCCGGTCAGTGCGTCGAACTTCTCGCGGCTGGTTGTACCGCTGGATGTGGCGATCACAGCTCCTCCGTGTCGTATTGTCGTGTGTGCCGCGACCTCCTGGCCGCTCACCACCCGTCAGCGGCGGATTCGGGACGCTCGCCGAGCACTGGCGCGAGCGGGTCCGCATCAAAACAGGTGTACGTTCCGGTGTGGCACGCGGCGCCGACCTGATCGACCGTCACCAGCAGCGTGTCACCATCGCAATCGAGCGCAACGCCCCGGACGAACTGAATGTTCCCAGAGCTATCGCCCTTGCGCCAGTACTCCTGACGGGAGCGCGACCAGAACGTCACGCGTCCCTCGGTCATCGTGCGGCGGAACGCCTCGGCGTCCATCCAGCCCATCATGAGCACGTCGCGGGTGTACCACTGCTGCACGATCGCCGGAACGAGCCCGGTGTCTGTGAAGCGGATACGCGTCAGCGCCTCATCGAGCCCGGTCATGGCCGGACCTCCATCCCGGCCGCGGCCAGCGCTGTCTTCACATCGCCGATGGTCAGCTCACCGGAGTGGAACACGCTCGCGGCGAGCACGGCGTCCGCCCCGGCGCGGAGAGCTGGAGCGAAGTCGGCGGTTTTCCCCGCACCGCCCGAGGCAATCACCGGCACGGCGCTGAGGGCGCGCATCTCGCGGATGAGCTCCAGGTCGAAGCCCTCCTTCGTGCCATCGGCGTCGATCGAGTTGACGAGCAGCTCTCCCGCACCGAGTTCGATGGCGCGCGCCGCCCATTCCAGCGCGTCGAGGCCGGTCTCGGTGCGGCCACCGTGGGTCGTGACAGCGAAGCCGGAGTCCGTTGACGCCGAACGCTTGACATCGAGCGAGAGCACCAGAACCTGAGCGCCGAAGCGGTCGGCGATCTCGGCAACCAGCCCGGGCCGGGCGATCGCCGCGGAGTTGACGCCCACCTTGTCCGCACCGCTGCCGAGCAGCCGCGCGACATCCTCCGTGCTGCGCACACCGCCCCCGACCGTCAGGGGGATGAAAACCTGTCCGGCGGTCGCGCGCACCACGTCGTAGGTGGTGGAGCGGTCGTCCACCGTCGCCGTCACATCCAGGAAAGTCAGCTCGTCGGCGCCCTGCTCCGCATAGCGACGGGCGAACTCGACGGGGTCGCCCTGGTCACGCAGGTTTTGGAAATTGACGCCTTTCACCACTCGTCCGGCCGCGACATCCAGACACGGAATGACCCGCACGGCAACGCCCATCAGATCCTCGCGGCGTGAATGGAGGTGACGAGGATGGCGCGCGCGCCGAGCTCGTAGAGCGCGTCCATGACCTGATTAGTCTGGTCGCTTCTGATCATGACGCGGACGGCCACCCAGTCCGGCTCCCCCAGCGGCGAGACCGTCGGCGACTCCACCCCCGGCGTGAGCGCGACGGCCTTCTCCAGCAGAGAGACCGGGAGGTTGTAGTCCACCAGCACATACTGGCGTGCGACCATCACGCCCTGCAGCCGGCCCAGCAGCGTACCGGCTCCAGCCGCCGGCGAGGACGAGGAGATGAGCACAGCCTCCGATTCGAGAATGACCGGGCCGAAGATCTCCAGCCCCTGCTTGCGCAGCGTGGAGCCAGTCTCGACCACGTCGGCGACGGCGTCGGCGACGCCGAGGCGGACCGCGGACTCGACGGCGCCGTCCAGCTTGATCAGGGCGGCGTCGACGCCTTCGCCCGCGAGGAACTGCCCCGCGAGACCGGGATAGCTCGTGGCCACGCGCTTGCCATCGAGGTCGGCGAGAGCGGCGTACTGCCCGGACGGCCCGGCGAAGCGGAAGGTGGAAGTGGCGAAGCCGAGCGCGGCGATCTCCGCGGCCGCCGAGCCGGAGTCAAGCAGGAGGTCCCGCCCGGTGATGCCGACGTCCAGTGCCCCCGAGCCGACGTAGGTGGCGATGTCGCGGGGGCGCAGGTAGAAGAACTCGACGCCGTTGCGGGCATCGGAGACGATCAGCTCCTTGGGGTCGCGGCGGCCGGCGTAGCCGGCCTCCTGCAGCATCTGCGCCGCGATCTCGGAGAGGGACCCCTTGTTGGGGACAGCGATTTTGAGCATGGGTTCAGGGCTTTCGTGAGGTGACGGACGAAGAGATGCGGGAGCGCATCACAGATGTCGGTACACATCGGCCAGGGTCAGTCCCTTCGCGAGCATCATCACCTGCAGGTGATAGATCAGCTGCGAAGCCTCCTCTGCGAACGCCTCGTCGCTCTCGTGCTCGGCGGCCATCCAGACCTCGGCTGCCTCCTCCACGATCTTCTTTCCGATGGAATGCACACCCGCGTCCAGCTCGCGCACCGTCCCGGAGCCCTCCGGTCGGGTCGCGGCCTTCTCGCTGAGCTCGGCGAAGAGGTCGTCGAAGGTTTTCACCGTTACAGAGTACTGTGCCAGCGCACGGCCGCGCGCAGCGCCTCGATCCGCTCCGCGGGCTCCCCTCGGAAAACCGCGGAACCGGCGACGAACGTGTCCGCGCCGGCTTCGGCGGCGACCGCGATCGTCTCCTCGGTGATGCCCCCGTCGACTTCGAGCCACACATCCAGCCCGCGGGCTTCCACCGTCTCCCGCAGACGGCGCAGCTTCGGCATCGTCTCCAGCATGAACGACTGCCCGCCGAAGCCGGGCTCCACCGTCATGACCAGCACCTGATCGAACTCGGGCAGAAGATCCAGATAGCCGTCCACCGCGGTGCCGGGCTTGAGCGCGATGCCGGCGCGCGCGCCGAGTGCCCGCAGCCGCCGCGCGAGCGCGACCGGGTCGGCCGCCGCCTCCGCGTGGAAGGTGACCGAGTGGGCTCCGAGCTCCGCGTAGCCGGGCGCCCAGCGATCGGGGTCGTCGATCATCAGATGCACGTCGAGCGGGATGGCGCTGACATCCTGGATGCGCCCCACCATCTGCGGACCGAACGTCAGGTTCGGCACGAAATGGCTGTCCATCACATCCACATGGACGAGGTCGGCCGACGCGATCCGACCGAGATCGCGCTCCAGGTTCACGAAATCCGCCGCCAGGATGCTCGGGTTGATACGCGCTGCCATAGGCTCAGCCTACGGGCAGGGAGGAACGCCGGGCGATCGGCTCCCGCCCGCTTCGCGCGTACCGCAGGATCTCGCGGATCGGCGCTTCCCCGGATGATGAGGTGCGCCACGCCCACGCCGGACCCGGCTCGGCCTCAGCCCGCTTCCGCCTTCGTCAGCAGCGCGATGAACATCGCGTCCGTCAGCTGCCGGTGCGGCCACAGCTGCACGAGGGTGGGGTCCCCGGCGAGGTCGAGCGGCTCGCTAACGAAAGCTTGCACCGCTTCCGCCGTGCGCACCGGCCGCAGCGCCCCCTCGTGGCGGCGCAGCGCGTCCGTGACGACACTGCGGGTCTCGGCGATGTGCGGCGAGCAGGTGACATAAGCCAGCGTCCCGCCCGGTTTGAGCGCGGCCACCGCCGAATCGAGGAGACCCGCCTGCAGGTTCGCCAGCTGGGCCACACCGCGCGGGGTCTTCCGCCAGCGCGCTTCGGGGCGGCGGCGAAGGGCGCCGAGACCGGTGCAGGGGCATCGAGGAGGATGCGGTCGAATGCCGCAGGCTCCGTCTCACCGATCGTGAGGCCATCGCGCTGCCAGACCGGGACATCGAGCGGAACAGCGGCGAGGGCGCGGCGCACCAGCTCCGCCCGCGCCGGGACCAGCTCGTTGGCGACGAGGGTGGCGCCGCCGGCCAGGGCTTCCGCGGCCAGCAGCGCCGCCTTGCCCCCGGCCCGGCGCAGAGGTCGAGCCAGCGCTCCCCCGGTGCGATCGGGCTCGAGCGGGTGAGGGCGAGCGCGGCGAGCTGGGAGCCCTCGTCCTGCACGCGGACGCGGCCCCCGGTCTCGGCCACGAGCCGCTGCGGATCGCCGCCGGGTCGTGAAACCGGGCGGGGAAAAGCGGTCGGGCCGGGCGTCCTCGGGAGCGTCGGCGAGTCCGGGGAGGACGACCAGGTTGACGCGCGGCGCCACGTTGTCGGCGTCGAGCAGCGCTTCGAGCTCGTCGCCGCGGCCCTCGGCCTCCAGCGCACGACGCAGCGTGAGGACGATCCAGACGGGATGCGAGGTGGAAGCGGCAAGCCGATCGTCCTCGTTCTTCGCACCGGCGAGGACGAGCCGCCGCCACTCTGCGGGGGCGTGCCGGCCGATCTCGCGAAGGACACCGTTGACGAAGCCGGTGGCGCTGCGGCTGCCGGCCTGCCGAGCCAGCGCGACGGACTCGTTGACGGCCGCGTGCGGAGCCACGCGGGTCGAGAGCAGCTGGTGCGCGCCGAGACGGAGGACATCGAGGATCGGCGCGTCGATGCGGTCGCCCGGACGGCCCGCCGCCCGGGCGATCACCCGGTCGTAGTATCCCTGCATGCGCAACGTCCCATACGTCAATTCGGTCGCCAGGGCCGCATCGGCGGCCGGGAGCTCGGCGCGGGCGATGCGCGCCGGGAGAAGCAGGTTCGCGTAGGCGTCCGACTCACGGAAGGCGAGGATGACCTCGAGCGCGACCCGGCGTGCATGCTGGGCGTGCGAGCGCTGCGCGGAGGAGGCGCCGCCGCTCACGAGAGCACCGCCTCTCCCCCGGCGCCCCGCCACCAGTCGGCAGCAGCCATGACTCGTTTGCCTGCGGGCTGCACGGTCACAAGCTCGAGCGGGCGGCTCCCGGTGCCGGCCAGGATGCGTTTGCCGTCGGCAACGACCGCTCCGGGCGGGAGCACACCGGCGGCCGTCGGGCGCACCGCGTGGATCTTGAACCGCTCACCGTCAAGCAGCGCCCACGCGCCCGGTTCCGGGGTCACCCCGCGGAAACGCGCATAGACCTCGTCGGCCGGGCGCGTGAGATCGAGCTTCGCGTCGGCGATCCCGAGCTTGGGCGCCGCAACAGGCTCGCCGGACTGCGGGGTCGCCACGGCTGTGCCATCCGCCAGCGCGGCGACGGTGTCAGCCAGCAGCCGGGCGCCCGAGCGCGCGAGATCGTCGAGCAGCTCGCCCGCCGTCTCGTCGGGGCGGATGAGACGGCGCAGTTCGCCGAACACGTCGCCAGCGTCCAGTTCGGGAACCAGCTGGAAGACCGCCGCCCCGGTCTCGCGATCACCCGCGATCAGAGCGTGTTGCACCGGAGCGGCCCCGCGCCAGCGCGGCAGCAGCGAGAAGTGCAGGTTCACCCAGCCCCGGCGCGGCAGCGAGAGCAGGGGCTCGTGGACGAGCCCGCCGTAGGCGACCACGACGCCGACATCGGGCCGCAGCACCCGGACCCGCTCGATCGCCTCCTCGCGAAGCCGGTTGGCGCGGATCACCGAAAGACCCAGCTCCTCGGCCGCGATGGCGACCGGAGATGGGGTCAGGATGCGCTTGCGTCCGAGCGGAGCATCCTCCCGGGTGATCACGGCCGCGACCTCGAAGCGGGCGGCGAGGGCGGTCAGGGAAGGGACGGCGACAGCGGGTGTGCCGGCGAAGACGAGGCGCATGGGCGAAGGTTCTTTCGATCTAGTCGGCCTCCGAGTCTACCCGCGAGGGTCAGAGGATCTCCGGATCGTCGAAGCGCACGCGCAGCGACGGAGCGGGGCGGTAGCCGCCGCGGCCGGCCGGCGCCTTCCGGCGCTGCGTCGCGTTCCGCACCACCTGGCCCCGCACAGCTGCCGCGACCTCGGCTCCACGCGCATACTCGAAGCGCAGGATGCTGCGCACCGTCTTCTCGTCCACCTCCACCGGACCGAGCACGTCGATGAGCAGGCCGGGACCCACCGCGGCGGCGACCGCCTCCACAGCCGCCGGAGCGCCCGTGATCGAGGCGAGCCGCACCGCGGGGGGGAAGCGGAGTCCGCGCCGGTCGGCGAGCTCTTCGCGGGCGAAGTCCACCAGCCGGCCGGTCGCGAAGGCCCGCGCGAGAGCGCCCGACACCCCGACGAGCACGGTGGGCGCGCCAGGCGCGGCCAGGACGGCGGCGCTGGTCCACCAGCGAAGGCAGTCCTCGGCAACACGCAGACTCTCCCGGGCGAGCATCCGCTCGCCGTCGAGCAGCAGGACAGCGCGATAGCCGCCGTCCGCGATCGGCTCGGCCCCGCGGGTGGCGACCACGAGCGCCGGGGCCGGCCCGATGCGCTGCACCGGATGGTCGCCGTCCGCCAGGACGATGCGCGTCCCGGGGAAGGCCCGGCCCAGCTCCTCCGCCGTGCGTCCCGAACCGGGCGTGACCATCCGGAACGCCGTGTGCTCGCAGCGCGAGCAGCTCCAGTCGGTCGCGAGCGCGCCGCACCACTGGCACGAGGGCATCGACCCCGCCTGTCTCTGACCGAGCGGACCGGTGCAGCGGGTGCAGCGGGCGGCCTGTCCGCAGCTCGCGCAAGCGAGCAGAGGAACGTAACCGGGGCGCGCCACCTGCACGAGCACGGGGCCGTGATCCAGGGCTTCCCGGGCCGCCCGCCAGGCTCCCGAAGGGATGCGCGCCGCGCGGGCGGCGGGCTCGTCCGCCTGCTGCGCCGAGGTCAGGACGACTTTCGGCGCAAACGCCCGTTCGGGAGCGATGTCCCGAAGCCAGCCCAGCTCGACCAGCCGCTGAGCCTCGACGCTGCGGACGAGCCCGCTCACGACAAGCGCGCAGCCGGTCAGCTCCTGCCGGACGAGGGCCGCATCCCGGGTGTGGACATAGGGCGCGAGCGGTTCCGCGTGCAGGGGGTCGCTGTCCTCCCAGAGCGCGATCAGCCCCAGATCCTCCGCGGGCGCATACACCACCGATCGGTTGCCGATCAGGATGCGCGGCCCGGCCAGCGCCGTCAAGAAGCCGCGGTAGCGGTCGGCGTTGGCCTGTGACGCATCGGTGCGGACCACCGCCGCGGCCGGGACGATCGCGGCCAGGGCTGCCGACAGCTGCTCCAGATCGCGGTGATCGGGCGCGGCCACGATCGCCGAACGCCCCGCGCTCCAGCTCGCGGCCGCGAGCGCAGCGAGGGTGATCGCCCACTCCCCCACCCAGGTGCCGTCCGGCAGCGGGCTGAGCCAGGGGAGGGGACGGAGGGCAAGGCGTTCGCCGCGCGCGACGGCGGTCTCCAGCGTGCCCTCGCCGTACCCGCGCACGCCGATCGCCGCGGCGGCCGCTGCCGGGTTCCGTTCGCTCTCCGGCTGGGCAAGCCACTGCTTCTCGACGCGCACCATCCGGCCGGGAACCGCCAGGCGCAGGATGTCGCTGGCCGTCCCCGCGCTGCGGTCGGCCAGCCGCCGCGCCAGCCGCCACACCCCGGGCGTGAGCACCGGCACCGGCGAGACGACCGACTCGATCGGGCTGAGCCGGCCCTCATAGGCGCCCTCGGGCTCGGCCCATTCCACGAGGTAGCCGTCGGCGACGCGTCCCGCCGTGCGGAGTGGGACGCGCACCCGGACACCGGGGACCGCGTGGGCGGCCAGCTCCTCGGGGACGAGATAGTCGAAGAAGTGGTCGAGCTGCGGGAGCGGCGAATCGAGGACGACGCGAGCGACCCGGCCGGCCGCCGGCACAGCTACAGCCCCGCGGCCGAGCGCAGGTCGTCGACGCGGTCGAGCCGCTCCCAGGTGAAGTCCGGGAGCTCGCGGCCGAAGTGGCCGTACGTCGCCGTGCGCGCGTAGATCGGCCGGAGCAGGTCGAGGTCGCGCGCGATGGCGGCCGGTCGCAGGTCGAACACCTCACGGATGGCGTGGATGATGCGCTCGTCCGGAACGTGAGCGGTGCCGAAGGTCTCGACGTAGAGACCGACCGGGGCGGCCTTGCCGATCGCGTAGGCGATCTGCACCTCGAGGCGGTCCGCGAGCCCCGCGGCGACCGCGTTCTTCGCGACCCAGCGCAGGGCGTACGCGGCAGAACGGTCCACCTTCGACGGGTCTTTGCCGGAGAACGCTCCGCCGCCGTGACGGCTCGCGCCGCCGTAGGTGTCGACGATGATCTTGCGACCCGTGAGCCCGGCGTCTCCCTTCGGCCCGCCGATCTCGAAGCGGCCGGTGGGGTTGATCAGAGTGCGGATGTGCGAGGTCTCCACTCCCGCGGCGTGCATGACAGGCTCGATGACCTGCTCTATCACATCCGCTCGCAGCTGCTGGCTGGGGATGTCCCGCGCATGCTGGGTGGACAGCACGACGGTCTGCACGCTCTTCGGGACATAGCCCTCGTAGCCGATCGTGACCTGGGTCTTGCCGTCCGGGCGCAGATAGCCGAGCGTGCCGTCCTTGCGCACCGCCGCGAGACGTTCGGCGAGCCGATGAGCCAGCCAGATCGGCAGCGGCATGTACTGCGGGGTCTCGGTGGTGGCGAAGCCGAACATGATGCCCTGGTCGCCCGCGCCCTGCCGGTCGAGGTCGTCCTGACTCCGCTCGGATCGCGTCTCCAGCGCATTGTCGACACCCTGTGCGATGTCCGGCGACTGGGCGCCAATTGAGACGGAGACACCGCACTGC
The DNA here is from genome assembly GCF_000007665.1 of Leifsonia xyli subsp. xyli str. CTCB07. Taxonomy (NCBI): domain Bacteria; kingdom Bacillati; phylum Actinomycetota; class Actinomycetes; order Micrococcales; family Microbacteriaceae; genus Leifsonia; species Leifsonia xyli. The sequence continues at coordinate 1,142,510 of NC_006087.1, read as the reverse complement.
GTGCCGTCGAAGCTGACATCGGAGGAGTCGTAGCCGATCTCTACGATCGTGTCCCGCACGAGCGCCGGGATCTCGACATAGCCTTTGGTGGTGACCTCACCGGCCACATGCACGAGGCCGGTGGTCACGAGCGTCTCGACGGCGACACGGCTGTGCTCATCGACGGCGAGCAGGGCATCGAGGATACTGTCGGAGATCTGATCGCAGATCTTGTCCGGGTGGCCCTCGGTCACAGACTCAGACGTGAAGAGACGCAGATCGGCCATAGTGCTCCTGTTCGATGCCGGCCTCGGTTCGCGGCCGGGTCTCAGACGATGACGTCGAGAATACGATCGGCCACCGACAGTTTGCTCCCGGAGGCCTCCATCACTATATCTCCGCCTCTGCGCAGAACGACGACAGCGTTGCTCTCCGTCTGGAAGCCTTGATCCCAGCCCACCTGGTTGAGCACGAGGAAGTCCGCGCCCTTAGCCGCGAGCTTGCCGCGGCCTCGTTCGAGAAGGAACGACGGTTCGGGCTCTGTCTCGGCCGCGAAGCCGACGATCACCTGTCCGTGACGCTTCTCGCGGGTGAGCCCGGCGAGGATGTCGGGATTGGCGACGAGCTCCAGCGTCAGGGTCTCCCCTGTCTCGGACTTCTTGATCTTGCTGTCGCGACTCGACGCCGGACGGTAGTCGGCCACGGCGGCCGCCATCACCACGATGTCGGCGGCACGGACGGACTCGGTCACGGCCTCCTGCAATTCCAGCGCGGTCCGCACCGGGATGAGCTCGACACCCTCCGGCGGTTCGACTTCCAGGTATGCCGCGATCAGCACGACCTCCGCTCCCCGCGCCTGCGCCGCCCAGGCGAGCGCGACGCCCTGCCGGCCGCTGGAGCGGTTGCCGAAGAAGCGCACCGGGTCCAACGGCTCGCGGGTCCCGCCTGCGGTAATCACGACGCGCTTGCCGCGGAGGTCCACCCCGCCGCGCGGCCTGCGCGCGGCCTCGTTCGCACGCCGGCGCTCCGAGAGCACGACGATGTCAGCCGCGGGCTCGGGGACCGCCGAGACGATCGGGCGCGGCGCGATGCCGACGGCGCGCAACGCGGTCCGGACGATGGTCTCGGTCTCCTCGAAACGGCCCGGCCCGCTGTCGCTGCCCGTCAGCGGACCGGACGCGGGACCGACGACGATCACACCGCGGTCGGTGAGCTTCGCGATGTTGGCCGCCGTCGCCGGGTTCTGCCACATCTCGGTGTGCATCGCCGGGGCGATCACGAGGGGGGCGGTGGAGGCGAGGACGGTGTTGCCGAGCAGATCGTCGGCAAGCCCCGCAGCGAGCTTGGCGATGGTGTTGGCCGTCGCCGGAGCGATCACGATGAGGTCGGCTGACTGGCCGATGGCCACATGCCGCACCTCCGCGACGCCCTCGTACAGATCGGTCGCGACGGGGTTTCTGCTGATCGCCTCCAGCGTCGGCCGGCCGACGAATCGCAGGGCGGCCTCCGTCGCGACAACGTGGACGGAGTGGCCCTCGAGCACGAGCGCCCGGATCACGCCCACAGCTTTGTAGGCAGCGATGCCGCCGGTCACTCCGACGACGATGGTCAAGCGCGCGCTCACGGCGTCACCCCCTCAACGGCAGGGTCCTTGCGCGGCCATCGGCCGCGACGGCCAGGCCGTGCCCGGCGGAAACCCCGGTGCTTGTCTTATTCGGCGGCGGCGATCGGTTTGAGCACGAGTCTGTCCTCGTTGATCTCGTGCATGGCCACGGAGAGGGGCTTGTCGTCCACCGACGAGTCCACAAGCGGCCCGACGTTGTCGAACAGGCTGCCCTCGTGCAGGTCCGCGTAGTAATCGTTGATCTGCCGAGCGCGTTTGGAGGCGAAGATCACGAGCGCGTACTTGGACTCGACTTTGGAGAGCAGGTCGTCGATGGGCGGGTCGATGATGCCATTGGTGCTGGTGGCCATGCGGGATGTCTCCTTGCTTGAGGCAGAACGTGCGCTGCTCGGAACGAAAACGACGCCGCCAGGATGCGGCACGACGAGGGCGGACAGCCTAGGCCGTTGACGGACGTACCGGCGCCGGGCGAACCATCATCAAGTCTACGACCTCCCGAGCGGCATCGGCGACCGTGTGGTTCACAACGCGGTGGTCGAACTCGTTCTGGGCGGCCAGTTCGACCTTCGCGGTCTCCAGACGGCGCTGCTGTTCGGCGGCGTCTTCGGTGCCTCGGCCGGTGAGCCGGCGAACCAGCTCCTCCCAGGTCGGGGGCAGCAAGAAGATCAGGCGGGCCTCCGGCATCGACGCGCGCACCTGGCGCGCGCCCTGGAGATCGATCTCGAGGAGGACGCTCCTGCCGTCGTCCAGCGCTTTCTCGATCGGCGCTCGCGGCGTTCCGTAGCGGTAGGCGTTGTGTACCGTCGCGTGCTCGAGGAGATCGCCGGCCGCGATCATCCGGTCGAACGCGGCATCGTCCACGAAATAGTAATTGACGCCGTCGACCTCACCGGGACGCGGCGAGCGGGTGGTCGCGGAGACCGAGAGCAGCACCTCGGGATAGTTCTCCCGGATGTAGGCCGAGACGGTTCCCTTGCCGACAGCGGTGGGGCCCGCCAGCACCACGAGGTGTTTGCGCCGCCGGACCGGCCGCTCCTCGCGCTCGATGAGAAAAACGCGGAGGCGGAGCCGCTGGTGCCGGCCGAGCCCGCCGAGCCGCTTGGAGGGGGCGATGCCGAGCCGGCGCAGGGCGTCCTGCGTCTTGGTCGTTCCGATGGCCGGGACGCTGAGCAGGAACTCGGTGACCCGGATGCGTCCCTCCACGCCCCCGGGGTCGGCTGTGGCGTGGTCGAGGACGGTCAGCGGCGACAGCTCACGGGCGGCGATGGCGGCTTTGACGCTCGCTCGGGCGCGGCGGGCCGCGACGGCCGCGGCGCTGGCAGCCTTCCGATCCACCTCGGGCGGAGCGGGACGGCGCCGGGCCGGAGACCCGGTGGATGCGTCGGCAGCGGACTCAGGCATGCGCGGCGCACACCTCCTCGGAGCGGCCGGCGATCGCCGCGGCGATGCCGCCGGGACCGGTGGCCAGGAGCCCGCGCGACTCGCTCACGATGACCCCGGGGGCCAGCGACCCGAACAGGCGAGGGACGTCTCCGACCAGCGCGCCCTGATGGCCGAAGCCCGGAGCGAGCACCGGGAACGCCGGCGCGTAGACCCGCTCGGTGTCGATTCCGAACGCGGCAAGGTCGAGGGTCGCGCCGAGCACGAGGCCCACGGAAGCGAAGGGATGCGGGGGCTGCCGCTGGGTGAAGACCTGCACGTCTTCGATGATGGCACGCGCCACGGTGTACCCGGTATTCGGCCCCGAGGCCACGACCGCCTGCTGAAGCGTGGCGGCCTCCGGGTTCGAGGTCGCCGCCAGCACGAACAGCCCCTTTCCGGTCGCCTCGGCGAGACGCATGGGCGCGTCGATCGAGCCGACGCCCTGGAAAGCGGCGATCGTCAGCGCGTCCGCCTCCAGCGGGGAGCCCGGGGTCAGCCACGATTCGGCGTACGCGGCCACGCTCGTGCCGATGTCGCCGCGCTTGGCGTCGGCGATCACGAGCAGGCCGGCGGCCCGGGCAGCCGCGAGCACCTCCTCCAGAGCCGCGTATCCGGCGGCGCCGAACCGCTCGAAGAACGCCACCTGCGGCTTCACTGTCCCGGCACGGCCAGCCGCAGCGTCCACCACCCGCAACCCGAACTCGCGTACGCCCGCGGCCGAGTCCGGCAGGTCCCAGGCTGCGAGCAGGTGGGCGTGCGGATCGATCCCGACGCACAGCCGGCCGCGCGCATCGAACACAGCGACCAGCCGGTCGCCGAAGGGGACGATGCCCCCGGTACAGTCCGTCACCGCCGCGCTGCCCTCTGCGCCGCGTACTCCTGCAGCGAGGTCACCGCGAAGCCGTGCCGCACCGCGTCGAGCGAGGCGACAGCCGCGCTCAGCTCGGCGAGGGTCGTGAACAGCGGTTTGTCGCCCGCGACGGCCGCGGCCCGGATCTCGTAGCCGTCGGCGCGCGCAGAGCGGCCGCTCGGGGTGTTGATAACCACATCCACTTCGTTTCGCGTGATGAGGTCGACGATCGAGTCGCCGTCCGTCGTCTCGCTGTGCTTGCGGATGACGCGCGCCGCGATCCCGTTGCGGTTCAGCACCTCGGCGGTGCCCTCTGTCGCGAGGATGGCGTAGCCGAGCTGCTGCAAGCGCAGCACCGGGAGCACGATCGCGCGCTTGTCGCCGTCGGCGACCGAGACGAACACAGTGCCCGTGAGTGGCATCTCGCCGTAGGCCGCCGCCTGGCTCTTGGCGAACGCGGTCGGGAAGTCTTTGTCGATGCCCATGACCTCGCCGGTCGAGCGCATCTCCGGGCCGAGAACCGAGTCCACGATCTTACCCTCGCGCGTGCGGAACCGCTTGAACGGCAGCACCGCCTCCTTGACCGCCACCGGCGAGTCCATCGGGATGATCGACCCGTCCTGATCCGGGAGCAGACCCTCCGCCACGAGTCCGTCGACCGTGTCACCGACCATGATCCGGGAGGCCGCTTTGGCAAGCGGGATGCCGAGCGCCTTGGACACGAAGGGGACCGTCCGCGATGCGCGCGGGTTCGCCTCGAGCACGTAGAGCACGCCCGCACCGATCGCGAACTGCACATTGAGCAGCCCGCGCACACCGATGCCCTCAGCGATCTTCCGCGTAGCCTCGCGCACGCGGTCGATCTCGCGGCGGCCGAGCGTGATCGGGGGCAGAGTGCAGCTCGAGTCCCCGGAGTGGACACCGGCTTCTTCGATGTGCTCCATCACCCCACCGATGTAGAGCCGCTCTCCATCGAACAGGGCGTCGACGTCGATCTCGATCGCATCGTCCAGGAAGCGGTCGACCAGCAGCGGGTGCGCAGGTCCCACGATCCCCTGGCCGGCGACGCGCTGGAAGTAGGACGCGAGCGAGTCGCTGTCGTAGACGATCTCCATCCCGCGTCCGCCGAGCACGAAGCTCGGACGCACCAGCACCGGGTAACCGATCTGCTCGGCAGCGTGTAGCGCGCTCGCGTAGTCGACCGCTGTGCCATTGCGCGGCGCGACCAGGCCCGCGTTCTCGAGGATGTCCGCGAACAGGCCGCGCTCCTCCGCCAGATCGATCGCGCTCGGGGTGGTTCCGAGGACGCGAACGCCCGCCTCCTCCAGGCCCTTCGCCAGCCCGAGCGCCGTCTGGCCGCCGAGCTGCACGACCACGCCGACCAGCTCGCCGGACTGCGACTCCGCGTGGATGACCTCCAGCACGTCCTCCAGCGTCAGCGGCTCGAAGTACAGGCGGTCGGAGGTGTCGTAGTCGGTCGAGACCGTCTCCGGGTTGCAGTTGACCATGATCGTCTCGTACCCGGCGTCGTGCAGCGCGAACGAGGCGTGTACGCAGGAGTAGTCGAACTCGACGCCCTGCCCGATGCGGTTCGGGCCCGAGCCCAGGATGACGACCTTGCGCGTGTCGCTCGGCGCGACCTCGGTCTCCTCGTCGTAGGACGAGTAGTGGTAGGGGGTGAGGGCCGGGAATTCGCCCGCGCAGGTGTCCACCGTCTTGTAGACCGGCCGCACGCCGAGGATGTGCCGCACCTCGCGGACATCCGCCTCGCCGAAACCGCGCAGCTCCCCGATCTGCGCGTCGGAGAAGCCGTGGTCCTTCGCGAAGCGCAGCGTGTCGGTGTCCAGCGTCTCCGCGGCGCGGATCTGCTCGGCCACCTCGTTGATCAGCACGATCTGGTCGATGAACCACGGGTCGATCTTGGTGGCCTCGAAGACCTGCTCGGGTGTCGCGCCGAGCCGCAGCGCCTGCTGCACATCCACGATCCGGCCGTCGGTCGACGTAGCAATGGACGCCAGCAGCTCCTCGGCCGTTCTGTTCTCGGCACCCCAGTGGAACGACGAGCCCCGCTTCTCCAGCGAACGAAAGGCCTTCTGCAGGGCACTCGTGTAGGTGCGGCCGATCGCCATCGCCTCGCCGACCGACTTCATGGTCGTGGTCAACGTCGGGTCGGCAGCCGGGAACTTCTCGAAGGCGAACCGCGGCACCTTGACGACCACGTAGTCCAGGGTCGGCTCGAAGCTCGCCGGGGTGACCCGGGTGATGTCGTTGGGGATCTCGTCCAGCCGGTAGCCGATGGCGAGCTTGGCCGCGATCTTCGCAATCGGGAAGCCAGTGGCCTTGGAGGCGAGCGCGGACGAGCGGGAGACGCGCGGGTTCATCTCGATGACGATGACACGCCCGTCGGCGGGGTCCACGGCGAACTGGATGTTGCAGCCGCCGGTGTCGACGCCCACCGCGCGGATGATGTCGATGCCGATGTCCCGCAGCTTCTGGTACTCGCGGTCGGTCAGCGTGAGCGCAGGAGCGACCGTGATGGAGTCGCCGGTGTGTACGCCCACCGGGTCGACGTTCTCGATGGAGCAGACGACGACGGTGTTGTCGGCGGTGTCGCGCATGAGCTCCAGCTCATACTCCTTCCAGCCGAGGATGGACTCCTCCAGCAGCACCTCGCTGGTCGGGCTCTGGTGGATGCCGTCGCCGACGATCCGGCGCAGTTCCTCCGACGTGTACGCGAAACCGGAACCGAGACCGCCCATCGTGAACGACGGCCGCACGACCAGCGGATAGCCGAGATCGTCGGCGAACGCCAGCGCCTCCTCCACCGTGTGCGCGATGTGCGAGCGGGCGACGTCGGCCCCCGCGGCGATGACCAGATCCTTGAAGATCTGGCGGTCCTCGCCCTTCTGGATGGCCTCGAACTTCGCGCCGATCAGCTCGACGCCGTACTTCTCCAGCACACCGTGCTCGTGCAGCTGCATGGCTTCGTTGAGCGCGGTCTGGCCGCCGAGGGTCGGCAGGATGGCTTCGGGCTTCTCCTTAGCGATGATGGTCTCGATGACCTCCCAGGTGATCGGCTCGACATAGGTCGCGTCGGCGAAGTCGGGGTCGGTCATGATCGTGGCCGGGTTGGAGTTGACCAGGATGACGCGCACGCCCTCCTCGCGGAGCACGCGGCAGGCCTGGGTGCCCGAGTAGTCGAACTCGCACGCCTGGCCGATGACGATCGGACCAGAGCCGATCACCAGAACGGAGCGGATGTCGGTGCGCTTCGGCATCAGTCGGAGCCTTCCTGGGTTGCGGTGCGATCCTTGATCATGGTGAGAAACCGGTCGAACAAGTAGTTGGCGTCGTTCGGTCCCGCCGCCGCCTCTGGATGGTACTGCACGCTGAACGCCGGAAGGTCGAGGCAGTTGAGCCCCTCGACAACGTTGTCGTTGAGGCTGATGTGGCTCACCTCGACCTGCCCGAAGCCGGCGGGCGAGGCGAAGGTCCCCTCCCGCGGCGCCTCGACCGCGAAGCCGTGGTTCTGCGCGGTGATCTCCACGCGGCCCGTGCGCTTGTCGAGCACCGGTTGGTTGATCCCGCGGTGCCCGAACGGCAGCTTGTACGTGCCGAGGCCGAGCGCGCGGCCGAGCAGCTGGTTGCCGAAGCAGATGCCGAAGTAGGGCAGACCGGCCCGCAGCGTCTCCTGGAGGAGCGCGACGTGCTTGTCGGAGGCCTGCGGGTCGCCGGGGCCGTTGGAGAAGAACAGCGCTGTCGGGTTCAGGCTCAGCACATCCTGCGCCGACACCTGCTGCGGGAGCACATGCACGTCGAGCCCGCGTCCGGCGAGGTTGTCGAGCGTCGACTTCTTGACGCCGAGGTCGAGCACCGCCACCGAGCCGATCCGCTCACCGACCGCCGGCACCGTGTACGGCTCGACGGTCGAGACCTCGGCCGAGAGGTTGCGGCCGGCCATCTTCGACCCGGTGAGCACCAGGTCGAGCTGCTCGCTGTCGCTCAGCCCGAAGTCCTCCCCCGAGAACACACCGGCGCGCATTGCGCCGGCCGACCGGATGTGGCGGGTCACGGCGCGCGTGTCGATCCCGCTGATGCCCACCACGCCCTGCGCCTGCAGGTCGTCGTCCAGGCTGCGCTGCGCGCGGAAGTTCGAGACGACGCGGCTCGGCTCGCGGACGACGAACCCCGCCACCCAGATCTGTCGCGACTCCATATCCTCGTCGTTCGTGCCGGTGTTGCCGATGTGCGGCGCCGTCATGAGCACGATCTGGCCCGCGTACGACGGGTCGGTCAGCGTCTCCTGGTAGCCGGTCATCCCGGTCGCGAACACGACCTCGCCGAGCGTCCGCCCACGCGCGCCGTAGGCCCGGCCCACGTAGCGCTTTCCGTCTTCGAGGACGAGGACCGCAGGTTCGAATGCGCTCATGTCACCCCTCACTTTCGTTGCTGTCGACCGGGCCGGCCTGGCCCGGGAGGATTGCTTGAATGGCCGCGGTCAGAGAGCCGCGGCTCGCCGGGTCCACGACCCGCAAGTAACTGTCGGCGACCGCCCCGCCGGAGGTCGTCCAGCCCACCCGGAGCAGTCCGTCGCGCTCGACCGCCCGGTCGATCGTGACCGTCGCCTGGCCGGTGCCGGTGAAGGCGGAGGCCGGGATGAACACCGTCGTCTCCCCCGCGACGACCAGCCGGATCCCGTCGGGCGAGACCTCGACCGTGCCTTTCCCCGGTACGCCAGGCCGGGCAGCGCGAGCCGCTCCAGGTGCTCCCCGCCCGCGTCGTGGCGACGTAGAGCACCTCGGCCGCCGCGGTCGGGGCCGCCGGGACCTCGGGCGCCGGGTAGCCCCCGCCCGCCGGGGCATCGCGGCGCACCCGGCGCCGCCAGACCGCGACCGCCAGGGCGAGCGCGATGACGACGACGGCCAGGATACCGAGCGTCGGCAGGACCTTATCCACGCGCGCCCCCCACCGACTCCAGCACTGCGCCGTCCAGCACGGTGGCGTAGCCGCGGTGGAACGTCGCGACCACGCGGCCCGACAGCGTCATCGACAGGTACGGCGAGTTGACGCCCTTCCCCGCGAGCTCTCCGGTCGAGAACTCCCGCGCGGCGGCCGGGTCGTAGAGAAACAGCTCCGCCGGAGCGCCCGCCTCGACGGGCGTGCCATGCCCGGCCAGCCGGCCGATGCGCGCCGGCGTCGCCGAGAGCACTCGGGCGATGTCGGCCCAGCCGAGCATCCCGGTGTCGACCACCGACGACTGCACGACCGAGAGCGCGGACTCCAGCCCGACCATCCCGAACGCCGCGGCGTCCCACTCGCAGTCCTTCGCCTCGACGGGGTGTGGCGCGTGGTCGGTCGCGACGATGTCGATCGTGCCGTCTGCGAGGCCCGCTCGCAGCGCCTCGACATCCTCCGAGCGCCGCAGCGGCGGGTTGACTTTGTAGCGGGCGTCGTACCCGCTCACGAGTTCCTCGGTCAGCAGGAGATGGTGGGGAGTGACCTCGGCGGTCACGTCGATCCCGCGCGCCTTCGCCCAGCGGATGACGTCCACCGAACCCGCGGTCGAGACGTGGCAGACGTGCAGCCGCGAGCCGACGTGCTCGGCGAGCAGCACATCCCGCGCGATGATCGACTCCTCGGCCACCGCCGGCCAGCCCGCGAGCCCCAGCTCGCCCGAGAGCGCGCCCTCGTTCATCTGGGCCCCGGCCGTGATCCGCGGCTCCTGCGCGTGCTGCGCGATCACCCCGTCGAACGCCTTCACGTACTCCAGCGCGCGGCGCATCAGCAGCGGGTCGGAGACGCATTTGCCGTCGTCGGAGAACACTCGCACCCGGGCGCGGGAGTCGGCCATCGCGCCGAGCTCCGCCAGCCGTTCGCCTTCCAGCCCAACCGTCACCGCGCCGATCGGGCGGACAGTCGCGTACCCGGCCGCCTCCCCCAGGCTCAGCACCTGCTCGACCACCCCGGCCGTGTCGGCCACCGGCGAGGTGTTCGCCATCGCGAACACCTCCGTGAACCCGCCCGCCGCAGCCGCCCGCGTGCCCGTGAGCACGGTCTCGCTCTGCTCGTAGCCCGGCTCGCGGAGGTGCGTGTGCAGGTCCACGAGCCCCGGCAATGCCAGCAGCCCGTCCGCGTCCACCACCGTCGCACCCGCCGCGGAGAGGCGCACACCGGTCTCCTGGATGCGGCCCCCGGCGAGGAGCAGGTCGGTGCGGGAGCCGTCGGCCAGCATCGCGCCCGTGATTACAAATGTTTCGTCGCTCATCTTCTCGCTCGCCTCGTTCACGCTTCTCGGTCGCCGGACAGCAGGAGGTAGAGGGCGGCCATCCGCACGGAAACGCCGCTCGCGACCTGTTCCCTCACCGTCGAGCGCGGCGAGTCGGCGGCAGCCGCCGAGATCTCCAGCCCGCGGTTCATCGGCCCCGGGTGCATCACAATGCTATCCGCCCGGAGCCGGGCCAGCCGTTCGTCGTCGAGCCCCCAGCGCCGCGAGTACTCGCGCGTGGTCGGGAAGAACGCCGCGTTCATCCGCTCCCCCTGGATGCGCAGCATCATCACGACGTCCGGGTCGGCCGCCAGCGCCGCATCCAGGTCGTACCCGATCGCCGCCGGCCAGCCCGACACCTCCACCGGCAGCAGCGTCGGCGGGGCGACCAGCGTCACCGCCGCGCCGAGCGTCCGCAGCAGCCACACATTCGAGCGCGCCACCCGGGAGTGCAGGATGTCGCCCACGATCGTCACCGCCACCCCGTCGAGGTCGCGCCCCCGCGACCCGCGCCCGTGCAGCCGCCGCCGCATCGTGAACGCGTCGAGCAGCGCCTGCGTCGGGTGCTCGTGCGTGCCGTCGCCCGCGTTGACGATGCGCGCGTCGATCCAGCCGCTCGCCGCGAGCGTCTGCGGCGCGCCGGACGAGTGGTGCCGGACGACGACGGCGTCGGCCCCCATCGCCGCGAGCGTCTGGGCGGTGTCCTTCAGGCTCTCGCCCTTCGAGACGCTGGAGCCCTTGGCGGAGAAGGTGATCACATCGGCCGAGAGCCGCTTCGCCGCCGCCTCGAACGAGATGCGCGTGCGCGTCGAATCCTCGAAGAACAGGTTCACGACAGTCTTGCCGCGCAGCGCCGGAAGCTTCTTGACCTCACGCCCCTGCACGTCCGCCATGTCCTCCGCCACATCCAGCAGCCGGATCGCATCCTCCCGCGCCAGCGTCTTGGTCGACAGCAGATGCCTCATGCGCCACCCTCCTCGATTGTCACAGCGTCCTGGCCGTCCACCTCCGCGAACCGCACGAAGATCCGCTCCGACGCGGCGGAGGGCAGGTTCTTCCCCACGAAGTCCGCCCGGATCGGCAGCTCCCGATGCCCCCGATCCACCAGCACCGCCAACCGGACCGCCCGCGGCCGCCCCAGATCGCTCAGCGCATCCAACGCCGCCCGGATGGTGCGCCCGGAGAAGAGCACATCGTCCACCAACACCACGGTCTTGCCGTCGATCGGCCCCGGCAGCGAGGTCGGCTGCGGGGCCCGCGTGGGGTTCCGCGCCAGATCGTCGCGATACATGGTCACATCGAGCGCCCCCACGATGTCAGCGGACGCCCCGACCGCCTCCTGCTCGATCCGCTGGATGCTCTCGGCGATCCTCCGGGCGAGCACGACGCCGCGCGTCGGGATACCCAGGATCGCCAGACCGTCGATGCCCCGGTTGGACTCCAGAATCTCGTGCGAGATCCGAGTCAACGCCCGGGAGATGTCAGCCTGCTGCAACACGACACGTGTCACCACGCCGACCTCCTTCCCCGCCTCACAGGACGGCTCGTTAAAGGATGTCTACCGAGGAGCGAGCTTAGCAGGTGGGTGGGTGGACGCCGGAGCACACCCCGCCGGCAGTTCTCGCGACAAGACAACCCGATCTGGCGCAGACGCGAGGCGACATCGAGCCCGTCGCAGGACACGTCCCAGACCACGATCGCCAGGTGCAGTTCCTGACGGGTCGCCCATCGGCGCTGGTTGAGGACGGTGGACGCGATCACGGTGGGCCACGATCTTGCCCTCACTTCTCGCATGTCTACCATCTGACGCAGCGCGTGCCGACGAGCGCAGCGCCCGCAATGCCATCCAGCAGGGCGGGCGTTCGTGTTCGGGCAGTCTGCTAAACGATTACGGATTTGCTTCCAACCGAGTTCCGGAGGCCTACCCGAACCTCTCTTTGGCTCGACGAACCTTGATCTTCTTCAATTCCGTTCGGGTAGCCGGCCACCGTTCGGCTTCGAAGCACTGCTCAATGTCCTCTATACGACGTTCGACGAACTCAGCATACGAAGCATCGAGAACAGATGAGGTTTCGGGTCGTCCCGTAAAGAGCCGGCGGACTAGGTCAATCGAGTACCACTCATCAGATCGTCCATCGCCCACCGCAGGGCTCAAGTCGAGGAAGAGTTGTCCCCGATCGCGCGTGAATCGCATTCGGATTGTGCTGGACTCCACAAAGAGAACAGCATCGCCGCTGTTGATCGTCGTCACTTGGGAACTCGTAATGTGAAACCGAGCTCCGTGCCACAGGAAGGCCATGTGTGCCACGACGAAGGTAAGTATCAGGTCCACAGCATCACTCCATCGGCCGAAGCGCCCATTGATTGACCCACTGGTAGTCGTTGCTTTGCAGGTGCTGAACCTCGCGCTCCAAATACGAGCCAGGTCGAATATCCTGCTTGGGCAGCGAGAGAATCATTTTATCGCCCGCCGCGATCCGACCGTCGAGAAAGGACTGATTGAGCGTCCACGGGTCATCAACGCGAGCGACGTCAGACGAAATGAGATCAGCCGTCAGATCCCGCCGATGGAACACTTCGCGACACGACTCGATCGAGAAGTCCCGTCACACCTGTTGCGTCGGTCAGCTCTCCAACCTCAACGATCGGGTCGCTCGCATTCGAAACCGGTGCCGAATTGACTTCGTACTCGCCGGAGTCCCAGATGGTCAATGCAACAAGTTGATTCGATGACACGATCTCTAGGACAACGCTCTCCTTGTTACGGCCCGAAGTGGGTCCGGAAAGGACAACCTCAACCCCAGTCGAAGCCAGTATTTCATAAGCTAGAAGATGCCACTCCACCACTGCCTCAAGAATGCGATTCTCGCTTTCGGACATCACCACACCTCACCTGTCAGATTGCGGAACGGAACATCACCAGGCTCAGCTCGCCCTGGCAATCTTGCCTGAATGCATTCCGGGCCGTAGATAATAGAAGTGCCTTGGCTATGCGGCTTAAGGGTCTCAGACGGCACCTCGTACTCAAAGTATGTGTCCCCACGCGGCGCCGCCCTATACGCATCGGACGGCGGCGGGTTGGCGACTCGGTGCGTGCCTGCATCATTCCCGCATGCTCGTCCTCACTCATCCATCTACCAACTCGGGTCCAAGCATCCGCACCGTCTCCTGTGTTCCCCGACACAGCGCGCGGTGTCGGCACCTCCTCCCTCACCGGTTCCGGCCGAGATCGCTGCAGAGGTCCCCGCCACCCGAAGAACCCCACTGACCGTGAGCGGCTCCCCACTCACCGAATAATCAGCCACCCCCTCAACAGCACCCTCGACCGCGTTCCCCAGCAGGTGCCCACCCAGCTTGCCCACGATCGCACCACCCGGGACCATCCCGAACGCCGCCCCCATCGCCACCGGACCCCAGTTCACCTCACCCGTGGTCGCCTTCTGGATGATCGTGTCCGCCCCCGCACCGATCAGCATCAACCCCACCGGCCCACCCACACCCGTCGCCATCAGGATGCCACCGGCCACCACCATCGCCCCACCCGCGACGTACTCCCAGTTGTCCTTCAACCAGTTCCCGGCAGCCCCCGCCGCCCGAGCCAACGGACCCTGCAGACTGTCCGCGTACCCCTTCAACTCCGCATCCGTGATCGGAGCCAACCCCAACGGATCCACCGCATGCACCGCATCGTTCCCCGCGAACGAATACGGATTCCCCGACCACCCGGCCCCGACCGGCGGCGCCAACGGATCCACCGAAAGGAACCCACGGGTAACCGGGTCATAGGCGCGAGCGCCCATCCACTCCAGACCCGCGACCGTGACACTGCCGTCCACAAGGATGGACAGACCACTCGACACCCCCGCCGCATCGGACACCCGAGCTAGCGCCTCCCACGGGTCGTCGGCCGCTGTCGAGCGGGCCGGGCGCCACGTCTGCGCATTCCAGGTCGAGCCGGTACCGGTCATGCCGCCGGGGGCGTTGACGACGGGCTGGTCGTCCACGCCGAGGAGGTCGGGGATGCCCGCGGCCGTATCCCAGGCCAACGCGACCCCGTCCACCTCGGCCAACTCGCCCAACGCGTCCACCCACAGCGCCGTCCGAGTCTCCCCCTCCACGGCATGACGGGTCACCGAGGACAGCCGCCCGGTCGCACCCCACTCGTACACAGTGCGCTCGCCGCCCACGGTCGCCGACACCCGCCGGCCGGAACCGTTATAGGTGTAGACCGCACGATCGACGCCGTCGACGGTCTCCAGGAGCTGCCCGGCCGCGTCGTAGCGGTGGCGACGGTGTGCTCCGTCCCGCACCTCGTCGACGAGGCGTCCCGCCGGGTCGTACGCCCAGGCGGACGCGCTGACGGCGCCGTCCGTGGCGGTGGTGGAGGCGGACACCAGCTGACACGCGTCGTCGTACGCGTAGGCAGTGCGACCTTCGGGACGGGCGATGCCGCGCACGCGGCCCTCGTCGTCCCGGTCGATCGCGGTGTCGGTCACCCCGTCGGCGTCGACGCGGCTGTGGCGGACGGGGAACCCGTCACGGTACTCCCACGACTGCACGAGATCGCCGGTGTTCGCGCCGGTGAGGCGGCCGTCGGCGTCATAGTCGTAGCGGATGAGGCCGAACACCGTGTTCTCCACCTCGACCACCCGGCCGCTGCGGTCGCGGCGGTAGGAGGTACACCGAGCCGTCTTCGGTCGCGGTCGCGACCTTGTCCTGCTCGGTGTACGTCCTCGTCGTCACGCCGCCGAGGGGGTCAGTGGTGCGCACGAGCCGGCCGCGCAGGTCGTACTCGAAGCGCGTGACGCCGCCGACGCCGTTCGTGGCCGCGACCAGCTGGCCCGCGCCGTCGTAGGCGAACCGGCGGACGCCGAACCGCGTGTCGCTGCTGAAGGTCAGCCGGCCCACCCGGTCGTAGCCGTACCGAGCCGTCCCGACGTCGGGGATCGTCTCGCGGAGCACACGGCCCGCCGCGTCGTACTGGATGCGGTGGATGTCGCCGCCGGGCAGCGTCCGGGCGACCAGGCGGGAGTCGGCGTCGTACTCCAGGGTGGTGCGACCGCCGCCCGCGTCCACCGCGGCGAAGGGGCGCCCGCACTCGTCGTACTCGTAGCGGGTGATGCGGCCCTCCGGGGTGGTGAGGGCGACGACCCGGCCCGCGGGGTCTCGGTCGGCGCGGGTCAGGCCGCCGCCGGCATCTACGAACTCGACGGGACGGCCGGCCGCGTCGTAGGCGACGAGGGACTCACCGCCGCCGCCGGACTGGATGCGGACCGGGCGGCCGTACTCGTCGGTGGCGACGCTGCGGCTGTCGAAGGAGTAGCGGATGGTCTGCACACCGTCCGCGCGCGACCGGGTGGCCTCGGTGCGCACGCCGGTGGGGTCGGCGGTCGCCGCGAGCCGTCCGGTGACGTCGTACTCGCGCAGCCACGAGCCACCGGCGGGGTCGACGATCTCGCGCAGACGCGACAGCGCGTCGTGGACGAAACGCCACTCGGCGCCGTCCGGCAGGCGCATCGAGTCCACGTTGCCGAACGCGTCGACACTCCGCTCGACCCGCCGGCCGAGCGGATCGACCGTCGCGACGAGGTCGCCGTGCGGGCCGTACTCGTACTCGGTCCGCGCGCCGAGCGGGTCGACCGTCGCCGTGAGCTTCGCGCCGGGACCGTACACGAACCGCCAGGTCGACCCGTACGGGTCCTGGCGCGCCGCGAGCAGACCGGCGTCGTCGTAGGTGTAGACCGTGGTCCGGCCCGAGGGGCTGACCGCCTCGCGCACCCGCCCGGTGTCGTCCCGGATCAGGCGGCTGGTGTCCCCGGCGGCGTTGCGGACGCCGATCAGGTCGCCGTGGTCGTCGTAGTCGAAAGCGACGCTCACCCCGACCGGGTCGGTCGACTCCACCAGCCGGGCGCCGACCCAGCTGAGCAGGGTCCGGGCGCCGGTCGGGTCGACGATGACGGAGGGGTTGCGGTCGACGTCGTCCGCGTAGCCGTACTCCACGACGCCGCCCGCCGCGGTGACGAACGTCGTCACCCGGTCGTGCTCGTCGTAGCCGGTGGTGATATCTGCGCCCTCCGGGGTGACGGTGCGGATGCGGCGTCCGCGGGCGTCGTGCGCATGCACGGTCACCGCGCCGTCCCGCTCAGTGAAGGAGACGAGGTTGCCGTGCCCGTCGTACGCCATCGACTGCCGGTGTCCGTCTGCGTCCACGATGCCGACCACCCGGCCGAAGCGGTCGGCGATCCAGGTGTTGGCGTTCGACCCGTCCTCGTCCGAGACCGAGGTCACCCGGCCCAGCAGATAGGCGAACCGCACCCGACGGCCGTAGGGCGTGAGCTGCTCGACGACACGGCCCTGCTCGTCGTAGATGTTCTCGCACTCGACGACACCCGTCGCCGCCTCGACACGGTCGAGGAGACCGTGCTCGTTCCAGCAGTAGCGACGCGTCCCGACGGCGTCGCGCGCGCCGACCAGCCGGCCGTCGTGGTCGTAGAGGTAGTCGACCCGGCGGCCATCGGAGGCGGCCAGGGCGGAGACCCGCGCGCCCGCGTACTCGATGTCGGCCCAGCACCCGAGCTCGTACTCCAGCCGGGCGATCCTGCCGTCGTCGCCGCGGACGACGGTGACGCATGTCCCCGGTCCACGGCCCGACCCGAGCCAGTCACCGGAGAGGCCGAACGCCGTCCACCCGCCCGTGCTGTCCCGGACGACCAGAACCTCGGTGGCGGTCGCGCGCACCTGCGGGAAACCGCTCGCCGGCTCCGCCGCGAGCCAGCGATTCTCCCCGACCCCGCGCGCCCAGCCGCCGCGGTCGCGGGGGAAAGAGAGCTGGCGTCCGTCGTCGAGGGTGACCGCCGCGCCCTCGTCGTCCAGCTCCAGACGCGTGTCGAGCACCGACGACCAGCCGTAGCCGAAGACGCCGACCCGGGTGTCGAGCGAGTTGTACATCCGGGTGACGGCGAGGGACGCCGCCGCTCCGGAGAAGGAGAGGTCGGTCTCGGGTTCGAGGAAGTTGCCCGTGGCCGTGTTCACCGGGTCGTCGGCGAACCCGTTGGTCGGCGGCGTTCCGAGGGCGGAGAACGGGCCGATCGTGAAGTCGTCACGATACACGTCCACGCCCGCCGCCGCCAGAGCCTCCGCGATGGCCACATCCGAGAGGCTCGCGGCGCCGGCGCCGCCGACTGCCTCGAACGCGGCGGCGACCCGCCCGGCCCACTCGGCTTCGTGCCCGTTGGCCGTCAGCCACTCCCGGCACGCACCGATCAGCGATGAGGCGTTGAGCGCCCCCCACGCACCGTTGCACCCCGAATCGTACGAACTGAGCGCGACGGCGAGGAGCCCGACCGACAGCTGGAGCTGCGCGTCGAGCGCGGCGCTGCCGACTTGGAACGATCGCAGATCCGCCGGCACCGCGGACAACGTGCCGCTATGACCACCCGGGGCAGGGATGTCCCGGCCACGCACCGAGACCTCGTGGGCCTGCAACTGCGGCTCGGGCTTCGGCTTCGGCTTCGGCTCGTCCTCGACGCCGAACCATGTGCCGATCTCGTAGCCGACCCCGGCGACCCAGTTCTCCTCGCGCTCGCGCTGCCGCTTCTCCCAGGCCCGCGCCTGACTCCGCCGATCGTCCTCCTCGCGGGCGGCCTGCGCCAACTGGTTCGCAAAGTCGGCGACCGTCCGCAGAGCCTCCGCCAGGGCGGTCGCGCTCTGGGCACCGACGCTCGCGTTGCGCCCGAACACCTCCGCAAAGTAGCCGCGGAACTCCCTGCGCGCGCGACTCACGTGGCCCGCGCGGGTCGCCCGCTGATCGTCGAGCGCCCGCGCTGCGTTCCGCGCCGCGCTCACCAGAGCGTCCACCTCGGAATAGCTGTACCCCGTCGGCTCGTTTCCACCGATCTTCGCCATCGACTCCACCGGAATATGTCATCTCATGTGCGAAATGCACACGAGCAAGACACTAGAAGATGAGGGTGCGACGGAGAAAAAGCGGACCGCTGCGTCAGTTCCCCAGGAACCTCTCGAACTCCCCCGCGTCCTGGACGGACCCCGGATACTGCTTCGCATTCACAAGCACGGTCGGGGTGCCCTGGATAGTGTCGAGAGCCCTCTCACCGTCGACCTCGATAGGGCCGGTCTGCGAGTGGGTGGTGTTCGCCTGCGCCCATGCCTGGTAGGGCCCACTGCGGTCGACGCAGCCGGAGATATCGGCGATGCCGAGGTCGGTGGCACGTTTGGCGAGCTCCTCGTTCGTGAGCCCGCTCGAGTTCTCGGCGGGCTGGTCGGTGAAGAGCGCCTGGTAGTAGTCGAGCACCTTGTGGGGGTCGTGGACGCCGACGCAGGTCAGCGCGGCCGCGGCCCGGGTGGAGTAGCCCGTGCCGTTAGAGAGCCGGTCCAGGAAGGTAAGCGGGTGCAGCCGGAGCGTGATCGAACCGTCTTTGACCGCGTTCGCGAGTGTCTCGCCGTTCGACTTCTCGAACACGCCGCACACCGGGCACATCGCGTCGAACCACACATCGACTTTCTTCGCGCCCGACCCGGCGCTGATGAAGCGTCCATCGAAGTTCACGGCCCCATCTGTGCCCGTCGGCGGTTTGGCCGTCGCGACCGGAACGTTCGCGCTGCCGCCGAGCAGCGAGCACGCCGCAGCAGCGGCGGTCAGAGCGGCCGCGAGCGCGGCAGCGATCAGGATGCGCAGTGTCCGCTTCATCGGTCCACCTCTCCGTCCCGGGGTTTGTTCTGTGCGATTTTCGCCAGCAGGCCGTTCACGAATCCCGCCGAGTCGTCGGTGGACAGCACGGTGGCGGCCTCGACGGCCTCCGAGATGGCGACGCCGTCCGGCACCTGGTCGTTGAACAGCAGCTCCCACACGCCGATGCGCAGGATGGCGCGGTCGACGGCGGGCATGCGCGCGAGCGTCCACCCCTGCGCGTAGGTCTCGATCTGCTCGTCGATCTCCTCCTGATTGTCGATCACACCGTCCACGATCTCGCGAGCGTAGAGCCACGAGGCCTCACGCGCCGGCTCGTTCGCCGCTCGCTCCGCTTCGACGGCCAGGGCGTGCGCCAGCGAGATCTGGCGCACATCGGCACTGAACAGAAGGTCGAGGGCGCGCTTGCGCGCCTTGGTGCGAGCGCTCACTAGTCGTTGACGCGGCCGAGGTAGTCACCGGTGCGGGTGTCCACCCTGACCTTGGTGCCGGTCTCCAGGAACAGCGGCACCTGGATCTGGTAACCGGTCTGCACTGTCGCCGGCTTGGTGCCGCCCGTGGAGCGGTCGCCCTGCAGACCAGGCTCGGTGTAGGTGATCTCCAGAACGACCGAAGCGGGAAGCTCGACGTACAGCGGCGAGCCCTCGTGCAGCGCGACGGTGACGTTCTGGTTCTCGAGCATGAAGTTGGCGGCGTCGCCGACGATCGGGCCCGGGATGGTGATCTGGTCGTAGTCGCTCGTGTCCATGAACACGAAGTCGGCGCCGTCCTGGTAGAGGTACTGGTAGTCGCGGCGGTCGACGTTCGTGATGTCGATCTTCGCGCCCGCGTTGTAGGTGCGGTCCACGGTCTTGCCGGTCGTGACGTTCTTCAGCTTCGTGCGGACAAAAGCGCCACCCTTGCCCGGCTTCACGTGCTGGAACTCGATCACGCTCCAGAGCTGTCCGTCGATATTGATGACGATGCCGTTCTTGATGTCAGCGGTCGAAGCCATGCGCGAATTCCATTCGATATGCGGGAAGATTCGGGTGGATGCGGCGCACCGCGCCGTCCACGGCAGGTGCCGGCGAGCGGCGACCCCAGAAGATTCTAGACGTCAGCGGGCGTTTCGGCGAATGAACGCGAGCGCCAGCCGGTAGGACTCGAAACCGAATCCGGCGATCACACCCGTCGACACAGCGCTGATGACGGAGGTGCGCCGGAACTCCTCGCGGGCGTGCGGATTGGACAGGTGAACCTCGATCACCGTGCCGCCCGCCTTCGTGACGAGCGCGACCGCATCCCGCAGCGCGAGCGAGTAGTGCGTCCACGCCCCGGCGTTCAGGATGACCGGCGCACCCGTATCGGCGGCCTCGTGCAGCCAGCCGAGCAGTTCGCCCTCGGTGTCGGTCTGACGCAGCTCGACCTCAAGCTCCGGCGCATCGTCCTGGAGGAGCGTCCGCAGGTCGTCGAGCGTGCCGGAGCCGTAGACATCGGGCTCGCGCGTGCCGAGGCGGCCGAGGTTCGGACCGTTCAGGACCAGGATGCTGCTCATACCGGTCACCCTACCGGCGTCTCCCCCATCGCGAGCGGACGGACGCGCACGGCCGACCACACCTCGTCCACGGCGAGATTGGCGATCGGCCGCCAGCTGAACGCGCCCGACTCGGCGATGATCGCATCCCGGTTCACGTCGGCGCGCCCGCTCTTCGGGTACACGAACCACACGGCGCGGGAGGCGACGAAGGCGACGGCCACAGCGGCTCGCCCCGGTTCCACCTCCGTCACAGCCTCCGGCAGCGGGGCTGAGGAGCGCGCGGCTCTCCGGCGTCCCCCGACGACGCTCAGCGCATCGCCCGGCCTGACGAGCAGCTTCTGCGCGACGGCCTTGGCGGTCGTCAGGATGCGATCTCCTGGTAGGCGGCGAACAGCAGACTCTGATCCGGGCCGGCGAGCACCGTCGGCCGCGCCACATCGTCGAGCACGATGAAGCGCAACAGGCTCCCGCGCGCCTTCTTGTCGCGCTGCATGGCGGCGAGCAGCGTCTGCCAGCGGCCAAGGGGGTAGCTCGTCGGCAGCGTGAGGGACGCCAGGATGCGGCGATGCCGCTCCACGGCGTCGTCGCTCAACCGCCCGCTGAGGCGACCGAGTTCGGCCGCGAACACCATGCCGACCGCGATCGCGGCGCCGTGCCGCCACTGGTAGCGCTCGGCGTGCTCGATCGCGTGCCCGAGGGTGTGCCCGTAGTTGAGGATTTCGCGCAGGCCCTGCTCGGTGAAGTCCTCACCGACCACGCGCGCTTTGATGCCGATCGACAGTTCGACCACTCGCCGGAACTCCGCAGACTCCGGATCGGTGGCCGCGTCCACATCCCGCTCGATGATGTCGAGAATCTCCGGCTCGGCGATGAAGCCATACTTGACGACCTCAGCAAAGCCCGCGAGCAGTTCGTTCCGCCCGAGGGAGATCAGCATGTCCAGATCGCAGACGACGGCGGCCGGCGCATAGAACGCCCCGACAAGATTCTTGCCTTCCGCCGTGTTGATGCCGGTCTTGCCGCCGACCGCGGCGTCCACCATCCCCAGCAGGGTCGTCGGCGCCTGGACCAGCCTCACACCGCGCAGCCACGTCGCCGCGGCGAAGCCAGCGAGATCGGTGACGGCGCCGCCACCGAGGCCCACCACGGCGTCCGAGCGCGTGAAGTCGGCCTGGCCCATGATGCACCAGAGGAAGGAGGCGACCTCAATGCGCTTCGCCGCCTCCGCGTCGGGCACTTCGGTGAGGAGCACCTCGTACTGCCCGGCGAGCGACTCCCGAAGCTCCGCCGCAGCCGCCCCGAGCGTCGGCGGGTGAACCACGAGCACCTTGCTCACCGCGGAGCCGAGATGCCGCGCGAGATCGAACCGCAGGCCGCGGCCGATCACGACCGGGTACGGGTTCGCTCCGGCGACCAGGATCTCGGTGGTCTCGTCGGTCATCGGCTCTCCTCTTCCGCAACGCCGGTCTGCTCGACCCAGCGGGCGATCTCCTCCACGATGGTCTCCATCGGCCGGCTCGACGTGTCCGCAGTGAAGTCCGCGAGCGCCGCATAGAGGTCCTGCCGCGACGCGACCAGCCGCTTCCAGCTCTCCAGATCGGAGACCAGCGGCCGCTTGCCGTTCTGTATCCGTTTCGCGATCGCCTCCGGCAGCACCGTCAGCAGAACGACACGTTTGCCCTCCAGGTCGGCACGGGTGGCGGGGTCGATAACCGCGCCGCCGCCGAGCGATACCACGCCCGGCCGCCGCACCGCCTCGGCCACTACCGCGCGCTCCACAGCGCGGAAATGCGGCTCGCCGTGCTCCGCGAAGATGTCGGCGATGGAGCCGTGCCGTGCGACGATCACGGCGTCCGAATCGATGAACGACGCTCCGAGCCGCTTCGCGAGCCGCTTGCCGACGCGCGTCTTCCCGGCCGCCGGCGGTCCGATCAGCACGACCGTCGGCGATGGCGTGCTCCCAGAGATCGCCTCGCGCTCAGGCATACGGTGCGCTGACACGCTCGGTCGCCAGGTTCTGCGAGATGGCGTCCAGATAGCCGCGCAGATTGCGCGCCGTCTCGCCGATCGAGTCTCCGCCGAACTTCTCCAGGACCGCGTTCGCGAGCACGAGGGCGACCATCGCCTCCGCGACGACCCCCGCGGCGGGCACGGCGCAGACATCGGAACGCTGGTGGTGCGCGGGCGCGGCCTCGCTGGTGGCGACGTCGATCGTGCGCAGAGCGCGCGGAACCGTCGCGATCGGCTTCATGCCCGCGCGCACGCGCAGCACGCCGCCGGTGCTCATCCCGCCCTCGGTGCCACCGGCCCGACCGCTCTGACGAACGATCGCGCCGTCCTCCGCCACCAGTTCGTCGTGGGCCTCCGAACCGCGGCGGGTCGCCGTCAGGAAACCGTCGCCGACTTCGACGCCCTTGATCGCTTGGATGCCCATGAGAGCCGCTGCGAGCTGGGCATCGAGCCGGCGGTCCCAGTGGACATAAGAACCGAGCCCCGGCGGGAGCCCGTAGGCGAGCACCTCGATCACGCCGCCGAGCGTGTCGCCGTCCTTGTGCGCGGCATCCACCTCCGCGACCATCCGCGCGGAGGTCGCGCGGTCGAAACAGCGCAGCGGGTCGGCGTCGAGCGCGGCGACATCCGCCGGCGTCGGCCAAACCGCGTCCTCGGGGACGCGCACCGGTCCGATGGAAAGCGTGTGGCTCACGAGCGTGATGCCGAGCTCGCCGAGGAAGGAGCGCGCCACCGCGCCGAGGGCCACCCGCGCGGCCGTCTCACGCGCGCTGGCGCGTTCCAAAACCGGACGAGCCTCGTCGAAACCGTACTTCTGCATCCCGGCCAGGTCGGCGTGGCCCGGGCGCGGGCGCGTGAGCGGGGCGCCGCGGGCGCCCGCCAGCTTCTCCGCCGCGATCGGCTCCGGGCTCATAAGATCCACCCACTTGGGCCACTCGGAGTTGCCGATGCGCAGGGCGACCGGGCTGCCGAGGCTCAGCCCGTGCCGGACACCGCCCGAGACCTCGAGCGCATCCTGCTCGAACTTCATCCGCGACCCGCGCCCGTAGCCGAGCTTCCGGCGGGCCAGGTCGGCGCGGATGGCGTCGGGCGAAACGGGGACCCCCGCGGGGAGCCCCTCGAGGACGGCGATGAGTTCCGGGCCGTGGGATTCCCCGGCCGTGAGCCAACGAAGCATGATTCGATTCTGGCACAGCGGCAGAGGCCTCCCCGCCCGCGCTACGCTCCCGCCGCCGCAGCATCCAACGACGTCCCCGCGGCCCCGTCGGGCGGCGTTCCCGGCGTGTGCGCCGCCGCAGCGTCCAACGACGTCCCCGCGGCGTCCACCGCGGCCCCGTCGGGCGGCGTTCCCGGCGTGTGCGCCGCCGCAGCGTCCAACGGCGCCCCCGCGGCGTCCACCGCGGCCCCGTCGGGCGGCGTTCCCGGCGTGTGCGCCGCCGCAGCGTCCAACGGCGCCCCCGCAGCGTCCACCGCCGCAACCGCGAGCATTGCCCGGAGCACAGCCTCTTCGTCGGGCAGCGGCTCCAGCGGGTCACCGGAGACGAACACGCGCACCTGCAGCAGCGCCTGATGAACCAGCATCCCGAGCCCCGACACCACGGTGCCGCCGACGGATTGCCATGCCTTCGCCAGGGTCGTCGGCCACGGCTCGTAGGCCACATCGAGCAGCACGGCTTTGCGCCGCGTCGAGTCTGTGTAGAGCACCGGGATGGACACATCGCCCGGCAAGGTGCTGATCACGAGTTCGGGAACGTCGAGCGAGCGATCGGCCTGCAGGAAGGACCGGATGCGGATGCGCAGCCCCAGCCCGTGAGCCGGCGGCTCGAGCGACAGGCTCTTCTCCAGGTCGCGGACGTGCAAGTCGACCCGCTCTGCCCCGAGTTCAGCGGCCGCCACGAGGGCGGACGCGGCCGTGGCCCCTCCGCCCAGAATGTGAACGTAGCGGACACGTTCAAGCCCCGCCGCCGACAGCGCGCGCACGATGCCGCCGACATCGGTGTTGAACCCGCGGACCTCTTCGCCGTCGAACAGCACCGTGTTCGCAGCACCGGTCTCCGCGGCCACCCTGTCGATATCCGTGAGCAGCGGGATGACGGCCTTCTTAAGCGGCATCGTCAGCGAAAGTCCACGCCACTCCTCTCCGAGACCGTCGAGGTAGGCGGGCAATTCGGCTTCGGCGACCTCTTCGCGGCCATACTCCCAGTCGAGACCCAGCACATCGTAGGCGGCGCGGTGGAGGTCAGGGGATTTGGAGTGGCCGATCGGCGAACCGAGCACCGCCAGGCGCGGACGCTGCAAGACCACCGGCTTCGCGGGCAGAGCCGTCTGCAAGAGAGCGGGCTCAGGTGCCCCGACCGGCTCCGGCGCAGGCTCAGGGGCCCAGACCGACCCCGGCGCAAGCGCCGGCGCAGGCTCAGGCCGCTCCAGAAACAGCTCAGCCTCCGGCGTCTCGGAGGGCGGCTCAGGCGCCGGCCGCTCCAGAAACAGCTCAGCCTCCGGCGTCTCGGAGGGCGGCTCAGGCGCCGGCCGCTCCAGAAACAGCTCAGCCTCCGGCGTCTCGGAGGGCGGCTCAGGCGCCGGCCGCTCCAGAAACAGCTCAGCCTCCGGCGTCTCGGAGGGCGGCTCAGGCGCCGGCCTCTCGCTTTCCTCGACCGTCCTCACGGTATCCTCGGCTTCGTCCTGGGTTTGGGTCTCGAACAGAGCAGCGATCTGCGCTGCCGCGTCGACGCCGGTCGCCTTGCGAGAGGAAGCCTTGCTGGTTCTACTCATACCCGGGATTATCCTTCATCCACTGCTGCCATTTCGCTACGGCGGCGTCATGCTCCGCCGCAGTCGTCGAGAAGATCGTCTCACCGGTCTGCAGGTTCCATGTCACGAAGAACATCCACGGTCCGTCCGCTGGATGCATGACAGCGTTGATCGCGAGATCCCCGGGGTTGGAGATCGGGCCAACCGGCAGTCCAGGGTGGACATAGGTGTTGTAGGGGTTGCCCGCGTCCGCGCGCTCGGCGGCGGTCGTCTCCACGCGATGCGTGTTTCCGTTGCCGTAGGCGACGGTCGCGTCCGATTGGAAGTCCCAGCCCTGCGCGAGCCGGTTGAGGAAGACACGCGCCACCTTCGGATAGTCATCCTTGAGTCCGGCTTCACGCTGCACGATCGAGGCGAGCACGATCGTCTTCCACCGGTCCGCCTGGGCGACCTTCGCAGCGTCCAGCGACTGGAACATGCGGTCCACCATCATCTTGATCGCGTCGTGCGCGCTCGCGCCGGGCGCGAACGTGTAGGTCGCCGGGAACAGGAAGCCCTCAAGCGTCTTGGCCTCCGCCGGCAGCCCGAAGTCGGACGGAGCAGCAGCAGCCTGTTGCAGCTGCGCGAGCGGGATGCCCGTCTTCTCGCTGACCGCCTTCAGGACATCGGCTTCGGCTGTCCCCTCCGGGATGACGACGGACGTGGGCACCCGGGAAGCGGGGTCCTGGAGGGCGATGAGGGCCGCCAGCGCGCTCATCCGTTTGGCGAGCTTGAAGACCCCCGGCTGGAATTGGGGCTCCGGCTTCTGCCGCAGCAACAGGGTGTAGAACGCATCGTTGCTCTTGGTCACGCCGGCCTTGTGCAGATTGGCCGCGATCGTGTCGCCGGTGTCACCCGACTTGATCGTGAACATCACCTGCCCGGCGCCGTTCCCCTTGTAGTCGTCGTCCTTCGGCAGGATCGCGGCGATGACCCGCTCGACCTGCGGCTGGAAGAACACGTACGCTCCAGCGGCCATACCGCCCAGCACCGCGACGATCACGACGAAGACGACGAGGCGACGCGCCCAGCGGCGTCTCCGCTTGGGCTCTTCGCGCGAGAGCGAGTTCTGCTGCCACCAGCCCAGGGGCTGCTCATCCGGGTCCGCCTCCTCGCGCCCGGCCTGCGGCAGCGGGTGGTCCCCGTACTCGTCTTTCTCCGCTGCGAAGTAGTCCGAGCTGTGACGGAGGGGGGCGGGGGCCGGCTCGCGCTGACCGGGCGCGAACCCCTCGGCGTTCCCGCCTCCGGAGGTCGCGACCGGTCCGGTGATGACGGTGTCGAAGTCCAGCCCGGGGAAACTGGCGGATCGTGCGGGCGATTGCGGCCCGGGTGCGCGCGGATTGCGCTGGTCCGTTCCCGAACCCGCGGCCTCGTTGCCGCTCGCAGCCCCGTCCCGCGTCTGCTCCGCCGCACGGGCTTCCCTTGCCTCGCGGCGGGTCAGCGGCTGCCCGGTGACAGCGGGGAAGACAGGCAGGTCGGGTCTCTCCTGCGAGTTCTGTGGCAAACTAGGGTCCAATCCTGGGTTCGACGGGATGGCCCGGCGGACGGCTTGTGGCACGCTCCGCGTCGAGGGCGTGCTGCAAAATTATCGTGGCAGCGGCCTGATCGACAACAGGACGAGAACTTTTGGCATTCTTTCCGGAAGACCGGAGCGCCGAATGGGCCGAGACAGTCGAGAGCCGTTCGTCCACGAGACGCACCGGAGCACCCACCTCGACGACGAGCGCTTCCGCGAACGCAACGGCATCGGCCGTGGATGCGGTGTGTACGCCCGAGAGGGCCAGGGGCAGCCCGACGATGATCTCGACGACTCCGAGATCCGTCACGATCTCGGCGATCCTGCGCCGATCAGCCGCGTCCCCGGAGCGAGCGACCGTTTCGTACGGCGTCGCCAGCGTCCCGTGCAGGTCGGAGCAGCTCACGCCGATCCGCACCGTACCGACATCGATGCCGAGCCGCACACCGCTGCGCACGAGCTATCCGATCGCCGTGCTGACGGCGGCGAGGGCGGCCGGAATGGCGGTCGCGTCCGTGCCACCGCCCTGCGCCAGGTCGGCCTTGCCGCCGCCGCCGCCGCCCAGAACGCCCGCGGCGGTCTTGGCGAGCGCGCCCGCGGTCACACCGGCGTCCCGTGCAGCCTGGTTCGTCGCCACAATCACAACCGGTTTGCCACCCGCGAGCGCCGCTAGCGCGACCGTCGCCGGATCGGAGCCGAGCCGGTCACGCACCGTGATGGCGAGCAGGCGCAGATCGTCCGCTGTGCTCAGCGTGCCCGCATCGGCGGCGACCACCTGAACCGCGCCACGACGCGACACCGCTTCGAGCAGGCCCTGCACCCGGTCGAGCACCGCGCGGGCCTCGAAAGCCTGGATGCGCTTCTCCGCCGCTTTGAGACTCGCCATGAGGTCAGCGATCTTCTCGGGCAGCTGCTCCCGCGGCGTCTTCAGCGAGCTGGACAGCTGCGACACGATCGTGCGCTCGACCGCGAGATCCTTGAAGGCTTCGAGTCCGACCAGCGACTCCACACGGCGATTGGTCGAGCCCACCGACGACTCGCTGACGAGGTTGATCAGGCCGATCTCGGCGCTGCGCGCGACGTGCGTGCCCGCGCAGAGCTCACGCGACCAGGGTCCGCCGATGTCGACGACGCGAACCGTGTCGCCGTATTTCTCGCCGAACAGCGCCATCGCCCCGAGCGCCTTGGCTTCCGCGAGTGGCAGCTCGCGGGTGGTCACCTCGAGGTTCTGGCGGATCGCGCTGTTGGAGATCTCCTCGATCTCGCTCCGGGTCTCCGGCGAGAGGGCCTGGTTCCAGGAGAAGTCGAGCCGCAGATAGCCCGCCTTGTTATACGAACCGGACTGATGCGCGTTGGAGCCGAGCACCTGGCGGAGGGCCGCGTGGATGATGTGGGTGCCCGAGTGCGCCTGCTTCGCACCGCGGCGGTAGTCCGCATCCACCAGGCTCGTCGCCGGAACTCCCACACCGACCTCGCCGCTGCGCACGAGCACCCGATGGCTGACCAGTCCGCGGACCGGCTTCTGGACATCGAGCACGTCGAGCACGTAGCCCGGGCCAACGATCGTGCCGGTGTCGGCGTCCTGGCCGCCCGCTTCGGCGTAGAGCGCCGTCGCGCCCAGGATGACCTCGGCCACCTGGCCCTCGACGGCCTTGTTCGCCGAGTGGCCGTCGATGATGAGGCCGAGCACGCTCGACTCCGTCTCCAGCTCGGTGTACCCGGTGAACACCGTCTCGCCCAGAGCGCGGAGGCCGGAGTAGACGGAGAGGTCGGCCAGCGCTGTCTTCTTGGCTTTCGCGTCCGCCTTCGCGCGCGCGCGCTGGTCGGCCATGAGGGTATCGAACGCCGCACGGTCGACGCTGAGACCCGCTTCCTCCGCCATTTCGAGCGTGAGGTCGATCGGGAATCCGTAGGTGTCGTGCAGCAGGAACGCGGTGTCGCCCGCAAGTTCGCGCTTACCCGCTTTCTGCGTGTTCGCCACGGCGGTGTCTAGAATGCTGGTTCCGGCCACGAGCGTGCGGAGGAAGGTCTCCTCCTCGGCGTACGCCAGCTGCGAGGTGCGGGCAAACTCGGTCTCCACCTCGGGGTACGCCGCCTTCATTGCGTCCCGCGACACCGGGAACAGCGCCGGGAACGTCGCCGCCTCGACGCCGAGCAGCCACATCGCGCGCACTGTGCGCCGCAGCAGGCGACGGAGCACGTAGCCACGGCCCTCGTTCGACGGCGTCACACCGTCGGTCATGAGCATGAGCGCACTGCGGACATGGTCAGCGACCACGCGCAACCGCACATCGTCCTCGTGGGCTTCGTTGCCGTACGGTTTGCCGGCGAGCTCGGCCGCGCGGTCGAGCACCGGGCGCACCTGGTCGATCTCGTACATGTTCTCGACGCCCTGCTTGAGGAACGCGACGCGCTCCAGGCCGAGCCCGGTGTCGATGTTCTTCTTCGGCAGATCGCCGAGGATCTCGAAATCGTCCTTGCCGGTGCCCTCGCCCCGCAGAAACTGCATGAAGACGAGGTTCCAGATCTCCACGTAGCGGTCGTCGTCCGTCGCGGGGCCGCCGTCGATCCCGTACGCCGGGCCGCGGTCGAAGAAAATCTCCGAACACGGCCCCGCCGGCCCCGGCTGCCCCGTGGACCAATAGTTCGTGTCCTTGCCGAGACCCTGGATGCGCTCCTCGGCCAGCCCGGAGACACGCCGCCAGATCTCGCGCGCCTCGTCGTCCTCCTCGTACACCGTGACCCAGAGATCCTTCGGATCGAAGCCGAGACCGCCCTCGGTCTCCGCGGTGGTCAGCAGGTCCCAGGCGAAGGCGATCGCCTGCTCCTTGAAGTAGTCGCCGAAGGAGAAGTTGCCGCACATCTGGAAGAACGTGCCATGCCGGGGGGTCTTGCCGACCTCCTCGATGTCGAGCGTGCGGATGCACTTCTGCACGCTCGTCGCGCGCGGGAAAGGAGCGGGCACGATGCCCGTCAGATAGGGCACGAAGGGCACCATCCCCGCCACCGTGAACAGCAGCGACGGGTCATCGCTCACCAGGGAGGCGGACGGGACGACGGTGTGGCCGCGCCGAGCGAAGAAGTCGAGCCAGCGGCGGTGGATTTCGGCAGTCTGCATGGGTTCCGGTCGTGTCGAAGCGTGCGAGGAGAAGGCGGCGGGCGTCAGTCGCCGTCGATGGCCGAGCGGATCTCGGCCTCGCGCTGGCGGTAGCCGTCCGAGACGGCCTCGCCGAAATCGCGCGCCTTCCTGTCGAGCGAGCTGAAGAACTCGCGGCCACTCGGGGTCTCGTTCACCTTGTGGGCGACGACGAAGCCGATGGCGACCCCGACGAGGAGCCACAGGAAACTCTTCATGGTGTCTCTTCCCTCTTCTGGATGTGCGCGCGTCGGCGTGCGCGGACGCGCCTGCGCAAGTCTAGCCCGCCTTGCGGCGGGCCCCCCGGGTTCTGCCGCCGCCGCGGAACGCCGCGCGGACAGCCGCGCTGAAACAGGCCAGCCTGATCAGTGGGCCGCCGACCGTCGCAGCGAAGAGGGCGACGAGGGCGGACACATTTCCTGTGACGTCCGCGACGTTCCGGGTGATGACATCCACCCGGGCCAGCTGCTTGTTCGTCTCCTGCAGCGTCGTCGCCGTCTCATCGAGAATCGGCGCGATACCGTCACTGGCCTCCTTGATCGCATCCCGCGTCGAGTCGAGCACGCGCCCGAGCTTCAGCAGCGGAACGGCGATGAAACCCACCAGAACAGCGAAAACCCCCGCTGCGATCAGTCCTGCGATGTCGCCTCCGGACACATCGGCCCCTCTCATTCCGTCACGGGCACACTCATCAAGCGTAGCCGCCACAACGACGGACGGGGCCGTGGCCGAAGCCACGACCCCGTCCGGACGTCTCGCGGAGCCTTAGCGGGCCGCGTAGTACTCGACGACCAGCTGGACCTCACAGGTCACCGGCACCTCGGCGCGCTTGGGGCGGCGCTCGAGACGGGCCTGGAGTTTGTCGAGCTCGACCGAGAGATAGGCCGGAGTCTTCGGCAGGACATCGACGTGACCGCCAGCCGCCGCGACCTGGAAGGGCTCGGTGCCCTCGGAACGAGCCTTGACGCCGATGGTCTGGCCCGGCTTGACGCGGAACGAGGGACGGTCCACGAGCTTGCCGTCGACCAGGATGTGACGGTGGACCACGAACTGACGGGCCTGCGAGATGGTCCGGGCGAAACCGGCGCGGAGCACGAGAGCGTCCAGGCGCATCTCGAGGATCTCGACCAGGTTCTCACCGGTCAGGCCCTGCGTGCGGCGAGCCTCTTCGAACGCGATGCGCAGCTGCTTCTCGAGGATGCCGTACTGGGCGCGCAGACGCTGCTTCTCACGCAGACGGACGGCGTAGTCGGAGTCGGCCTTGCGCTTGGTGCGGCCGTGCTCGCCCGGGGCGTACGGGCGCTTCTCCATGTAGCGGGCGGCCTTCGGAGTGAGGGCAATGCCCAGGGCGCGAGACTCACGGGTCTTGCTGCGGGAACGTGAAGACACGGTTTCCTTTCGGTTTTCTCTCTAGAGGTTCAAGGGATGCGGGCACACGTATAAAGCCCGCAGAGAGAGGGATTGTCGCCGTGGACGCCCGGCTAAAGGGCCATTCCGTCGAATCCGCGCCCCTGGCAGCCGCACCGGGAACACGCATCTAGGCCCATCGATTCTAGCAGATCGACGCCGTGCTCACATCCCGCGGACAATGCGCCGCAGCTTGGCCAGCCGCGCCGACACCTCCCGCTCGTTTCCGTGCTCGGTCGGATGGTAGTAGACGGTGTCCGACAGTTCATCCGGGAGATACTGCTGTTCGAGCACGCCGAGCGCGTCGTCGTGCGGATACCGGTAGCCCTTGCCGTGTCCGAGCCGCTTGGCTCCGGGATAGTGCCCGTCGCGCAGGTGCTTCGGCACGCGGCCGATCCGGCCGGCCCTGACATCCGCGATGGCGGCGTCGAGGGCCGTGTAGGCGGCATTCGACTTGGGCGCCGTCGCCAGGTGGACCACCGCCTGAGCGAGCGGGATGCGGCCCTCCGGAAGCCCGAGGAACTGCACTGCGTCGGCAGCGGCAACCGCTATGACGAGGGCCTGCGGATCGGCCATCCCGATATCCTCCGAGGCCGAGATGACGATCCGCCGGGCGATGAACCGGGGGTCCTCCCCCGCCTCCAGCATCCGGGCGAGATAGTGCAGCGCGGCGTCCACATCCGATCCGCGAATGGACTTGATGAACGCGCTGATCACGTCATAGTGCTCATCGCCGTTGCGGTCGTAGCGCAGCAACGCCCGATCGACCGCCTGCGCGACCAGCTCGGCCGTGATCGCCGGCTTCTTCTTGGACGTGGCCGGGGTCAGTGCCGCAGCGGCGACGGAGGCCGCCTCCAGCGCTGTCAGCGCGCGGCGCGCATCGCCCGAAGCCAGACGGACGAGCGCCGCCCGGCCGTCGTCGTCCAGGGAGAACTGACCGGCGAGGCCGCGGTTGTCGGCCACGGCCCGGTCGATCACCAGGCCCAGGTCGTCATCGCCCAGCGTCTCGAGCGTCAGCAGCAGCGAGCGCGAGAGCAGCGGCGAGATGACCGAGAACGACGGGTTCTCGGTCGTCGCGGCGACCAGAATCACCCAGCCGTTCTCCACGCCCGGCAGCAGTGCGTCCTGCTGGGCTTTGGTGAAGCGGTGGATCTCGTCCAGGAAGAGCACGGTGGACACGCCGTACAGATCGCGGGTCGAGAGCGCTTCGTCCATCACAAGCCGGACATCCTTGACGCCCGCCGTCACCGCGGACAGCTCCACGAACCGCCGTCCGGAGGAGTGGGCGATGGCCTGCGCCAGAGTGGTCTTACCGGTGCCCGGAGGCCCCCACAGGATGACGGAGACCGACCCCGACTGCCCCTCCTTGTCGGAGGCGAGCGCCACGAGCGGCGACCCCGGGCGCAGCAGATGCCGCTGACCGGCGACGTCATCGAGCGACGTCGGCCGCATCCGCACAGCGAGAGGCGTCGCTCCTGTGCGGAGCCCCGGTTGCACGTCGACCACATAGCCAGGCTAGTCGCAGTCACCGACATTGCGGTTCCCGGTTTGAGCGGGCACAGCCGCTCCGGATAAGGTTCCTCCAGCATCCATCCGCCCGTCAGCGCACTCGGAGGAATCACCGTGGCCCCCAAGCAGAACGACCGCGACGCCCGTCAGGCCCGCGAACGGCTCCGCGCGTACCAGGCTCGTCAGACCGTACACGAGAAGAAGTCCAAGCGGCGACGGCGGGACAACTGGATCGCCGGCATCGCCGTGATCGCGATCGTGGCGCTCGCGGTCGGGACGCAGGTGCTGTATTTCGCTCAATCGGGAGCCACGGTCCCCTCCGCATCGCCATCGCCTTCCGCGTCCAAGGCGGCTCTCACGCTTCCGTCCCCGACCCTGGCCGGGGGGCGGACCTGGACGGGAACGATGACCGTCAACGGCATCCCGCTCGGCGTCTCGCTCAACGGTGCCTCCGCCCCGCAGGCCGTCTCCTCCACTATCTCCCTGACACAGCGGAAGTTCTACGACGGTCTCAGCTGCCACCGGCTGACCGACGGTGGGTTCTTCGTCTTGCAGTGCGGCGACCCCGCTGGCACCGGCAACGGTGGTCCCGGCTACGAATACGGCCCGATCGAGAACGCACCCGCCGACGACGTCTACCCCGCCGGAACCATCGCGATGGCGCGGCAGAGCAACAAAGCAGAGAGCCAGGGCAGCCAGTTCTTCATCGTCTACAAGACGACGACGATCCCGCACGACAGCGCCGGCGGCTACACCGTCATCGGCAGTGTCACCAGCGGCCTCGACAAGCTGATCAGCGCTGTGGCCGACAAAGGTGTCCAAGGCGGCGGCAGCGATGGCAAGCCCGCCGTGACGACCACGATCGACAGTTTCTCGCTGCGGTGACACCAGCGAGTGCATATAGGCTGATTCCATCGTGGCACCGCAAGCAAGGTGAGGCTCTTGGCTACTTCTGAACAGCACCCCTGGGGTCGCGTCGACGAGTCCGGCACAGTGTATGTCCGAGAGGGCGACGGAGAACGCGCCGTCGGCCAGTACCCGGACGGCACGCCGGACGAAGCGATCGCGTATTTCGAACGCAAATACCTCGATCTCGCCGGGCAGGTCGGCCTGCTGGAGCAGCGTGCGCGGCGCGGCGCCCCCGCCGCCGACATCGCCAAGTCGGTCTCCAAGCTGCGCGCCGCCATCGACGGCGCGAACGCCGTCGGCGACCTCGCTGCCCTCTCCACCCGTCTGAACGCTCTGAGCGGCGCGGTGGAGGAGCTGACCGAACAGCAGAGCGCCGAGGCGAAGGCCGCGCTCGAACAGGCGGTCGCCGACCGCACCGCAATCGTCGAGGAGGCTGAGGCGCTGGCCGCGCAGGACCCGGCCCACACGCAGTGGAAGCAGACCACCGCCACGCTGGACGCGCTCTTCGCGCGCTGGCAGACGCACCAACATGAGGGCCCGCGACTCCCCAAGGGCGAGGCGAACGATCTCTGGAAGCGATTCCGCAGTGCCCGCTCGACCATCGAGCACAACCGCAAGGCTTTCTTCGCGGAACTCGACAACCAGCACCGCGATGTGCGCACCCGCAAGAACGCGCTCATCGAGAGCGCGGAACGCCTCATCCCGCTCGGTGCCGACGGCGTCCCGGAGTACCGCCGGCTGCTCGACCAGTGGAAGCTCGCCGGGCGAGCCGGCAAGAAGAACGACGACGCCCTCTGGGCGCGCTTCAAAGCCGCCGGCGACGCTATCTACTCGGCCAAGGCCGAGGTCGACGCACGCGACAACGAGGAGTACGAGGCCAACCTCCAACTCAAACTCACCCTCCTCGAAGAGGCAGAGCCGCTCCTGAACGAGAAGGACCGCGAGACAGCCCACGCCAAGCTGCTCGCCATCCAGGAGCGCTGGGATGCGATCGGACGCGTTCCGCGCGAACAGGTCCGGAACGTCGAGGACCGTCTGCGCAAGGTCGAGGCCTCTGTCCGCCGGCTGGACGAGGAGCACTGGCAGCGCAACGACCCGGAGAAGAAGGCACGCTTGGAAGGGCTCGCCAGCCAGCTCAACACGGCGATCGCCAAGCTGGAGCAAGAGCTCGACGAGGCGAAGGCCAGCGGCGACGCCGGCAAGATGAAGGCGGCCCAGGAGGCGCTCGACGCCCGCCGCATCTGGTTGAACGCGCTGGGCTGAACACACGCCGCTGAGCAACGAGACAGCATTCCTCCACAGAAAACCGGCGACGACGACTTTCCCACCGATTCTCCGAACCGGACCGGCCTCGCCCCGTCCCCCGGAATGCTGGAGGCATGACGAAAGCATGTCCCCCACTTCTCGACCGCAGCGTCCTTCCGCTCAGCGAGCTTCTCTCGCTCGTGCTCGACGGGCAGCTCTACCGCGTCGGCGATGCCTTCGCACCACCCGACATCCCGGACACGGCCGTCCTCCGCGCGCGCGTCTTCTCGGCGCACCGCCCCGGTATCGCCGTCGCCGACCGGGGAACGGCAGCGTGGATACACGGCTCACGGAGCGCCCCGCCGGTGCGTCCGCAGGTGTGCGTCGATCCCGCGCGACGCAGCCGCCTCTCCCCGGTCTTCGACGCGCAGCAGCGCGCTCTCTACGAGGATGACACCGTCGCCTTCGACGACGTGCGGGTCACAACGCCTCTGCGCACGGCCGCCGATCTCTTGCTGACGCTTCCCGTTTTCCGGGCTGCCGACGCGCTGGAGACACGGCACCTGCTGATTCTCGCAGACGCCAGCACGGAACAGCTGCGCCTTTGTCTCGAACACTCCCGCCGAAGCGGTGTCTCCCGTGCGAAGGAGAGGATCACGGCCATCCGGCGCGCTCACCTGCCGACCCCTGTGCCCTGGCCAGCGCTCAGCCCGCGCTGACGCGATACACGTCGTAGACGGTGTCGATACGGCGGACGGCATTGAGCACGCGGTCGAGGTGGGTGGTGTCCCCCATCTCGAACACGAACCGGCTGAGCGCCAGCCGGTCGCTCGAAGTCGTGACCGTCGCGGAAAGGATGTTCACATGATTCTCCGAGAGCACCCGCGTCACATCGGAGAGCAGCCCGGAACGGTCCAGAGCCTCCACTTGGATCTGCACCAGGAAGACGCTCTTCGAGCTCGGCGCCCACTCGACCTCGATCATCCGCTCGGGCTCCTGCAAAAGAGACTGCACGTTGTGGCAGTTCGCCTGATGCACCGAAACGCCCTGGCCGCGAGTGATGAAGCCAACGATCGGGTCGACCGGCACCGGCGTGCAGCACTTCGCGAGTTTGACCAGAATGTCGGGAGCGCCCCGTACCAGCACGCCGGAATCGCTGTTCCGCAGCTGTTTGGCGCGACCTTTGACCGAAATCTCGAGCTCGCCGTCGGACTCGGCCTCGCTCTGCAGGGAAGCGACGATCTTCTCGATGACGGACTGCGTCGAGATGTGGCCCTCGCCGACCGCCGCGTACAGCGACGAGACATCCACGTGCTTCAGCGACGAGGCGACCTCTACCAGCGCGTCCTGCGTCATGAGCTTCTGCAGCGGAAGGTTCTGCTTGCGCATCGCGCGCGCGATCGCGTCCTTGCCCTGCTCGATCGCCTCGTCTCGGCGTTCCTTCGTGAACCACTGGCGGATCTTGTTGCGCGCCCGTGGGCTTTTGACAAAGGCGAGCCAGTCCTGGCTGGGGCCGGAGTCCGGGTTTTTGGAGGTGAAGATCTCCACCACGTCGCCGGTGGTGAGACTGCTCTCCAAAGGGACGAGGCGGCCGTTGACCTTCGCGCCCATCGTCCGGTGCCCGACTTCGGTGTGGACGGCGTAGGCGAAGTCCACGGGCGTCGCGCCGGTGGGGAGGCCGATCACGCGGCCCTTCGGCGTGAAGACATAGACCTCCTTCGCCCCGATCTCGAAGCGCAGCGAGTCGAGGAACTCGCCCGGGTCGGCGGTCTCGGCCTGCCAATCCGAGATGTGCGCGAGCCACGCGAGATCGGTGCCGTCCCTGCCCGGACCGCCAGAGCTCTTGCCCGTGGTCTGCTCCTTGTACTTCCAGTGGGCCGCGACACCGAACTCGGCTCGCTGGTGCATCTCCTCGGTGCGGATTTGGATCTCGACGGGCCGGCCCTGCGGTCCGATGACCGTCGTGTGGAGCGACTGGTACAGGTTGAACTTCGGCGTCGCGATGTAGTCCTTGAAACGGCCCGGCATCGGCGTCCAGCGGGCGTGGATCTGACCGAGGACCGCGTAGCAATCGCGTACGGTCGTCACGAGAACGCGGATGCCGACGAGATCGTAGATATCGTCGAACTCCCGGCCGCGCACGACCATCTTCTGATAGATCGAGTAGTACTGTTTCGGCCGGCCAACGACCTTGCCCCGTATCCGTGCCGACTTCAGATCGTCGTTGATCGCGTCGATCACCTGCTGGACGAGCCGCTCCCGCTCCGGTGTGCGCTGCTTGACGAGGCTCTCGATCTCCACGTAGAGCTTCGGGTGCAGAACAGCGAACGACAGGTCTTCGAGTTCCCATTTGATCGCCTGGATACCGAGGCGGTGTGCGAGCGGAGCGTAGATCTCCAGCGTCTCCGTCGCCTTGCGCGCGGCGTTCGCGGCCGGCACGAAGCCCCAGGTTCGGGCGTTGTGCAGCCGGTCCGCGAGCTTGACGATCAGAACGCGGATGTCCTTCGACATCGCGACGATCATCTTGCGGACGGTCTCCGCTTGGGCGCTGTCACCGTACTTGACCTTGTCGAGCTTGGTGACCCCGTCCACCAGCATCGCGATCTCACCGCCAAACTGGTCACGGACTTCATCGAGGGTGTAATCGGTGTCCTCGACCGTGTCGTGGAGCAGAGCGGCTGCGATCGTCTTCGCCCCGACTCCAAGGTCGGCGATGATCTGCGCGACGGCGACCGGATGCGTGATGTACGGCTCGCCGGAACGACGCTTCTGGCCGGAGTGCGCGCCCTCGGCGACAGCGTACGCGCGCTCGATCAGCGAGAGATCGGCCTTGGGATCGTGCGTGCGCACCGTGCGGATCAGGGTGTCCACCGCGCCGGCGGGCTGGGAACGGGAGAAGATGCGGGGCACGAGGCGGCGCAGGGACGCGGACTGCGGTGTCGATGTGTCAACCATGTGCTCGCCTCCTGCCTCCATTATCACCGCTCCGGAGGGTCCCTCGTGTACGGGGTGGGGGCCGGGGCGCTCCGGCGAACAGTCCCGATCGTCAGACCACAGTCCCAGGCGAACCATCCGGCCGGGTGACAGCACCGCCGGACGACGCCCAAGCGTCCATGCCGCCGCTGACGTTGGCGGCCAGACGGCTAGCCCGGAGCAGAGCATCGGTCACCATCCGGGAACGGCCTCCGCTGCGGCAGATGACCAGGATCTGTTCGCCCTCGGGCAGCTCATGCTGGCGGCCGTCGAATTCGGAGAGGGCGATGTGGTGAGCGCCTGGGGCGTGCCCCGCCTCCCACTCGCGCTGCTCGCGGACGTCGAGCAACCAGGCCGCGCCCGCCTCGATGAGCTCTCTGGCGCGGGTGGCGGTCACATCCGTCTCGGAGAGGTCGTAGCCGGCCATGCCCGAGCCCTATTCCGCCGCGACCGACTGGACGGCGCTCTGAGCGGCCTTGGGCCGCACGGAGAGCACCCTCTGGTCGTGCTTCCTGATGGCGGGCTCGTGCTCGCGGAACTGCGAGTACATCGGCGCCCCCAGGAAGACAGTGGAGTAGGTGCCCACCACGATGCCGATGAGCAGTGCCAGCGAGATATCGCGGAGGGTCGCGGCGCCGAGGGCGTACGCTCCGATGAAGAGGATCGAGGCCACCGGGAGCACTGCGACGACAGCGGTGTTGATCGAGCGGACGAGAGTCTGGTTGACCGCAAGGTTGACGGACTCCGCGAAGGTGCGCCGGGTGAGGTCCATCTCCTCTTTGGTGTTCTCGCGGATCTTGTCGAACACAACCACCGTGTCGTACAGCGAGTAGCCGAGGATGGTCAGGAAGCCGATCATGGTGGCCGGCGAGACCTCGAAACCGACAAGCGCGTAGATTCCCGCGGTGATGATCAGATCGTGGAACAGCGAGACGATCGCCGAAGCCGACATCTTCCAGGTGCGGAAGTAGAGCGCCATCGCGATGAATGCGAGAAGCAGAAAGACGACCAGGCCCTGAATGGACTGCTGCGTCACGTCCGCGCCCCACGAAGGGCCGATGAAGGTCGAAGAGACATCGCCATCGTCCACGCTGTACGCCTTGGCGAGCGCGTCGGCGACCGCCTTGGTCTGCGTCTCCGAAAGCTGATCCGTCTGGACCTGCACGGCGTCCCGGCCGACGACACTCACATGGGAGACGGCGTTGGGCACGACGCTGGCGAGAGCCGACTGGGCCTTGCGGGTGTCGGTGTTCTGGACGCTGGTGATCTGGAACTGCGATCCGCCGCGGAACTCGATCGAGAAGTTGAAGCCGCCCTTGAGCACCGGGACCAGAATGGAGAGCACGACCATGATGGCCGCGATAGTGTACCAGATCGTGCGTTTGCTGACGAAGGCGAACGAGCGCGCCCCGGTGTAGAGATCATTGCCAAACTGAGTGAGACGGCTTGCCATCAGGAGTCCTTCCCCTCGTCCGATCGATCCGAGGACGACGAAGACGCAGTGAGTTCAGCGGCCTTCCGTTCGGCGATCGTCTGGCGGCGAGCCGCCTCATTGGAACTGCGAGCGGCCTTGCCCCTATTGACCGACAGGGCCGGCGACCGGAACTGCGCCGCCCCGCGGTACACGGCGCCGAGCGCCTGCGGATCGAGGCCGGAGAGCGTGTGGCCCTCGGAGAAGAACGCCGTCTTGGCGAGGAGCTGCAGCGTCGGGTGGGTGAAGAGCAGCACCACGATCACATCAATGATCGTCGTGAGTCCGAGAGTGAACGCGAAGCCGCGCACGTTCGCCGCCGCGAGGATGTACAGAACGATCGCGGCGAGGAGGTTGGTCGCCTTGGACGCGTAGATGGTGCGGCGGGCACGGCCCCAGCCCGCCTCGACGGCGGACTCGAGGGAACGGCCGTCGCGCAGTTCGTCGCGTATTCGCTCGAAGTAGACGATGAAAGAGTCCGCCGTGAAGCCGATGGCCACGATCAGACCCGCGACACCAGCGAGCGACAGACGGTAGTCGTAGTGCCAGGACAGCAGCGAGATGGTGAGCCAGGTGAGTACGCCCGCGACGACCAGAGAGAAGATCGTCACAAAGGCCAGGAGGCGGTACTGGAAGAACGTGTAGATCGCGACCAGGAGGAGCCCGATGAGGCCCGCGATCAGACCCGCGAGGAGCTGGGCTGAGCCGAGCGTGGCGGAGATCGTGTCCTGGCTCTGCACCTTGAAGCTGAACGGCAGGGCGCCGAATTTGAGCTGGTCGGCCAGCGCCTTGGCGCTCGACTCCGTGAAATTGCCGGTGATCTGCGGTTTACCGTCCGTGATGGCCGACTGGGTGGTCGGCG
Source organism: Leifsonia xyli subsp. xyli str. CTCB07 (assembly GCF_000007665.1). Classification (NCBI taxonomy): domain Bacteria; kingdom Bacillati; phylum Actinomycetota; class Actinomycetes; order Micrococcales; family Microbacteriaceae; genus Leifsonia; species Leifsonia xyli. Next base: position 1,102,322 of record NC_006087.1, on the reverse strand, counting down.
CGGAGATGACTTTTCCATCCAGGACGATCGCGAACTGGTTCTGCGAGCCGGTGAGCCCGACGAGGCGCGTGGTGACATCCGCGAACTGCTTGGTGCCGGTTCCGTCGAAGACGATGTTCACGGCCCACTGTCCGGTGGTCACGCCCTGTGAACTCTGCACCAGGCCGGCGCTCGCGTCCTTGATGTTCTGCCCTTTGACCTCGACCGGGCCGAGCAGGTACTTGACCGTGCCGCCATCGTCGCAAGTGATGAGCGGCTGGTCGGTCGGCGCGGAGCTCAGGTCCTGATGGTCGGCGGACTTGCACTCGAACGCGTTGAATTCGGCCTGCAGCTTCGGCGTGACCCAGGCGAGGTCGCTGCCGTTCTTCGGCGTGGCCGTCGGCGTCGACAGCAGATCCGGCGCGGGCGTCGGCGCGGGGGTGGATTTGCCGTCCGCGCCGACGACCTCATTGGTCGGACCTCCGGCGACGAGCACCGGGCGGAAGTCGAGGCGGGCGCTCGACTTCACCCGATCCAGCGTCTCCTCATCGGGTTTGCCTGGGAGCGAGACGACGATGTTCCGCGAGCCCTCGGTGGAGATCTGCGCCTCCGAGACACCGGAGGCGTCGATGCGCTGGCGGATGATCGAGACCGCCTGATCGAGCTGCTGCTGCTGCACCGCCGCGCCGTTGGACACCTGCGGCGCCAGGATGATCTGGGTGCCGCCCTCGAGGTCGAGGGCGAGCTTCGGCAGCCAAGTGGCGTTGCTGAAGAGGACGCCGGCCGTGAGGGTCCAGAGAAGGACCACCACGATGACGCCGAGCCATGTCAGCGAACGCCAGGCTTTTTTGACCGGGATCGACTTTGCCACCTAGGAACTCAGCTTTCTACGAGTGTTCCGCGCCCTCCTTGCAGGTCGCGGAACACAGCGGATGCTATCAGTCGTCGCTCTTGGCGCCGGGCTTCGGGGACGATTCCTCGATCCGCTCGCCGAACTCGGGCGCGTCGTGACGGATCGCGGTGTCCGTGTTGAGCCCGATCTCGGGGGTGGCGGCGTCCTCGGCGACGACGGCGTCCTTCGGCTCGATGACACGGGCAAGCACCTGACGGTGGACCTTCACAACCTGACCGGGGCTGGTCTCGATAAGCGCAGTGTTGTCGTCCTCATCGACGGACAGGAGCGTCCCATAGAGACCGAAGTTGGTCATGATCTCGACTCCGGGCACCATCTTCGATCGCGTCTCCGCCTGCTCCTTGCTCCGCTTGCGGCTGTTGCGGAACATGAAGAAGACGAGGGCGGCCAGGATGACGACCATCACAATGGTCAACGGGTCAATCATGAAGTGTCTCGAACCTTCCGATGGGTCTGGGTGTAGGCGGGTCTGGGTGTCGGACGAATGGCCAGCTTGAATTATAAGTCATCCATCAGTGATGGAGGCTGTGAGTGTCCTTGCCGGGGAGCCGCGAGGCCGAAATGGCGCCAGGCGGCGACGGTCGCCACCCGCCCGCGCGGCGTCCGCGAGAGCAGTCCGATGCGGACGAGGAAGGGCTCGACCACCGATTCGATCGTCTCCGGCTCCTCCCCGACGGAGACCGCCAGAGTGTTCAGGCCCACCGGTCCCCCCTCGAAGCGCTCCAGGATCGCGTGCAGCACGGCGCGGTCGAGCCGGTCGAGCCCGAGCTCGTTAACGTCGTACAGCTCCAGTGCGGCGTGGACAGCGGCGATGTCGGCTCGCCCGCCGTGGACGAGGGCGTAGTCGCGCACACGGCGGAGCAGGCGGTTGGCGATGCGCGGAGTGCCCCGGCAGCGGCCGGCGATCTCGGCGAGGGCCTCCCCGTCGATCTCGAACTCGAGCATGACGGCGGCGCGCGCGAGGACCTGCGCGAGCTCGCCCTCGTCGTAGAACTCGAGGTGGGCGGTGAAACCGAAGCGGTCCCGGAGCGGATTCGGGAGCAGCCCCGAACGGGTCGTCGCGCCGACGAGCGTGAAGGGCGCCAGGTCGAGGGGGATGGACGTCGCGCCCGCGCCCTTGCCGACCATGATGTCGATGCGGAAGTCCTCCATCGCCAGATAGAGCATCTCTTCGGCGGTGCGGGCCATCCGGTGAATCTCGTCGATGAAAAGCACCTCGCCCGGGGTGAGCGAGGAGAGCAGCGCGGCGAGGTCCCCGGCGTGCTGGATGGCAGGGCCGCTGGAGAGGCGCAACGGCCGGTCGCTCTCGTGGGCCACGATCATCGCGAGGGTGGTCTTGCCGAGGCCGGGCGGCCCGGCGAGCAGGATGTGGTCGGCGGTGCGTTCCTGCATGCGGGCGGCGGTCAGCAGCAGCTGCAACTGGCCGCGGACCTTGGCCTGGCCGACGAACTCGGCCAGCGTCCGCGGGCGGAGGGCGCCCTCGAAGGCGAGCTCCGACTCGGACTCGGACTCGAGCTCGGGGGTGGTCGGATCGTCGCTCATCGGGCCGCCTGGTTCGCGGGTCCGAGGCGGGCGAGGGTCAGCCGCAGCAGGGTCTGGACGCTGTCGCGTTCGCTCTCGGCGGTGCCGGCGATCACTTCGGCGACGGCCTCGCCGGCGACTTTCTCCGGCCAGCCGAGACCGACGAGGGCGACCAAGACGCTGTCGGACACGGAGGACGGGGCGCTGGGTCTCCGGGCGGACGGAGCGGAGGGACGCCGGCAGGCTGCGAGCTTGCCGGTGAGCGACACGACAATGAGCTTCGCGGTTTTGGGACCGATGCCGGAGACCGCGCGGAACGGGGCGTCGTCGGCGGCGGCGACGGCATCCGCCACCTGATCGGGGCTGAGGACGGAGAGCACGCTGATCGCGGACTTCGGGCCGACGCCGGAGACGCCGTTCAGCAATTCGAACACTTGCAGCTGCTCCAGGCCGGAGAAGCCGAAGAGCTGCAGGGAGTCCTCGCGGACGATGAGCGTGGTGTGGACGAACGCCTCGTCGCCGACGCGGAGGGACCGAGCGTGGTCGGGGGTGAGCTGGACGGCGAAACCGACGCCCCCCACGTCGATCACGGCCGCGCCGCCGCTCGCAGAGAGGACGGTGCCGCGGAGAGAGGAGATCACCTGGCCAGCCTACGGGGAGCGGACGACGTCCGGGCGGTGGAGCGCTCCGCGGCGCGCCACGCGGCCTGGGCGGGCGTGAGCGCCGCTCCGGGCACGGCTGCGGGGCCGGCCGCTCCCACCGCTCCGGACGTGGACAAAGCGGCCAGCCCACCCCGCCACGCATGGCAGATCGCGATGGCGAGCGCGTCGGCGGCATCCGCCGGCTTGGGGGCCTCGGGGAGCCCGAGAACGCGGGCGACCATCGCCTGCACCTGCTTCTTGTCCGCCGAGCCGTAGCCCGTGATCGCTGCCTTGACCTCGCTCGGCGTGTGCAAGGCGACGGGCAGGCCGCGCTGCGCGGCCGTGTGCAGCGCGACGCCGCTCACCTGCGCCACACCTATCACCGTCCGCAGGTTGTGCTGCGCGAAGACGCGCTCGATGGCGACCGCCGCCGGGCTGTACCTGTCCAGGAGGGCGGCGATCCCGTCGCCGACGGCGAGCAGCCGCTGTTCGAGGGGCATCTCCGCCGGGGTCCGGATGACCGTCACCTCGACCAGGGTCGCGCGGCGGTCGCGACGCACATCCACCACCCCGACACCGCACCGGGTGAGACCGGGGTCGATGCCGAGCACCCGGATCGTCATGGGAGGCCGCCGCTACTCGTCGTCGAGCTGGGCCTGCACCTCGGCACTGAGGTCGAGGGTGGTGTAGACGTTCTGCACATCGTCCGAGTCCTCGAGGGCGTCGATCAGGCGGAAGACTTTGCGGGCGGCCTCGGCGTCCGTCTGCACCGTGACCGTGGCCACGAACTCGGCGTCGGCCGAGTCATAGTCGATACCGGCCGCCTGGAGCGCCGTGCGCGCCGCGACCAGATCGGTCGCCTCGGTGAGCACCTCGAACGACTCGCCCAGGTCGGTGACCTCCTCGGCACCCGCTTCGAGCACCGCGACGAGCACCGCGTCCTCATCCACTCCGTCCGCGTGGGGAACGACGATGACGCCCTTGCGGTGGAAGTTGTAGGCGACGCTGCCCGGGTCGGCCATGGTTCCGCCGTTGCGGGTCATCGCGGTGCGCACCTCGGCGGCGGCGCGGTTCTTGTTCTCGGTGAGGCACTCGATCAGGAGGGCGACTCCGCCGGGGCCGTAGCCCTCGTACATGATCGTCGTGTAGTCGATGGACTCGCCGGTGAGACCCGCGCCGCGCTTGATCGCGCGGTCGATGTTGTCGTTCGGGACCGAGGTCTTCTTCGCCTTCTGCACGGCATCCACGAGAGTCGGGTTGCCAGACAGGTCAGCGCCGCCGATCTTCGCGGCCACTTCGATGTTCTTGATGAGCTTGGCGAACGACTTCGCACGGCGGGCGTCGATCACCGCCTTCTTGTGCTTGGTCGTGGCCCACTTAGAATGCCCGGACACTGCTGCTCCCTTGAGTTACGTCGTGAACCTGTCCATAGTACTTCCTCGCTTCTGTGCCGCCCCGTCACACTCGCCCGTGTACTTTGACCAGAAAGTACTCATGGAACCGCTTATCCCCACTGAGCTCCGGGTGGAAGGCGGTGCCGAGCAGGTTGTCCTGCTCGACCGCGACGACACGCCCGTCCGGCACGCGCGCCAGCACGGTCGCCCGCGGACCGACGCTCTCCACGATGGGGGCACGGATGAACACGGCGTGCATCGGCTCGGCTCCGAGCGTGGGGAAGCTCAGGTCGGTCTCGAAGGACTCCGCCTGCGAGCCGAACGCGTTGCGGCGAACCGCCACATCCAGGCCGCCGAGGCTCCGCTGGCCCGCAATGCCGTCGACAATGGTGTCGGCGAGCATGATGAGCCCGGCGCAGGTACCGTAGACCGGCAGGCCACCGGCGATCGCGTTCCGCAGCGGCCCGGCCAGGCCGACAGTGCGGGCGAGCTTGTCCATAACGCTGGACTCACCCCCGGGGATGACCAGCCCGGCCACCGTCTCCAGCTCATCCGGTCGCCGGACCCGCACCGCGTCGGCGCCGAGTGCCCACAGCACCGTGAGGTGCTCGCGGACATCGCCCTGCAGAGCGAGGACGCCGACCCGGGGGCTACCAGCCACGCTCGGCGAGCCGGTGCGGTGCGGCGAGGTCGGCGACGTTGATGCCGACCATCGCCTCCCCGAGCCCGCGGGAGACCTCGGCGACCACGCTGGGGTCGTCGGAGAAGGTGGTCGCCCGCACAATCGCGGCGGCGCGTCGTTCGGGGTTGCCCGATTTGAAGATGCCCGAGCCGACGAAGACGCCGTCTGCTCCGAGCTGCATCATCATGGCCGCGTCCGCGGGGGTGGCCACGCCGCCCGCGGTGAAGAGCACGACCGGGAGCGTGCCCGTCTCGGCGATCTCGGCGACCAGCTCATAGGGCGCCTGCAACTCCTTCGCGGCCACGTACAGCTCGTCGCGGCTCATCGCGGTGAGCGCCTTAATCTCTGCGGTGATCTTCCGGATGTGCTTGGTCGCCTCCGAGACATCGCCCGTTCCGGCCTCGCCTTTCGAGCGGATCATGGCCGCGCCTTCGATGATGCGGCGGAGGGCTTCGCCGAGGTTGGTCGCTCCGCACACGAACGGCACGGTGAAGTCCCACTTGTCGATGTGGTTCACGTAGTCGGCGGGTGAGAGCACTTCGGACTCGTCGATGTAGTCCACGTCGAGCGCCTGGAGCACCTGCGCCTCGACGAAGTGGCCGATGCGCGCTTTCGCCATGACCGGAATGCGGACCTCCGCGATGATGGCCTCGATGAGGTCGGGGTCGCTCATCCGGGCCACGCCGCCCTGCGCGCGGATGTCGGCGGGGACGCGCTCCAGCGCCATGACGGCGACGGCACCGGCGTCTTCGGCGATGCGGGCCTGTTCGGGCGTGACGACGTCCATGATGACGCCACCCTTCAACATCTCGGCCAGACCCCGCTTGACACGGCTCGATCCGGTGGTGCTGTGTTCGCTGTCCGTCATCGTCGTCCTCTCCTGCGGAACAAAGAAGTGTTTGGCCTATGCCAAACGATAGCATCGGGTGGGAGGCTCATGGACACGCACAGCATCACAGGAACGACCGCGTCGGAGATCGCCGCCAGCGTGCGCGAGCTGCACGAACGCGGGGAGCTGTGGCACGGCGGCACACTGCCTCCGGTGCGGGAGCTGGCCACGCAGCTCGGAATCAACCGCAACACGGCCGTCGCGGCGTACCGGTTGCTGGCGCAGGCGGGAGTCGTCGTCGGGCGTGGACGCGCCGGAACCGTCATCGCGGAGCGGGAGACAGTGGCACAGGAGGGCTACGCCGCGGGGAGCGCGCTCCGCGACATCGGGACGGGCAACCCGGACCCGCGCCGCATCCCCGGCCTGTCGTACGCGCTGGCACGAGCGGTCGAGCGGCCGGTGCTCTACGGTGAACCCGTGATCGACCCCGAACTGGAGGGACAAGCGCTCGCCTGGGTGCGGGACGCCTTGCCCGGCCGCGAGCTGCGGATCACGGTCACCAATGGGGCCGCCGACGCGGTGGAGCGCCTGCTCGCCCAAGCGCTGCTGCGCGACGACGCGGTCGCACTGGAGGACCCCTGCTTTCTCGCGAGCATCCACACGGTCCGTCTGGGCGGCTATCGGGCCGTGCCGGTGCCGGTGGATGCCGAGGGAATGACGGTCGAGGGCCTCCGCGCCGCGCTCGATGCGGGCGTGCGAGCCATCATCTGCACGCCGCGCGCCCAGAACCCGACCGGGGCGACGCTCTCGCCCGGCCGCGCCGCCGCGCTGCGGGAGCTGCTGGCCACGCATCCCTACGTCCTGGTGATCGAGGACGACCACTTCTCCCTGCTCGCTCAGCGTCCCGCCGAGACGATCATCGGGCCAGACCATCGCCGGTTCGCCCTGGTGCGCTCGGTGTCGAAGTTCCTCGGGCCGGACATGTGCCTCGCACTGGCCGCGACGGACCCGGAGACGGCGGAACGCCTGGCGTTCCGGCTGAATCCCGGCACGATCTGGGTCAGCCACGTGCTCCAGCGGCTGGTGCTGGCGCAGCTCACCAACGACGCGGTGCTGCGGCAGGTCGCAGACGCCGGGCGGCACTACGCGAAGCGCAACGCCTCGTTCGCCGCGCGGCTCACCGAACGGGGGCTGCCCACCGCCGCAGCGGACGGCCTCAATCTCTGGGTAGAGCTGCCGGTGGAGGCGCGGGTCGCGGCCGAGCGGCTGATGCGACGCGGCTGGCTCGCCCGCACCGGCGATGAATTCCTCCTCGCCGAACAGCCGCCGCCGTCTCGCCATCTGCGGCTGACGGTGCATGACCTCAGCGACCAGGAGACGGCGCACCTCCTCGACGATCTCGTCTCGGCGTCCGCCGGAACATCAGGGGCTGCGCGGGGTGAGAGGATCGAGGGATGAAGATCCTCTCGATCCAATCGGCGGTGGCGTACGGCCACGTCGGCAACTCGGCCGCCGTGTTCCCGCTGCAACGCATCGGCGTCGAAGTGCTTCCGGTGTATACCGTGAACTTCTCCAACCACACGGGCTACGGCGCCTGGCGCGGCCCGCTGATCGCGCCGGACGAGGTGCGCGAGGTGATCACCGGCATCGAGGAGCGCAGGGTTCTCGGGTCGATCGACGCGGTGCTGTCCGGCTATCAGGGCAGCGAGGGGATCGGGGACGTGATCGTCGACGCGGTCGCGCGGGTGAAGGCGGCGGACCCGCACGCGGTGTACGCGTGCGACCCGGTGATGGGCAACGCCGCGTCGGGATGCTTCGTCGCTCCGGCCATCCCGGACCTGCTGCGCGACCGCGTCGTGCCGGTGGCCGACCTCATCACGCCGAACCAGTTCGAGCTCGGCTACCTGACCGGCAGCACGCCGGACACGCTGGAGTCGACGCTGGCTTCGGTGGAGGCGGCGCGGGCGATGGGTCCGAGCACGGTGCTCGTCACCAGCGTCGAGCGGCCGGACCGGCCCGAGGGCACGATCGAGATGCTCGCCGTGGACGACACGGGCGCCTGGATCGTCCAGACCCCGCGGCTGCCGATGAAGGCCAACGGGTCCGGCGACGTCACCGCCGCGCTGTTCACCGCGCACTATGTGCGCACCGGGGAGGCCGAGACCGCCCTCCGCAAGACGGTGTCGAGCGTGTACGATCTCCTCGCCAGCACGCTCGAATCGGGTGAGCGGGAGCTGCGGCTGGTGGAGTCGCAGGAGTTCTACGCGAACCCGCGCGAGCAGTTCGCGGTCAGCCGGGTGGGCTGAGCGACTCCGTTCCGCTCGCGAGCGGCGCGCTCAGGCGTCGTCCGTGGGCCAGTCGTCCGTGGACCAGACGTCCGCGAGCGCGGCGCGTACGTCGCTGAGGAGCTGCGGCAGCGCCTTCGTCTTGGCGATGATGGGCAGGAAGTTCGCATCCTGCACCCAGCGCGGAACGATGTGCTGGTGCAGGTGCGCCGCGATTCCGGCACCGGCCACCGCGCCCTGATTCATGCCGATGTTGAAGCCGTCGTTGCGCGAGACCTGACGGATGACGCGCATGGCCGTCTGGGTAAGGCTCCCGATCTCCGCGACCTCCTCGGCCGTCGCTTCGTCGTAGGTCGCGATGTGCCGGTACGGGCAGACCAGCAGGTGACCGCTGTTGTACGGGAACAAGTTGAGCAGCGCGTAGGCGTACACGCCGCGGGCGACGATCAGGGCGTCCTCGTCGTTCAGGCTGGGCGCGACGCAGAACGGGCAGTCGTCTTGGCCCGGCTGCTGACCGTGCTGGATGTAGACCATCCGGTGCGGGGTCCACAGCCGCTGGAACTCGTCCGGAACCCCGGCGAGGTGCGATGGGTCGTCCACGCGCACCGGTTCCGGGTGCGGGGTCTCGTCACCCTCGCCGGCGGGGCCGGCGTAGTCGTCCAGACTCAGGCGGGCCATGCCGTGTCAACCAGCTCGTGGGTCTGGATGCTCGCCACGATCCGCTCGATGGCCTCGTCCACCGCCACGCCGTTCAGCTGGGTGCCGTCGCGGAAGCGGAAGCTCACGGTCCCGGCGCTGGCGTCCTCCTCGCCGACGATCAGCTGGAAGGGCACTTTGGCCTTGGTGTGGGTGCGGATCTTCTTCTGCATCCGGTCGTCGGAGTGGTCGACCTCCGCGCGCACGCCGCGGGCGCGGAGCTGCGCGATCACGTCGTCCAGGAACGGACCGTAGGCGTCGGCGACCGGTATGCCGACGACCTGCGTCGGCGCCAGCCACACCGGGAACGCGCCCGCGTGGTGCTCCAGCAGGATCGCGAAGAACCGCTCGATCGAGCCGAGCAGTGCCCGGTGGATCATCGCGGGCTGCTTGCGGGTGCCGTCGGCCGCGTTGTACTCCAGCTCGAACAGCTCCGGCTGGTTGAAGTCGAGCTGGACGGTGGACAGCTGCCAGGTGCGGCCGATCGCGTCACGCGCCTGCACCGAGATCTTCGGTCCGTAGAACGCCGCGCCGCCCGGGTCGTCCACAAGCTCCAGCCCGGACTCGACAGCGACCTCGCGCAGCGTCTCGGTGGCGGTCTCCCAGCTCTCGTCGCTGCCGACGTACTTCTCCGGGTCTTTGGTGGAGAGTTCCAGGTAGAAGTCGGTCAGACCGTAGCCGCGCAGGGTCTCCAGCACGAACTGGAGCTGACGGGCGAACTCGTCGCGGATCTGCTCCTCGGTCACGTAGATGTGCGCGTCGTCCTGGGTCAGACCGCGCACGCGCGTGAGCCCGGAGAGCGTGCCCGACTTCTCGTAGCGGTACACGGTGCCGAACTCGCTGAGCCGCAGCGGCAGCTCACGATAGCTGCGGCCGCGCGAACGGAAGATGAGGTTGTGCATCGGGCAGTTCATCGGCTTCAGGTAGTAGTCCTGACCCTGACGGGTGACGTTGCCCTCGGCGTCGCGCTCCTCGTCGAGGTGCATGGGCGGGAACATGCCCTCCCGGTACCAGTTGAGGTGCTGGCTGGTCTCGAAGAGGTGCCCCTTGGTGATGTGCGGCGTGTTCACCATCTCGTAGCCGTTCGCGATCAGCCGATCGCGCATGTAGTCCTCGATCTCCTTGCGGATGATGCCGCCCTTGGGGTGGAACACCGCCAGCCCGGAGCCGATCTCGTCTGGGAAGCTGAACAGGTCCAGCTCCACACCGAGCTTGCGGTGGTCGCGTTTGGCGGCCTCCTCCATGCGGGTCTGGTACGCGCGCAGTTCGTCCTTGCTCGGCCAGGCGGTGCCGTAGATGCGCTGCAGCTGCGGGTTCTTCTCCGACCCGCGCCAGTAGGCCGCCGCCACGCGGGTGAGCGCCCAGCCGTTGCCGATCATGCGGGTGTTCGGCAGATGCGGACCGCGGCAGAGGTCTTTCCAGATCGTCTCGCCGGTCTTGGGGTCGACATTGTCGTAGATGGTCAGCTCGCCGGAACCGACCTCGACGGACTCCTCGCCGCCGACCTCAGCGGACTCGGCGTCCGACCCCTTGAGGCCGATCAGCTCCAGCTTGTAGGGCTCGCCGGCCAGCTCCGCCCGCGCCTCCTCGTCGGTGACCACCCGGCGGACGAACCGCTGGCCCGCACGCTGGATGCGCGACATCTCCTTGTCGAGCGCCTTCAGGTCCTCCGGAGTGAAGGGCTCGGCGACATCGAAGTCGTAGTAGAAGCCGTCCGCGATGGGCGGGCCGATGCCGAGCTTCGCCTCGGGATTGACCGTCTGCACCGCCTGGGCGAGCACGTGCGCGGTGGAGTGGCGCAGGATGGCGAGACCGTCGGGAGAGTAGATGGTGACCGGTTCGACGACGTCGGTCGTCGTGACGATGGTCGCGAGATCCTTCAGCTCACCGTTGACGCGCATCGCAACAACGGAACGGTCGGTGAAGAACTCGAAGCCGTCGGCCACCTGATCCACTCCTAAGAGGTCATGTCGAAAGGGATGTGTCAACTCTAACCGGAATGCCCTCGCCGCCCGAGCGCGGAGGCCCGCCTGCGGAGGACTCGGGATGCGGGGCATACAGCCGGTGCGGCTCGGCCCGCTCGCGGAACGCGGCGAGCCCGTCACTCCAGCCCGCGGCGATCGCCTCAGGCGGGAGCCCCGCCGCCAGCGACCGGCGCACACTCGCCGTGCCCGTGAGCCGGTCGATCCAGGGGACCGTCTCCGCCGGCCCGCCGCCGGACGGCAACAGGTCGGTCTCCTCGCGCCAGCCGACGCCCGGCCGCTCGGCGAGCGCCTGAACCAGGTGGAGTCCGGTCCGGAGCCCGTCGAAGGTGTCCGGTGCGGTGAGGTGCAGCTGAACGCCTCCGCACACCAGCCCGGACTGCTTGCCCGACGCCGGGGTCGCCATCATCGCCCGGAAGAGCACGCCCGGGAGCCGGCGCGCTTCAGTTCGTCCGCCAGCGCGACCGCAGCGAGCTCGTCGAGAGCGGAGTGGCCCGCCCACCGGAACGGCACGGTGGTGCCGCGCCCTTCGGAGGCGTCGAGCGCTTCGATCAGGCCGGTTCCGGGGTACGCCCAGGCGGTCTCCCGAGTGGGGAGGTTCGGCGACGGCGGAACCCACGGCAGGCCGTAGCCGTCGAGGTGGCGCGCCGGGTCGTAGCCGGACATCCGCACGACGTGCAGAGCGGGTGGACGCGGGAGGAACTCCCCCGCGAACAGCGTCGCCAGCTCCCCCACCGTGAGGCCGTGCCGCAGCGGGATCTCCCGCAGCCCGACGAACGAGGCCAGAGCGGGTTCGAGCACCGGTCCGTCCATGCGGTCGCCGAGCGGGTTGGGCCGATCGAGCACGATCACCTCGACCCCGGCCTCCCCCGCCGCCTCCATCGCGAGGTACAGCGTCCAGATGTAGGTGTAGAAGCGCACGCCGACATCCTGGATGTCGAACAGCAGCGCATCCACGTCGCTCAGCATCCGCGGAGTGGGGCGCTGGGTCTCGCCGTAGAGCGACCACACCGTGAGGCCGGTGCGCGCGTCGCGGTGGCTCGAGATGTCCGCGCCCGTCGGAGCGCCGCCGAGGATGCCGTGCTCCGGCGCGTAGAGGGCCGTGAGAGTGTAGCCGCCGCTGGGCTAGCCGGCGACGAGCCGGTCCACGGTGTGCCGCAGCTGCGCATCCACCCCGGTCGGGTTGGTGATGAGGCCGATACGCTTTCCCGACAGGCGGGCGAACTCGTCCGGGTCCTCGAACAGGCGCTCCACCCCCAGCCGGAAGGCGGACGGACCGAGAGCTGCGGATGAAGCGGGTGATGCCATGACGAGCAGTATGACGCGCCGATCTCCGACCGCAAAATCAGCTCCGGACCAGCCGCCTGCGCAGCGGCGAGAGGCAGACAGCAACCCCGGAACCGGAAGCCGATCCTGTGCCCTGAGACCAGGATGCGTACCGAGCAGCCTGTGCGCGGGGGCATGGGGGCTCGGTGGGGGTTGACGGAAAAATACCCGATTTCACCGGGGATTCTCTCTGTGGGCGATACTGGGATCGAACCAGTGACCTCTTCCGTGTCAGGGAAGCGCGCTACCGCTGCGCCAATCGCCCAGAACCTGTTCTCACAGGACCGAGGTGGATACGGGATTCGAACCCGTGTATACGGCTTTGCAGGCCGCTGCCTCGCCTCTCGGCCAATCCACCGAACGCCACAACACGGGTAAACCGTACCGTATGTGAGAAGCCCAGGATACAAATATCCTGGACCGACTCGAGCGGATGACGAGACTCGAACTCGCGACCCTCACCTTGGCAAGGTGATGCGCTACCAACTGCGCTACATCCGCATTGCGTTCCACAGTCTCCTGCGGCACTTGAACGACTTTAGCCGATCCTCAGCCCGATGACAAAACCAGCCACGGCGTCCGGGTGTGTCGCGCTCGGCACGTCCGTACGACCGCGCCCGATGTGCGTTCAGGCCGCGCGGTCGGCTAGGATCGAATCTCGCAGCCGGTCTTCCGGGTGCGAACAAACGGGCGATTGGCGCAGTTGGTAGCGCGCTTCCTTCACACGGAAGAGGTCATCGGTTCGAGTCCGGTATCGCCCACCACACAGAGAGGCCTTCCGCTGCTGGGAAGGAGGCCTTTTCGCCGCCGCCATAGCGAAGCCTCGCTCTCATCGTCGCGCACCCCCGGGCACACCGCCGACATGCTGGCGGATGCGATCACGTCCGCTCCCGAGACGCTGAAACGGCGCATAAGGCGCTCACCGAGGGCAGCTTCACCGAGGAACGGAAACGCCTTCCACTACTGGACGACCTCAGAATCGCGCACGCCCGGCTCACCGAGGCAGGCGGATCGGCGCGGAGCAGGCGATACGCAACGGTATGACCCAGTCCGCTACTGAGCATCGCTTGAGCGTAAGCAACGCCACGGCCAACGAATGGTGGCACACCCGTTGCACGAGGAGACGCTGACGCCACTGCCAGCGGTCGAGGAACTCGGCAAGAAGTGACCCGCGAGCAACGGCAACGTTCGCTACGCACAGTCAGAGATGACCCGGTCGATCCACTCTCGTCTCGGCAACTCGACGATCTGAGAGCGTGTGAACCATCCGAGTTCCAGCAGTTCGTCCAGGTCCGGCTCTGCGGCGTCGAGGAGACGACACTCATACGCCGTGGTGACATAGGCCACCCGATCGCCATTGGGATACTGAACCATCATCGATGGACCGCCGTATGCGCCCACGATTCCGTGGACATCTATGTGAGCACCGGTCTCTTCCCACATCTCCCGGATGACGGCGTCCAGCGGTTCTTCCCCCGGTTCCACGGCCCCACCGATCAAGCTCCAGAGACCGGAGTTCGCGTGACGAACCAGCAGGAAGCGGTCAGCGTCGCGGATCACTGCCGTGACCCCCGGTAACTGGAGCAGATCGTTCCCGATCCGCATCCGGATCGACTCGACGTAGTCAGACCGTGGCATGTTGGGAGCTTAGCCGCTGGTCGCTAACCGATCAGGCCGGCTCATGGAGCACGCGAGTTCCGCGACGTTTCCCTGCTCCCCCGGGCACCACCAGGGCGAGCTTGAACTCGAACGAGTACGACGGCTTCGTCGGTTTGATCGCCAAAGCCCCTACGCCACGGATGCGCACGGGTCCGTTCAGAGCGGGGGCTTTCTCTTTCGGCGATCCTTACGCTCCGTGACGCGGACACTCGCGTCTGGACGGCCGCTGCGGCAGCCTGTGACTATGGCTTTCCATCCCGCCCGCCCGCTGGAGCAGCTCTTCGCGACGCGATCGAGCATCAAGTGGCGCCGCTACCCCGCGGACGTCCTGCCGATGTTCGTGGCGGAGATGGACTTCGATGTCGAGCAGGCCATCCTGGATCGGGTGGTGGAGGCGTTGCGGAACTCGGACACGGGCTACCTCGATTCGGCCGGGCTGCTCGCGCCGGCATTCGCCGACTTCGCATGGAACTCCTGGTGCTGGGAGGTGGACCCGGAATGGGTGCGTCTGGCCACAGACGTGACGGTCGGCGTCGTCGAGACGCTGCGGCTCGCGCTGCCGGAGACCGGCGGCCGGGTCCTCATCACACCCCCGGTGTACCCTCCGTTCTTCGAGATGATCGAGGAGGCGAACGCGATCGCGGTCACCGTCCCGCTGCGCGAGGACGCCGACTGGACCCTGGACCTAGGCGCGATCGAGGCGGCGTTCGCTGCCGGGGTGGATGCTTTCCTCCTCTGCAACCCGCACAACCCGACCGGCCGATGTCACAGCCAGGCGGCTTTGGAGACGGTCGCCCGCCTCGTCGCAGGCTACGGCGTCCTGGTGGTGAGCGATGAGGTACACGCGCCGCTGGCCCACCCCAGCGCCCGCTTCGCCCCGTTCGCGCCCGTCGCCCGCGCCGCAGGCGCCCGGGCGGTCACCGTGACCTCCGCGAGCAAGGCGTGGAACCTGGCCGGACTCAAGTGCGCGGTCGTCGTCGCCGCGGAGACGGCGACCGCCACGTTGCTGACGCAGCTGCCGGAGGAGGTCGCGGCGCGCACCAGCATCCTGGGCCTGCACGCCAATGTCGCCGCGCTCTCGTGTCTGGGCTGGCGCGATGCGCTCATGGAACGGGTGGTCGCGAACGTGGGGCTCCTGGAGTCCGAGCTGGCCGTGTACGCACCGTCGGTCCGCGCAGTGCGGCCCGACGCCGGCTATCTGGCGTGGCTCGACTTCCGCTCGACCGGGCTCGGGGACGACCCGGCGAGGAGGCTGATCGAGGAGGGGCGGGTCGCGCTCAATTCGGGGATCGCGTTCGGCGAACAAGGGCACGGCTTCGCGCGGATCAACCTCGCGTGCGAGCCCACGACGTTGTGGAGGCCGTGCGGCGGTTGCGCGAGCTGGGGGAAACGGTCGGCGTGCGCCGCCCAGTCGAAGCGGCCGGCGTCCACCACCGCTCCCCCGATCACCGAGCCGTGCCCGGCGAGCCATTTGGAGGTCGAGTGGATGACGATGTCCGCGCCGTCCTCGATCGGACGCCACAGGTAGGGGGTCGGGACGGTGTTGTCCACGATCAACGGCACCCCGGCGGTGTGCGCGAGCCTGGCGAGGCGTGCGATGTCGGTCACCTGGTTCAGCGGGTTCGGGAGCGTCTCGGTGTAGACGGCCTTGGTCTGCGGGCGGAACCGTGCCAGCCACTCCTCATCTCCGGCCTCGTCGGCGACGTACTCGACGGCGATGCCCTGCCGTTTGAGGACCCCGCGGAACATCTCCCGCGTCCCCTCGTAGAGCGAACGGGTCACCAGGATGTGATCGCCGGCCTCCGCGAGCGCCGAGATCGCGGCGACGATGGCGGCCTGCCCGCTGGCGACGACGATCCCGTCGACACCGCCCTCCAGATCGGCCAGGCGGCGGCCGGCGACCGCATTGGTGGGGTTCTCGTTGCGCGAGTAGGTCCGGCCGCCCCGGCCGGCGAAGCGGTCCTCGCCATCCGCGAAGTCGTCGAAGACATAGCCGGCGGTCTGATAGATCGGGGTGACACGCGCGTTCGTCTCGGTGTCGACTACGGCTCCGGCATGGATCTGGCGGGTCTCGAAGTCGAGCGGACAGTCCTCAGGCATGCGACAACTGTAGTGAGAAGGGGAGGCGCGGCGCGCGTCCCGGGTTAACGGTTCGTCATGCGCGACCGGGCTCAGCCGTCGCAGTGCGGGGCCGGAGGCTCGCGATCGCGTTCCGGGCGTTTGACGCCGGAGCGGACCCGGGTGAGCCCGATCGTGAGCCGCAGCACCAGCGCGAGTCCGGCCGAGACGAGGAAAACGCCGATGAGCACCGAGAGGCCGGCGACCGCCTGGGCCATGAACAGGTCGAAGTTGCCGCTGTCCACCATCCCTGCGCCGCTGGCGAAGAGCCCGGGGAAGAGCAGGCCGACCAGGCTGGCGACCGTCGCGATGACAATGACCGTCATGGCGACCCCGAGCCGGGCGCGCGCGGCCAGATCGACCATCGTGGCGCAGGCGAGAGCCGCGAGAGCGCCGAGCAGCAACGACCAGCCGAGGGTGAGGACGCCCGAGCCCGCGGTAACGGCCACCAGACCGGAGAGAGCGCCGCAGAACGCGCTGGCGATCGTCGGGCGGCGCAGGAAGACCCGGTCGACCAGCAGCCACATGAGGCAGCCGCCCGCCGCCGCGAGGAACGAGTTGACGACGATGAGCGCGGTGTAGGAGTCGACCGCGCCCTCCGAAGCGGCGGTGAGCCCGAACCAGCCGGCGAGGAGGAGAGCGCCGCCGATCGCGACGAGCCGGAGGTGGCGCGCTCCGGGTGCGATATGCTCGCCCCGGCCGCACGCCAGGAGGACCCCCGCGGCGGAAGCGCCCGCCGCGAGCACCAGCAGCGCGCCGCCGAAGTTGATCGCTCCCAGGCCCGCGACCGCCCAGCCGTCGCTCAGCGCCAGCGCCCCGTAGCCGACCGGAGCGAGAACGAGCGCCGACCACAGCACCGCGAACAGCAGCCACGCGCGCAGCGTGATCCGGGAGGCCACCGCCACTCCCAGCAGGGAGGTCGCGACCGCGCAGAGCGCGAGAGCCGACCCGGCCCGCGCGAGACCGTAGACGCCCTGCTTCGCGGCGGCGACGAGCCACGGGTCGGGATGGCCGAGCAGGTGCGGCACGAGGGCCCGACCGGTGACCATCCCGAAACCGCCCGCGACACCGAGGAGAACGACGACCGCGGTCCCGGTGAGACCGAATAGAACGGCGCGTGCGACGCCCTGGCGACCGCCGAGACCTCCGCTGAGGAAGCCGAGACTGGGGACGGCCAGCAGCGTCAGGGCCCCGAAGACGAGGAGAAGCAGCGCGTCCACCTGCTGACTGGTCGCTGCCATCACGCTCCTTAGCCGCCCACTTTGCGCAAGCACCACCTTAGCGGCGTGGGCCCACGAAAGAGGCAGGCCTGGCGATGCGAACGAAGCAGTCCGGCGCCCGTGGTCGCGACCGGCGGGCTGTCACCGCGCCGTCGCCCCCCCGAGAGGCCCTCCACGGGAAGAGCTCTCTCTCCCGGTCCGGGGCGACGGCCGGCCGCCCTGATGTGCGCCCCCGTCTCAGACGGTCTCGAGCGAGTACCCCTCCTCGCCGTGGACGACCGTGTCGACACCGGCGAGTTCGTCCTCGTTCTTGATCCGGAAGCCCATCGTCCGCTGAATGACAGAGCCGATCACGAAGGCCAGGACGAAGGAGTAGATCAGCACTGCGAAGGCGCCGATCGCCTGCGCGCCCAGCTGCACGAAGCTGCCGCCGTAGAGCAGACTGGAGAACGGCTTGGAGGCGTCGCCGTCGATGTGGGTGAAGCCGAAGAAGCCGATCCACAGCGTTCCGATCAGACCGCCGATGAGGTGGATGCCGACCACGTCGAGCGAGTCGTCGAAACCGAGTTTGAACTTCAGGTCCACCGCGATCGCACACACCGCACCGGCGACGAGACCGAGCAGGATGGCCCAGAACGGCGTCAGGATGTTGCATGCCGGAGTGATCGCGACCAGACCGGCGACCGCACCCGATGCCGCCCCGATCGAGGTGGGCTTGCCGTCCTTGACCTTCTCGACCACGAGCCAGCCGATCGTCGCGGCGGCCGGAGCGGCCAGCGTGTTGATCCAGGCGAGGGCGGCCACACCGTCCACAGCGGCCTCCGACCCGGCGTTGAAGCCGAACCAACCGAACCACAGGAGCGCAGCGCCAAGGAGGGTGAGCGGCACATTGTGCGGTTTGCTCATCCCTTTCTGGAACCCGACACGTTTGCCGAGCACCAACGCAAGGGCCAGCCCGGCCGCACCGGCGTTGATGTGGACAGCCGTGCCACCGGCGAAGTCGTTGACGTGCAGAACGCTGGCGATCCAGCCCTGAGAGAGGTTGAACACCCAGAACGCGACCGGGAAGTAAACGACCGTCACCCACATGGCGGCGAACACCATCCACGCGCCGAACTTCGCCCGGTCGGCGATCGCGCCGGAGATCAGGGCGACGGTGATGATCGCGAACGTGGCCTGGAACCCGGCGAAGGCGAGCCCGGACAGATCGGGGGTCATCCCGTCCTTGCCCATGAGGCTGCCCAGGAACCAGTCCGGTGCGCCGAGAACGTGCGGGATGAGCGGCGTTCCGAACGCGAGCCCGTACCCGTAGACGACCCAGAGCACGCTCACGATCGCCATCGCGCCGACGCTCATCATCATCATGGACACGACGCTCTTCGCCCGCACCATGCCGCCGTAGAAGAAAGCGACGCCCGGGGTCATCAGCAGAACGAGGGCTGCGGCCACGAGCAGCCACAGGGAGTTGACGGTCCCTGCCTCTGCGTAGTCCGCTGCTGTGTGAAACACCATGTGAATCCCAACCTCTCTGTGCAATGCCCGGCGGGAGGAATTCCCGTTATCGAGGGCGCTTCGGGTTGTCGCCAGTCTCGCCGCGTCGCGTTTCGGGGGTCGCATCCCCGTGTTTCGGGTCTGTTACGAGCGGCCGATGAGTGTAAACAGTCTGTTTCGGGGAGAGGGGAGCGGACTCCGGATCCGGCGGGAGACTCCCCGAACCGCTCTACGCCGCCGGCGGCAGCTCCCCCGCCGTCAGCGCGATCAACCGGGAGACCGAGCGCAGGTACTTCTTCCGGTATCCCCCGCCAAGCATCTCATCGTCGAAGACTTCGCTGAGCGGGACACCGGTCTGAAGGAGGGGGATCTCCGCGTCGTAAACCCGGTCGATGAACGCCACCAGACGCAGGGCAGCCATCTGGTCGTGCAGCACGGTCACATCGGAGAGGCCGATGACGTCCACGCCCTCCAGCATCTTGATGTACCGGGAGGGGTGGACGGTCGCCAGGTGAGTGATGAGGCCGTCGAACGAGTCGTTCGTCGCGGTCTCGCCGCGGGCGGTGAGCGCTCCGAGCGCTCGGCCGTACTCGTCGGCGGCGAGAGTCGCGGACGAGCCGGCGGTGTCCCGGCGGCGGTAGTCGAGGCCGTCGATGCGGAGGATCTGGAAATGGGCGGAGAGCGACTGGATCTCGCGGAGGAAGTCGCTGGCGGCGAACCGCCCCTCGCCGAGGGCGTTGGGCGGAGTGTTGGACGTGGCGGCGATGCGGGTGCCGGACGCGACGAGCTCGCCGAGCATCCGGGTCATCATCATGGTGTCGCCCGGGTCGTCGAGCTCGAACTCGTCGATGCAGAGGAGGTCCGAGCCGCGCAGCAGCTGGACAGCGCCGGCGTAGCCCAGGGCGCCGACCAGCGCGGTGTACTCGATGAAGGTGCCGAAGTACTTGGGGCCGGGGGCCTCGTGCCAGATCGCCGCGAGAAGGTGGGTCTTGCCGACGCCGAAGCCGCCGTCGAGGTAGACGCCGGGTTCCGTCGGGGCGATCTTCTTGCGGCTCCGGCTGAAGAGGCCGGCCGGGGGCTGCGGCTCCCACGACGTGGCGAACAGTTTGAGGGCCGCCACGGCCCCGGACTGCGACGGATAGCTGCGGTCGGGACGGTACGAGTCGAAGCTCGCGCGCTCGAACTGGGAGGGCGGGACCAGGCTGGACACGATCTCGGCGCCGGTGATCTGCGGCGAACGGTCCGCGAGGCGGGGCAGCGAACCGGTCGTCTCGAGCGTCATAGGGGATGCGCACCTTTTGCGTCGAAGTTGGAAAGGGATCGTCCCGCAACCCGCCACGGCCGCGTAGCCTGGGAAGGCTTCCCTTCAGTCGCAGGGTTTCAGCTTATCCCGGAGGAGGAACCGCATGTCCATCGGTGCCGACCCGTCGCCCGCGTTCGCCGGCTACGCCCACCCCAAGCGCCTGGTCTCCACGGAGTGGCTGGCCGCACAGCTGGGCGCACCGGGCCTCGTCGTGGTGGAGTCGGACGAGGACGTGCTTCTCTATGAGACCGGCCACATCCCGGGCGCGATGAAGCTCGATTGGCACACGGACCTCAACGACCCGGTCATCCGGGACTACGTCTCCCCGGAGCGCTTCGCGGAACTGCTCGGCTCGAAGGGGATCGCCCGCGACACAACGGTCGTCGTCTACGGCGACAAGAGCAACTGGTGGGCCGCCTACGCTCTGTGGGTGTTCACGCTCTTCGGTCACGAGGACGTTCGCCTCCTCGACGGCGGCCGCGACAAATGGATCGCCGAGGGCCGGGAGCTCACCCGTGAGGCCACGGCGCCGCAACCGGCCGAGTACCCGGTGGTGAAACGGGACGACACCCGCGTCCGCACCTTCAAGGACGACGTGCTCGCCCACCGGGGCAAGCCGCTGATCGACGTCCGCTCGCCCGAGGAGTACAGCGGCGAGCGCACCGAGATCCCCGGCTATCCGGCCGAGGGAGCGCTCCGTGCCGGTCACATCCCGTCCGCCGCCTCCGTGCCGTGGGGGCGCGCCGCCGCACCGGACGCCACTTTCAAGCGCCGTCCCGAGCTGGAGGCCCTCTACCTCGGCGAGGCCGGTCTGACGCCGGGCGATGAGGTGATCGTGTACTGCCGCATCGGCGAGCGTTCCAGCCACACCTGGTTCGTCCTGACGCACCTGCTCGGGTTCGAGAGCGTCCGCAACTACGACGGTTCGTGGACGGAGTGGGGTTCGGCGGTGCGCGTGCCGATCGTGATGGGCTCCGAACCGGGCGGTGGCCGATGACCGAGCTGAGCGGGACGCTGGCGGGCATCCGCGACGACTTTCAGGCGCTGGAGCAGAGCGAGCGCCTGCAACTGTTGCTGGAGTTCTCCGACGGGCTGCCCGAGCTGCCGGAGCGCTATCGGGGCCATCCCGATCTGCTGGAACGGGTGGAAGAGTGCCAGTCGCCGGTCTTCATCTTCGTCGAGGTGGATGCGGACGGCATCGTTCAGCTTCACGCCACCGTGCCGCCGGAGGCGCCGACGACGCGGGGGTTCACCTCCATCCTCGTCCAGGGTCTCGCGGGTCTGACCGCAGCCGAGGCGCTCGCGGTGCCGGATGACTTCCCGGGCACGCTCGGGCTCACACAGGCGGTCTCGCCGCTGCGCATCCACGGGATGTCGGCCCTGCTCAGCCACACGGAACGGCAGGTGCGGGAGAAGCTCGCGGCACGGACCTGACGGCGGCCGGCTCAGCGCTCCGCCAGCCACGCCCGGATCGCGGCGCTCCACTTCTCTTCGTCGTAGTTCCACAGTTTGGTGTGGAGCGCTGTGTGGAAGGGCACGAAGGTCACGATGTCGCCGCGGGCGAGGGCGAGGGAGGCCGTAGCCGGCACGAATCCATCGTCGCTGCTGTGCAGGATGAGGGTGGGCAGGGTCAGGTCCACCGCACGGGCCACGAAATCCATGCTTTTCAGGTCGATCGGGGCACCGAGCCCGGTGACCGGCCCGGCCCAAGGGGACTCGATGAGGCGGAGCGCTCCTTGCGTGATCGCGTCCGGCAGGCGGAGCAGGGCGGCCTGGAACTCAAGCGTGTCGACCCAGTCGACCACGGGGGACTCCAGGATGAGCCCGCTGACGAGACCGAGCTCAGCGGAGCGGGTGGCCGCCTGCAGCACGACCGCGCCGCCCATCGACCAGCCCATCAGAACGATGGAGCGTGCCCCGTGGTCCGCCGCGTACCGGATCGCAGCCTCGATGTCCCGCTACTCGGTCCCGCCCAGCCCATAGCGGCGGTCGGCGCTGTCGGGGGCGTCGCCGTCGTTGCGGTAGGAGGCCAGCAGGCTGGTGTAGCCGGCGGTGTGGAAGACCGGGACGGCGCGCAGACCTTCCTGGCGGCTGGCGCCCCAGCCGTGAACCTGGATGACCCAGCGGCCGTCTCCCTGTGCGTCGCCGTCGCTGCCCGGGGCGGGGAAGAGCCAGGCGGGCGCTTCGCCGAGCTCCGTCTCGATGGCGACGCTCGCGACGGTCAGCCCCTGATCCGGGCGCGGCCCGGCTTCAGCTCGCCGAATTCGACGCGCTCGACCTCCCGGACGACACGGTCCCCCTCCGCGACCAGGACGCCGCCCACCTTCGCGTAGCCGGACTCGTCCCCGAACCACAGGCCGAACCGTCCCGGCATCGACCCGTCTGGCGTCGCACTCAGGGTCAGTGTGCCGGCGGGCTCGTCCACGGTGCGGACGGTCTCGCGCTGCGGGCGCCGCCGCACCGGTGTGATCACGGTGCGCGCGAGGCGCGCCGCCAGGAGCGCTGCCCCCGCCGCCGTGAGGAGGGCGAGCCCGCCCGCCGCCGCGGCCGTCCAGCCGAGCGCCCGTCCGACTCCCCCGCGCCGCTCGCTTCTCATGCGGCAAGCGTAGCCGCGCGTTCCGGGCCGGACCCTCAGGACATCCTCAGGCGGCGTGCCTTACCCCTCCGCACCGGCAAAGGCTTCTAGTGTTCGTAGCGTGTCGACTCCACCCTCTGCCCCGCGAACGCCCGCGGCGTTCGCTGCCGCACTGGACTCGGTCCGCGCCGTCGAGGCCCGCGCAGAGCTGGTGATCGGCGAGATCCCGGCGCCGGCGCAGCTGGCTCCGTTCGCGGTCGCACTCGCCGCCGACGTGCGGCCGGCACGGCACGGCGACGACTCGGATCTCGGCATCGGGCGGTTCATCCTCCTCTACGACCCGGACGAGCCCGAGGCCTGGGGCGGGCCCTTCCGCGTCGTCTGCTTCGCTCAGGCGCCGCTGGAGACAGAGATCGGCCTGGACCCCTTCCTCGCCGATGTCGCCTGGTCGTGGCTCGTGGACGCACTGGATGCCCGCCACGCCCGCTACACCGCGGCGAGCGGAACCGCGACCAAGATCATCTCGACCGGCTTCGGAGAGCTCGCGAAACAGGGCGACGGCGCGCAGATCGAGCTGCGCGCGTCGTGGAGCCCGCAGGAGACCGGCATGGCCGCGCACGTCGAGGGCTGGGGGGAGCTGCTGTGCATGCTCGCCGGGCTCCCGCCAACCGGCGAGGGCGTCAGCCTGCTGAGCACCCGGAGGACGCCGCGTGGCTGAGCACTCCGTCATCGACACTCGCGCCGGCTATCTGTCCGCGGTCGAGGTCATCGCCGCCGGGGACGGGCCGGTCGCCGTGGACGCGGAACGCGCCAGCGGCTTCCGTTACTCCCAGCGCGCCTACCTCATCCAGGTCTTCCGCCGCGGGGCGGGCACCTTCCTGTTCGATCCCCCGGCCATCGGCCGGTTCGACGAGCTGAACGCGGCCATTTCCGGGGACGAATGGGTGCTGCACGCCGCCACGCAAGACCTGACCTGCCTGCGGGAGGTCGGACTCGACCCGGTCACAATCTTCGACACCGAGCTGGCCGCGCGCCTCCTCGGGATGCCGCGGGTCGGACTCGGGACCGTCGTCGAAGAGCTGCTGGGCATCCACCTCACCAAGGAGCACAGCGCGGCCGACTGGTCCACCCGCCCGCTCCCCGGGCCGTGGCTCGAATACGCGGCCCTCGACGTCGAACTGCTGCCCGACCTCCGCGACGCGGTGGCCGGTCTCCTGGACGCGGCAGACAAGACCGAGATCGCCCGGCAGGAGTTCGAGGACGAGCTGACCCGCGAGCTGACGACGGTGCGCAGCGATCCGTGGCGGCGGCTCTCCGGCATCCACTCGATCCGCGGCGTCCGGAACCTAGCCACCGCACGCGAGCTCTGGCTGAGCCGGGACGCTCTGGCCCGCCAGCTGGACATCGCACCCGGACGCCTGGTTCCGGACGCCGCACTCACCGCTGCGGCGAAGGCGCTGCCCGAAAATAAGCGGGCGCTCGCGGCCCTCCGCGAGTTCACCGGCCGCGCGAGCCGCACTGAGCTGGACCGCTGGTGGGCCGCGGTGGAGGCCGGGCGGACAACGGACGATCTGCCCACGCTCCGAACCGGGGGCGACAGCCTGCCGCCGCCGCGTGCCTGGGCCGACCGGAATCCGGAGGCCGACGCCCGTCTGAAGGGCACCCGGGCCGAACTCGCCACGCTCGCCGAGGAGCGCTCCCTTCCGCTCGAGAACCTGCTGACGCCGGACACGCTACGCCGCGTCGCCTGGGCACCGCCCGTGCCGGTGACGGCCGAGTCGATCGCCGCCGCCCTCGCCTTCCACGGCGCCCGTCCCTGGCAGATCGCGGCGACCTCGCCGGTGATCATCCGCACGTTTGTGGAATCCGCCCAACACAAGAGCGGGGGCCCGGAGACCGTTTCGTAGGAAAGATCGAACGATTCTTCCGGTTCCGCGGCCCTGTCTAGAATCGAGGCGACCTGATTGGGGAGGCGCTGTGGCCGAGAGAAGCGATGTCGTGTTCGTGGACGGAGTCCGGACTCCGTTCGGGCGAGCCGGCGAAAAAGGGAAGTACTGGAACACCCGCGCGGACGACCTCGTCGTGAAAGCGATGATCGGGCTGCTGGATCGGAATCCGAACGTGCCCGGGGACAGGGTCGACGATGTCGCCATCGCGGCGACGACCCAGCAGGGCGACCAGGGCCTGACCCTCGGCCGCACGGCGGCGCTGCTCTCCGGACTGCCGAAGTCGGTCCCCGGCTTCGCCATCGACCGGATGTGCGCGGGAGCCATGACCAGCGTGACCACACTGGGCTCCGGGATCGCGTTCGGCGCGTACGACCTCGTGATCGCGGGCGGCGTCGAGCACATGGGCCGCCACCCGATGGGCTTCGGCGCGGACCCGAACCCGCGCTTCCTGTCGGAGCGCATGGTCGCCGAGGACGCTCTCAACATGGGCATGACAGCCGAGCGCATCCACGACCGCTTCCCCGCCCTCACGAAGGAGCGCTCCGACCGGTTCGCGATGGTGAGCCAGCAGAAGACCGCCGCGGCGTACGCCGCCGGCAAGCTCCAGCCCGACCTCATCCCGGTCGCCATCCGCTCGGAGTCCGGCTGGGGCCTCGCCACCCAGGACGAGGGGATGCGGCCCGAGACCACGCTGGAGGGCCTCGCCGCCCTGAAGACCCCGTTCCGCCCCCACGGTCGCGTGACCGCGGGCAACGCCTCGCCGCTCACCGACGGCGCCACCGCGAGCCTGCTGGCGAGCGCCGACGCGGTCAAGGAGCTCGGCCTCACCCCGAAGATGCGCATGGTCAGCTTCGCGTTCGCGGGCGTCGAGCCGGAGATCATGGGCCTCGGACCGGTGCCCTCGACCGAGAAGGCGTTGCGCAAGGCGGGCCTGACCATCGACGACATCGGACTGTTCGAGCTGAACGAGGCGTTCGCCATCCAGGTGCTCTCCTTCCTCGACCACTTTGGCATCGCGGACGACGACCCCCGCGTCAACCAGTGGGGCGGTTCGATCGCGATCGGCCACCCGCTCGCCGCCAGCGGCGTCCGCCTGATGATCCAGCTCGCCGCGCAGTTCGCCGAGCACCCGGAGGTTCGCTACGGTGTGACCGCGATGTGCGTCGGCCTGGGCCAGGGCGGCACGGTCATCTGGGAGAACCCCCACTTCACCGGAAAGACACTGCACGACAAGCGCGCGGCGCGGAAGGCCTGAGGACGACGTGACCGACTACAGCAAGATCGACTTCTCCCCGCTCGCCGACCTCACGGACGACGAGGTCGTCACCCACTCTTACGTCAAGGACGTGTCCCTGCCGAGCGGGAAGACCCTCGCCCTGGTCACCCTGGACAACGGCCGGGACCACACGCGCCCGAACACGATGGGACCGGCCACGCTGATCAAGCTGGGCAAGACCTTCGACACGCTGACGGAGCGCGCCGGACGCGGCGAGATCGACGCGGTCGCGGTGACCGGCAAACCGTTCATCCTGGCCGCGGGCGCCGACCTGAGCCGGGTGGGCGACATCCCGAGCGTCGAAGTCGCGAAGCTGCTCCCCCAGCTGGGCCACTACGTTCTCGGCAAGCAGGCGAGCTTCGGCGTCCCCTCGTTCGTCTTCACGAACGGGCTCGCACTCGGCGGCGGCGTGGAGATCGGCCTGAACGCCGACTACCGCACCATCGACCGGAACGCGGCGGCGTTTGCGCTGCCCGAAGTGTTCCTCGGCCTCATCCCGGGCTGGGGCGGCGCGACCATCCTCCCCAACCTGATCGGCATCGAGAACGCCCTGAAAGTGGTCATCGAGAACTCGCTCAAGCAGAACCGGATGCTGAAGCCGCAGGAGGTCTTCGACCTCGGCATCGCCGACGCGATCTTCGACTCGGCGAACTTCCTGGAGGACTCCCTCAAGTGGGCCGACCAGGTGCTGACCAAGCAGGTCGAGGTCAAGCGCCCGAACGTCCCCGGCAAGGTCGAGCGGATGGTCAAGTGGGATGCTGCCGTCGGCATCGCCCGCAAGATGCTGGAGAGCAGCATCGGCACCGTCCCGGCATCGCCGTACAAGGCACTCGACCTGCTGAAGGCTGCCAAGTCGAACGACCGTGCCGCCGGCTTCGAGCGGGAGGACGACGCGCTGGCCGAGCTCATCTCGGGCGACCAGTTCCAGGCCAGCATCTACGCCTTCAACCTCGTGCAGAAGCGGGCGAAGCGTCCCGCCGGCGCTCCCGACAAGAAGCTCGCGAAGAAGGTCACGAAGGTCGGCGTCATCGGCGCGGGCTACATGGCCAGCCAGTTCGCGCTGCTGTTCGTGCGGCGACTGCGGGTGCCGGTCGTGATCACCGATCTCGACCAGGCGCACGTGGACAAGGGCGTGGCGTCCATCCACGATGAGATCGGCAAACTGCGGGAGAAGGGGCGCATCTCCCCCGACGAAGCGAACCACTTGCGCGCTCTGGTCACGGGCACGACGGACAAGGCCGACTTCGCCGACTGCGACTGGGTCATCGAGGCCGTGTTCGAGGAGCTGAACGTCAAACAAGAGGTCTTCGCGGAGGTCGAGCAATACCTCTCCGACGAGGCTGTGCTCGCAACCAACACCTCCTCGCTCTCGGTCGAACAGATCGGCGCGAAGCTGAAGCGTCCGGAGCGCCTGGTCGGCTTCCACTTCTTCACCCCGGTCGCGGTCATGCCGCTCATCGAGGTGGTGAAGACGACCAACACCGACGACGCGACGCTCTCCACCGCGATGGTCACCGCCGCGGCGCTGAAGAAAAACGCGGTCATCACCGCCGACACCCCCGGCTTCGTAGTCAACCGTGTGCTAGCGAAGATCCTGGGCGAAGCGATGCACGCCGTGGACGACGGCACACCCTTCGAAACGGTCGACCGGGCATTCGCGCCGCTCGGCCTCCCGATGGCCCCCTCCGCCCTGCTCAACCTCGTCGGGCTGAAAGTGGGCGCACACGTCCTCGACACCCACCACACCGCCTTCCCCGACCGGTTCTACCGCAGCAAGAACCTGCACCACCTCGCCGAACACGGCACCCTGCTCGAGAAGGACGCCACAGGCAAGGTGAAAGGGCTCGACAAGGGCGCAGCCAAGATCCTCGCGGGCGGCAAGAACCCGTGGAACGAAGCGGACATCCTCCGCCGCCTCGAAGACGGCATCGCCGACGAGATCCACCGCATGCTCGTGGACGACCGCGTGGTCGAAGCGCCAGAAGACATCGACCTCTGCATGATCCTTGGCGCGGGCTTCCCGCTCCAAATGGGCGGCATCACACCCTACCTCGACCGGGCGGGCGCATCGGAGCGCGTCTTCGGCAACACCTTCCACCACCCGCCCATTGCCGGCGTCGCCTGACCTCAGCTCACGGACGACCTGGAGCACAGCAGAGAGCACAGGGAGAACTCGCCGCCGCGCTGTCCGGAACGTCCACCCCGATGCGCCTGCCGTCCGCGACGGAGACGACCGCTCAATGACGAGGTCCCCGTACGGGGACTGTCTGTTTTTCGGTGTTTCTGGGTTGGTCTGACCGAAAGGAATAGGCTGTGATGGACACGACCGCGATGATCGATCCTGTGACGGGAGAGCTCATTGACGAACAGCAGCTTGCGGAGCAGTTGCTCAAGCAAGCGAGGGAACAGGGCGTTGACCTCGTCGGCTCTGACGGGTTGCTGAACGCACTCACCAAGCGGGTGTTGGAGACTGCGCTGGAAGCGGAGTGACCGAAGGCCTCAGGCATGAGAGGCATCAGCAGGCCGAGAGTGGGGAGTATCCGCCGGTGATGGACGTCCCAGGACGAGTACGAGCTTGAGTAGCCAGCAGTAATGGTGCCGGTGACCGGCCAAGCCTGGACGCGTTGCCACGCGCCATAGATCGAATGCACAGTGTCACCTTTGGACGTAGACAGCGTGTGAATCTCTGGGAACTGTCCGATTTGGCCGGCGCACGTAACGTTGCTCAACGACTTTTCTGCCGCTTCAGCGGAAGTCGCAACCACAAGAGGCGAAAGCAGAGTCACAGTAGGGATCACCGCTGAGATTCCCCATGTCTTCTTTGACATTCGTATTCCTAACTCTTCGATCAACCTGAGACCAGATTGATATCCCCGTGACGGCCAACACAACTTGGTCATGGCTCGGATGAGAATGAATTCATCTCAAATTATAATAACAAGAGCACAAGTTTCACAGTACAAGGCCTGAAGTCTTTCAGTATACCATGAGTGCGTCTAGTATTGAAAATACTCCCAGACTGATATGGTTACCTTCTCAAGGTTACGCAGTTCCCGCATCACGGAACTGGATCACTATCTCCCCAGACGAGGCCAACCGTCTGCGCGCCCTGGTCATCGGCACGACGGAGAAGTCCGACTTCGCCGACTGCGACGGGGTGATCGAGGCTGTGTTCGAGGAGCTGGCGGTCAAGCAGAACATCTTCGCGGAGGTCGAGCAGTACGTGTCCGACGAGGCCGTTCTGGCGAGCAACACCTCCTCGCTGTCGGCGGAGCGGATCGGCGTGAAGCCGGAGCGCCCGGAGCGGCCGCTCGGATTCCGCGTCGGGGCGCGCTCCAAGTGCGAGGCGCTCTTCCCCGTCTCGGTGAGTGCAGCTAGGCGCGTCGCTTCTTGCGCTCGGGGCTCGGCTCAGTGAACTCCTCCACCGGCAGCGGCCTCGCGATCGGAACCCGGCTGCCGAGCACCTGCGCCACGAGGTCACGCGCGATCTTCTGCGGGGTGAGCCCAGCGTCGTCGAGGATCTCGTCGCGCGTCGCGTGGTCGATAAACTCGTCCGGCAGGCCCAGCTCGTCCACGGCGGTGTCGATGCCCGCCTCGCGCAGATCCTGGCGCACGCGGGTGCCGATGCCGCCCACCCGGATGCCGTCCTCCATCGTCACCACGATGCGGTGCCCGGCCGCCAAGTCGAGGACGCTCCGGGGCACCGGGACCACCCAGCGCGGGTCCACGACGGTCGCGCCGATCCCCTGCGCCGCGAGCGCCTCGGCCACCCTGAGGCCGAGGCCGGCCATCGGGCCGACCGTCACGAGCAGCACATCCTTCTGGTCGCTCTCGTGCAGCACATCGACACCGTCGTCCCGTCGGCGGACAGCCTCGATATCGGCGGGGACGCTCCCCTTCGGGAAGCGGAGAACGGTCGGCGCGTCAGCTACGGCCACCGCCTCGGCGAGCTCCTCGCGGAAACGCGTGGCATCGCGCGGGGCCGCCAGCCGGATGCCGGGGACGACCTGGAGAATGGCGAGGTCCCAGATGCCGTGGTGGCTCGGGCCGTCCGGTCCGGTGACGCCCGCACGGTCGAGCACGAACGTGACGCCCGCCTTGTGCAGGGCGACGTCCATCAGCACCTGGTCGAACGCCCGGTTCATGAACGTGGCGTAGATCGCGACGACAGGATGCAGCCCGCCGAAAGCGAGGCCCGCCGCGCTGGTGACCGCGTGCTGCTCGGCGATTCCCACATCGTACACACGGTCCGGGAAGCGCTCGGCGAACCGGTGCAGACCGGTCGGCCGGAGCATCGCGGCGGTGATCCCCACGAGCTTCGGGTTCTCCTCCGCGAGTGCGACGATCTCCTCGGCGAACACACCTGTCCAGTTCGGCTTGGCCGGGCTCCCGATCGGGTCGCCGGTCTCGGGGTCGATCTGGCCGACAGCGTGGAACTGGTCGGCGATGTCCCGCAGCGCGGGCTCGTAGCCGCGGCCCTTCTGGGTGATCGCGTGGACGATGACCGGAGCGCCGTAGTTCTTCGCCTGGCGCAGCGCTTCCTCCATCGCCCCGATATCGTGCCCGTGGACCGGCCCGATGTACTTGATGTCGAGGTTCGAGTAGAGCGCCTCATTGTCGGAGAAGCGGCTGAGGAAGCCGTGCAAGCCACCGCGGATGCCACGATACAAGGACTGCCCGGGTCCGCCCAGCTTCTCGAACGCCTTACGGCTCGTGAGGTAGAGACTGCGGTAGCTGCGGCGCGTGCGAACCGTATTGAGGAAGCGCGCCATCCCGCCGATCGTGGGCGCGTATGAGCGCCCGTTGTCGTTGACGACGATTATGAGGCGGCGGTTGTTGTCGTCGGAGATGTTGTTGAGCGCCTCCCACGTCATCCCGCCGGTCAGCGCGCCGTCGCCGACGACCGCGACGACGTGCCGGTCGTCCTGCCCGGTCATCTCGAAAGCGCGCGAGATACCGTCCGCCCAGCTGAGCGACGACGAGGCGTGCGAGCTCTCCACGATGTCGTGCTCGGACTCCGAGCGCTGCGGGTAGCCGGCGAGGCCGCCCTTCTGGCGCAGCCGCGAGAAGTCCTGCCGCCCGGTGAGCAGCTTGTGAACATAGGACTGGTGCCCGGTGTCGAACACGATGGCGTCCCGCGGGGAGTCGAAGACGCGGTGGATGGCGATGGTCGTCTCCACAACGCCGAGATTCGGCCCCAGGTGCCCGCCGGTCTTCGCGACGTTGGCGACGAGGAACGCCCGCACCTCCGCGGCGAGCTGATCGAGTTCCCGTTCCGTGAGCCGGTCAAGGTCGCGCGGCCCGTGGACGGATTCGAGAATGCTCATAAAATGAGTGTAGGACGGCAAGAACCGAAGGAGGCTCGGAACCGATCGATTCCGAACCTCCCGTAACGATCCTTCGGCTACACGAGGCTCCGCAGCACGTACTGCAGGATGCCGCCGTTGCGGTAGTAGTCCGCCTCACCGGGGGTGTCGATCCGCACCACCGCGTCGAACGCGACCGGCTGCTTGCCCGCGGGCGAGTGCTCGGTCGGCTCGGCGACCACGTGCAATGTCTTCGGGGTGCGGCCTTCGTTGAGTTCGGTCAGCCCGGTGATCGTGAACGACTCGGTGCCGTCGAGGCCCAGCGAGTCGGCGTTCTCACCGGCCGGGAACTGCAGGGGCACCACGCCCATGCCGATGAGGTTGGAGCGGTGGATGCGCTCGAAGCTCTCGGTGATGACCGCGCGCACGCCCAGCAGGCTCGTGCCCTTGGCCGCCCAGTCGCGCGAGGACCCCGATCCGTACTCCTTGCCGCCGAGGACGACGAGCGGGGTGCCCGCGGCCTGGTAGTTCTGCGAGGCGTCGTAGATGAACGACTGCGGAGCGTCGGGCTGGGTGAAGTCGCGGGTGTAGCCGCCCTCCACACCGGCGCCCTCGTTGGCGGAGCTGAGCAGCTGGTTCCGCAGGCGGATGTTCGCGAACGTGCCGCGTATCATGACCTCGTGGTTGCCTCGGCGCGAGCCGTAGGAGTTGAAGTCCTTGCGGTCGATGCCGTTCTCGGTGAGGTACTGACCGGCCGGGCTGTCCGCCTTGATGGAGCCGGCGGGCGAGATATGGTCGGTCGTGACCGAGTCGCCGAGACGGGCGAGCACGCGGGCGCCGGCGATGTCGGTCACCGGGGTGGTCTCCAGCGTCATCCCCTCGAAGTACGGGGGCTTGCGCACGTAGGTCGACTTCTCATCCCACTCGAACACCGAGCCGGTCGGGGTGGCGAGCGACTTCCAGCGCTCGTCGCCCTCGAACACCGAGGCGTACTGGGTGACGAACATCCCCTCGTTGATGGAGGAGTCGATCGTCTGCTGCACCTCGGCGGCGTCCGGCCAGATGTCCTGGAGGAACACGTCGTTGCCGTCCTGGTCGGTGCCGAGCGGGTCGACCTCGAAGTCGAAGTTCATCGACCCGGCCAGGGCGTAGGCGATGACCAGCGGCGGGCTCGCCAGGTAGTTCATCTTCACGTCGGGGTTGATGCGGCCCTCGAAGTTGCGGTTGCCCGAGAGCACAGCCGTCACGGCGAGGTCGCTGTCGTTGACCGCCTGCGAGATCTCGTCGAGCAGCGGGCCCGAGTTGCCGATGCAGGTGGTACAGCCGTAGCCGACGGTGTAGAAGCCGAGCGCCTCCAGGTCCTTGGTGAGACCGGCCTTCTCGTAGTAGTCCGTGACGACCTTGGACCCGGGGGCCAGGGTGGTCTTGACCCACGGCTTGGCCTTCAAACACTTCTTCGCCGCGTTGCGGGCGAGGAGCCCGGCAGCCAGCATCACCGACGGGTTGGAGGTGTTGGTGCAGGAGGTGATCGCTGCGATGGCGACCGCGCCGTGGTCGATCACGAAGTCCGTGCCGTCCTCCAGCTTCACCGGGGTCGGGTTCGACGCTGCCTGGGGAGCGTGGCTGTGGTGCGAGTGCTGGTGGATGCTGCGCGCGTCCTCCGGCTGGAGCTCGCCCGGGTCGGAGGCCGGGAAGGACTCCGCGACGGTCAGGTCGACCAGGTCGTGCGAGATGTCCGCGTAGTTGGTGAGGTCCTTCTCGAACTGGTCCTTCGCGGCGCTCAGCTCGATGCGGTCCTGCGGGCGCTTCGGGCCGGCGATCGAAGGCACCACCGTGGAGAGGTCGAGTTCCAGGTACTCGGAGAACACCGGCTCGCTGGCCGGGTCGTGCCATAGGCTCTGGGCCTTCGAGTACTCCTCGACCAGCGCGACCTGCTCCGCGCTGCGGCCGGTGAGGCGCAGGTAGTCGAGGGTCACATCGTCGATGGGGAACATCGCCGCGGTGGAGCCGAACTCGGGGCTCATGTTGCCGATGGTGGCGCGGTTCGCGAGCGGCACCTGGGCGACGCCCGCGCCGTAGAACTCCACGAACTTGCCGACCACGCCGTGCTGGCGCAGCATCTGGGTGATGGTGAGCACGACATCCGTCGCCGTCACACCGGTCGGGATGGCGCCGGTCAGCTTGAAGCCGACCACCTTGGGGATGAGCATGGAGACCGGCTGCCCCAGCATGGCCGCCTCGGCCTCGATGCCGCCGACGCCCCAGCCGAGCACGCCGAGGCCGTTGACCATCGTGGTGTGCGAGTCGGTGCCGACGCAGGTGTCCGGGTACGCGAGCAGCTCGCCCCGAGTCTCCGGAGTGCTGCCCTCGCGGGTCATGGTGACGCGCGCCAGGTACTCGATGTTCACCTGGTGGACGATGCCGGTTCCCGGCGGGACGACCTTAAAGTCGTCGAAGGCGGTCTGGCCCCAGCGCAGGAACTGGTAGCGCTCGCCGTTGCGCTCGTACTCGAGGTCGGTGTTGCGCTCCAGCGCATCTTCCTGGCCGAACAGGTCGGCGATGACGGAGTGGTCGATGACCATCTCGGCCGGTGCGAGCGGGTTGATCTTCTGGGGGTCGCCGCCCAGGGCGGAGACGGCCTCGCGCATGGTGGCGAGGTCGACGATGCAGGGGACGCCGGTGAAGTCCTGCATGATGACGCGGGCAGGCGTGAACTGAATCTCGGTGTCTGGCTCGGCGGCCGGGTCCCACGAGCCCAGCGCACGGATGTGGTCCGCGGTGATGTTCGCGCCGTCCTCGGTGCGGAGAAGGTTCTCCAGCAGCACCTTGAGGCTGAACGGGAGTCTCTTGTATCCGTCGACAGTGTCGATCGCGAAGATCGTATAGTCCTTGTCGCCGACGCTCAGGGTGCTCTTGGCACCTAAGCTATTGACAGCTGACACGTTGCCCTCTCCTTCTTCGGCAGGCGAAAAACGTCGCACGCCTCGTCTATTTTTGTCGTCCGTCGGAGGCTGTTCCAGCAAGGCAAGCCTAAGTCATCAGCGACGAAAATATCTTGACGTCAAGATAAATGTAGCACGTTCAGAGACGGTCGAAGACGAAGCCGCGCCGCCGGGCGAACCGGTAGAACAGCTCGATGCCAGCCGCCCCGACAGCCCCGACCGCGATCCCCCAGGCGAGCGGAGCATCCCAGGCCAGGTACATCTCGAAGAACGCCGAAGCGAACGGGAAGACACACACCAGGACGAAAGCCCCGGCCACACCCCCGAGCAGCCCCCAGCGCCAGGGGGAGAGCGGACGCGTCAAGACGCACAGTATCCACAGCG
Source organism: Leifsonia xyli subsp. xyli str. CTCB07 (assembly GCF_000007665.1). Taxonomy (NCBI): domain Bacteria; kingdom Bacillati; phylum Actinomycetota; class Actinomycetes; order Micrococcales; family Microbacteriaceae; genus Leifsonia; species Leifsonia xyli. The sequence continues at coordinate 1,067,851 of NC_006087.1, read as the reverse complement.
AGACGCAGAACAGCGCCACCGTCGTGACGCTCCGCGCCTCCGGCAGCGGCAGCGTCCGGTAGAACGGCGCGTACACGACCACGGCGGTCAGCCCGGCGATCAACCCGGTCGGGATCGAGTACTTCAGGATGCGCGGCAGCACGCCGGGCGTGTAGATCCGCTTGTTGGGCGCCAGCGCGAGGAAGAACGAAGGGATGCCGATGGCGAGCGAGGACACTAGCGTCAGCTGCCGCGGCAGGAAGGGGAATGGCCACAGCACCGCCGCGCTGATGAGCGCCAGGAGGATGCCGTACACGGTCTTGGCCAAGAAGATGTTCGAGACCCGCTCCACATTCGCGATCACCCGCCGCCCGGAGGCAAGCACGCCCGGCAGCCGGTCGAACCGGTTGTCGAGCAAGACCAGCCGGGAGACCGCCTTGGTCGCGGCGGTCGCCGTGCCCATCGCGATCCCGAGGCTCGCGTCCTTGATCGCCATCGCGTCGTTGACGCCGTCGCCGGTCATCGCGACCGTACGGCCCTGCTCCTTCAGGATACCGACGGCCTTTCGCTTCTGCTCGGGACTCACCCGGCCGAAGATGTCGGCACGGCCGAGCGCCTCGGCGAGCGCGACGTCGTCGGTCAGCGTCGTGGCATCCACCGCCTCGCCCTCCAGGTCGAGCGCCCCCGCGATGGCGCCGACGGTCACAGGGCTGTCACCGGAGAGGACGACGACCCGGACATCCTGTTTCCCGAAGTACCCGAGCGTCTCCGCCGCCTCCGGCCGGAGCGTCTCGCCGAGAACGACCAGGAGCGCCGGTTCGACGGGGACGCCCGTCGGCGCGGGAGGCGGGTGTGGTCCGTGCGGCAGTTCGCCGGCGACCCGCGCGAGAGCGAGGGTGCGCCGTCCCGTCGCCGCGATCGCGGTCGCGCGCGCCAGCTCGGCCTCGTGAGCGGCCAGCACGCGCTCGGGAGCTCCGAGCACCCACGAGCTGCGCTCGTCGCCGACGCGCATCTCAAGCCCAGAATACTTGGTCGCGGAGCTGAACGGGATTCGACGCTCTACCCGGAAGCGGTCGCTGACGAAGCGTGTGGCCAGGATACCGGAGGTCGCGTTCCCCGTGTCGTCCGCGCCGAAGGCGGCGAGCGCCACCTCCGCCAGCTCTCCGGGCACGCTCCCGTCCAGCGGCTCCGTGCCTTCCAGCACCAGTTCGCCGCTCGTCAGCGTCCCGGTCTTGTCCAGGCACAGCACGTCGACGCGCGCCAGCACCTCAACGGCGGCGAGCTCCTGAACCAAGACCTTGCTCGCCGCGAGCTGAATCGCCGCGACACCGAAAGCGAGGCTCGTGAGCAGCACGAGCCCCTCCGGGATCATTCCGATCACCGCGGCCACCGCGTCCAGAAGCGCCTGCCGCCAGCGCTCGTCCAGGAACAACTGCGACCAACCGCCGTACGCAAGCACCCGCCCGACGAGTGTGATCAGGATGACGGGACCGAGTATCCAGGAGAGGGCGACCAGGATGCGGTTGGTCGCGTGCCGGAGCTCCGAGTGGACAAGCGAGTGCCGCCGGATCTGGCTGGTCAGCCGGCTCGCGTACGAGTCGGCGCCGACCGCCGTGACGATCGCGTAACCGGTGCCGGTCGTCACATGCGAGCCCGACAGCAGCTGCGCGCCGGCGTCCTTGAAGACAGAGTCTGACTCACCGGTGAGCATCGACTCATCCAGCGAGAGCCCGGTGCTCTCGGCGACCACCGCGTCGGCCGGGATCTGGTCGCCGGGCCGCAGCACGAGCAGATCGTCCAGCACGACCTCGGCCAGCGGGACAGACCTCACTTCGCCGTCGCGGCGCACCCGGCTCGCGGGAGCGGCGAGCAGCGCCGCCCGGTCGAGGACGACCTTCGCCCGCACCTCCTGCACGATTCCGATGAGCGCGTTCACGACGACGACGCCGTAGAAGAAGCCGTCGCGGAGGTCACCGAGCAGCACCACCGCAACGAAACAGACGGTCAGGATGCCGTTGAAGAGCGTGAAGACGTTCTCGCGCAGGATATCGGCGATCGAACGCGAAGTCGGCTGGTGCTGAGAGTTGACCCGGCCGTCCGCGTGCCGCTCGGCGACCTGAGCGGCCGTCAGTCCGTCCCTGATCCGTACGTCGAGCATCCCTCGCGCCCTTCTTTTTTCTCTTTTCGGCTTCCCGCGTCGGCCGTTATGCCGGACGGGCCGGTTGGCGCGGGAACTGCCCCTTCACCACGAACCAGGTCACGAGCAGCAGAGGCGCGTAGAGCGGGACTCCCATCAGCAGCTTCGCGAGCCCCAGAGCGCTCGTCGCCTCGTCCGTGTGCGCCAGGTACAGGGGCACCTGCACGAGCAGCCGCGCCGCGAACAGCAGAAACCAGAGGAACGTGAGCGCCTGCATCACCCGGAACCTGCTCTTGACCGACCGCCAGGCGAGCCCGTCGCCCATCAGGTAGCCCGCGGCGAGCCCGATCAGCGGCCAGCGCACGACGATGGAGATCAGCAGAGCGGCGGCGTACGCGGCGTTCGTCCAGATCCCGAGGATGAAGTTGTCCTCACCACGCCCCGTGATGAGCGCCAGGATGGCGGACACCCCGACGCCGATCAGCCCGGCCATCGCCTGCGTCACCGGCGTCTTGCCAGCGATCCGGACGATCGTGAACACCAACGCGACGGCGACCGAGAAGCCGATCGAGAGCGGGACGTTGGCGGTGAAGGTGAACAGGACGAGGAACACCAGCCCCGGCAGGACCGTCTCGAGCAGTCCGCGCACCCCGCCCAGCGCGGCCAGCAGCGCGGTCCCGGTCGGCGTCTGGGCGTCCGCCAGCTCGCCGAGCCCCGACTTCCGGGCGGCGCGCGCGAGGGACTCGCCAAGGCTCACGGCGGCCGGGTCGGCGGCCTCAGGCGTATCGGCGTCCTTCTCCGGCTGGGCGTCCTGATGCTCGGTCATGGCCGCCTTCAGAGGGTCGTGTAGCCGTTGTCCGCGGGGCCGGTGGGCGCCGCCGGCATACGGAGCGGGATGAGATCGCGGGGAGGCATCGGCGTCGCACCGCGGACGACGACGATGCTACGGAACAGATCTTCGACGAGCGCGGCCGCCGCCGTTTTCACAGCCGCGTCGCCCGCGATCACGCCACGGAGGAACCAGCGCGGCCCGTCCACGCCTACGAAGCGCGCGATCCGGGTCTCTCCCCGGGCGCCCTGCGGGGCGGCAACCGGGATCTCCGCGATGAGCTCCGACCCGAACACGCCCTGGCGCTCGCTCACGCGACCGCCCTGGCGCTGCACCTGATCGGTGATCTGCCCCCGGATCTCATGCCACAGACCGGTCGAACGCGGTGCCGCGAACGGCTGAACTTGCAACGTCGAGTTCGCGTAGTCGAGACCGACCGCGACGACGCGCTGGGATTCCTCTTCGACCTCCAGCCGGAGGTGAAGGCCCTCCCGCGGCAGGATCTTCACCCCGCCCAGGTCAACGTAGGGACGAACCGGATTGGCTTCGCTCTCATCGAGCGGCCCCTCGGTCGCGCGGTCCTCGGGGGCGGACTTCTCCGCTTCGTCGGGCGTTTCCGGCTCGCCGGGGGTGTCGCTGCTGTCGGTCAAGCGTGTTCTCCTGCCTGGGTCACGGTGTAGCCGGACGAGCCGAAGCCGGCTGTGCCGCGATGGCTGTCCGGCAGAGTGTCGACGGGGACGAAAACGGCTCGGGTGACCGGCATGACGATCAGCTGCGCGATCCGGTCTCCGACGGCGATATCGTACGGCATCGACCTGTCGGTGTTCAGAACGGTCACCCTGATCTCACCGCGGTATCCAGCGTCCACCGTGCCCGGCGCGTTGACGATCGTGAGGCCGTGCTTCATGGCCAGCCCGCTTCGCGGGACGACGAACGCGGCGTAGCCCTCCGGCAGGGCGATCGAGACCCCGGTCGGCACGGTGTGCCGTTCGCCGGGCTCCAGCGTGACCGCCTCCGCGGCGCACAGGTCGGCGCCCGCATCGCCGGGGTGGGCGTAGACGGGGAGGCGTTTCGCGATGATCGGAATGTCAACGGTATCGGTCACGGTGTCGAGGGTAGTGTAAAAGTCTGATCGAATAGGCCCTATGGACCTATACCGAGAACGACTCTGGGCAACCCCCTGGCTCTTCGTCTCAACCCTGCTCGTCGTACCCGCGGCGATGCTCGTCTTCGCTCCGATCAACGTCACCGCCGGCGTCGTGATCGCCCTCGCCTTCTACGCGGTCATCGTCTCCGCGCTGCTCCTTTCGGCGCCGACCATCCGGGTCACGGAGACCGAGCTGGTCGCCGGGCGCGCTCGCCTTCCGCTGAAATTCGCCGGCGTCCCCGAAGCGTTCACCGGCGAGCAGGCAACGCTGGAGCGCGGCCGGCGGCTCGATGCGCGGGCCTGGCTGCTCATCCGCGGCTGGATCAAGCCCGTCGTGAAGGTGCCGCTGCTGGACACGGACGACCCAGCGCCCTACTGGCTCCTCTCGACAAGAAACCCGGACCAGCTGGTCCGGGTTCTCGAAGAGGCCCGCCAGGAGCCGTAGCCGTGCGGCCGCTCAGGCGGCGCACTCCACGCAAATCGGCCCCAGCTTGGTTTCGTGGTCGATCTGCGAACGGTGCTTCACCAGGAAGCAGTTCACGCAGGTGAACTCGTCGGCCTGAGGAGGCAAAACCACGACGTCCAGGTCGAGATCCGACAGGTCCGCACCGGGGAGTTCGTATCCGCCCGGGTTGTCCGCGTCCTCAATGTCGACAACCCCGGACATTTTATCCGGAACTCGCTCCTTGAGGGCCTCGATCGACTCGGAGTCGTCCTCGGTCTTCCGCGGTGCGTCGTAATCCGTTGCCATGCCCATCCACTTCTCGTCTGTAACGGCCGATTCTCGCAATCGGCGGCGATAGTTTGCATCAATCAGCAAGGAATAGCAAAACCATCCAGGAAGCTGTCAGCGATTGCTTGGTGGACAACTTCCGGCACGCCCAGGGCATTTCCCCGGTAGCCCCCGTTCTCGTGGCATTCTGACCGGGTACGAATGCGAGCTCGGAAGGCATCCACATGCAGGATTTGAAGGTCATCGGGGTCGAGAACGGTGCGATCGTCGCCGTCGGCGACGACGGTGAGCGGTTCCGCATCGCCGTCGACGACACCCTGCAATCCAAGATCCGTCAGGTGCGCCAGCGGGCGTCTGCGGAATCGCCAAAGCTCTCCCCCCGCGAAGTGCAGGCGCAGATCCGCGCAGGCCTGTCCGCGGAGGAGGTCGCCTCTGTCACTGGTGCGCCGCTCGACTACGTGCAGCGCTTCGAAGGGCCCATCGTCGCCGAGCGCGAGCACATCGTGGCGAACGCCCTCAGCGTCCCCGTCCGCACCTCGGCGGAGGTGGACGCGCTCGGCGACCAGGACACGTTCGGCTCCGTCATCCGCGAGCGCCTGGCCGCCCTCGGGGTCGTGGGCGAACGCTGGGCGGGCTGGAAGGACTCCGAGACGGGCTGGATCGTGAAGCTCGAGTTCACCGTGGACCAGATCGACCACGACGCCCGCTGGACCTACGACGCCCGGAAACACTCTCTGGCTCCCCTGAACTCCGAGGCGACCACCCTGTCCCAGGCGGGCGAGCTGCGCACCGGGGCACTCATCCCCCGCCTGCGCGCCGTGCTCCCGGACGAAGACGAACCGGACACCTCCCGCTTCGACAGCGGGGCCTTCGCGTTCCCCGCATCCGGCGTCGACCCGCTGAGCCCAGAGGTCGCCGCGCCCGCCGAGCCGCTCGACGCCCCGCACATCGGGCGCGCCAGCAACGCGATCGCCGTCTCGGCCATCAAACGCGCCGACGAGACGCCGCGCGACCTTCACCAGACGGCGGACCTGCTGGAAGCCCTCCGCCGTCGCCGCGGCGAGCGCGAGGGAGCCAGCTACGACAACCCGCCCGAGCCGCAGCCATCGCTGCTGGACGATCTCATCCCCAGCCCGGCCCCGCTCCGCATCGCGGAGGAGCCGAACGCGCTGACGGACGGAACGGGGTTTCCTCCGGCGGCCGGGACCGCGGAGACGTCCGCGTCGCAGACCGGTCCGGTCGGGCGAAAGAAAGGACGCGCCGCGATGCCGAGCTGGGACGAGATCGTCTTCGGCGCGCGGACAGACGACGACCTGGCCTGAGCCGTGCGGGACTCTACCCCGCCGCTCCGAAGCGCAGCAGCGGCACCCGGGTCTCCTCAGCGGTGAGCGAGCCGTGCTGGCCGATCATGCTGCGACCCGTCCGCGCGGAGTCGCGGGAGTCATAATACGCGATCCGTTTGCGGGCGGCGATCAGAACCTCCCCGATCCGGAGCTCCACCTCGGGATGCACGACCGGGCCGAACCAGCCGGCCTCGATCGCCTCGGCGCGCGTGGCGACCCACGAACGGCCGGCCTCGGCCTCACGCCAGCGCCCGGCGACGGCGGCAGGGTCGGCGCCGGGCACGATGTAAAGGTGGAGAATCCGCGGCTCCCCCGCCACCTGGGCGACGCCCGCGAGCAGTTCGGGCGCGGTGTCGTAGAGCACATGCCCGCTCACGGGGACGTCGACGATGCCATGATCGGCCGTCAGCAGCATCCCCTGTTCCGGCCCCAGCCGCCGTGCGAAGGCGCTGACGAGCGAGTCCAGCGTCTCCAGCTGCGCTGTCCACTCCGGGGACTCCCAACCGCACGTGTGCGCGACCTGGTCCAGTTCGGCGACATAGAGATAGGTGAGCCCCGGCCCCAGCCGGTCCAGGATGCCGGAGGCCGCCTCGAACCGATCGGCCATCGTCCGGCCGCCGACGAACTCGGCGCCGCGCAGGACGGCTGCGGTGAAGCCCGACGCGGCGTAGCCGGGGAGCCCGATCGCCCGTCCCGCGATCCCCTCGGCGGCCGCACGCTCGAAGACCGTGCGCGAACGCTGCCAGACCGCCGGGTCCATCCGGTCGTCCCAGCCGTGCAGCTGGTTGGTCAGCCGGCCCGCGTCGTCGCGGACGCGGTAGCCGACCATCCCGTGCTCCCCTGGCGTCGTCCCCGTCGTCAGGGTCGTGAGCGCGGCCGCCGTCGTCGTCGGGAAACCGGAGTCGATGGTGGTCGCCTTGCGGAGCCCGGCAGCGAGAGTGCGGGCGTGCCCGGACCGGGCCCGGAGCGCCGCAGCGCCAAGCCCGTCCACCAGAACCACCACGACATGCTCCAGCCGTGGAAGGCCAAGGGCGTTCTGCTCGCCACGCAGGGCCGCGAGGGAACTCGGCAGAACAGTGGCGAGGCTCGCGGTCGTGGTGAAGGCGGCCGGTAGAATAGGGGGCACCCGGCCCAGTCTGGCACAGCGCCACGGGCCGGTACCGCCCTCCGCGAGAAACGACGCATGACACCACCAGACAACCAGGCCCCCGCCACCGAGCGCATCGAAGACGTCGATGTCACGACCGAGATGCAGGGCTCGTTCCTCGAGTACGCGTACTCGGTGATCTACTCGCGGGCGCTTCCGGACGCGCGCGACGGGCTGAAGCCCGTACAGCGCCGCATCCTGTACATGATGACCGAGATGGGTCTGCGCCCCGACCGCGGTCATGTGAAGTCGGCGCGTGTCACCGGCGAGGTCATGGGCAAACTGCACCCGCACGGCGACAGCGCCATCTACGAAGCGCTGGTCCGGATGGCTCAGGACTTCACCCTCCGCGTCCCCCTGATCGACGGCCACGGCAACTTCGGCTCGCTGGACGACGGTCCCGCCGCCGCGCGCTATACCGAAGCCCGGCTCGCCGCCGCGGCCCTCGCACTGACCGGAGACTTGGACGAAGACGTGGTCGACTTCGTCCCCAACTACGACAACCAGCTCATGCAGCCGGATGTGCTGCCTGCGGCATTCCCGAATCTCCTCGTCAACGGCGCCAGCGGGATCGCGGTCGGGATGGCCACCAACATGGCCCCGCACAACCTCGTGGAAGTCGTCGGAGCCGCCCGGCACCTGCTCGACAACCCGGACGCCACGCTGGACGATCTGATGGCCTACATCCCCGGCCCCGACCTCCCGAGCGGCGGCGCCATCGCCGGCCTCTCCGGCGTCCGCGACGCCTACGCGACAGGACGAGGCAGCTTCCGGATGCGGGCCAAAGTCGGCATCGAGCCGATCACCGCCCGCAAGAACGGCCTCGTCGTGACCGAGCTGCCCTATGGGGTCGGCCCCGAGCGCGTGATCGAGAAGATCAAAGACGGCGTAAGCGCCAAGAAGCTGAAAGGCATCTCGGACGTCACCGACCTCTCCGACCGCAAACACGGCCTGCGCCTCATCATCGGCGTTAAGACCGGCTTCAGCCCGGAGGCGGTGCTGGAACAGCTCTACCGGCACACCCCGCTGGAGGAGGGCTTCTCGATCAACAGTGTCGCCCTCGTCGAGGGCGGGCCGCAGACGCTCGGCCTGCGGGAGCTCCTCAGCGTTTACCTCGGCCACCGCATCCGTGTGGTCACCCGCCGTTCGGAGTTCCGCCTCGCCCGGCGGAAAGAGCGGCTGCACCTGGTCGAGGGCCTCCTCGTCGCCATCCTGGACATCGACGAGGCCATCCAGGTCATCCGCAGTTCGGACGACACCGATCAGGCCCGCAGCCGCCTCATGCAGGTGTTCGATCTCAGCACGCTCCAGGCCGACTACATCCTCGAACTGCGCCTGCGACGCCTCACCCGGTTCTCCCGCATCGAGCTGGAGGCCGAACGCGACCAGCTCCGGGCCGAGATCGCGGAGCTGGAAGCCCTGCTCGCCAGCCGCAGCCTCATCAACGCGCTCGTCTCGGACGAGCTGGAGCAGGTCGCCGCGACATTCGGGACACCACGCCGCACACTGCTCACCGAGGCGAAGCCGTCGATCGCGAGCACGTCGCGCGGCAAAGCGGCGGCGGCACAACTGGAAGTTGCGGACGTCCCCTGCCGGGTGTTCCTCTCGACCACCGGGCGCATCCTGCGGGTGGACGCCGGAACGGAACAGGATACCGGACTCGACCGCATCCAGCCTCCGGTCCGCCGCAGCAAGCACGACGCCATCCTCTCCCGCCTGGACACCACCAGCCACAGCGAGATTGGGGCGGTCACGAACCGGGGACGGCTCCTCCGCTTCTCCCCTGTCGACCTGCCGGCCGCGCCGCCGAACTCCATTCAGCTCGGCGCCGGGGTGAAAGTGGGCGACTACCTGGCGCTCGCGGACAAAAAGGAACGCATTCTCGCCCTCGTCTCCCTCGACTCCCCGAAGCCGATCGCGCTCGGCACCCGGCAGGGCGTCGTGAAGCGGGTCGCTCCGGGCGACTGGGCCAGCAAACCCGAATTCGAGATCATCGGTCTGAAGGCTGGCGACGAGGTCGTCGGCGCCGCGCACACCGAGGACACCGACGAACTCGTCTTCGTCGCGAGCGACAGCCAGCTCCTCCGCTTCCCGGCGGCCTCCGTCCGCCCACAGGGCCGCGCCGCCGGCGGCATGGCCGGTATCGCTCTCGCGCCCGGCGCCCGCGTGATCTTCTTCGGCTCGGTCAGCGCGACGGAGAAAGACACAGCCGTCGTCGTCACCGTCGCCGTCAGCGACCAAACCCTCCCCGGCTCCGACCCCGGCAGCGGCAAGGTCAGCGACTTCGCCGAGTTCCCAGCCAAGGGCCGCGCCACCGGAGGCGTCCGCTCGCAGCGTTTCCTCAAGGGCGAGACCGAGCTCGCGCTGGCCTGGACCGGCCCCGCCCCCGCCCTCGCGGTCGCCGGAGACGGAGCCGTCCGCGCCCTCCCCGAAAGCGGCGCCCGCCGCGACGGCTCCGGCGCGCCCCTCGACACGGTCGTCAGCTCCCTCGGCCGCCAGATCTCCTGACCCCCAGACTCTTTCCGCCATCCCTCCCTTACCGGCAGGGGCGAGCGGGAACGGGAAGGGTCGCGGCTATGCGTCTATGCGGGCGCGGCTCAGATCGTCGGCTCCGGCGATGATGAACTCTTTGCGCGGGGCGACGTCGTTGCCCATGAGAAGTTCGAACACGCGGTTCGCCCCCTCGGCGTGGGAGACCCGAACACGGCGGAGAGTGCGGTGCCCGCGATCCATGGTGGTGGTGGCCAGCTGGTCCGCATCCATCTCTCCGAGCCCCTTGTAGCGCTGAATGGGCTCCTGGTACTTTTTGCCCCGCTTTTTCAGGTCGCCCAGCACAGCCTGCAACTCTGCCTCTGAGTACGTGTAGACCGTCTCATTCGGGTTCGAGCCGGGGTTCACAACGACCACCCGGTGCAGCGGGGGAACCGCGGCAAACACGCGGCCTTCCTCGATCATGGGCCGCATATAGCGGAAGAACAGCGTCAGCAGCAAGGTGCGGATATGGGCACCGTCCACATCGGCGTCCGACATGATGATGACTTTGCCGTACCGCGCGGAACCGATGTCGAAAGTCCGGCCGGAACCGGCGCCGATGACCTGGATGATGGCAGCGCACTCGGCGTTGGAGAGCATGTCCGAGACGGACGCTTTCTGCACGTTGAGGATCTTGCCGCGGATCGGCAGCAGGGCCTGGTATTCGCTGTCGCGCGCCCGCCGAGCGGTTCCGAGCGCCGAGTCGCCCTCGACGATGAACAGCTCGCTGTTCGCCACATCGCTCGAACGGCAGTCCACGAGCTTCGCCGGCAGCGATGAGGTCTCCAGCGCGTTCTTGCGGCGTTGCGTCTCCTTGTGGGCACGCGCCGAGATGCGCGACTTCATCTCCGCCACCACCTTGTCCAGCAGGAGCGCCGACTGCGTCTTGTCGTCCCGTTTGGAGGAACCGAACCGCTCGGAGAGGGACTTCTGGACGACGCCCGCGACGATCGCGCGGACGGCCGGCGTCCCGAGCACCTCCTTGGTCTGACCCTCAAACTGCGGCTCGGGCAGGCGGACGGTCAGCACGGCGGTGAGGCCGGCCATCACATCGTCCTTCTCGAGTTTGTCGGTGCCCGCCTTCAGCCGCCGGGCGTTCAGCTCCACCCGCTGACGAAGGAACTTGAGCAGCCCCTGGTCGAAGCCGGCCTGGTGGCTGCCGCCCTTGGGCGTGGCGATAATGTTCACGAAAGAGCGCATCACTGTGTCGTAGCCGGTGCCCCAGCGCAGGGCGATGTCGACGTGACACTCGCGCTTCAGCTCGGTCGTGACCATCGCGCCGCTGTCGGAGAGGACCGGAACGGTCTCGGTGAAAGTGCCCTCGCCGGTGAGCCGCCAGGTCTCGGTGATCGGGCTGTCCGGCGCGAGGAAGTCCGCGAACTCGGAAAGGCCGCCGTCGTACTTGAAGGTCGTGGACTCACCCTCGGCGCTGCGCTTGTCGTCAATCGTGATCGCGATGCCCGGCACCAGGAAGGCCGTCTGCCGCGCACGGCCGATCAGATCGTCCACCGAGAACTCAGCGCCCTTGGTGAAGATGTGCCGGTCGGCCCAGTAACGGATGCGCGTGCCAGTGACGCCCTTCGCAACCTTGCCCACGACCCGCAGCTCGCTGCCGGAGACGAACGGCGTGAAGGGCGCGTCCGGCCCGGGAACGGCCTCGCCATCCTCGAAGACGCCCGGTTCGCCGCGGTGGAACGACATCGCCCAGGTCTTTCCGTCGCGGTCGACCTCTACATCCAGCCGTTCCGACAGCGCGTTGACGACCGAAGCACCGACGCCGTGCAGACCGCCCGAAGCCGCATAGGAACCGGAGCCGAATTTGCCTCCCGCGTGCAGTTTCGTGAAGACGACTTCGACGCCGGTGAGACCGGTCTTGGGCTCCACATCCACCGGGATGCCGCGGGCCCTGTCGCGCACTTCGACGCTGTTGTCCGGATGCAGCACGACGTCGATCGACGAGCCGTGCCCGGCCAGCGCCTCATCGACCGAGTTGTCGATGATCTCCCAAAGGCAGTGCATGAGGCCGCGCGAATCGGTGGAGCCGATGTACATGCCGGGGCGTTTGCGTACCGCTTCCAGTCCCTCCAGGACCGAGAGATGTCTGGCCGAATAGTCCGAGCTCGCCACGAGCGCTCCTTGTGGTTCCGGCGCGCCCCGCGGGAACGCGGACGCCGTGCGTCTCCCAGCGTAAAGGGCGCCGGGGCCGCCGGGGCGACGACACCCGAGTCCCGCCACGCTTCGCGTTGAGCGAAATAGGGAGCGAATCGAGCCTGCCGGGCGGATTCCCGTGGTTCTATAGAGGCATCGAGTAACATCGGCCCCGACGAAAAGGAGCATCTCATGTCGACGATCACCTCGGAGAATGGTGCGGTTGATGAGATCGCACCGGGGCAACAGCTCACGGCCGCCGACCGCTGCGACAGCTGCGGGGCGCAGGCGTACATACGTGTCGAGGTCAAGAACGGCGAGCTCCTCTTTTGCGCCCACCACGGCAAGAAACACCAGGAGAAGCTGTCCCAGATCGCGCACAGCTGGCACGACGAGACGGCGCGGCTCTTCGAAGAGCAGAGCGCCTGACACGGCCCGCGGGACCCGAACCGTTCCTTGCGACGATGACACCGGCCCCCGGCGTGCGCAGGCACGCGCACATCGATCTCGACGCCATCGTCGCGAACGCGATCTCCAGCGGGCGACCACTCACCGATTCCACCGCCGACCTCCGCGTCGACGCATACGGCCACGGGCTCATTCCCGTGGCGCGTGTACTGTCGTCGGCCGGGACCGGCGGTTTTCTGGTCTCCCGGGTCGAGGACGCTGCGACGCTGGCCGACGACGGTGTGCCGGGGCGTATCCTGGTCGGCTCCACCGCGGTCGACGCCGGCGCGCTGCTGGGACCAGAGCTGTTCGGCCTCGACCCCCGGCATCCCTCCCGTCTCGCGCTGCGCCTCGTCGGGGAGATCGTCGCGGTCAAGCGGGTCGCCGCGCGCCGCGGGGTGTCCTACGGCTACACCTACCGCACCGAGCGCCCGAGCACCCTGGTCCTGGTGGCGCTCGGATATGCGGACGGCCTCCTGCGCGTCGCCTCGAACCGGGGGCCCGTGCAGGTCGGAACCGTCCGCGGGCGCGTGAGCGGACGCATCGCGATGGATCAGTTCGTGGTCGACATCGGGGACGCCGACACGCTCCCCGGCGACCCGGTCGTCGTCTTCGGCGACCCGGGCCGCGGCGAGCCCACCGTCCTCGACTGGGCGGATGCCCTGGGCGTCGCCGCCCCCGTCATCACCAGCCGGCTCGGCCGGCGCATCGAGAGACGCTACGCATGACGATCGTGGACGCCGTCGCCGAACCACTCCCCCGCGCTGTGGTCGATCTGGCCGCCCTGCGCCGCAATGTGGCGACGCTCACGCGCCTGATCGCGCCCGCCGAGACCATGCTGGCGGTCAAGGCCGACGCCTACGGGCACGGCCTGCTGCCGATCGCGGAAGCCGGAGTGCAGGCGGGCGCCACCTCGCTCGCCGTGCTGGAGATCTCCGCCGGACTAGTGCTGCGCCGGGCCGGGGTGACCGTCCCGCTGCTCGCCTGGCTGCACGGCACCGGCACCGACTGGCGCGCGGGCATCGAGAACGACATCCAGCTCGGCATCTCCGCCCGCTGGCAGCTGGAGGCCATCGCCGCCGCCGCCGCGGACCGCGCCGCGATCGTGCACCTGAAGGTGGACACCGGGCTCAGCCGCAACGGCGCCACCCGCGAGGAGTGGCCGGCGCTGGTGGATGCCGCGCTCGCGCTGCAGGAGACCGGGGTCGTGCGCCTCCGCGCCGCCTGGTCACACCTCGCCGATGCCTCGATCGCCGACGACGAGGCCGCTCTCGCGGAGTTCCGGGAAGCGGTCGCCGAGGCCGAAGCCCGTGGCGCCCGCTTCGAGATGCTGCACCTCGCCGCGAGCTCGGCGGGCATCCGGATGCCGGAGGCCCGGTTCGCTCTGGTCCGCTTCGGCATCGCCGCCTACGGGCTCTCCCCCTTCGACGACACCACCGGCGCCGAGCTCGGCCTGCGGCCGGTCATGCGGCTGGAGGCGCCGGTCATCGCTGTGCATGTCGACGGCACCACGCACGTCCGCCTCGGCATCGGCTTCGCGGACGGCGTCCCCACTCTCGGCCTCGCCCGGACCTCGGTCCTGCTGGGGGGACGGCGCTGCCCCGTGATCGCCGTGGAGGCGGACGCAATGCTGGTGGATGCCGGAGCCCAGCGCGTCGAGCGGGGCGACACCGCCGTGCTCTTCGGCCCGGGCGACAGCGGCGAGGCCACGGCCGAGGAGTATGCGGAATGGGCCGGGACGATCGCCGACGAGATGGTCACCGGCGTCGCGGCGCGGGTTCCGCGGGTCTACGTGGGCGACGACGAGGGCGCGGGGCTCACCGGCACGCGCGGGTAAGCGGCCGGCTCCAGACCGCAGCGGGCCGCCCTCCCGCCCCCAGGCTCAGGCCGTGCCGAACGCGTTGTCGATGACGAAGCGCCAGCCGTGTTCGGGATCGAGCCGCGCGACATCCGAGGCGCTTCCCGCCATGCTCACGCTCGCGCCGTCCGCACGCGTGCCGTCGAGCCGCCGGTCACGGTCACGCCGGGAGCGGTGAGGCCGAGCTCGCCGACCTGCGCCGTGTGCCGGACGGTCACTCGTACCGGGACGCTGAGGTCGATGAACTCCTGCAGGGCGTCGCCGAGCCCCGTGCCGGTGACGGGGACGCCCGGCTGCGGGAGGAACACCGCGTCGCTCTCGTAGAGGGCCAGCATCCCGGGCAGGTCGGCGGCGTTGAAACGCTCGGCCCAGGCCGGGTGGAGAGCGGCGAGATCGGTCACAGTGCTGGCCACGGTGTGGGCTCCTTGCGTGGTTCGGCCGAATCGCACGCACGGCAACGCCGGACTCGGCAGGTCAAGGCGTCGGCGGGCTCACCGACACTGTGTACTCGACCCGCTCCGCGTCCCGGTTGAGATACCGGTGCGGGAGGGTCGAGTCGATCGTGATGGCCTCGCGGGCCCGGACGGGGATCGCCTCCCCGCCGACCTCCGCGGTCAGGGTGCCGCTGAGGACGAAGACGCACTCGATCGCCTGGTGCGACCAGGCTTCGTCGCTGGACACCTCGCCCGGCTGGAGAACGCCGAGCAGCACCTCCAACTGGCCGTTGCTCGCCGCGAGACGCTCGTATTGGACTTTCCCCACCGGCGAGGTGATCCGGGAGCGGTTCCCGGGAACCGAAACCTGGGCGACGACGGGGACCAGATCGTCGAAGAGGGTGGAGACCGAGGTGCCGAAGACCCCTGCGAGCGCGCGGAGCGTTCGCAGGCTGGGGTCTGAGAGCCCCCGCTCGATCTGACTGAGCAGCGTGGCGGAGACCCCCGTCTCGCGCGCCAGCGCCCGGACGCTCCTCCCTCGCTCCACCCGCAGCTGGTGCAGTCTCTCCCCGATCACGCGACAACTGTACGTCACTGTGTGGTCCAGCGCCGGGCGCGCGCGCCGGGCTTCCGCTGGTCCGGCGGGACCGTGCGAAGCGGGTTCCCCGGCCGGATGAGCTATACCCCTGTTTGCAAAGACGAGACATTGTGTGCAACCATACTGCACACTCGTTCGATCTGATCTCACGCACACCGCCGTGACCGTGAGGAGAGGTGCATCATGACGCACACCACCCCCGAACTCGTCTTCCGCGGAGGACGCTTGCTGGCGTTCCTCCCCGTCGCCGGATTCCTTGCCTTCTGCCTGCTGTTCTTCGTGGTGTTCAAGGCGTTCGACATGAGCACGCTGGCGATGGGCGGATTCCTCTCCCTGCTGGTCGGCGCCCTGTTCGCCAAGCCCTACGCCTCCTACTGGAATGCGGTTCTCGCGGGCATCGGAAGCCCCACCTCGGTCTCGATCGTGATGATCCTGTTCAGCGTCGGGATGGTCTCGGCGATGATCAAAGCGACGAACGTCTCCAGCGGCTTCGTCTGGATGGCCCAGCAGCTCGGTGTGGGCGGTGGCACCTTCACCCTCTTCGCGTTCGTCGCCGTCTGCGTGATCTCGATGTCCACGGCCTCCTCCATCGGCACGATGTTCACCGCCTTCCCGATCTTCTATCCGGCGGGCGTGCCGCTCGGCGCCGACCCGGCGTTCCTGGCCGGCGCGATCATCTCGGGCGCGATCTTCGGGGACAATGTCGCCCCGATCTCGGACACGACGGTCATCTCCTCCTCCACCCAGCGCTTCCGCCGGAAGGACGGCACCTCCGACATTGCCGGGGTCGTGCGCAGCCGCGCCCGCTTCGCCTTCCTCACGGCCGGGATCGCCGCAATCGGGTTCTTCTTCCTCGGGAACGCCGGGGCCGGCGGCGCTGCCACCGGCGCAGAGGCGCTGGGAGCCGACGCCTCCCCTCTGGCCTTGGTCATGCTCATCCCCGTCGGGCTCATTCTCACTACCGCCCTGCTCACCCGCGACATCTTCAAGGCCGTCACCGTGGGTCTGTCCACCGGCATCGTCACCGGTCTGCTCTCCGGACTGCTGCATCCGGCCGAGATCATCGGGGTCAAAGACGATGTCCCGACCGGGTTCCTGCTCAGCGGAGTGACGGACATGCTCCCGACGATCGCGCTCGTGATCTCGGTGTTCGGCATCATGGGCGTGCTCACCCAGGCCGGCATCCTCGATGCACTGCTCGACGCGCGCGGCCGCAGCCGGTTCTCGCGCACTCCGCGCGGTGCGGAGGCGGCGATCGGCATCGGCATCTCGGTCACGACGCTGCTCTTCGGCGGCGTCAACTCCGCCGCCCTGCTGACCTTCGGGCCGGTCGCCGACGAACTCGGCGCCCGGGTGGGGCTGCACCCCTACCGGCGCGCGGTCGTCATGGACTGCTTCGCCATGAGCATCGCCTGCGTGGTCCCGGTGCTCAGCGCCTACCTCTTCATCTGCGCCGCCCTCACCTCCGGCCACGAGGGGGTCCCCACTCTCGCGAGGACGCAGATCTTCGTCGCGATGCTGTACCCCATGATCCTCACCGTCGTCATGATCGCCTCGGTCGCGACGGGATGGGGCCGACGCTTCGAGGGCGAGGGCGGCGCCGTGTCGCGGACGCCCGTCGCCGAGCTCGCGACAACGCCCGAGCCCGCGCGCTGAGCGCCGCAGAGACCCACCCCGAGAAACACAGAAAGAGAAGGACCGCGTGGACAGGAACACCGTCGACTGGCACGGCTACATCCCCGCCATCACCACCCCGTTCACCCGCGAGGGGGCCCTCGACCTGACCGCGCTGGACGCACAGCTCGACTGGCTGGCGGCGGAGGGGATGCACGGCGTGATCCTCGCCGGCACCAGCGGCGAATGGTTCAGCATGACCGCCGCCGAACGCGCCGACCTCTTCCGTGCCGGCGGCGCGCACCGCAGCCCCGCGTTCCGCGTCATCGGCGCGTGCAACACCTTCACCGCCCCGGAGGCCATCGAGCACGCCCGCGCCGCCGAGCGGGCGGGCCTCGACGGCATCCTACTCACTCCCCCGCCCTATGTGGTCCCGAACCGGCGCGAGATCGTCGCGTTCTACGAGCAGGTCTCGGCCGCCACCGACATCCCGATGACCGTGTACAACTGGCCGCTCGGCTGGATCGTCGACCTCGACCTGGACACCCTCACCGAGCTGGCCCAGGTGGAGAACGTCGTGTCGATCAAGAACTCCACGGGAGATTTCGCCGCCTTCCTCGCGGGGATGTACGCGCTGGAGGACAGCGTCCGCTACTTCGGGCTGCCCACCAGCGGGCTCGGGGCCGACCTCGCCCTGCTCGGCCATGGCGACGGCCTGATGGGCTCGGACGGGGTGCTCGGAGCGGACCATCCCGGGTTCTGGAACACCATCGCCGCGGGCGACCGGGAGACGGCCGTCGCCCTGGGCGCCCGGGATCGGGTCATCATGGATGCCTGGTTCCGTCCCGACTACGGCGTGCAGTTCGGCAACCAGCAGGCCATCATGAAGACCGCCCTACGGCTGCGCGGCGTGCCGGCAGGGTTCGTGCGCTCCCCACTTCTGGAGCTGACCGCCGACGAGACCGCACGGGTGGAGCAGCCCCTCCGCTCGCTCGGCATCGAGACCGTTCCCCTGTCATAACCGAGTCCTTCGACGCCGTCGTGATCGGTGGCGGGCTGCTCGGCTGCGCGACGGCATGGATGCTGGCCCGAGACGGCGCGTCCGTGCTGCTGGTCGAGCGGGATCAGCTCAACGCGGGAGCCTCGGGCCAGAACGCCGGGAGCCTGCACTTCCAGCTCGAATACCGCATGGTCGAGCGCGGGCTGAAGGCCGCCCGCACCGCGGCGGAGGCGATGCCGCTGCACCTGGAGGCGGCCCGGCTCTGGGCGGGGCTGTCGGCGGAGGCCGGCGAACCGCTCGACGTCGTCCAGAACGGCGGCCTGATGCTGGCGGAGACCGCGGAGCAGGCGGCGGTGCTGGAGACGAAATTCAGAGTTGGAGCGCTCCTGGGGGGCTGGATGTGCGCCTGCTCGACGGCGACCAGGCTCGCGCGCTCGCGCCGTACCTGTCCGCATCCGTCGTCGCCGCCGCGCACTGCCCCGCCGAGGGCAAGGCGGACACCCGCACGGCCGCACCCGCGCTCGCCCGGGCCGCCCTGCGGCTGGGCGCGCTGGTGCAGACCAGAACGGCGGTAACCGCGATGCGGCGACTCGCGACCGGCTGGGAGCTGACCCTGACCGGCAGCGGAGCCGACGCGTCGAACCGCACCGTCCGGACGGACGCCGTGGTGATCGCGGCCGGAGTCTGGACGACTGAGCTGGGCGAGCTGATCGACGTGTCGCTGCCGACCATCCCGCTCGCGCTGACGATGACGGTGACCGCCAAGACGGCCGCGTTCATCCCGCACCTCGTGCAGCACGCCGGGGCCCGGCTCTCGCTGAAGCAGTCGCACGACGGCACCGTGCTGATCGGCGGCGGCTGGCCCGCACGGCTGATGCGGGATGCCGCCGGGCGGCCGGACTTCACCGGCGTCCCGAACTGCTGCGGGAGTCCCTCGGCGGCAATGCCCGCGCAGCGCACCGGGTGGCCCCGGCCGTCGGGAGCCTCCCGGTGATGCGCACCTGGGCCGGGACGACGACGGTGACGCCGGACCAGCTGCCCCTGGTCGGCCCGGTTCCCGGCGCCCCCGGCGTGTTCGTGGCGACCGGAGGCTCCGCTTTCAACCTCGGTCCGGCGATCGCCCGCGTTCTCGCGGAGCTCATCGCGGGCCGTCCGCCGAGCATCGACCTGACCCCCTACGCCCCCGAACGCTACCGAGGAGCATCCTGTGTCGTCTGACGAGCCCCCCGTCTCCCCGCCTTCCCCCGGCGCCCGGGCAAGCGTCCGCCTGCCCGTCGAGCGCGGCGATGCGGTCGAGATCGAGCTGGACGGCGAACGCCTCGCGTGCTTCGGCGGCGAGACGGTCGCTGCGGCGCTGCTCGCCGCCGGGGTGTACCGCTTCGGGACCACCAGGGACGGCGAACCGCGGCAGCCGTTCTGCAACATGGGAACCTGCTTCGACTGCGCCGTCACCATCGACGGCCGGGCGCTCACCCGCTCCTGCCTGACCACGGTGCGCGACGGGATGCGCGTCGAGACCACGAGAGGACACTGATATGCCCGAGGATGCGGACCGGCACGAGGGCACGCTCGACCTCGCCCTCGTCGGGGCCGGCCCAGCCGGAATGGCCGCCGCTCTCGCGGCCGCCGACGCCGGACTGAGCGTCGTCGTCCTGGACGAGCAGCCGCGCGCCGGCGGCCAGATCTTCCGCCAGGCTCCCCGCGAGTTCCCGAACGCGCCGCTGACGCCGACCGCGGGCTACGGCTGTGCCCCCGAGCTGATCGCACGCTTCGAGCGGCACGAGCGCCTCGACCGCCGGTTCTCCAGCACTGTCCTGGGGGTGCTCCGCGATCGCGACGAAAACGGGATGCGCCTCACGCTGGCGGTCGACGGGCCGGGCGCCAGCGTGGTCGCGGCCCGTCGCATCCTGCTGGCGACCGGCACCTACGACCTGCCGGTGGCGTTCCCGGGCTGGACGCTCCCCGGCGTGATGACCGCGGGGGCGGTGCAGAGCCTGCTCAAGAGCCAGAAGATCCGCGCGGGCGACGAGCTGGTGCTCGCCGGCGCCCACCCGCTCCTGCTCATCGTCGCGGACCAGCTGGTCGCGGCGGGCGGGCGGGTGGCCGAAGTGGCCTTCGCCCGCGGCCTGCCGACGCCGGCCGAGATGGCCGGGGCGCTCGGCGCGGTGCCGGGACACCTGGGGATGCTGGTGGAGACCGGAGCCATCGTCGCCCGGCTGCTGGCGCGCGGAGTGCGCATCAGCACGCGGACCATCGTCACCCGGGCGTGCGGCTCCGACGCGCTCACCTCCGTCGAGCTGACCCGGGTGGACGCGCACTGGCGTCCCGCCGGCTCTCCCCGGGTCTGCGCCGCCGACACGCTGGTGCTCGGCTACGGCTTCTCCCCGTCCACCGAGCTCGCCCGCCAGGCCGGCTGCGAGCTCGACTGGGACTCCCCGCGGGGCGGCTGGGTGGTCCGGCACGACGAACGGATGGCCACCACCGCCGAGGGGATCTTCGTGGCCGGCGAGCCCACGGGCGTTGCCGGGGCCGACCAGTCACGCGCCGAGGGAACTCTCGCCGGTCTCGCAGTCGCGCAGGAGCTTCGTCCCGCCTCCGCTCTCGGAGACGCGCTCGCTCGGGCGACGCGGCAGGTCGAGGCCGCCTCGCGCTTCTCGACGGTCGTGCAGCGCGTGTTCGAACCGGACCGCGCCGGGCTCGCCAGACTGGCCGAACCGGAGACGACCGTGTGCCGCTGCGAGCTGGTGACGCGCGGGCGACTGACCGACGCCCTCCAGGCCAATCCGTTCCTCTCCACGGCGAACGCGGCGAAGCTGGAATGCCGGTCGGGCATGGGCCCCTGCCAGGGCCGCTACTGCGAAGGAACCGTCGCAGCGATCGTGGCCGCCGAGCGCGATCAGCCGATCCGGGAGTCCGGCCGTTTCGCGGCGCAGTTCCCCATCAAGCCGGTGCCGCTGACCGTGCTGGAGACGCTGGACGGAGACGGCTGAGACCTCGTTCCTGGGCCGTCGACCTAGAGCGCTGCCCCCAGCCGGTCCGCGATGGCCCGGCGGGCATTGGCGGCGTAGCGGTCGACGCGCTCGGTCTCCGCGACCGGGGGCAGCTCGGCGTGCAGAGCCGTCGCCAGCATCCGATCGGCCAGCACCGGGTTCATCGGCAGCACCGGACCGTGCAGGTGCGTGCCCATCGCCGCGCCGAACACGACACCCTCGGCGCCGTCGCCATTGCCCACGCATCCGACGATCCCGCCGAGCGGCTCGCCGCCCTCCAAGGTCGTCGCCGCGGAATGGTTCTCGAAACCGGCCAGCGTGCCGCTTGCGTTCGTGCGCACGAGGACCTCTGCAACGTGCCGTTGCGAACTCAGCACGGCGCGCGTCGGGAACACCTCCGCACCGGCGAGGACCTCGCCGTCCGGCGTGACCAGCTCGCGGCCGAGCAGCTGCCAGCCACCGGCGATCGCCAGGATGGGGACCCCGGCATCACGCCACTGCCGCAGCCGCGGCGCGATGCGCAGGACGTCCTCATGCACGGCGCGCTGAGACGACAGCGGACCCGAGCCGATGTGGATGAGGTCCACGCTTCCCGGCAGCTCGCCGCCGGGGGCATGGCCCACCACCTCGGCGTCGACACCACGCCACCGGGCGCGCTCCGCCAGGGCGTGTACATTGCCCGCGTCCCCGTTGATGCCGAGTTCGCGCGGATACAGGTGCAGGATGCGCAGAAGGCTCACTTCTCGCCGCCCTCCAGGTCGAGGAAGCCGAGCTGCTTGCGGATCAGCATCATCTGCTCGTAGTTGACGATCATGGTCTTGGTGCCGCGGGCCGGCTTCGGGAGGGCCAGGAACGCCTGCAGCGCCGGTTTCAGCTCCGGAAGCACCTGGTCGACCTCGATGCCCGCGTAGGCGAACCGAGTGGCGAACTGCCACGCCTTCGTGCCGGAGACGATGTCGACGTGCCCCAGCTTGGAGAGGTCGATGTCGTAGACCCAGGACGGATCGGGCGTGCCCTCGTCGACCGCGACGAACACCTGCTCCGGGGTGTCGCTGAGATAGTCGAGATTCAGCTGCAGACTCGGCGGGTTCTTCATCATGATGATCTCGATGTCCTCGTCGCCGACCCGCAGCGTCTCGCCGCGGCCGTAGACCGTGCGCAGGGCGCCCATCGCGGCGGCGACGGCGGCGGGACGGAACTGCGCGCCGAGGAGTCGCCGTGCCATCGCCGTCGCACCCACCGCGTCCACCGCGTAGTGGAGGCCGCGGGCGGGCAGGCCGATCTGCACGGACTCGTCGCCGATGGTCAGCTGCGCGCTCTGCTGCTCCAGCGTGCTGACGAAGACGCTCGGGACGGGCAGCGCACCGGCGTCGTCGCCCGAGAAGTCCCGGACATTGGCCAGGCCGTTCGGGGAGGACTCGATGATCGCCGGGGCGACGGCGAAGGTGGACACATCGCTTCCCGCGGCCACCAGCTCCGCGCCGATGCGCGCCAGGCTGTCATCGTCGGCGTTCACGACGACGAACTCGCGGGAGCGATCGGCGATCGTGCGCAGCATCCCGATCACGCGGGTCGGCTCGAAGAAGCGGTTCAGCTGGTCGATCTGCACGTTCAGCAGCAGGGAGGCGCGCGGCTTCAGCACGGTCGCGAGGTCGACGCCGTAGGCCTCATCCACCTCGATCACGCCCACATCGCCGCGCACATAGCCGTCGAGAGGAACCTCCGCCAGAAGCGCGGAGGCGATCCCCTGCGGCAGATTGCCGCCGGAGGGGTTGGTGAAGACGCTCAGCCCGTGCTCTCGCAGGATGCCGGTGAGCATGTTCGTCGTGGTCGATTTGCCGTTGGACCCCGAGACGAACACGACGCCGAGCGGAAGCCGGCTGACGGCGCGTTCCAGGAACCTCGGCGCGATCGCGAGCGCGACACGCCCCGGCACCGCGGAGCCGCCTCCCCGCAGGCGCAGCAGCCAGCGGGCGAGTCGGCCAGCGATGACCGCCAGTCGATAGCGCACCGGTTTACTCGAGGTAGTCGCGCAGCGACTGCGAGCGGGACGGATGGCGCAGCTTCGCCATCGTCTTCGACTCGATCTGGCGGATGCGCTCGCGCGTCACGCCGAAGGTGTCACCGATCTGATCCAGCGTCTTGGGCATGCCGTCGCCCAGCCCGAAGCGCATCCGGATGACACCGGCCTCGCGCTCGGACAGGGAGTCGAGCAGGCTCTCCAGCTGCTTCTGCAGCATCGTGAAGCCCACCGCGTCCGCCGGGACCACAGCCTCGATGTCCTCGATCAGGTCGCCGAACTCGCTGTCGCCGTCCTCACCCAGCGGGGTGTGCAGCGAAATGGGCTCGCGACCGTACTTCTGCACCTCGACGACCTTCTCGGGCGTCATGTCGAGCTCCTTCGAGAGCTCTTCGGGAGTGGGTTCGCGGCCGAGGTCCTGCAGCATCTGGCGCTGGACGCGGGCGAGCTTGTTGATGACCTCCACCATGTGCACCGGGATGCGGATGGTGCGGGCCTGGTCGGCCATCGCGCGGGTGATCGCCTGGCGGATCCACCACGTCGCGTAGGTCGAGAACTTGAAGCCCTTGGTGTAGTCGAACTTCTCCACGGCGCGGATGAGTCCGAGGTTACCCTCCTGGATCAGGTCCAGGAACTGCATACCGCGACCGGTATAGCGCTTCGCCAGCGAGACCACGAGTCGCAGGTTGGCGCCGAGCAGGTGGCTCTTGGCACGCTGGCCGTCGCGGGCGACCCAGCGCAGCTCGCGCTCGAGCTCGCGGGGCATGTTGGGCGTGTTCGCCAGTCTGTCCTCGGCGAAGAGGCCGGCCTCGATGCGCATGGCGAGTTCGACCTCCTCCGCCGCGTTGAGCAGCGGAACCTTGCCGATCTGTTTGAGGTAGTCCTTCACCGGGTCGGCGGTCGCGCCGGTGATCGTGGTCGAGTAGACGGGGATGTCGTCGTCTTCGTCGACCGCGCGCAGCACGATCGCATCGGTCGGCAGCGGCGCATCGGCCGCGGCCTTCACAGCCGCTGCCTCGCCGGCAGCGGCTGAGGGGGCGTCATCGTGCGCCTCCTCAGCGGCGGCGTCCACCTCCTCGGCCTCATCGCCCTCGACCGCGTCGTCCGTCTCAGTGTCCGTGGGCTCGTCCTCGTCGATGTCGACCGCGGCGTCCTCGTCGATGGCGTTCTCGTGCTCAGCGCGGCCTTTGGGCTTGGCCGCGGCCTTCTTCGCCGTCTTCTTGGCGGCGGGCTTGGTCGCTGTGGAGGCGGCGGCCTCTTCGGCCACGTCCCCCTCAGGCTTCGTAGCTGCACGGGTTGCCATGTGAACACCTTTCATACCGAGCGGAGGACCGATGGTGCGCCGGTCACGGCTGGCTGAGGTCGCGCGCGGACATTACTAAGACCCATGTCAAGTTCTGAGGCTTCATGACGGGCACCATCAAGTGCTCCAGCCCACAGAACGTGAACGGGTCCAGTTACCAATTATTGCACGTTCTCGGCAAGCCCTTGACCACCGGCCGTCATTTCTGGCTAAGCGTCGCGGCCGCCCCTCCGCCGCCGCACATTCACCAGTGCAACCCACAGCGGCCCCACTTCTATTCCCTCCTCACTTCTGCAGCCGCCGCCGAGTGCGGCGGCGAGCGTGCAGCAAGAACCCCACGCCGACACCGACGATCAGATACTGGACGGCGAACGCCCACCGGAACGAGTCGAGGGCGTAGAGCCCGTCCGGCGTGCGCGTGTGGTTCTGCGCGTCCAAGACGAGCCCGATCAGGAACATCATCACGAAACTCGCGAGGAATCCGCCCACATTGACGATGCCGTTCGCCGAGCCGAGGCTGCGCAGCGGATTGGAGGTCCGCGCGAAGTCGAAGCCGATCAGCGACCCCGGCCCGCCGATCCCGAGCGCGATCAGCACGAGGAGGAGCGTCCAGGTGGGCGGCACACCCGGCCACAGCAGGAACACACCCCACGCCGCCGCTGTCATCGCGACGATGCCGAGCACGAGGTTGCTGCGCCGCAGCGGGAACCGTGCCGTGAGCAGACCGAGCAGCGGACCGGCGATCAGGCCGGCGACGACCGGGACGATCAGGAGCCCGGACGCCTCGGCCCGGTCGATGCCGAGCGCGAAGACCATGAACGGCAGGCCCCACATCAGGCTGAACACGGTGCCGGGCGACTGGGTCGCGAAGTGCGACCAGAATCCCAGCTGGGTCCCCGGGCGCGCGAGGCTGATCCGGAGCTGGCGGAGCGAGTCCGCCCAGCTCGCCGGGCGCGGCCCCTCGCTGGACCCGACCGGCCGGTCCGCGATCGCGACCAGGATGCCGATGAGCGCGATCACGGAGAGGGAAGCCGCGGACAGGAACGCCGTCGTCCACCCCGACTGGTGCAGCAGCAGCGCGAACGGGATGGCCGAGAGCACCTGCCCCAGCTGGCCGATATTCCCGCTCCACTGCGAGAGCTGAGGCACGATCCGGCCCCGGAACCACGAAGTGACCAGCCGTATGAGGGAGGTGAAGATGGTGGCGTCGCCCGCCCCCACCAGGATGCGCCCCAGGATCGCGACGGCGATCGACGGAGCGAGGGCGACCGTGACCTGGCCGGCGACCATCAGAGCCGTTCCGGCCAGCATGAGCGAGCGGGACCCCACCCGGTCGATGAGCACGCCGACGGGGATCTGCATCGCCGCGTAGACGATGAGCTGCACGACAGCGAGCGTGGAGAGCACCGCCGCGGAGACCTGGAAGCGCTCGGTGGCGGAGACGCCGGCGACGCCGATGCTCGTACGCTGCGTCACCGCGATCAGATAAGCCAAGACACCGACCCCGAAGATGAGCCAGGACCGATGGGAATTCACCGGACGATCATAATGCCCCGAGACGTGGCCGCCCGGCTAACGGTCGCCGCGCGAATTGTCCTCGTCGCCGTGCCTGCGGAAGGCGAGGAAATTCTCCAGCTCAGCGGCGATCTCGTCCGCGCTCGGCAGTTCGCCGTCGCGGTCGGTCAGCGGCGAGCGCGGCTGGTTGTCCTCCATGTAGCTGTCGTGCCGGTTCTCCAGTGTGCCAACGAGCCGGCCGAGTTCGGCGTTCCCAGCGACCTGCTCGTTGATGTTCGCGACGAACTGGCGGTCGTCCTCGCGCAGCCGGTCGGTCGGGAAGATCAGCCCGGTCGCGGCGCTGATGCTCTCCAGCCCCGTGATCGCGGCGGCCGGGTATTCGGCGTCGGCCAGATAGTGCGGGATGAGGAGCACGAAACCGGCGATCGGGTAGGAGAGCGGCTGCAGCCGGAACTCCAGAAGGTGCAGGGCATTCGCCGGCACCTGGGTCTGCGGTTTCCAGATCGACATCGCCTCGATCAACTCGGCGCGGTTGCCGCTCACCGTCACACCGATCGGCCGCGTGTGCGGAACCGGCATCGGGATGGCATGCACCCAGGTGACGCTCTTCACGCGGAATCGCTCCATCAGACCGAGAACGGCCTCCGTGAACGCCTCCCAGCGGAAGTCCGGCTCGAAGCCGGAGAGCAGCAGAAACGGCTGGCGCAGCTCGTCATAGACGAGGTAGAGCTTGAGCGTCGAAGGCTGGTAGCCGTCCAGGTGGTCCTGGTCGAAGTAGATGATCGGACGGCGCGCCCGGTAGTCGAGCAGGATGTCCGCGTCAAAGGTCGCGACGACCTCGCTGTGCAGGGTCGCGAGCAGATACGTGCCGAGCTGACTCACGCCCGAGCCGGCGTCCGCGAAGCCGGTGAGGCCCGCCACCAGGGGCAGCCCGTCCGGCACCTCGAGGGCGGAGGTGAGCTCGAACAGTTCGCCAGGGTCTCGCATGTCTCAACTCTAAAGCGCACCGTCGGCCCAGGTGCTGCGCACAGCGCTGTCCCAGCACGCCCACAGTGAACAGCACCCGCAGCTGACGGGCTAGTGTCATGGCATGACCCCTCCCTCGCTCTCGCTCACCGCCTCCGCGCCCTCCTCCTCTGCCTCCAGCGATGTCCTCGTGCTCGGCGCCCGCTCGGACGACGAGGGGGTGATCGTTCTCTCCGCCGGCGCGCGCGATGGCCTGGCGGCGGAGCTCGCGGCCGTTGGGTTCTCCGGCGGCAAGGACGAGCTGGTCCGGCTGCCCGGCGCCGAGGGCGGTCCCGCACTCGCGGTCGTGGGGATGCCGGACGAACGGGACGAGGACGCGTTCCGCTACGCCGCCGGAACCGCGGTCCGGCAGCTGGCGGGCGTGCAGCGCGTCGCGCTGGCACTCCCAACGGAGACCGACGCGCAGCTCGGGGCGACTCTGGAGGGCGCCGCGCTCGGCGCCTACGCCTTCACGGAGTACCGGGAGAAGACCAAGGCGGGCGTCAAGGAGCCGGTCGCGGAGATCCAGGTGGTCGGGCGCAGCGACGAAGGGGACGCACTGATCGCCCGGGCCGCCACCGTCGCGGAGGCCGCCGGGCTGGTCAAGGATCTCGTGAACGCCCCGCCCCTCGACCTCTACCCCGCCACCTTCGCCGAGCGTGTCGAAGCGCTCGCGGCGGACCTGCCCGTGTCGGTGGAGGTGTGGGACGAGACCCGCCTCGCCGCGGACGGCTTCGGCGGCATCCTGGGCGTGGGCCAGGGCTCGGCCCGCCCTCCGCGGCTGGTCAAAGTCGTGTACTCCCCCGACAGCGCGACCCGTCACCTCGCCCTCGTCGGCAAGGGCATCACCTTCGATTCGGGCGGTCTCTCCCTGAAACCCGCCTCGGGCATGGTCGGCATGAAGTACGACATGACCGGCGCGGCCGCTGTCCTCGCCGCGGCGCTGGCCGCCGCGAAGCTGCGCCTCCCCGTGCGCGTGACCGCGTGGCTGTGCCTCGCCGAGAACATGCCGTCGGGAAGCGCCATCCGCCCGAACGATGTGCTGCGCATCCGCGGCGGCCGCACAGTCGAGGTCCTGAACACCGACGCCGAGGGCCGGCTCGTGCTCGCCGACGGCCTGGTCGCCGCCGGCGAAGAGCGCCCGGACGCCATCGTGGACGTCGCCACCCTCACCGGTGCCGCGGAGGTCGCGCTGGGCACGCGCTACGCCGCCGTCATGGGCTCCGACGACCTCGTCGCTGACGTCATCGCCGCAGCGAAGGCGTCGGGCGAACTCCTGTGGCCGATGCCGCTCGCGGGCGAGCTGCGCGCCACAATCGCCTCCGATGTCGCCGACATCGCGAACGCCAACCCCGGGAACACCGCGGGCGGGATGCTGCTCGCGGGCGTCTTCCTACAGGAATTCATCGGCCGCAGCGGCGACGCCGAGGACTCTCCGCGCATCCCCTGGGCCCACCTCGACATCGCCGGTCCGGCCAAGGGCCCGAGCGCTCCGTACGGCTTCACCGGCAAAGGCCCGTCGGCGGTGAGCGTGCGCGCGCTCATCCGATTGGCCGAGGACTTTTCCGGGAGGTAGTAGGGTCGTAGGCGCAGGAAAATCCTGCCAATGCAACGCCTGCCACGAGTCACCCCTCCTGGCAGGATCGTGTCACGAATCCTGATGCGCGAGGGAGTAGCTGGATGTCTGAGCAGAACTTTGACATTGTGGTGCTCGGCGGTGGGAGTGGAGGCTACGCAGCGGCGCTGCGTGCGGTCGAACTCGGTTTCACCGTCGGCATGATCGAGAAGGACAAGGTCGGCGGCACCTGCCTGCACCGCGGCTGCGTTCCGACGAAAGCGCTGCTCCACGCAGCCGAGGTCGCCGACTACTCCCGGGAGTCGGGCAAATACGGCATCGTCACGCAGATGCAGGGCGTCGACATCAACGGCGTCACCGAATACCGCCAGGGCATCGTCACGAAGAAGTACAAGGGCTTGCAGGGACTGGTGAAGGCCCGCGGCATCACGGTCATCGAGGGCGAAGGCCGCCTGGTCTCCCCGACCACCGTGCAGGTCGGCGAGGACACGATCGTCGGCAAGAACATCATCCTGGCCACCGGGTCCTTCTCGCGCAGCCTCCCCGGCCTCGAGATCGGCGGCCGTGTGATCACCAGCGAGCAGGCCCTCGAATTGGACTTCGTCCCCCAGAAGGTCGCCGTCCTCGGCGGCGGCGTCATCGGCGTCGAGTTCGCGAGCGTCTGGAAGTCCTTCGGCGCCGATGTCACCGTGATCGAGGCCCTCCCCCACCTGGTCCCCAACGAGGACGAGTCGATCAGCAAGTCACTGGAACGCGCGTTCCGCCGCCGCGGGATCGACTACCGCCTGGGCGTCCGCTTCGCGGGCGTCAGCCAGCACGAGAACGGCGTCGTCGTCTCGCTCGAGGACGGCAGCACCGTCGAGGAGGAACTGCTGCTCGTCGCCGTCGGCCGCGGCCCGCTCACACAGGGCCTCGGCTTCGAGGAAGCCGGCATCACCCTCGACCGCGGCTTCGTCATCACCGATGAGCGCCTGCGGACCAGCGTCCCGGGCGTCTACGCCGTCGGAGACATCGTCCCCGGCCTCCAGCTCGCGCACCGCGGCTTCCAGCAGGGCATCTTCGTGGCCGAGGAGATCGCGGGCCTGAACCCCGTCGTCATCCCGGATGTCAACATCCCGAAGGTCACCTACTGCGACCCCGAAGTCGCCTCCATCGGCCTCACCGAGATCAAAGCGGTCGAACAGTACGGCGCAGACCGCGTCACCAGCTACGACTACAGCCTCGCCGGCAACGCGAAGAGCGAGATCATCGGAACGAACGGCAGCGTCAAGGTCGTCCGCGTGAACGACGGCCCCGTGGTCGGCGTCCACATGATCGGCGCCCGTGTCGGCGAACTCATCGGCGAAGCCCAGCTCGCGGTCAACTGGGAGGCCTACCCTGAGGACATCGCCCCGCTGATCCACGCACACCCCACTCAGAATGAGTCGCTCGGCGAGGCGTTCCTGTACCTCTCGGGCAAGCCGCTCCACACCCTCTAATCCATCCGCCGCCCCCGTCTCCCAACCGGACGAGGGCGCGGCTGCAATAATCTACCGAACACTCAGGTTTTGAAGGAGAAAAGCTCATGAGCGAATCCGTCAGCCTCCCGGCGCTGGGCGAAAGCGTCACGGAAGGCACGGTCACCCGCTGGCTGAAGAACGTCGGCGACCATGTCGACGTGGACGAGCCCCTGCTCGAGGTCTCGACCGACAAGGTCGACACCGAGATCCCGTCCCCCGTCTCCGGCGTCATCGAAGCGATCCTGGTGCAGGAGGACAAGACCGTCGAGGTGGGAACCGCTCTCGTCACCATCGGCGACGGCTCAGGCGCGGGCGAGCCCCCGGCTGCGCCCGCCGCTGAGACGACGGCCCCGGCCGCTGAAGCCGCACCCGCGTCCCCCGGTCCCGCCGCGCAGGAGACCGCCGCTGCTGCGGCCGTGCTGTCCGCACCGACTGTGGACGCCACCCCGGCTCCCGCTCAGCAGGCCACGGTGGCTCCGGCCGTGGCCGCCCCCACCGTGGAGGCCGCCCTGGCTCCCGCTCAACAGGCCGCGCCGGCAGCCGCTCCCGCCCCGGCGCCGGGTGGGGCACACACCGGCAACGTCGGCTACGTCACCCCGATCGTCCGTATGCTCGCGAACCAGCAGGGCGTCGACCTGTCCGCCGTCACCGGAACCGGTGTCGGCGGCCGTATCCGCAAAGAAGACATCCTCTCGGCTGCCGCTCCCGCCGCCACGGGCCTGGCTGCGGCGGCCGTTCCGGCGCCCGCCGCCGAGGTGTCGCCGCTGCGCGGCACCACCCAGCCGATGTCACGTCTGCGCAAGGTCGTCGCCGAACGCGCCGTCGTGTCGATGCAGTCGACCGCTCAGCTCACCTCGGTGGTCGAGGTCGATGTGACCAAGGTCGCTGCCCTGCGCGACCGCGTCAAGTCCGATTTCCTCGCCAAGACCGGAGTCAAGCTCTCCTTCCTGCCGTTCTTCGCTCTGGCCGCAGCCGAGGCGCTGAAGACCTACCCGGTCATCAATGCGACGGTGGACGGTGACAACATCGTGTATCCGAACCAGGAGAACATGTCGATCGCTGTGGACACCGAGCGGGGTCTGCTCACTCCGGTCGTCCGCAACGCCTCTGAGCTGGATCTCGCCGGCCTCGCCAAGGAAATCTCGGACCTCGCCGAGCGTACCCGCGACAACCGCCTCAAGCCGGACGAACTGGCCGGTGGCACGTTCACGCTCACCAACACCGGTTCGCGCGGCGCGCTGTTCGACACCCCGGTCGTCTTCCTGCCGCAGGTCGCAATCCTGGGAACCGGGATCGTCACCAAGAAGCCGGTGGTAGTCTCGGCCGACGGGACGGACTCGATCGCGATCCGCTCCACGATCTACCTCGCTCTCTCGTACGACCACCGCATCGTCGACGGTGCGGACGCAGCCCGCTTCCTCGTCGCGGTGAAAAACCGTCTCGAGGGCGCCGACTTCGAGAGAAGCCTCGGGCTCTAGCCGCCCACATCAGGCGAACACCGCCCAGCGCCAGCCGGCCCCGCTCCTCACCAGCAGGAGCGGGGCCGGTTCGCTTTCCAGGGCGAACCGGCCTCAGCGATGGAGCCGGACTCGGCAGAGTGGCACTCGCAGACGGGCTGCGACTCGCAGACGGAGGGGATCGGGAGGTCGCCGCTGGGCGCGTTGGCCGAGGCAGGAACGATCGCCCCCGACATCGCCCGGGGCCGGTCACGAAAGCCCGGGCCGACAGGGGCTGAGGCGTGGACTGGGGCGGCGGCGGTGACCCGGTTTTCGCCCATCACAGCGCCGAGCGGCCGGAGCGTGTCTGCGCCGTTTTCCGGTTCGGCCGCAGGCGGCAGAGCGATCGGCAAAACCACGGCCGCCACCAGGGGCACCGCCCCGACAGCCAGGAGCCGGGGACGGGCGCGGAACCACGTCCACGCGAATGCCCACACCCGGGATGCCGGGCGGTCGTCCAGGGCGTGCAGCACACGCCGCAGGAACGGAAAGGCCGTTTCGCGGCGGCGCGTGGCCGGGCGAATGCGGTCGGGAAGCACCGGGACATTCGCCGGAGCGGCGAGGGGCGAGGGGTCCGAAAGCAGGACAGGGGCCGGCTGGGCGGCCGCGAGGACGGCGGCGGAGACGCGTTCCCAGCCGGGGTGAGCGAGCGCTCCTTCGACCGCCGCGAACAGGCCGGCGGCTGCGGCGCGGGGAACGGCCAGGAAGATCGAGCGGGCAAGCGCGCGGACAGCTCGGCGGTCGGCGAGTTCGGCGGCTGCGTCGGTGGGGCGAACACCGTCCAGGCGGGTGAGGACCGGACAGCCATCCGCGCGGAATCCCACGAAGTCGCTGGTCGGGGCGGCACCGGCCCAGCCGGCCGCGCGGAGGTCGGCGAGGGCACGGGCGACACCGACGAGAATGGTCGCAGCGGCACCGGCCGAAAGTGCTGGGCACTCTTCGAGAAGGGCTCGGAGCGTCCCGCGCGAGGCGTTCTGGACGAGGACAGCCGTGACGGTCCGCCCGCGGGAGCGGTGAGGCGGGAACTCACCGAGGACACCAGCGATGTGTTCGGAACGGGCCTCACGGCGGGCACGGACGTCGGCGAACGCAATGCCGGCGTCTCCGAGAGCGCGGTCATCCGACAGCGGCCCGGCATCCTGCGCCCGGACCCGAAGCACAGCAGGCTCCGCGAGGTCATCGCCGATCACGAGGACCGAACGCTCGCCCGGAGGGTCGTCGGGAAGCTTCCGGCCCGGCGGGAGCCCGAGCAGGGCCCACCCATGCCGCTCCGCGACGAGTCTGGTCTGGCGTGCGAGGTCGACCGGGCGCCGGCCGGCCGTTCGGGATCGCCGCGCCTGCTGTGGCCGTGGTGACGGGTTCGCCGCTGTCTGGTGCTCATGGAGACATCCCACCGGCCCTCGCCTGACGATGATCGCGCGAGCTCGAATCTGTGGAGAGTCCGGCTCCGGCCGCACACTGTGGAGAACCGCCGACCGCCGTGGTTTGCAATTAATGGACTCGGTCCACATAGACTCTCACCATGATGCAGTTCGATCGGTCCGGGCTCGACGGCAGCCCCGTAGACTACGAAACCGCGCTGCAATTGCAGCGCCGCCTTCACGGCGAGGTGGCGACGGGCACGACCGCCGAGACCATGCTCCTCCTCGAGCACGCGCCCGTCTACACCGCCGGAAAACGGACGACAGACGACGAACGCCCCACGGACGGCACGCCCGTCGTCGATGTCGACCGTGGGGGCAAAATCACCTGGCACGGTCCAGGGCAGCTGGTCGGCTACCCGATTCTGCGACTGCGGGAGCCGGTGGATGTCGTCGGGTACGTGCGGCGGCTGGAATCGGCGTTGATCCGGGTGCTCGGAGAGCTCGGAATCGCGGGCGAACGAATCGAAGGCCGTTCGGGCGTGTGGCTGCCGGGAGACGGAACAGCACCCGACCGGAAGCTCGCCGCGATCGGCATCCGCGTCGCCGAGGGCGTTACGATGCACGGTTTCGCGCTCAACTGCTCCAACTCGCTGGAGGCCTACGACCGCATCGTCGCGTGCGGAATCCGGGATGCGGGGGTCAGCACGATCACCGAGGCGCTCGGCCGCACCGTCACACCGCAGGACGCCGCGCCGATGGTGGTCGCCGCGCTGCAGGCGGAATTCGGCCGCGAGGCCGCCCCGCGCGCCGCACAGACCGAGACTGCCGCGTGAGCGCCGAACCGGAGGGCCGCCGGATGCTGCGGCTCGAGGTCCGGAACGCGCAGACACCGATCGAGCGCAAGCCGGAGTGGATCAAGACCCGCGCCACAATGGGGCCCGAATACCGGCAGCTGCATTCCCTGGTGAAGTCCGAAGGTCTGCACACGGTCTGCCAGGAGGCTGGCTGCCCGAACATCTACGAGTGCTGGGAGGACCGGGAGGCGACCTTCCTCATCGGCGGGTCACAGTGTACGCGACGCTGCGATTTCTGCCAGATCGACACGGGGAAGCCGGCCGAGTTTGACCGCGACGAACCGCGGCGGGTCGCCGAGTCGGTCGCGCGGATGGGGCTGCGCTATTCGACGGTCACAGGGGTCGCGCGGGACGACCTGGAGGACGAGGGCGCGTGGCTGTACGCGGAGACGATCCGGGAGATCCACCGGCAGAGCCCCGGCACCGGGGTCGAAATCCTGGTGCCCGACTTCTCGGGAGACCCCGAACTCCTCGGCGAGGTGTTCGGAGCGCGACCAGAGGTCTTCGCACACAACGTCGAGACCGTGCCGCGCATCTTCAAGCGCATCCGCCCGGCTTTCCGCTACGAACGTTCCCTCGACGTGATCGCGCAGGGGCGCGCCGCCGGGCTCATCACGAAGTCCAACCTGATTCTCGGGATGGGCGAGGAACGCCAGGAGATCAGCCAGGCGCTGCAGGATCTGCACGACGCGGGCACCGACATCATCACAATCACGCAGTACCTGCGCCCGAGCCCGCGGCACCTCCCGGTCGCACGCTGGGTTCGTCCCGACGAGTTCGTGGAGCTGAGGGACGAGGCCGAGGCGATCGGCTTCCTGGGGGTGCTGGCCGGGCCGCTCGTGCGCTCCTCGTACCGCGCGGGACGCCTCTGGGCGCAGTCGATGCGCGCGAAGGGACGCACTGTCCCGGAGGAGCTGCGGCACCTGGCGGATGCGTCGCTGGGGTTCGCTCAGGCGGTGTCCTGAGCGGCAGCTTCCTCTCGGAGCGCGCAGACGCTCCAACCGCCGCGAACCCGTCGGCTGAAGCGGTCCCGAGCCGGTATCCTTGGGTCTATGGCACGCAAGGACAAGTCCACCAAGGAGCCCGGTCGGCTGAAGCAGATGTGGCAGGTCTTCCAGATGACCCGCCGCTACGACGACCGCGCGGTGCTGTACATCGGCCTGGGCTTCATCCTGCCGATTCTCGCGGGCGTCACGCTCGCGGTGTTCCTGTCCGGCGGCAACGTCTTCACGATGGTGCTCTGGACCGTGGCGGGCGTGCTCGCGGGCGTGCTGATCGCCCTCATCGTCCTGGGCCGCCGCGCCGAACGCGCCGCCTACTCGCAGATCGAGGGACAGCCGGGAGCGGTCGGCGCGGTGCTGCGCAGCTCGCTGAAGCGCAGCTGGCGGGGCTCGGAGATGCCGGTCGCCGTCAACGGCAAGACGCAGGATGCGGTCTACCGCGCCACCGGCCGGGGCGGTGTCGTGCTCATCAGCGAGGGGCCGCGCAGCCGCACACAGCGGATGGTGGACGAAGAACGCCGCAAGGTCACCCGCGTGCTGCCGAATGTGCCGGTCACGACCATCGTGGTCGGCCCGGACGCGGATGCCGTGCCGCTGCACAAGATCCCGCGCACGCTCTCGAAGATCAAGCCCACGCTGACCAAGGCGGAGGTGCTGGCGATCAGTAACCGTCTCCAGTCGCTGGAGGGCTCCATGCCGATCCCGAAGGGCATCGACCCCTTGAAGGTGCGCGCCCAGCGCGCGCGCTGACGCTCCACCGGATCTCACACGTCGGGCGGAGACCTTCTGGACTCGACACGAGAAACGCTTCGGAGTCTCGTTTCGGAACGTTGTTCCTGTGCTTGGCGCGGGGCTCCGCCGCGTTCAGCCGCGGATGAGGACGGTTCCCGCGACCTTGTCGTGGAAGCCGCGCTGGTCGGAGTCCCAGACCAGCGCGGGGATGACGACGCAGAGCAGCAGCGTACGCACGATCGGCCGCCAGAGACCGATCCAACCACCGGGCAGCGCGACGACGCGCAGGCCGACGAGGCGGTGGCCGACGCTGCCGCCGATGGTCGGGATGAAAACGATCTGCATGAGCGCGAAGAGACCGATGTTCGCCCACGAGTCGTAGCGGAAGAAGGCGAACGAGATGACGGATGCGAAAGCCCAGTCGATGACGATGGCGCCCAGACGCCTCCCGGTCCGCCCGACAGAGCGCGGACCCACCTCGGGGAGGCCGAGCCGTTCGCCGGGGAACCGGCTGGGAGCGAGGTCGCCGAAACGGGAGGGCTGAGCGTTCTGAGGCACCTCAGCAGCTTACCGGGACACCGAAAAGCGGCCGTCACGTGACAGAGAGCCAGCTGAGGCGACGATCCGGCGCTTGGGATGCTGGACAAGATGCGGTTACCGATGCCCGGCGATCCGGGCATAGCCTCACAGTGTCGACACTGGCCGAAGCTGACCACTACGAGGTGCGACAGCGAAGACGGCCAGGACAAGCGCCCACACGGGCGTCGTAGCGACGGGGCAGGATGCCGATTGCTGTAGGTGGGACTGCCTGATTAACGGGCGTCTTCGACGAGCGAGGGCGGATATGGTCGGCGACTGCCAGCCGGCGAGCTTGCGACTGACGAGGGCGATCATCGACGCGAGGTAGCGGGGTTTGGCCCCTCTACCTCGCGTCGAGGAGATCCCGCTGATCTTTATCTTTCGACCAGTGGGACCGGAGTTGATCTAATCACGCCAAAAAACAAAAGTAAGGACGGTAAACAGAGATGAAGATAGTCATACTCTGATGTGTACTTATAAATCTTATTCACAACCAACGACGGGCGCGGGTCATCGATATGGCCGACTCCGCAGAGGACCCCGGTCGGCAACGCCTCCTCTTCATTGAGCCGAAAGCGACACCCGAGCTGGCGCTGCCGCCCGCGACGGGAGGATCAGGGCCGAACTCGATGGCGTCACAGCCCCGGCCGCGCTCTCGACCGACTCGTTCACCGTCGCAAGGCCGAACACTCATCACACCGAGCGGCGACCTGAGCATTCCATCGTGGAGCCTGGCATCCGGGCCCACACGAGCCGTCGCCCGCCGGGACGACGGCGTGCCATCGCGCCGCGCCCGCGCTACCCGACCGGAGTACACGTAACACGCTGGAAACACTTGCGTCACGGCGGGGAAACGGCCTCCCCCTAGCGTGAGTCTTGGGCTGCACGCGCAGTCCGGCCGCCTCAAGCCGTTGGGAGTCCCTTCGTATGTTCCGCGATTCTTCTGAGGTGCTCAAGTACATCAAGGAGACCGACGTCAAGTTCCTTGACATCCGCTTCACCGATTTGCCGGGTGTTCAGCAGCACTTCAACATCCCCGCCGCGACCGTCGATGAGGAATTCTTCTCGGTCGGCCAGCTCTTCGATGGCTCATCCATCCGGGGATTCGCGTCGATCCACGAATCCGACATGCAGTTGATCCCGGATGTGTCGACCGCCTACATCGACCCGTTCCGGCACGAGCGCACGCTCATCATGGTTTTCGACATTTACAATCCACGCAACGGCGATATCTACGCGAAGGACCCACGCCAGGTCGCCAAGAAGGCCGAGAAGTACCTGGCCACGGCCGGTATCGCCGACACCGCGTTCTTCGCCCCCGAAGCCGAGTTCTACATCTTCGACGATGTGCGCTACGAGGTGAAGCAGAACGCGATCTTCTACGCGGTGGACTCCAGCGAGGGCGCGTGGAACTCCGGCCGCGAGGAGGAGGGCGGCAACCTCGCCAACAAGACCCCGTACAAGGGCGGCTACTTCCCGGTCTCACCGGTGGACCAGCACGCCGATCTGCGCGACGACATCGTCCTCAAGCTGGTCGAGGCAGGGCTTGAGGTCGAGCGCTCGCACCACGAGGTCGGCACGGCCGGCCAGGGCGAGATCAACTACAAGTTCGACACCATGGTGTCGGCCGCCGACGACATCCTCAAGTTCAAATACATCGTGAAGAACACCGCTAACGAGTGGGGAAAGACGGCGACGTTCATGCCCAAGCCGCTCTTCGGCGACAACGGCTCCGGGATGCACACCCACCAGTCCCTGTGGAACGACGGCAAGCCGCTGTTCTACGACGAGGCCGGCTACGGCGCGCTCTCCAACATCGCGCGCTGGTACATCGGCGGTCTGCTCAAGCACGCCCCGGCCGTGCTCGCCTTCACGAACCCGACGGTGAACTCGTTCCACCGGCTCGTGCCCGGCTTCGAGGCCCCGGTCAACCTGGTCTACTCGGCCGGCAACCGCTCGGCGTCCATCCGCATCCCGATCACCGGCTCCAACCCGAAGGCCAAGCGCATCGAGTTCCGCGCGCCGGACGCTTCGGGCAACCCCTACCTCGCCTTCGCTGCGCAGCTCATGGCCGGCATCGATGGCATCAAGAACCGCATCGAACCGCACGAACCGGTCGACAAGGACCTCTACGAGCTGCCGCCCGAGGAGGCGCGCAACATCCCGCAGGTCCCGGCTTCGCTCGGTGAGGCGCTCGACGCGCTGGAAGCCGACCACGACTTCCTCACAGCGGGCGGCGTGTTCACCCCCGAGCTGATCGAGACGTGGATCGAGTACAAGCGCGAGAAAGAGATCAAACCGCTGGCGCAGCGCCCGCACCCGTTCGAGTACGAGCTGTACTACGGGGTGTGAGTCGCAAAGATGCTCCGTGGGGAGGGGCCGCACCAGGTGGGCGGATTCCAGTGGTTGTTGCAACACGACGATTAGCTGGCGAGTAGTTTAGCGAGGCGTTCGGCTGGGGTTTCCCAGCCGAGCGTTTTGCGTGGGCGGGTGTTGAGCTCGTGGGCGACGTTCGTCAGGTCGGTTGCGGTGAATCGGGCGAGGTCTGTTCCCTTTCCCTTGGGGAAGTATTGGCGAAGGAGTCCGTTGGTGTTCTCGTTGCTGCCGCGTTGCCAGGGACTCGCGGGGTCGCAGAAGTAGACCGGGATGTCGGTGGCTATCGTGAACGACTTGTGAGCTGCCATTTCCGAGCCCTGGTCCCAGGTGATCGAGCGACGGAGTTCGCGTGGGAGTGTCTTGACGGCGCTGATCAGTCCGTCCCGGACGGATTCTGCGGTGCGATCGATGGGGAGATGGATCAGCATCACGAACCGGGTGGAGCGTTCCACGAGGGTGCCGATGGCGCTGTTGCGGTGTCCGCCGATGATGAGGTCGCCTTCCCAATGTCCGGGAACGGCGCGGTCCTCGATTTCGGCGGGACGGTCGGAGATCATTACCATCGGATCCGCGAAACGATGTCTGCGAGCGGCGCCAGAACGATGCGGTTTCCGCTTGGCCCGGCCGGTCCGCAGCACCATCGTGAGCTCGCGGCGGAGTTGTCCACGGCCCTGCACGTAGAAGGCTTGATAGATCGTCTCGTGCGCCACGCGCATCTCCGCATCGCCGGGGAACTCGCGGATCAGCGACCGGCTGATCTGCTCCGGCGACCAACGTAGCGTCAGCTTCCGTTGAACGTAACTGCGCAGCTGCGGATTGCGGACCAGCCTCGTGGCTTTCGGTCGCGGTCGGCGGCTGGCCGCTTTCCGATGCGCCACGTATGGATGGTAGCCGCCCTCTCCAGGAAGCTGATTCCGGCGAATCTCTCGACTGATCGTCGACACCGAGCGACCAAGCTTGGCCGCGACCCGACACAACGAAAGGCCGGCCCTGGTCAGGTCCCGGATCAGCTCACGCTCCTGCAGGGAGAGGAATCGTGGGTGGAGTGCGGCTTCGAGCGAACGCATCGACGCCCGCTGAACAGGATCAACAACGACAGGCACCCTGTCTTTGTAATCGACCACGCGACCATCTGGATAAATGCGTCGCCCGTTCGACTGTCCCAGAGGTATCCCGTGTTCGGGCTGATTCCGACTCGTCCCACCGCTTCGCGGCGCGAGAGCCCGCTGCTCCGCAGCTCCAGGTACTCGTCCTTGCATGGGTGCGCGCTCATGCCGCCGCCGGTGTAGCCGTGACTAGCCAGGCCCGCCTTGCGAACCCATTGCGCGCACGTCGCGGGGTTGAACCCTAGCTCCCTCGCCGCGATCGTCGTACTCCTGGACTCCTTGAAAATGACGAAGAAGGCTTCACGCTCCGCCTGGGTGTACTTCCTCTTCCCCGCACTGCGCCTTAAACGGGACACGGTCCTTGCAACTCCTAGAAACTCCAGATGTTGCAACAACCGCTAGAACCCAAGATGAGGCCGGCCCCTCCCCACGTTTGACCTGCCGTTCGATCGCTCCCCAGCGGTCCGGCACGGGCGGTGCTCACCCGCTCCGGCCGGTGCGCTTCTCTGAGCGGTGAAGCGTCATTCTTCGTAGCAGCGGACGCCGCTGCCCCCGCTGAGTAGCGTGAAATTCATGAGTCCGACTTCCTCGTCTACCCGCAAACCCGTCCATCACCGCGGC
The DNA here is from genome assembly GCF_000007665.1 of Leifsonia xyli subsp. xyli str. CTCB07. Classification (NCBI taxonomy): domain Bacteria; kingdom Bacillati; phylum Actinomycetota; class Actinomycetes; order Micrococcales; family Microbacteriaceae; genus Leifsonia; species Leifsonia xyli. Next base: position 1,027,868 of record NC_006087.1, on the reverse strand, counting down.
CCGCGCTGGCTGCGGTCCTTCGGATTCCAAGTCACCGTGGCGCTGGCGCTCGGGATCGCCGTCGGCGTCGTCGCCCGGCAGTTGGGACCCTCCGGCGCCGAGCCGAACGGGCTCACCGCGACGCTGGACACGATCGGCGGGGCGTATGTGTCGCTGCTGAAGGCGGCGGTCATCCCGCTGGTGTTCCTGGCGATCGTGTCGAGCATCGGCAACCTGCGGCGCGTCACGAACGCGGCCCGGCTCGCCGGGCAGACGCTCCTGTGGTTCGGGATCACCGCGCTGATCGCGGTGAGCATCGGCATCGCGCTCGGCGTGATCATCCAGCCGGGCAAGCGGACCACGGCGCCCTGTCGGCGTCCGATCCCGGGGTGACCGCGACCTGGTGGAACTTCCTCGTCGGGCTGATTCCAGCGAACTTCGCGGGCGCGCAGGTGAAAACCCACGTCGATGTACTGAACGGCGCAGCGAATGCGACCTCCACCGTGAGCTTCAATGTGCTGCAGGTGATCGTGGTCGCCACAGCGATCGGGGTCGCAGCCCTGAAGGCCAAAGCCAAGGCGGAGCCGTTTTTGGCGTTCGCCGACTCGGCACTGACGATCGTGCAGCGGGTGCTGTGGTGGATCATCCGGCTGGCGCCGCTCGGGACGTTCGCGCTGATCGCCGATGCGGTGGCGATCTATGGCTGGACGACGATCGGCTCGCTCGCCTGGTTCGTGACAGCGATCTACCTCGGACTGGCGCTAGTGCTGTTCGTGGTCTACCCCGTCCTCGTCAAATCCAACGGTCTGTCGATCCGACAGTACTTCTCGGGGGTATGGCCCGCGGTACAGCTCGGATTCGTGAGCCGCTCCTCGATCGGGACGCTGCCGCTGACACAGCGGGTGGTGGAACGGAACCTCGGTGTGCCGCGGTCGTACGCCTCGTTCGCGGCGCCGCTGGGGGCGACGAAAATGGACGGCTGCGCGGCGATCTACCCGGCGGTCGCGGCGATCTTCGTGGCACAGTTCTACGGGATCTCCCTCGACATCTGGCAGTACATCCTGATCGTCGTCGTGTCGGTGGTCAGCTCGGCCGCGACAGCCGGGACGACGGGCGCGATCGTCATGCTGACACTGACCTCTCCACGCTGGGGTTGCCGCTCGACGGTGTGGGGCTGCTGCTCGCGGTGGACGCGATCCTCGATATGGGGCGCACCGCGGTGAACGTCGCGGGGCAGGCCCTGGTGCCGACGATCGTGGCGAAACGGGAAGGCATCCTCGACCTCGACCTCGACCTGTACAACGCGCCACGGACCGGAGACGCTTTCCGGAATGACGAGGACGATCGGGACGGCGGCACGAGCGAGCACGACAACGCGGAGTCCGCGGCGGGCGCGCGGCCGTGACGCAGCTGTGAGGCGTCCGGAAGAGGCGGGACACCCGGGAGGTGCCGTCCCGCCTCAGGCCGTGGTCGCCGGTCGCTGCGGCGGGCCATAGAATTCGCGCTCGAACACCGCCCGCGCCCGGCGGGTCACGGCGAGGTAGTCCTCCTCCATCCGGCTCGCCGCCCCCGGCGGGTACTCCAGGAGCCGGGCGACGCCGTCGAGCACGACACGGTCGAAAGGCAGAACGTCGGCGGTCTTGTTCGTCCAGAGAGTCATGGCCGAGCGCGCGCGGGAGGCGAAGACCCAGGCCGCTCGGAGTCTGGCGGCGTCCTCGCCGGACACGAAGCCTTCCCCGGCGGCCACGGCCAGGGCGTCCAGCGTGGACGGGGTGCGGAGCGCGGGATGCGCGGCGGCGTGCTGCAACTGCACAAGCTGGACGAACCACTCGACATCGCTGAGCGACCCGCGACCGAGCTTCAGGTGGCGGGCGGGGTCGGCTCCCTGTGGCAACCGCTCGTTCTCGATGCGGGCCTTGATGCGCTTGACCTCGCGGACGGCCTGCTCGCCGATGCTCGCCGGATAACGGACCTCGTCGGCGAGAGTCTCGAAGTCGCCGATGAGCGCAGAATCGCCCGCGACGCCGCGGGCGCGCAGCAGGGCCTGCGCCTCCCAGGCGAGCGACCACCGGGCGTAGTAGGCGCGGTACGAGTCGAGCGAGCGGACAGACGGGCCGTTCTTGCCCTCCGGGCGGAGGCCGATGTCGAGGTCGACCGGAAGGGCGCTGTCCTCGGTGAGACGGTTGAGATCGGCCACGATGGCGGTGGCGGCGCGGTGTGCGGCATCCTGTCCGGCGGCGAGGGGGCGGAACACATACATGATGTCGGCGTCAGAGCCGAAGCCGAGCTCCCGGCCGCCGAAGCGGCCCATCCCGATGATGGCGAACTCGAGCGCGGCGGCGTCATCGCGTGCAGCGCGGATGGCTCCGAGCACACCGGTCAGCAGGTTTTCGGTGACGGCGCTGAGTCCGCGCGCGAGCTCCTCAATCGTACTAAAGCCGAGAATGCCGGAGAACGCCAGACGCAGCACCTCCCGGCGGCGCACCGCGCGCAGTGCCGCAGCCGCGGTCTCGGCAGACTCGTGCCGGGCCAGGATGGCTGCTGTCTCCTCGCGCAACAGCTCGGGCGCGCGCGGCCGCAGCTCCTCCTCCGATTCGAGCCAGGCAACAGACTCCGGGATGCGACCGAGCAATTCGGCCACGAAACGCGACCCGGAGAGCACCCGCGTCAGCCGCTCGGCGGCGCCGGAGGAGTCACGAAGCATCCGGAGGTACCAGTGCGTGCCACCGAGATCGTCGCTGAGGCGGCGGAAGGACAGCAGACCGTAGTCGGGGTCCGCGCCCGCGCTGAACCACTGCAGCATGACCGGAAGCAGATGGCGCTGAATGGTCGCGCGCCGGGAGACGCCGGCGGTGAGGGCGGCGATGTGAGCGAGCGCACCCCTCGGGTCGCGGAAGCCGATCGCGGCGAGGCGCGCCTGCGCCTGTTCGCTGGTCAGTCCGGCCTCGCCGGAGAGGCGCGCATCTTCGTTCGGCATCGCCGCCACGGCGCTGAGCAGCGGACGGTAGAACAACCGCTCGTGCAGACCGCGGACGCGGTGCTTGATCTCGTTCCACTGCGTCAGCAGCTGACCGGCGCTGGCCGCGAGTCCGGTGGCCCGGGCCAAGATGCGCACCTCAACCTCGTCCCGCGGCATGAGGTGGGTCCGGCGCAGGTGGCGCAGTTGCAGGCGATGCTCCAGGAGGCGCAGCGTGCGGTAGTCGTGCGAGAACGCCGCCGCCTCTTCGCGACCGATGTAGCTCTGCCCGGCGAGGGCCGCGAGCGCGGAGAGAGTGTCGCGCTGACGCACGAGACCATCGGTCTGGCCGTGGACAAGCTGGAGGAGCTGCACGGTGAACTCGACATCGCGCAGGCCACCGGGGCCGAGTTTGAGCTGGTAGTGAAGGTCGCCGTCCGGGATGTTGTCGGTGACCCGCTCGCGCATGCGCTGCACGGACTCGACGAAGTTCTCCCGTGAGGCGCTCGACCACACCCGGGGGGCGAGCGCGGTGACGTAGCGCTCCCCCAGCTCCCAGTCCCCGGCCAGGGAGCGGGCCTTGAGGAGCGCCTGGAACTCCCATCCCTTGGCCCAGCGGTCGTAGTACGCGAGGTGGGAATCGAGCGTGCGGACCAGCGCACCGTCCCTGCCCTCCGGTCGCAGATTGGAGTCGACTTCCCACAGCCCCGGCTCGAGGGCGGGGTCCTGAATCCCGCGCTGCGTGAGCACGGCGAGCCGCGTGGCGATGTCCACGGCCCGCCCCGGTGGGACGCCCGCGTCCTCCGCGCCATCGGTGACGTAGATGACGTCCACATCGCTGACATAGTTGAGCTCGCGAGCGCCCGCTTTGCCCATGCCGATGATCGCGAACCGGGTGGCACGCACCTCCGCCTCGGGGAAGCGCCCAGGTCCGCTGCCGCTCGCCTGGCGGCGGGCGACGGCGAGGGACGCGTCGAGGGCCGCCCCGGCGAGGTCGGAGAGCGCGGCGGCGACACCGTCGAAACCAGCGACCGGGTCGTCCTGTTCCAGGTCGAAGCTGGCGAGCTGAACGAGGCGGCGGCGGTAGCGGACCCGGAGGGCCGTCCAGGCTTCTTCTTCGGCGACACTCGCGAAACCGCCGACCGCGCCCACGGCGTCCAGCAGGTCTTCCCGGAGTTCGGCCGCCGTCGGCAGCGCGGTGACCGGCCGGTGGAGGCTGGCCAGCTCGACCGGCTGGCGGAGGAAGAACTCGGCTGCCCCCTCGGAGGCGCCGATGACGCGCAGCAGGCGGCGGGCGTCCTTCCACGACCGGAGAAACCAGGCGGCCTGATCGGGCGCGCGGCGAAGGAGGCGCAGAGCAAGCCGGAGCGCGGTGTCCGGGTCGGCCGCGGCCAACAGCGCGGGCAGGAGGTCATCTACCGGGAACCCGGTGAGCGTCGCCAGCTCCTCCAGCTCGGCACGAACGGAACTCAGCCCCACGAACCCGGCACGCGCGAGGACGGTGAGGGAGAGCTGCTCGCGTGTCACGACTCGGTCAGAGGACGCAGGTCAGCGGATCTCAGGGGGTCAGAGAATCTCAAGGTTGGACCGCAGCTCGAACGGCGTGACCTGGGCCCGGTACTGCGCCCACTCCCTGCGCTTGTTGAGCAGGGCGTAGTTAAAAACCTGCTCGCCCAGCGTCTCCGCCACCAGTTCCGAGCCCTCCATCAGCGCGATCGCATGATCGAGGCTCGCTGGCAGCTGACTGTAGCCGAGCGCACGGCGTTCGGCGTCGGAGAGCGCCCAGACATTGTCCTCGGCCTCCGGCGGCAACTCGTAACCGCCCTCGATGCCCGCGAGCCCGGCGGCCAGCATGAGCGAGAAGGCGAGGTAGGGGTTCGCGGCGGAGTCGATCGCGCGGTACTCTACGCGCGAGCTCTGGCCTTTGTTCGGCTTGTACAGCGGGACGCGAACCAGCGCGGAGCGGTTGTTGTGGCCCCAGCAGACGAAGCTCGGCGCCTCGTCGCCGCCCCAGAGCCGCTTGTACGAGTTCACGAACTGATTGGTGACCGCTGTGATCTCCGGAGCGTGCTTGAGCAGGCCCGCGATGAACTGCCGCCCGACCTTCGAGAGCTGGTACTGGGCGCCGGCCTCGAAGAAGGCGTTGGTGTCGCCCTCGAAGAGCGACATGTGCGTGTGCATCCCCGATCCCGGGTGCCCGGAGAGCGGCTTCGGCATGAACGTCGCGTAGACGCCCTGCTCGATCGCGACCTCCTTGACGACCGTGCGGAAGGTCATGATGTTGTCCGCCGTCGTGAGCGCGTCCGCGTAGCGGAGGTCGATCTCGTTCTGGCCGGGGCCCGCCTCGTGGTGGCTGAACTCGACCGAGATGCCGAGGTCTTCCAGCATCCGCACCGAACGCCGCCGGAAGTCGTGGGCCGTTCCGCCGGGAACGTTGTCGAAGTACCCGGCGGAGTCGACCGGTTCCGGGCCGTTCTCGCCGAACCTCGACGACGTGAGCAGGTAGAACTCGATCTCGGGATGGGTGTAGAACGTGAACCCGCGGTCGGCCGCCTTCTCCAGCGTGCGCTTCAGCACATTGCGGGGGTCGGAGACGGCGGGCTGCCCGTCCGGCGTGGTGATGTCGCAGAACATCCGGGCGGTCGGGTCGATCTCCCCCCGCCACGGCAGGATCTGGAACGTGGTGGGGTCGGGATGCGCTAGCAGATCGGACTCGTACGCCCGGGTGAGCCCCTCGATCGCCGAGCCGTCGAAGCCCAACCCCTCGTAGAACGCCCCCTCGACCTCGGCCGGGGCTATGGCGACGGACTTGAGCGTGCCCACGACATCGGTGAACCACAGCCTCACGAATTTGATCCCGCGTTCCTCGATCGTGCGAAGGACGAAGTCGCGCTGCTTGTCCATCCTGCCCCTTTCGTCTCCCCACCCAGACTAGTGGCAGACTGTGCCCCATGAGCGAGCAGCCCTCCGTGCCCTCCGTCCCTTCCGAAGCCCCGGCGTCGCCGTCGCCGAAACGCGTGCGGACCCGTCATTTCCAGGCGGCGAAGGAAGAAGGCTCCCGTTTCACGGGGCTCACCAGCTACGACACGCTGACGGCACAGATCTTCGACGAGGCCGGGATCGATTTTCTCCTCGTCGGCGACTCGGCCGCGAACACGGTGCTCGGCTACGACACCACCCTCCCCATGACGGTCGACGAGCTAATCCCCCTCACACGCGCCGTGGCACGGGCGGCGAAACGCGCGTTCGTCGTGGCGGACCTGCCGTTCGGATCGTACGAGACCGGCCCCCAGGAGGCGCTGCGCACAGCCGTGCGCTTCATGAAGGAGACCGGTGCGCACGCCGTCAAATTGGAAGGCGGCGAGCGCAGCGCCGAGCAGATCCGCCGCATCGTGGACGCGGGCGTTCCGGTCATGGGGCACATCGGCTTCACACCGCAGAGCGAGCATGGGCTCGGCGGGCACCTCGTGCAGGGCCGCGGCCAGGGAGCCGAGCAGGTGGTCGACGACGCGCACGCGGTCGAGGAGGCCGGGGCGTTCGCCGTCGTGCTGGAGATGGTGCCCGCGGACGTCGCACAGCGCGTGACACAGGAGCTGCGCATCCCGACGATCGGTGTGGGCGCGGGGCCGCACGTCGATGGCCAGCTGCTGGTTTGGACGGACTGGGCCGGGTTCACGACGGGACGCGTCCCGCGCTTCGCCAAACAGTACGCCGATCTGAAGGACGTGCTCACGGAGGCGGCACGGATGTACAGAGACGAGGTGGGCTCCGGGGTGTTCCCCGGTCCCGAGCACAGTTTCTAATGGGCGCCACCTGGACCGAATAATTGCCCAGGTGATTTTCATCACATCACGAAAAGAATGGAGTGATCATGCTCATTCGCAAGTGTGTAGCCGCGGCTATCGCCCTCGTCAGCGGCGTCGCCCTCTCTGCCGGAGTCGCCCTTTCCGCGCAAGCCGCAACGCCGTCATCCCTCCGCACTTTCCAGACGGAACCTGCGGAGGTCGGCGCCCCGGTTCCCCGCACCCCGCTTCCCGCACCCACGCGAGCGGACGCAGGAACGGAAACCTTCACAATCAGCGGTTCGCAGGCTCCGAGATGCGCGGGAACGCTGAAGTGCATCTCCTTCAACGGCACCGGAGTAGCGAGGCATTATGTGACGATCACCTACACGCTGATACCGGGCACACCATCGATCCTGAAGCGCGGTGTCGCCGGCATCGCCTATGTCGGTGACAACGGCAAGTGGCGGATAGACGCGAAGTTCCCCAACGTTCTCATCACGCAAGACCCTAAGACGGGTAAAATCGAGGTCGCTTACCACGCGGTCGAGTTCGACACGGACACATCTCTGGTTGAAAACGGCCGCTATGAGGGAGCTATCCCGCTCAGCTTCGGCGGCTGTCCGAACCACGTCTGAACACCACTGAGCGCCCCCGGTTCACACCGTTTCGCTCGTGGAGCGATGTGAACCGGAGCGTCGGCCTCTGCGCAGCCGGCCGGGTCACTGCCCTGACGGTGGAGGGCGTCTAGCGGTCGTCCTCCGCGTCCTCCTCCGCCCACTTGGCGCTGTTCTCGCGCAGCTTCTCCAGGGCGCGCTCCGCCTCGGCGTGGGTGTCGAACGGCCCGACGCGGTCGGGGGCGGGAGAGAGGAAACCCCGCTCAACCTGACCGGTCTTCAGGTTGTACCAGTACTTGTGCTCGGCGTCGTGCTCGATGCCGTCGGTGTCATCGGCCGTCATAGGCTTGATCCTATGCCCAAGGATTCCACCGGTCACCTGATTCCGGGTCGCGTCAGTGCGTCCCGTCCCGTCCCGTCCCACATCCCACAGCCCGAATACGTAGGGAAAGCGGGCCCGGCGCCATCGGACCGCGGGGATGTCTACTCGGCGGAGGAGATCGCTCTCATCCGCGAGTCAGCCCGGATCGCTGCGCAGGCGATCGCGCTGGTGGGCGAGGCCGCCCGTCCGGGGGTCACAACCGAGGAGCTGGACGCGATCGGGCACCAGTTCCTGATCGAGCACGACGCCTACCCGTCCACGCTCGGCTACCGCGGCTATCCGAAATCGCTGTGCTCCTCGGTGAACGAAGTCGTCTGCCACGGCATACCGGACGATACAGCGCTCGACGACGGCGACATCGTCAACATCGACATCACCGCGTACAAGAACGGATTCCACGGAGACAGCAACCAGACCTTCGTCGTGGGCACAGCGACCGAGGACGTGTCGCTGCTGGTCGAGCGGACGCGCGAGGCACTGAACCGCGGGATCAAGGCAGTCGCGCCGGGCCGGCAGGTCAACGTGATCGGCCGGGCGATCGAGTCCTACGCGAAACGCTTCGGCTACGGGGTCGTGCGCGACTTCACCGGGCACGGCGTGGGAGCGTCCTTCCACTCGGGGCTGATCATCCCGCACTACGACTCGGCGCCGCAGCACGACGACGTCATGGAGCCCGGGATGGTGTTCACCATCGAGCCGATGCTCACGCTCGGGACGCACGAGTGGGACATGTGGGCCGACGACTGGACGGTGGTCACCCGAGACCGAAGCGTCACCGCCCAGTTCGAGCACACGACCGTGGTCACCGAGCGGGGAGCGGAGATCCTGACGCTGCCATGACTGGGGCGGCTCCGGCGGGATGCTCGGTCAGGGCCGGGTCGAGGACGCTGAGAGGTCAGCGCGCCACATCGGCGGCAGGGTAGATTCGTGGGCATGAGCTCGAACCACGCAATCGGAATCGACATCGGCGGCACCGGCATCAAGGGGGGGCTGGTCGACCTCGTCAGCGGCGAACTCGTGAGCGACCGCGTCAAGCTGCCCACCCCCCAGGGCGGCGGTCCCGAGGACATCGTCGAGACGACCAGAGAGATCGTGCAGCAGCTCGCGGCCGAAGAGCCCCACGCCCCCGTCGGTGTCTGCTTCCCCGCGATCGTCAGCCGCGGCGTGACGCTCTCGGCGTCCAACATCAGCAAGAAGTGGATCGGCCTGGCGGCCGAGAAGCTGTTCGAGACGGCCCTCGGCCGCGACATCCACTTCGTCAACGACGCCGACGCCGCCGGCTACGCCGAAACCCGCTTCGGGGCCGCCAAGGGCCGCGACGGCCTCGTCATCATGACCACCCTCGGCACCGGCATCGGCTCGGCGCTCATCTATGACGGCGTCCTCATCCCGAACGCCGAGATCGGGCACCTGGAGATCGACGGCAAGAACGCCGAATCGCGCGCCGCCTTCTCCGCGAAGGAGCGTGAGGACCTGTCGTGGGAGAAGTGGGCCAAGCGCCTGCAGAAGTACTACTCGACCGTGGAGTTCCTGTTCACGCCGGATCTGTTCATCGTCGGCGGCGGCGTCTCGAAGAACCACACGGAGTTCCTTCCGCTGCTGGATCTGAAGACGGAGATCGTGCCCGCGGTCCACCGGAACAACGCGGGCATCCTCGGCGCGGCGGCACTGGCTGCGAACCCCTAGCGATCGGTTCCTCGCTCTTCCCGCACAGTCCGGTGGAAAAAATGAGGACGGACACCCCGCGGGGCGGGGAATGGGCCGGCTGATACGCCGGGTTCTGTCACGGCGCTTGCGCGCCGTGGACGGCCATCTCTCTCGGGACGACGTCGCCGCCGCCCTCTAGCGGTCTACCCGGGAACGGAGCGAGCCACCCCATCGTTCCCTGTCTGACCTTGCTCCGGGCGAGGTTTACCCAGCCGGCCGGGTCGCCCCGGCCGCTGGTGGTCTCTTACACCACCGTTTCACCCTTACCGCGGGCCGGAGCCCGTGGCGGTCTGCTCTCTGTTGCACTTTCTCGCGGGTTGCCCCGGGTGGGTGTTACCCACCGCCCTGCTCTGCGGAGCCCGGACGTTCCTCGGCGGCCCGCTGACGCAGACCGACGCGACCGTCTTGCCGACCCATTCCGGGCTCGATTCTAGCGCAGCGTTCCCGGGTCCCGCCGCCAGACGGGCGGCAGAGGTGGGCTACAGCCCGGACTCCTCGGTGCGGATGAGGATGGCCCCGCTGTCGGGGCAGAGCACGACATCGTCGACCGCCGCCCGGCGGATCTCGGCGAGATCGGACTCGGTGAGCGTCACATTCGAGCCCATCGACACCCCGCGCAGGAGCAGTGCGGCGCCGATGCCGTAGCGGGTGCGCTGCCGCTCGTAGAGCTCGATGAGGTCGGGCGGGAGCGCACCGGCGATCGCCGCCCGGTCGCGCGCCAGCCCCTCGCGCTGCGCCGCGATCCTGGCGGCTTCCTCGTCGCGAGCCGCCTCAAGCGCCTCGACGCGCGCGGTCAGCTCGGCGCGCTCGGCGTCGACGGCAGCGAGCGCCTGCTCGAGTCCGTCCACGCGCTCCATGACCGTCAGCTGGATCTCCTCAAGGTCGCTTTGACGCTTGGCGAGCGAGGCCAGCTCGGCCTCGAGCGCCTGGACGTCCTTGACGGAGGAGGTCCGCTGCACACGGTCGGTGTCTCGCTTGATCCGCGCTTCCACGAGCTCCACATCCGACTCGACGCGCTTCAGCTCTGCTCGCGCGTCCTCCAGCTCGCCGGTCGCCGCGATCCAACTGGCGCGTTTTACTTCGACGTCGGGCTGCAACGCCGCCCGTTCGGCGCTCTGCGGCAGCGTTCCCGCGACGTGGTCGAGCTGCGCGATGCGGGTGTCCGCGGTCTGGAGCCGCAGGAGTTCGTTCTGGTCGGCGGGACTGGCTTTCACGGTGCTCTGCTCTCTCGGAAAGGGATGGTCACGGCAGGATGGCGAAATCCCACGGATCGGTGCGCAGTTCGCTGACAACGACCTCGAGGCCGGGAAGGGCGGCACGCAGCTGCCCGGCGGCTGTCTCCAGCCAGAGCCACTCGCTGGCCCAGTGCGACACGTCAAGAAGCGCGGGGCCGCCGCCGGCCAGCGCCTGCTCTCGGGCTTCGGAGGCGGGATGGTGCCGGAGGTCGGCGGTGATGTAGACATCGGCGCCGAGCACGGCCGCCGAACCTAGCAGCGAGTCCCCGGCGCCGCCGCACAGGGCAACGCGGGAGACCGGCTGGTGGAAGTCGCCCGCAGCACGGACACCGCCCGCGGTGGGCGGAAGGAGGCCGGCCAGCGAGCGGGCGAGCGCACCGAGCGTCGAGGGCCGGGACAGTGTCCCGACCCGGCCGATGCCGGTGACGCCGTCGGCGGCGGGGACGATCGGCGTCGTTCCGGTCAGCCCGAGCCGCGCGGCGAGCACCGCACTGGTCCCCTGCGCGACGACATCGACATTGGTGTGCGCGGCGAGGAGCGCGCAGCCGCCCCGGATGAGCTTCGCGAGCAGCGCGCCTTTGTAGCGGTCCTCGGCGATCGAGGTCACACCGCGCAGCAGCAGCGGATGGTGGGCGATCAGCAGATCGCTTCGGGTTTCGATGGCCTCCTCGACGGTCGCGGCCACAGCGTCCACCGCCAGCAGAATGCGTTCGACGCTCGCGGCCGGGTCCCCGCAGACCAGTCCGGGCGCGTCCCAGCTCTCCGCCCCCGAGAGCGGCCAGAGCGTCTCGGCGGCCTCGCGGACGGTGAGAAGCGTGAGGATGGCGTTCGGCACCCCCTCAGCCTACCCGCCGGCGAGCCGCCCGCACTCGGGCCTGCGCGTCCCGGCTCCACGCCGGCGGCCACCGCGTCCCGCGGGTCAGCGGCCGTCCCGGCCTCGTGGGAAGTACCATCGTCTCGATGACCACGCCGATCCCGACCCCGTACGAAGACCTGCTGCGCGACGTCCTCGCGAACGGCAGCCACAAATCCGACCGCACCGGGACGGGCACGCGCAGCGTCTTCGGACGCCAGCTCCGGTTCGACCTCGCGGACGGCTTCCCGCTGATCACGACCAAGCGGGTCCACTTCAAGTCGATCGCGTACGAACTGCTCTGGTTCCTCCGCGGCGACAGCAATGTCGGCTGGCTGCGCGAGAATGGCGTGAGCATCTGGGACGAGTGGGCCGACGAGCGGGGCGAACTCGGCCCTGTCTACGGGGTTCAGTGGCGCTCCTGGCCGTCCCCGGACGGCACGCACATCGACCAAATCCAGCAGGTCGTCGACACGCTCCGCCGCGACCCGGACTCGCGCCGCATCATCGTCTCCGCCTGGAACGTCGCGGACATCCCGGATATGGCGCTCGCGCCCTGCCACGCCTTCTTCCAGTTCTATGTCGCCGACGGCAAGCTCTCCTGCCAGCTGTACCAGCGCAGCGCCGACATGTTCCTCGGCGTTCCGTTCAACATTGCGAGCTACGCGCTCCTCACGCTCATGGTCGCCCAGCAGGTGGGACTCGAACCGGGCGAGTTCGTCTGGACGGGCGGGGACGTCCACATCTACGACAACCACATCGAGCAGGTGAACGAGCAGCTGAGCCGTAACCCGTTCCCAGCTCCTGCGCTTCGCTTCGCGCGCAGACCGGAAAGCGTCTTCGACTACCGCTACGAGGACTTCGTGCTCGAGGGCTACCGGCACCACCCGGCCATCCGCGCCGCCGTCGCGGTATGAGCATCGCCCTCATCTGGGCGCAGGCCCGCAACCGCGTCATCGGCGCCGGCGGGACGATGCCCTGGCGCCTCCCCGAGGATCTGAGGCACTTCCGCGAGCTGACCGGCGGCGAGCCAGTCGTGATGGGACGCCGCACCTGGGAGTCGCTCCCCGACCGCTTCCGGCCGCTCCCCGGCCGGCGCAACATCGTTGTCACCCGCCAGGAGGGGTGGAACGCGCCGGGCGCGGAGGTCGCGCACGCCCTGCCCGGAGCTCTCTCCGCCGCCAGCGACGACACGGTGTGGGTCATAGGCGGCGGGGAGCTCTATCGTCAGGCGCTCCCTCTCGCCGACCGCGTCGAGGTCACCGAGATCGACCTCGCTGTCGCGGGCGACACGCCCGCGCCCGCGCTGGGACCCGAATGGCACGCGCAGCCCACCCCCTGGCTGACGGCGGAGAACGGGATGCGCTACCGCTTCCTCCGCTACCTCAGGTGAGCCCGGCCACCAGGTTCACCGACGCTGCGACGATCACCGTCCCAAACACGTACGAGAGCAGTGTGTGCCGCAAAACCGTCCGGCGAATGTGCGAGTTCGAGATGTTCGTGTCCGACACCTGGAAGGTCATCCCAAGGGTGAAGGAGAAGTAGGCGAAGTCGCTATAGCGCGGAAGCGCCTGCTGGTTGAAGTCGATGCCGCCACCCCGACGGTAGTACATGCGCGCGTAGCGCAACGCGAAGAGCGTGTGGACGAGTAGCCACGACAGCGCGACGCTCACGATGGCGAGCAGCGCGACGCCGAGCTGAGCGCCGCCCTTCAGCGTACGGGCGTCCATGAGCACGAACACGACCGCGAAGATGCTCGCCGTCGAGGCCAGGATGAGGACGAGGTCGGAGATCCGCCGTCCCGGATCCTCCAGCGTCACATTGGCTTGCGTCTGCGGGCCGTCCAACCGCCAGACGACCAGCCACACCCACACCACGTAGACGGCGCACGCCGCTGCCCAGCCGGCGAGGAGGGCATAGCGGACGACGGGGACGAAACTCATGCCGACTGCCACGATCGCCCCGACCGCCAGCGCGACGTAGATCCTCAAGCGGGTCCTGCCACGCTGTCGGTTCGCTTCACCGGTCACACTGTGAATGTTCGCACAGCCTGGCCGGGCGAGCACCCCCGCACGCCGGTACGATCGAAATGTGACCACCTCCCCCGCCCCCCTCGCCGACCTCGACACCGCAGGGCTCCGCGCCACGCACGCGGAGTTCGCCCGCGCCTACGATGAGCTGAAGGCCGCCGGACTCGCCCTGGACATCACCCGCGGCAAACCCTCCGCCGAACAGCTCGACCTCTCAGACGCCCTCCTCCGCCTCCCCGGCGGCGAATACCGGGACGCCGCCGGAACCGACCTGCGGAACTACGGCGGTCCGAACGGCCTCCCCGAGCTGCGATCGATCTTCGCCGGCGCACTCCGGGTGCCGGCGGCGCAGTTGCTCGCGCTCGGCAATTCGAGCCTCACGATCATGCACGACGCCATCGCCCAGGCGCTCCTGCACGGCGTCCCCGGCGGCGAGCTGCCGTGGGGCCGTCAGGCGATCAGCTTCCTGACACCGGTGCCCGGCTACGACCGGCACTTCACCATCCTGGAACGCTTCGGAATCCGCATGATCCCCGTCCCCATGAACGAGGACGGTCCCGACATCGAGACAATCGCCTCGCTGCTCGCCACCGATGACAGCGTCAAGGGGATGTGGTGCGTCCCGGTGTACTCCAACCCGACCGGGGCCGTGTACAGCGACGAAGTCGTCCGCCAGCTGGTCTCGCTGCCGGCCGCTGGCGACTTCCGCCTGTTCTGGGACAACGCCTACGCCGTCCATCACCTCAGCGATGACGTTCCGGAGCCGATCGACGTCCTCGCCCTGGCCGCCGAGGCGGGCAACCCGGACCGTCCGCTCGTCTTCACCTCCACCTCCAAGGTCACCTACCCCGGCGCCGGCGTCGCATTCATCGGCGGCTCCGAGGCGAACATCGCCTGGTTCCAGCGCAACAGCGCCGCGCAGAGCATCGGCCCGGACAAGCTCAACCAGCTCCGTCACGCGCAGCTGCTGCGGGACGAGGACGGCCTGACCGCGCACATGGCGAAGCACCGCGCTCTCCTGGAACCGAAGTTCGCCGCGGTGGACGAGGTGTTCCGGGCGCGACTGGAGCCGTGGGGCGCCGGGTCGTGGAACGCCCCGAAGGGGGGCTACTTCGTCAGCCTCGACGTGCTGAACCGCTGTGCCAAGCGCGCGGTGCTGCTCGCCAAAGAGGCCGGCATCGCGGTCACTCCGGCCGGCGCGACCTTTCCCCACGGCGAGGACCCGCGCGACGCGAACATCCGCATCGCGCCGACCTTCCCGCCCTTGAGCGAACTGCGCACCGCCCTCGACGGGCTCTGCACCGCGATCCTGCTGGCCGAGACCGAGGCACTGCTCGCCGAACGGAACTGACATGCCGGAATGACCGGAATGAACTGCCCCGCCGAAATGGGCTGACGGGCCGCGTGACACGACGCCGCGCTGGGCCGCCCCGACCGCCCGCTGAAACGGAGGACATTCCGCCCCCCGGCCTTTCCCGCGTCTCGCCTTTTCTCCGCTCCGATCCTCTCCCTTTCGGCTACACCTCGCCGAACCCGCTCTCGACCAGCTCCGCCAGCGCGTCGACGGCTTGCGCGCCACCGCGGTCCTGGGAGGAGATCGTCGCCGTCGCCCCGGCCGTCAGCCCGAGCGACATGACACAGAGCAGGCTCTTCGCGTCCTTGCCGTTCACGGTCACCTTCGCAGAGAACGTGCTCGCCAGCTTCACGAAATCGGCCGCGGGACGAGCGTGCAGCCCCTGGGGGTTGCGCACGAGCACCTCCCGCGAATAGCCGCCGTCCGGCTCGGGCGCGTTCGGGTGGGCGTCGTGGGAGGCCGGGACGGCATCCCACGCGGAACGCGCACTCTCGGCCGCAGCCGCCACCGCGTCCAGCCCGGCCCCGGTCTCCGCGACCACAGCCGCGGCGACGCCACCCTCGATGTAGGGGCCGTCGACGACGCGGACTCGCTCTCGCTCGTCCTTCGGCAGCAGGTCGAGCACAGTCTCGGCCGTGAGGAGAGCGGAGCCGAGGTCACTGACGACGACGGCCCCCGATCCGGTGTCCGCCTCACCCACTGCGGTCATCACCTTCGTGAAGCTGGTCCCGATCCCCTGGTCGTCCGTCCCCCCGGCCGCAACGAGAGGGACGGAGGGGGCCATCTGCGCCGCGACGGCCACGGCGCCCACCGCCAGCTGCGCGCTGTGCGAGACGAAGACGATCCCGACCCTGCTCTCCGGCACGGCCATCACGCCGCTGTCTCGCTCGCGGCGCGCAGGATCAGCGCCGTGGACTGGGCGCCGGGGTCGCGGTGCCCCGTCGACCGTCCGCCGAGGTAACTGGCACGGCCTTTCCGGGCGACCAGCGGCTCAGTGGCCTCCGCGCCCTTCTCCGCCGCGTCGGCCGCTGCGGCCAGGATCGCCGACGGAGACTCCCCCGCCGCCTGCGCGGCCGCAGCCGCGTCGACGGCGGGGGTCCACGCGTCGATCATGGTCTTGTCGCCCGGTTCGGCTCGGCCGCGGGACAGGATGCCGTCCCGCGCTGCGGTGAGCAGCGCGACCAGCGTCTCCCCGTCGATCGCGGCCTGGTCGACCACCGGCTCGGCCGCCTTGAGGAAAGCCGTACCGTAGAGCGGCCCGGAGGCTCCGCCGACCGTCGAGATGAGAGTCATCGCCACCGAGCGCAGAGCCGCGTTCGGCGTCGCGTCGTCCGGCAGCTTCCTCAGCGCCTCCAGCGCGGCGCGGACCCCGCGGTCCATGTTCTCGCCGTGGTCGCCGTCACCGATCTCCCGGTCGAGCGTGTTCAGCTCGGCCTTGCGCTCCCCGATCGACGCCGCGGCGGCCCCGATCCAGGCCTCGACCCATTTCGTGTCCAGCGTCATCGACGCTTCCTCTCTCCTCGGTCCCTGACCCTACAGACCCCAGCGCAGCGCGGCCGTGTAGACGGGCGCGTCCCAGAGGACCGTCAGCTCGCCGTCCAGCTTCAGCAGCGAGAGGGAGGCACCCTGCATCTCCAGCGAGGTGACATAGTCGCCGATGAGCGAGCGGGAGAGCACGATCCCGCGCTCGTCCAGGATCTCGGCCGCACGCCGGAACAGGATGTACAGCTCCAAGAGCGGCGTTCCGCCCATCCCGTTCACGAAAAGCAGCACCGAGTCACCGGAGGAGAAGGGCAGATCCGCCAGAATCGCGTCCATCATCCGGTCGACCAGCCGGTCCGCCGGTTCGATCGCGATCCGTTCGCGACCGGGCTCGCCGTGGATGCCGACGCCGAACTCGATCTGATCCTCCGGCAGCACGAACCCGGGCTCTCCCGCGTGCGGCACAGTGCTGTCGGTGAAGGCCAGCCCGATGGAGTGGACATTCGCGTTCACTTTCTCGGCGACCGCCGCGACCGCGTCCAAATCGTCGCCCCGCTCGGCCGCAGCGCCCGCGATCTTCTCGACCAGCACCGTTCCCGCCACGCCGCGACGGCCCGCCGTGTAGAGCGAGTCCTGCACGGCGACATCGTCGTTCGTGACGACGGCCCGAACCGAGATGCCCTCCGCAGCAGCCAGCTCGGCCGCCGTCTCGAAGTTCAGAACGTCTCCGGTGTAGTTCTTGACGATGTGGAGGACTCCCGCGCCACCGTCCGCGGCCTTGGTGGCCTCGACGATCGGCATCGGCGTCGGCGAGGTGAACACTTCGCCCGGCACGGCCGCGTCCAGCATCCCCTTTCCGACGAATCCGGCGTGGAGCGGCTCGTGGCCGCTGACCAGTCCGACCTTCCCCCTCACGGGGCCGTCGGCCCGGGAGACGAAACGAGGATCGTGCGACACTCTGACGAGGTCCGCGTGGGCTCGGCCGAATCCTTCAAGGGAATCGGCCACGACGTCGGGTACGTCGTTGATGAGCTTCTTCATTGAACGCCCTTCCTTTCACTTGCTAATCGGTGTGAGACACCTCAGCGCGTCGCCGCCACCCACTCCTCGAGCTTCGAGACCGCGGCCCCGGAGTCGATCGCTTCGGCAGCGACCGCCATATGCGAACGGAACCGGTCCAGAATGGGCTCCTGGACCCTCGACGGGTCGGCCGCGAGCTCGTAGGAGACGAGCCCGGCCGCCGCGTTGAGCACCACAATGTCGCGCACGGGGCCCTCCTGGCCCGCGAGCACAGCACGCACGACCGCCGCGTTGTGAGCGGCGTCCTTCCCGAGCAGATCCTCGATCTGAGCGGTGGGGAGCCCCAGGTCGCGGGGGTCGATGTCGTGCTCGGTGACGAGGCCGCGGGAGACCTCCCAGACATGGCTATGGCCGGTGGTCGAGAGCTCGTCCAATCCGTCGTCGCCCCGGAAGACCAGCGCGGTCGCGCCGCGGGTCTGGAAGACACCGACGATGAGAGGAACGCGGTCGAGCGGTGCGACGCCCACCGCGGACGCTTCGGGCCTGGCCGGGTTGCACAGCGGGCCGAGGATGTTGAAGACCGTCGGCACTCCGAGTTGCGAGCGCACCGCGGCCGCGTTGGCGAAGCCCGGGTGGAACGCGCTCGCGAACGCGAAGGTGATGCCGGTCGCCCGGAGCACCTCTGCCACGCGCTCCGGCGGCAGGGTGAGGTCGATGCCGAGAGCGGCCAGCACGTCCGAGGAGCCAGAGGAGGAGCTCGCGGCGCGGTTCCCGTGCTTGATGACGGGGACGCCCGCCCCCGCGGCGACGATGGCGGCCGTGGTGGAGATGTTCACCGTGCCGAACCGGTCGCCGCCGGTGCCGACGATGTCGAGCGCCATCGAGTTCACCGGCAGCCCCACGGCGTGGTCCAGAACGGCGTCGCGGAAGCCGACAATCTCGTCCACCGTCTCGCCCTTCGCACGGAGTGCGATGAGGAAAGCGGCGATCTGGGCGTCCGTCGCCTCGCCGGTCATGACCTGCCGCATGGCCCAGGACGCGTCCGCCACGCTGAGATCCTCTCGGGCGAGGAGCGCGATGAGCACGGACGACCAGGACTGCGTTTCGGACATAAAACGATCCTATTGCAGGGCGACACGCCACGGGAGCCGCATCTTCCACCACCACCTCAGGCTGCCCTCACCCTGGACCGGGCGAATTCACGCCACTCATGGTGAGAAAACCACGGTTTCTTTTCAGCCATAATAGGTTACGTGACGAGCACTTCCCTTATCCCTTCCACGAGCGCGCCGGCGATCAACCGGCCGAACGTCGTGGCCGTCGGCACCATCGTCTGGCTCGGCTCCGAAGTGATGTTCTTCGCGGGACTCTTCGCGATCTACTTCACACTCAAGTCGACCTCTGGCCCGTTGTGGGCCGCCGAGACGGCGCACCTCAACATCCCGTACGCGGCGGCCAACACCACGATCCTCGTGCTGAGCTCGGTGACGTGCCAGTTCGGCGTGTTCGCCGCTGAGCGTCTGCAAGCGCACCGGACCGGCGGTGTGCTGCAGTTCTGGAAGTGGGGCATGGTCGAGTGGTTCGTGCTGTCCTACATCCTGGGCGCGGTCTTCGTCTCGGGTCAGATCCTGGAGTACGCGACGCTCGTCAGCGAGGGGACCTCGCTCAGCTCCAACGCCTACGGCTCCGCCTTCTACCTGACGACGGGCTTCCACGGCCTCCACGTCACAGGCGGCCTCATCGCCTTCCTGCTCGTCGTCGGCCGCGCCTACGCAGTCAAGAGCTTCGGCCACAAGGAGGCCACGAGCGCCATCGTCGTGTCGTACTACTGGCACTTCGTGGACGTCGTGTGGCTCGGACTGTTCGCGGTCATCTACATCATCAGATAGAAATCAGGAGCTGACCTCACCTCATGCGTCCCCGCGTATCCGGTAACACCCCGTCTCACAACACGGCGAAGGCGCCCCGAAAGAGCGGTCGCCGTCATCCGCTCGCCACCGTCGCTCTGCTGGCGATCGGCCTCGGCCTCACTGGCGGCGCCTACGCCGCCTTCACCACCACCACCACCACCGCCGCGGAGCAGACAACCGTTCAGGCCGCGTCGCAGGAGTCGATCAAACAGGGTGAGAAGCTGTTCAATGACAACTGCGCCACCTGCCACAACTTCGACGCGCAGGGCACGGTCAACGCCCCGTCGCTCATCGGCGTCGGCGCCGCCTCGGTCGACTTCCAGGTCGGCACCGGCCGCATGCCGATGCAGATGCAGGGACCGCAGGCCGAGCAGAAGCCGGTGCAGTTCACCGACGAGGAGATCGCACAGCTGGCCGACTACGTCGCTTCCCTCGCTCCCGGCCCCTCGATCCCTGAGCAGAAGTACCTCGCTGCCGACGGCGACGCCGCCAAGGGCGCCAAATTCTTCCGGCTCAACTGCGCGATGTGCCACAACGTCGCCGGCGCCGGGGGCGCGCTCACCGAGGGCAAGTTCGCCCCGCCGCTGACCGGTGTGAGCGCCAAGCACATCTATGAGGCCATGATCACGGGCCCGCAGAACATGCCGGTGTTCAACGACCTCAACGTCGACCCGCAGGGCAAGGCCGACATCATCACGTACCTCAAGCACATCCAGAACAACCCGTCCCCGGGCGGCTTCGAGCTCGGCTCGCTCGGCCCCGTGGCTGAGGGACTCTTCCTGTGGATCTTCGGTCTCGGCGCGATCGTCGCTCTGACCGTGTGGATCACGGCGAAGTCCAACTGACGGACCATCTGGCGTACTTGTAGAAGCACAGCGGTAAGAAGGAGAACAATGGCACAGGACGAGAACGGCGGTCACGAGCTGACGCCAGCCAGTTCATCGGCCGTCGACGTGCATCGGACCGGCGACCCCGGAACGGCGGTGATCGTCCGCGACGCCGTCGCGAACCCGGGCTTCCCACCCCACAGGCCCCGCGTCACCGACCTCGACCCCACGAAGGAGCGCCGAGCCGAGCGGACGGTCTACACACTGTTCTACCTGTCGATCGCGGGCTCCGTCTGGGCCGTCGCCGCCTACATGGCCTTCCCAATCAACGACAGCGACCCTGGCTCGGTCCGGCTGAACAACCTCTTCATCGGTCTCGGGATCTCCCTCGCGCTCCTCGCCATCGGCATTGGCGCTGTGCATTGGGGCAAAGCCCTCATGCACGAGAAGGAGGGGGTCGACCTCCGTCACCCCGTCCGCGGCTCCGAAAGCACCACGGAGCGCGCAACGGAGGTCTTCCGTCAGGCCGATGAAGAGTCGGGCTTCAACCGCCGCACCCTGGTGCGCAACAGCCTCATCGGCGCACTGATCGC
Organism: Leifsonia xyli subsp. xyli str. CTCB07; assembly: GCF_000007665.1. Classification (NCBI taxonomy): domain Bacteria; kingdom Bacillati; phylum Actinomycetota; class Actinomycetes; order Micrococcales; family Microbacteriaceae; genus Leifsonia; species Leifsonia xyli. The sequence goes on along the minus strand of NC_006087.1, from coordinate 1,007,141 downwards.
CTTCCCGCTGCCCGCGGTGGTCCTGTTCCGCGGCCTCGCGCCGCAGAACCTCGATCCTGTCGAGGAGCTCAGCCACACCATGTGGGCCAAGGGCATCCGCCTCACGCGCGATCCCTCCGGCACCCCGATCAAGGCGTCCGACGTCACTCTGGGCAGCGTTTTCCACGTCATCCCCGAAGGGCTCAACGACGTCGAGGACATGCTGGAACAGAAAGCGAAAGCCGTCGTCCTCCTCATGCGCCTCAAACCGGAAGACCTGCACGTCTCCGAGGGCCGCGAGACCTGGAACTATGACGGCATCGTCGCCTATTCCAAGGTCTGCACGCACGTCGGGTGCCCCGTCGCACTCTACGAGCAGCAGACCCACCACCTGCTCTGCCCGTGCCACCAGTCGCAGTTCGACATCACGCACGAGGCCGAGGTCATCTTCGGACCGGCGAAGCGGCCCTTGCCGCAGCTGCCGATCACCGTCGACGCCGATGGCTATCTGGTCGCCCGCAGCGACTTCCACGAGCCCGTCGGCCCGAGCTTCTGGGAGCGCCATTGAGCACCACGACCGCCGCAGCACCAGCGGCATCCGCACCGGTCAAGAAGGGTGGCTTCACGGCGGCGGCCGCGAACTACCTCGAAGACCGCACCAGCGTCTCGGGAGCCGTCAAAGAGTTTGGACGCAAGATCTTCCCGGATCACTGGTCGTTCCTCCTCGGTGAGGTCGCGCTCTACAGCTTCGTCGTCATCCTGCTGTCGGGCACGTTCCTGACCTTCTTCTTCCAGGCGTCGATGGCCGAGGTCGTGTACCACGGCTCGTACGTTCCGCTCAAGGGCATCCACATGTCTGCGGCCATGGAGTCCACCCTCAACATCTCCTTCGAGGTCCGCGGCGGGCTGCTCGTGCGCCAGATACACCACTGGGCGGCCCTGCTCTTCGTGGCCGCCATCGGGCTGCACATGCTGCGCGTCTTCTTCACGGGCGCCTTCCGCAAGCCGCGCGAGCTCAACTGGGTGATCGGCTTCACGCTGTTCATCCTCGCAATGGCCGAGGGCTTCACCGGCTACTCGCTCCCGGACGACCTCCTCTCGGGCAACGGCCTCCGCATCATCGACGGACTGATCAAGGGTCTTCCGGTGGTGGGCACCTGGATCTCGTTCCTGCTGTTCGGCGGCGAGTTCCCGGGCACCGCGATCGTCGGACGCCTCTACACGCTGCACATCCTGCTGCTCCCGGCGATGGTGCTCGCGTTCATCGCGCTGCACCTGGTGTTCGTGGTCGTCCACAAGCACACCCAGTACGCCGGCCCAGGCCGCACGCAGGGCAACGTGGTCGGCTACCCGGTGCTCCCGGTGTACGCGGCCAAGGCCGGCGGCTTCTTCTTCATCGTCTTCGGCGTCGTGGCGCTCATGGCATCGCTGTTCACCATCAACCCGGTGTGGAACTACGGACCGTATGACCCCTCCCCCGTCTCCGCGGGGACTCAGCCAGACTGGTACATCGGCTTCGCGGACGGTGCGCTTCGTCTCGTGCCGCCGGGCTGGGAGTTTGTGTGGCTGGAGCGCACCTGGTCGTGGAACATCATCGTCCCGGTCGCCATCCTCGGCCTGTTCATCGTGACCGTCATGATTTACCCGTTCATCGAAGCGTGGATCACCGGCGACAAGCGCGAGCACCACATCCTGGACCGTCCGCGCAATCAGGCCACCCGCACTGCCATCGGCGCCGCCGGTGTCACGTTCTACGCGGTGTTCTGGGCGGCGGCAAGCTCCGACCTGATCGCGACGCACTTCAAGGTCACGATGGAGGGGGTCATCCACTCTCTCCAAGCGCTGCTCATCGTCGGCCCGATCATCGCCTACTTCATCACGAAGCGCATCTGTCTCGCGCTCCAGAAGAAGGACCGGTCGATCGCGCTGCACGGGTTCGAGACCGGCCGGATCGTGAAGCTTCCGGGTGGCGAGTTCATCGAGGTCCACGAGCAGCTGAGCGACTACGAGCGCTGGCTTCTGGTCAGCTTCGAGGCGTACGAACCCCTAATGATCCGCCCGAACAAGCAGGGCAAGATCACCTTCGGCAGCCGGATGCGCTCAAGTCTGTCCCGCTGGTTCTTCGAGGACCGCATCGTGCCGCCCACCCGCGGTGAACTCGAGTCGGGCCACAGCGACCATTGAGCCGCACAACCGCCTCCGCGAAAGCGCCGGCCGTCCCCGACGGTCCGGCGCTTTCGCGCGTGGCGGGCCAGAGCACCCGGCGGATGACGCCAGCTCTCCGGCTCCTGCCCTCCGCCACGCCCCGATTGCGCCCATGACCGGTCTAGGTGTGATGTCCAGGGAGGTTGTTGTCGATTCTGCTAATGGGTGGGGCTCTGATGGCGGAGTGGTGCTGGTGATGATTGTAGAAGTGGGGCCAGCCGGGGAGTGCTTCTCGTCGTTCGGCCTCTGAACCATAGAACTGGGCGTAGGCCCAGCCGTCGGCGAGTGTGCGGTGGAAGCGTTTGATCTTCCCGTTGGTCTGTGGTCGGTATGGTCGGGTCTTCTTCGCCCTGATCCCGAGCTCTGTGCAGGCGTCTCGCCAGGCGTAGGACTTGTAGGCGGAGCCGTTGTCCGAGAGGACGAGTTCGACGCTGACATCCCGGTCGGCGAACCAGGCGACAGCACGCCGCAGGACACCGATCGCGGTGTCCGCCTTCTCGTCGGAGCAGATCTCGGCGTAGGCGACGCGGGAGTGGTCGTCGATGATCGTGTAGACGAACGCGGTGCCCAACCGTGGCTCGTAGCGGTGGTTCCTGCTCTTCGTGCGGGTGGCGGTCGCTTCCCGGTTGCGTTCGCCCTGGACGCGGCCGACGAATCGTCAGCCGCCGCCGTTGGGGATGTTGCCGAACTTCGTCACGTCGACATGGATCAGCGATCCAGGGTGGTCGTGCTCGTAGCGACGGATCGGCTCGCCCGTGACCCGATCAATGGTGCAGAGCCGGTTGATGCGGCAGCACACCAGGACGGCGTGGACGGTCGAGGCGGGAAGGCCAAGCTCGCCGGCGATCTGCACCGGCCCCAGGCGTCGTCGCCACCTCGCCCGCACGATCCGCTTGAGCACGGGCAACGGCGTCCGCGTTGGCATCGATCGTGGGCGGCTAGACCGGTCGGTCATCCCTCCCGTGCCTTACAAGCATTTGTGACCGCCTCGCCGATGTAGATTTACACAATCGAAATCAAAACGATCAATCGGCTTTACAAACATTCGTGATGTACTCGATCGCGACGCCGCTCCAGGAGGTTCCCGGGGCGCATCCACCGGTTCGCGCTGGCAGCGGGGTTTCCCTCCTCACTCACGGCCTCCCTTCGCGCGGTCAAAGACCGTCGGGGCCGGGGCGGGTCAGCGGGGGCGCTGGCAACGGGGGCAGAGATGGGAGCCGCGGTTCATGAACCGCTCGCGGACGAGGGGGCCGCCGCAGGGGGGCACGGCTTGCCCTGCTGACCGTAGACATTGAGACTGTGGGAGAAGTAGCCCGGCTACCGCAGTAACTCGCATTCATACGAAAACCTTGTCCGGACATGTCCGAGATAGCTCCAGATTGCAGGACCGGGACCATAGATGCCTACGAGTGGTCGGATACTGCTCAACGAGGCCTGCGTCGTTGGGCGCTCTCGCCACTCGGGGCACGGCTCTTTGTCACTGCAATCATGCAGTCCCATCCAGCCCTGAGACCGACTTGCGAGGCATGAGCCTGCGTTGTTGCGATCTCATTGCTCATCTGGGCGCTGGCACGACCGCACCGCCAACACCAGAGTCTCGACTGCGGCCAACGCTTCACGATGCACGTCAAGTTGGTAGACGCGCTGTTCTCCATTGCGGGTAACGCTGACGATTCCCGCATCCAGGAGCACGCGTAGATGCCGGGAGACGGTAGATTGCGGCATTTCGACAGTTTCCTGAAGGTCGCCGACGGTTGCCGCACCCTTACGTTCGATGAGCGCTGCCACGATACGAGCGCGGCTCAGTTCCACTAAGGCGCGGAAGATTAGCATCGCCGCGTCCAACGTTTGGGTGCTCATCGGCCACTTCTCTCGTTTCGAACGCTACCTTTCGATTCTATCGAGCGAAGGATTCTCCGTTCGGATCATGTACCTTTATCCGCATATCCGGATGAAAGGGCATAATGAGTCAACCAACCCGAAACACCACAGACCCGCATCGGGCATGGTCGCTAGACACTGGAAGGGTCAGGCCACAAGCAACTTCGGTGGCATTTTGGGCGCTCCTCGTATTGATCAATGGCCTCGGCCTGTGGTTGCGCTTCGCCTCGCATGACGTTGGCCCGCTTGATATGAGGGCAGATTTTTCGCCGGAGTATGTTCAGGCGTCGCTCGAGACATACGGAGAATCGAGATCGATCGACATTTACCGATTCTTCTTCATCCCCGCGGACTTCCTCTTCATCCTCAGCTACGCGAGGGTCAGCTCTTGCGAAACGATTGCAACCCAACGTCGCGTTTCTCATTTGGCTCCCGTAGGGGTCGGGATCGCAGACGCACTCGAGAACCTCACAGTGCTCTGGATGTTGAACAACGGGACGTCAGGGTGGTCGTTCGAAGCGCTCACGGTATTCATGCTGGTAAAGGACGCTGGCTTGGTCACTTACCTAGGCTGGCTATCCGTGAGTTGGAATCCGGACCATCATTGCCAAATCATCCGCGAGGAGAGCGCAATCCCCCCGTGACTCACAAACCGTGAGCCTAACGTCGATCACATCCGCTGGCACCTCGGGCAGAAGTGCGAACCCCGGTTCATGAAGCTCTCGCGCACGATCGCGGTGCCGCAGCGGTCACAGGGCTGGCCTTGCCGCCCATAAACGTGAAGGGATCGGGAAAAATACCCGGAGGCGCCGTTCACGTTGACGTACTGGGCGTCGAAGCTCGTGCCGCCCTCCGCGAGAGCCCTTCCGAGCACGCGGCGCAGCTCGGCGAGCAGCGTGCGCACCCTCGGACGGCTGAGGGCGGTCGCAGGGTGGTCGTAATGGATGCGCGCCGCCCAGAGCGATTCATCGGCATAGATATTGCCGATGCCGCTGATGAGTGTCTGGTCAAGGAGGACACGTTTGATGCCACTGCGGCGGCGCGCAAGAACGGCGGCGAACGCGGCATCGTCGAAGACGGGGTCGAGCGGGTCACGGGCGATGTGACTGACCTGAGCCGGGAGGAGCGCTTCGTCCGTCCCGAGCCCGGCGGGAGCGCCGTCCACCGTCGGGACGAGGGCGTCGACGGCCATCGAGCCGAAGAGGCGCTGGTCTACGAAGTGTACCCAGAGCTCACCGTGCTCAGGATGCTCGATGTACAGCCGGATGCGCAGCAGGCCATTCTCGACAGTGCCGGGGTCGCGAAGCAGAATCTGGCCGCTCATCCCGAGGTGGGCCACGATCGCACTCCTCGGTGAGCTGTCGAGGGGAATCCAGAGGAATTTCCCACGACGGGCCGGTGTCTGCATACTGCGGCCGGTGAGGAGCGACTCGAACGAGCCGGCCAGCGGGTCGTGGCGTTTCAGGGAGCGTAGCTCGAACACCTCGACGCCGAGGATGGTCGCGCCGGTGACCGCGGGGGCGAGGCCCGCGCGGACGACCTCAACCTCGGGGAGTTCGGGCACGGTGGTTCGTGAGCGCGGTCCAAGCGCTGAGGGCGGCGGCCATCTCGGCCTGCTTCTTGCTGGTCCCCTCACCGCTCGCGGTGACCAGACCGCCGACATCCACGGTGGCGTGGAAGGTCTTCGAGTGGTCCGGACCGGTGTTGATGACGGTGTAGACCGGCTGGCCCGCGCCGTGGTGGGCGGCGGCCTCCTGCAAGCTGGTCTTGGGATCCATCGCGGCCCCGAAACGATCGGGGTCGGCCAGGAGCGGACCGATCAGGCGGAGCACGAGAGCGGTCGCCTCATCGCCACCGGCGTCCAGATACACAGCGCCGATCACCGCCTCGACGGTGTCGGCGAGGATGGACGCCTTCTCGCGCCCGCCGCTCTGGTTCTCGCCGCGGCCGAGCAGCAGGTACTCCCCCAGCCCGATACCGCGGGCGACCTCCGCCAGTGCGACGGAGGAGACGAGGCTGGCCCGGCGTTTGGCGAGCTCTCCCTCGTCGAGGCCGGGGTTCTCCCGGAAGAGCTTGACCGTAACGGCCTGCCCGAGGATCGAGTCTCCGAGGAATTCCAGACGCTCGTTATTCGGGATGCCCCCGTTTTCGTACGCATAGGACCGGTGCGTGAGCGCAAGCTCGAGAAGCTCGGGGTCGATGTCGACCCCGAGCTTCTCGAGAAGTGCGCTGCGGTCAGTGTTCTCGCCGACCATTCGAGCGCCAATCAGACGTCGGCGACCTTGCGGCCCTTGTACTCGAGGAAGAGCGCGGTGCCCGCGGAGTCCTCGACGACCTTGGCGCGGTGCGGCAGGCTGTAGGTGACCTTGCCGTTCTCGACGGTCTTGACGAGCGTGGGGACCTCGGCCTTCCACTGCGAACGACGGGCGTGGGTGTTGGCGCGAGACTGCTTCCGCTTCGGAACGGCCATGACTATCTCTCTTCTCCGGCCCCGGCGTCCGGGGCATTACTCGTGTGCTCTGTCGATGTGACAGCGGTGTCGGAAGCCTGAAAACCGGCGAGCGCGGACCAGCGCGGATCGATGGCCTGCCCGGGTTCCCGGTCCGGTACATCCGCCAGGCGCTCGCCGGTCTCGGGATCGAGACCAGGGCAATCCGGCCGGCACACCGGCTGGAACGGCAGTGACAGCACCACCGCATCCCTGATCATAGGTTCAAGATCCACGTGGTCGTCGTGAACCTCATAATCGAAAGCTTCCTCAGCAGGATACGCGAAAAGTTCCTGGAAATCGACTCCGACCGGCTGCTCGATGTCTTTCAGGCAGCGCCCGCAGACGCCGGTCACCGTGGCTTCCGCCTCGCCGGAGACGAGGATTCCTTCGTGCATGGACTCCAGCCAGAGGTCCAGCTCCACGGTGCCACCCTCGGGCACCGAGAGCAATCCCTCGCCCAGTCGCTCGGTCACCGGGACGCTCAGCCGCCGCTCGCGCATCTCGCCTGGACGACGCAGCAGTTCGTACACATTGACCGTATACGGGTTCGTTCTTATCCTGGTCACAGTCTGCCATTTTACGCTGTCCGCCCCGTGTTCGCGGCCGACGGCCAGCCGTCTGGCAGGAGAGACACAGGGAGCAGTGCCACCTCGCTCCGGACGTCGGTCGATGGCCGCAAACGCGCGCTTCACGCCGCTGGACAGCCCGACTGGAATAAGGGACGGGTCCAGCCCGATCTTGTTCTCTTACCCGGTCAAGCTCCCGGCGCGGTCATGACGAGGACAGCAGCTCGGAGACGGCGGCGGGGACGTACGGGCTGACGTCGCCACCCAGAGACGCAACCTGGCGGACGAGCGAGCTGGAGACGTGCGCGTTGGCCGGATTCGGCAGCAGGAAAACTGTCTCCACCTCAGCGAGGTGACGGTTGACGATGGCCATCGGCGTCTCGTAGGCGACATCCACCTGCGAACGGATGCCCTTCACAAGAACGTGCGCGCCGATATCCGTGCAATAGTCGACCAGCAGGCCGACCGACCAGGACGCGACGATGTTCCCAGCGATGCCGGCGTCCTCGATCGACCGGTCCAGCAGCGCCACGCGCTGCGCGATGGGCAGCAGCGCGCTCTTGTCCGGGTTGTGGACCACCAAGACGTGGACCTCGTCCCACATCCTCGCGGCACGCTCGATCACGTCGAGGTGCCCGAGAGTGACCGGGTCGAACGATCCAGGTACTACGGCGATCCTGTGCATAGGACCTCACCCTATCCCGGAACCCCCGGCTCTCCGGGGTCCCTGCATTTCGTTGTCAATCCGTCATGCTCGCGGCCGCGGCGGGATCACGACTTTCCGAGGAAGGCCCGCTCGGTCTCGTCCAACCGACGCGCGAGAGCGGCAGCGAGCGCGGGCTGCGCGGCCAGCCCGTCCGGAGCGGAGAGCGTCTCCTCGGCCGCGACCCGCGCCTCGGCGATCAGTTCGCCGTCGCTGGCGACGCGCAGCAACCGGAGCGAGGAGCGTCCGCCCGACTGACGGCTGCCGAGCACATCGCCCTCGCGCCGCAGTTCGAGATCGATGTTCGCGAGCTCGAAGCCGTCCAGGGTGGCCGCGACGGCCTCCACCCGCTCGCGCGCCAGTGTGTCCTGCCCAGCCGCCGTGACAAGAAGGCAGAGGCCGGGGACGCCGCCCCGGCCTACCCGGCCGCGCAACTGATGCAGCTGCGAGACGCCGAACCGGTCGGCATCGAGGACGATCATGACGGACGCGTTCGGAACGTCGACGCCGACCTCGATGACGGTCGTGGCGATCAGCAGGTCGATGTCGCCGACGGCGAACGAGCGCATGGTCTCGTCTTTGGCCTCGGAGGGCAGCCCGCCGTGCAGGACGCCGATGCGAGCGGAGGCGAAAAGAAGGTCGGCGCGCACCTGCGCGGCGACAGACTCGACGTTCGCGATCGGGCGGGCGGGGGCGTCGGGCGAGAAAGCCGCCTCCGTCTCCTGCTCCGGCTGGCCTGTATCCTCCTCGGTCTCCTTCCCGGTGATAGCCGGGCAGACCACGAAAACCTGACGGCCTTTCGCGATCTCCTCCGAGGCGCGCTCCCAGATGCGACGCTCCCAGCCGGGCCGGTCTACGAGTGGGACAACAAAACTCTCGATCACCTGCCGTCCGGCCGGCAGGTGAGCGATGGTCGAGACGTCCAGGTCGCCGAAGACGGTCATGGCGACCGTGCGCGGGATGGGCGTCGCCGTGAGCACGAGCACATGCGGCGGCGTCCCGCCCTTGGCCCGCAGCTCCTCCCGTTGCTCGACCCCGAACCGGTGCTGCTCATCGACCACGACGAGCCCGAGGTCGTAGAACGTCACGGCATCGCCGAGCAGAGCGTGGGTGCCGACGACGAGGCGCGACTGGCCCGAGACCGTGCGCAGCAGAGCGCGCTTACGTTCCGCGGCGGAGAGCTGACCGGTCAGAAGCGTCGGCATCAGCTCGATGGAGAGGCCGGGGCCGAGCATGGCGGCGATCGAGCGGAGGTGCTGGGCAGCGAGCACCTCCGTCGGCGCGAGCAGAGCGGACTGCCCGCCCGAGTCCGCGACAGCGAGCATCGCGCGGAGCGCCACAAGGGTCTTGCCGGAGCCGACCTCGCCCTGCACCAGCCGGTGCATCGCGGCGTCCGCATCCAGATCCCGCGCGATCTCGCCACCGACCAGGGCCTGATCATCGGTCAGGGCGAACGGCAGCCCGGCGTCGAAACGCTCCAGGAGACCGCCGGGCACGGCGCGGCGAGGGGTGGCGGCGACGGCACGCGCGGCGGCCCGCTGCTGCAGCAGGGCCGCTTGCAGCACGAACGCCTCCTGGAAGCGCAGAGCGTCACGAGCGCGCTGCCACTGGGAGTCCTTCTGCGGCCGGTGGACGCCCTCCAGGGCGTCCCGGAATGAGATGAGCCCGCGCTCGGCGACAATGCCCGCGGGAACCGGGTCCTCGATGCGCCCGAGCGCATCCAGCGCCAGGCCAACCGCTTTCTGCACCTGCCAGCTGGCGACGGCGCCGGTGGCCGGGTAGATCGGGATCGGGGTCTGCGCCCACTCCTTCGCCGTTGCACTGCCCGAGTCCACCGTGTTGCCGGCGTCCGGCTCGAACAGCTCGTAGTCGGGATGCGCCAGCTGCAGAGCACCCCGATAGGCCGAGACCTTGCCCGCGAATATGCCGCGCGCACCGGGCGTCAGGTCCTTCGCCCGCCAGGACTGGTTGAAGAAAGTGAGGGTCAGGATGCCCTCGCCGTCGGAGATCTTGACTTCCAGGATGCTGCCGCGCCGCGCCCGCATCGACCGCTCCTGCACGCGCAGCACCTCGGCGATGATCGTCACGTTCTCGTCCAGCGGCAGGTTCGCCAGCGCGGTCAGCTCACCGCGGCGCGCGTAGCGGCGCGGGTAGTGGCTGAGGAGATCGGCGACGGTGCGCGTCCCGAACGCCTTCTCGAACGCGGCGGCAGTGCGTCCGCCGAGCACGCCCGTGAGCTTCGCGTCGAGGGAGACGACGCCGGCGGCCGGAGCGGGGACGGAGGTCATGGTTCGATCGTAGGCGTTCGTCCCTCCCCCTCGCCTTTGCCGGGCGGGAGGGCGGCGCGGCTAGGCTTTCGAGGGTTATGACTCGCATCGTCTCCGGTTTCGCCGGCTCGCTCGCCCTCCAGGTGCCGAAAAGCGGCACCCGTCCGACCAGCGACCGGGTGCGCGAAGCCGTGTTCTCCGCGTTGGAGTCGCGGGATGCCGTGCGCGGCGCGCGCGTGCTCGACCTGTACGCGGGTTCGGGCGCCCTCGGGCTGGAGGCGGCCAGCCGCGGATCGGGGGCCGTCGTGCTGGTCGAGAAAAGCGCTGCTGCGGCGAGTGTGTGCAAGAGGAACGCGGCGGCCGTCGTGCGGTCGGCGGGTCCCGGGGAACAGCCGAGCGTGGACGTGCGGACGACCTCCGCCCTAGCCTACCTCACGACCGCGACAGGCCGCTTCGACCTGGTGTTCCTCGACCCGCCCTACGATGCGCCGGACGCGGAGCTGCTGGCGGTGCTCACAGCGCTCGTCCCCCTGCTCGCGCCGGACGCCCTGGTCTGCGTCGAGCGGAGCGCGCGCGAGGGGGAGCCGAGCGTCCCCGACGGTCTGGAGCGGGTGTACTCGCGAACCTACGGCGAGACAGCGCTGCACTACCTGGAGCCGGCGGCCGGTTAGACGAAGAGCCCAGTCAGCCGGCGGAGCCGTCCCACTCGAGGTACGGGTCCCACCCCCCGCGCTCGCCGAACGGCCGGCCGCCGACGAAGAGCCCCTCACCTTCGAGGACCGCCCCGACGCGGCGGAAGCCGCCGGGCAGAGCGGCGTCCGGGGGGAAGGAGGCGAGCAGACTGTGGTCCTCTCCCCCGGTGAGCGCCAAGCGCGGGTCGGGACCGAGCGCGTCCGGATCGAGGTCGATCGCCACGCCACTCGCCTCCCCGACGCGGCGCGCGTCGATGGTCAGACCGTCGCTGAGGTCGAGCATGGCGGTGGCCCCGGCCTCGGCCGCGAGAGGCCCGTCCGCGATCGGAGGCGCCGGACGCAGCTGGGCGGCGACGAGGTCGGGATGATCGGCCGCGACACGCTCGAAGGCGGCACGGTCGGGCGCGCCCGCGGCATCCACCGCGTGCCGGAAAAGCAGACGGAGTCCCGCGGCAGCCGCGCCAAGCCGGCCGGAGACCGCGAGGATGTCGCCGGGCCGGGCGCCGCTGCGGAGAACCGGAGACCGGCCCCGGAGGTCGCCGAACGCGGTGACGGCGAGCGTGAGCGTCTCGGAGGCGGAGAGGTCGCCGCCGACGACCCCGCATCCCAGCGCGAGCGCCTCGCACGCGGCGCGGAGCCCTTCGGCAATCTCTTCGAGGGCGACGACGGGCAGAGCCGGCGGCGCGGCGATCGCGACCACGAGCGCCGTCGGCACCGCGCCCATCGCCGCGACATCGGAGAGATTCGTCGCGGCGGCCTTCCAGCCGAGATCCGCGGGACTCGACCAGGCGAGGCGGAAATCCGGCCCGTGAACCATCAGGTCGGTCGTCACGACATAGCGGCCGTCTGGCGCGACGAGCACGGCAGCGTCGTCGCCCGGGCCGACCAGCGCGGCCGCGGACCGGGGCAGCCGCGGGACGATACGCCGCAGCGCCTCCCGTTCGGACGTCTCGCCGATGGCCAGGCCGGTGCTCCCAGAGATTCCCATGAGTCAAAACGGTAGCCTGAAACCGATGTCCGCTCGACGCACCATCCTCGCCACCTTCCTCACCGCGGCCGTATTCGCCCTCACCGGCTGCGCGACCACGGTCTCCCTCGATCCCGCCGCCGACGCGAACGATCCCGGCTGCGCGGAGATCAGCGTCCGGCTGCCGGACGCGGTCGCCGGCAAGGCGCGACGCCAGACGGACGCACAGGCGACCGGGGCGTGGGGCGAGCCCGCCGCCGTCCTGCTCCGCTGCGGCGTCCCTCCGATCGGTCCGACCACCAGGCCGTGCGTCACCGTGAACGGCATCGACTGGGTGCTCATGTCAAAGCCGGCGGCCAAGACGGTCGTCTATCAAACGTTCGGCCGGAACCCGGCGACCGAGGTGATCATCGACCATGTCTCGGGCGCATCGGATTCGTCGGTGCTGCCGGAGTTCGCCTCCGCGGTCGCGAGTGTCGAGCAGAGCGAGAAGTGCCTGTCGACGCTGGACACGGAAGTGGCGCCAACATCCGCGCCGGCGAAGTAGGGGGGCGAGCTCAGGCCCGCGCCAGCGCCACCTGGATCAGCTCGCCGATCAGCTCCGGATAGCTCAGTCCGGTCTCCTGCCAGCAGCGCGGGAACATCGATATCGGCGTGAAACCGGGCATCGTGTTGATCTCGTTGACCACAAAACCCTCCGCCGTGAGAAAGAAGTCCACGCGCGCGAGCCCCTCGCCGCCGATCGCGTCGAACGCGCGCACGCCAAGCGCGCGCATCTGCACCAGCTCCGCGTCCGTGAGCTTCGCCGGGCACACCAGGTCGATGCCGGGCGCGTCCAGGTACTTCGCGGCGTAATCGTAGAAATCGCGGCCGGAGACGACGATCTCGCCCGCCACCGACGCACGCGCGGACTCGCCCGGGCGACCGCCAAGCACCGCGATCTCGACCTCGCGGCCGACGACACCCGACTCGATCAGGACGCGGTCGTCCTCGGCGAACGCGATGTCCATGGCCGCGTCTAGCTCGGGCCATTCCCTCACCTTGCCAACGCCCACGCTCGAACCGGCGCGCGCGGGCTTCACGAAGACGGGAAGGCCAAGTTCGCGCGCGGCGGCGCGGACGGCGTCCGCGCCGGTGCGCCACTCGTACGCGGTCACGGTCGTCCACGGGGCGACAGGGATGCCGGCCTGCTGGAGGACAGTCTTGGTGAAATGCTTGTCCATCCCGAGCGCGCTCGCGAGCACCCCGCTGCCGACGTAGGGCAGACCGACGAGTTCCAGCATCCCCTGCAGCGTCCCGTCCTCGCCCCAGGGGCCGTGCAGGATGGGGAACACCAGATCAAGATCCCCCAGCGAGGAGCGCGTGCCGTCCACGGCCACGACCGTGAGTTCCCGCGTCGCCGCGGACTCCGGCCACAGGACGCGGCTGCCGTTGTCCTCGACCTCCGGCATCCGCTCCGGGTTCAGTTCGAACGCCGCCGCGTCGTCCGGCTGAAGCGTGAAAGCGCCCTCGTGCGTGATGCCGATGGGGAGGACCTCGTAGGTGTCACGGTCGATCGCGGCGAGAACTCCCGCCGCCGTCGCGCAGCTGATCGAATGCTCGCTTGAGCGACCCCCAAACAGAAGTGCGACCCTGACCTTGTCCGTCATCCGTAGTCCTTTCGCCCCGTGTTCTTTCGCCCTGCGGCTCGTCATCGGTGGTGAGGTGCGGCGCGATATCCTTCGGAGCGAGTGTGCCCGCGAGCACCTGGCTCACCTGACGCACGATCGGCATCTCGACACCGCGAGCCTCCGCGAGGCTCAGGATGGGCGTCACCGAGGCCAGCCCCTCCGCCGCCTGATCCATCTGCTTCACCACGTCGGTGAAGCTGTAGCCCTGGCCGAGCAGCCGTCCGGCCGTGTTGTTGCGGCTGAGCGGCGACTCGCAGGTCGCGATCAGATCGCCGAGGCCGGCCAGCCCGGAGAGCGTCTGGGGATCCGCTCCGTAGGCGACCGCGAAATCGGTCATCTCGACCAGACCGCGCGTGATGATCGAAGCTTTCGTGTTCTCGCCGTAGCCGACGCCATCCACGATGCCGATCGCGACCGCGATGAGGTTCTTGAGCACGCCGCCGAACTCGGTGCCGATGACATCGGTGTTCACGAAGCTGCGGAAGTACCGGTTGGTGGCTGAGGTCGCCACGGCCACCGCTGTCGCCGGGCTCACCGAGGAGACGACAGCGGCCGTCGGCTGCTCACGAGCGATCTCGAGAGCCAGATTCGGCCCTGACACCACGGCGATCTGCTCCGGATCGATCGGCAGACCCTGGGCGATGACCTCGCTCATGCGCAGGCCCGTGCCCTTCTCCACACCCTTCATGAGGCTGATGACGACCGTCGCCGGGCCGAGGTACGGGATCATCGCGTCGAGATTCGAGCGCAGCGTCTGGCTCGGCAGAGAGACGAAAACCTGCTCCGCACCGCGCATCGCCTCACCGAGGTGCGAGGTCGCGCGCAAGCTGCGCGGGAGGTTGATGCCCTGCAAATAGTCGCTGTTGCGCTTCCCCTCGTCGATCTCGCGCGCCAGCTCGGGCCGGCGCGCCCAGACGACGACGTCGTTGCCCCCGTCTGCGAGGATCTTCGCAAACGTGGTTCCCCAGCTTCCGGCGCCGATCACGGCAATCCGACGGGACGGTGTGGTCGATCGGGCTCGTGCGTTAGCCATCGAAGCGGCCGGTCTCCTTCTGATTGTGCTGGGACGGGTCCCACCGGGTCTCGGGCGCCTTCTCTCCGCGGAGGTCCGCGAGCAGGGCGGTGATCGCAGCCATGATCACATCGGTGACCTCGTTCAGCGTCGCTGCATCCAGACTACGCCCCGTGAACGCCGACAGGTCGACCGGGTCCCCCACCTTCACCGCGATCGTCTTCCGGGGGAAGACGCTGATCTTCTTCGCATAGCGCGCCATCACCTGCTGGGCACCCCAGTGGGCAATCGGGACAACCGGGATGCCGTGCTCCAGCGCCATCCGGGCGGCCCCGGTCTTACCGCGCATCGGCCACATGCCCGGGTCGCGCGTGAGCGAGCCCTCCGGGTAGATGACGACCACACGACCGTCCTCCACGATCCTCTGCGCCGCGTCGAGCGGCGCGAACCCACGACCCGAACCGCCGCGCGCGACCGGAATCTGGCCGGACTTCCGCAGAAAGCAGCCCAGCACGGGTACCCTGAACAGACTCTCCTTCGCCAGGAACCGGGGCAGCCGCCCCAGCTTCCAGAGGACGAGACCCACCATCACCGGGTCGATCTCGCTGTAGTGGTTCGGCGAGACGATGAACGCACCGTGCCGCGGCAGCTTGTGCCCGTCCACGATCCGGAACCGCGCCAGCGGAGCCACGATGAGCGTGAGCACCCAGAAAATCAACGGACGGCTCTTCTCGGAGCGCGGGCGGGCGGGGGTCATGGGTTCGTCGGGCTGGGGCACCGTCCTATTATCCCGGACCTCAGCTCCCGAGGATGAAATCGGCCCCGAGCAGCTCCAGCTTGGCGATGAACTTCTCATATCCGCGGCTGATGATGCCGACGTTGCTCACGGTCGAGCGGCCCTCGGCGGTCAGGGCGGCGATGAGGTGGCTGAAGCCCCCGCGAAGATCCGGGATCTCCACATCGGCGCCCTTCAAATCGACCGGGCCCATGATGACCGCCGAGTGTTTGAAGTTGCGCTGACCGAAGCGGCAAGCGTGGCCGCCGAGACACTCCTTGTGGACCTGGATCTTCGCACCCATGTCCATGAGGGCGTCCACGAAGCCGAAACGCTGCTCGTAGACGGTCTCGTGGACGATGGAGACACCGTTCGCCTTGGTGAGCGCCACGACGAGCGGCTGCTGCCAGTCGGTCATGAAGCCGGGGTGGACATCGGTCTCGATGACGACCGGCTTGAGGTCGCCGCCCGGGTGGAAGAAGCGGATGCCGTCGTCCTGGATCTCGAACGCACCGCCGACCTTGCGGAAGACGTTGAGGAACGTCAGCATCTCGGGCTGACGCGCCCCCCCCACGTAGATGTCGCCGCCGGTGGCGAGCGCCGCGGCGGCCCAGGAGGCGGCCTCGTTGCGGTCGAACAGCGCGGTGTGGCTGTAGCCGACGAGCTTGTCGACCCCCTCGATGCGAATCACCCGGTCGGTGTCGACCGAGATGATCGCCCCCATCTTCTGGAGGACGTTGATGAGATCCATGATCTCCGGTTCGATCGCCGCGCCTTTGAGCTCGGTGATGCCCTCGGCGCGGACGGCGGTGAGCAACACCTGCTCGGTCGCACCGACGCTCGGGTACGGCAGTTCGAGCTTCGCGCCGTGCAGACCGTTCGGGGCGCTCATCCGGATGCCGCTGGGGAGCTTGTCGACGACGGCGCCGAACTGGCGCAGCACCTCGAGGTGGTAGTCGATCGGACGGTCGCCGATGCGGCAGCCGCCGAGGTCGGGGATGAACGCCTCGCCCAGGCGGTGCAGCAGCGGGCCGCAGAACAGGATCGGGATGCGGCTGGAGCCGGCGTGCGCGTCGATGTCGGCCATGTGCGCCTGCTCGACCGCGCTCTGGTCGAGCAGCAGCTCACCCTCCTCGGTGCCGTCCGTCGCTTTGACGCCGTGGACTTCGAGGAGCCCGCGGACGACGCGGACATCGCTGATGTCCGGGACGTTCCGCAGCACGCTCGGCCCCTCGCCCAGGAGCGCGGCGACCATAGCCTTCGTGACGAAGTTCTTCGCACCCCGCACCTCGATGCGACCCCGGAGCGGGATGCCGCCGTTGATGGTGATGCGGTCGCCTTTGAGGCCGACGTGGGCACCGGAGGCGGCAGCGTCCTGAAGGAGTGAGTTCACAGTTTCACCGGGAGGGTCTTGGGCCGCCAGCGGGCGCGGGCGGCTTCGTATTCGGAGATTCGCACCTCGTCGCGCAGGGTCAGAGCGATGTCGTCCAACCCTTCGAGCAAACGCCAGCGAGTGTAGTGGTCGATGTCGAAAGACACCTGGACCTCGCCGACGGTCGCAGTCTTGGCAACCAGATCGACGGTAGCTGTTATTCCCGGCTGGGCCTCGATGGCCCCCCAGAGCCGCTCCGCGTCCTCCTCGGAGATCACGCCGGTCAGCAGTCCCTGCTTGCCGGAATTGCCACGGAAGATGTCGGCGAACCGGGGGCTCAGCACCACGCGGAAACCATAGTCCCGCAGCGCCCACACGGCGTGCTCGCGCGAGGAGCCGGTGCCGAAGTCCGGGCCAGCGATCAGCACCGTCGCCCCCTGGTAGGCCTCCTGGTTGAGGATGAAGCCGGGGTCCTGACGCCAGGCGTGAAAGAGCGCGTCGTCGAAGCCGGTCTTGGTGACCCGCTTGAGGAAGACGGCGGGGATGATCTGGTCGGTGTCGACGTTCGACCGCCGGAACGGAACGGCGACCCCGTTCACAGTCTCGAACTTCTCCATCAGATGCCCACCTTCTCCCCGGTCCGGGTGTCAGCGTCCTCGTGTTCGAGGTCCCAGGGGCTCGACAGTGTGCCACGGATGGCCGTCGCCGCCGCGACGAGCGGCGAAACCAGGTGCGTACGGCCGCCCTTGCCCTGCCGGCCCTCGAAGTTGCGGTTGGAGGTGGAGGCGCAGCGCTCCCCCGGCGCAAGCTGATCGGGGTTCATGCCGAGGCACATGGAGCAGCCGGCGAACCGCCACTCCGCACCGAACTCCTCGACGATCTTGTCGATGCCCTCGGCCTCGGCCTCGAGACGCACCCGGGCGCTGCCGGGCACCACCATGACGCGCACCCCCTCGGCCTTCTTCCTGCCCTTGATCACGGAGGCGAAGGCGCGCAGGTCCTCAATGCGGCTGTTAGTGCAGGAGCCCATGAAGACGGCGTCCACGGGGACGCTCTTCATCGGCGTTCCCGACTTCAAGTCCATGTACTCCAGCGCGCGCTCAGCGGCCGCGCGGGCGTTCGGCTCCTCGATGTCGGCGGGGTCCGGAACGTCCTGGCTGAGCGAGACGCCCTGACCGGGGTTGGTGCCCCAGGTGACGAACGGCTCGATCTCGCCGGCGTCGAGGAAGACCTCGGCGTCGAACACGGCAGCGTCGTCCGTCTGGAGCGTGGTCCAATAGGCGACAGCCTCGTCCCAGTCCTCGCCCTCCGGCGCGTGAGGGCGGCCCTTCAGGTAGGCGAACGTGGTCTCATCGGGCGCGACCATCCCAGCACGCGCGCCGGCCTCGATCGACATATTGCAGACGGTCATGCGGCCCTCCATCGAGAGGGCGCGGATGGCGCTGCCGCGGTACTCCAGCACATACCCCTGCCCGCCGCCGGTGCCGATCTTGGCGATGACGGCCAGGATGATGTCCTTCGCCGTCACACCGGGGCGCAGCTCACCCTCCACGGTGATCCCCATCGTCTTGAACGGCTTCAGCGGCAGGGTCTGCGTGGCGAGCACATGCTCGACCTCGGAGGTGCCGATACCGAACGCCATCGCGCCGAACGCGCCGTGGGTCGAGGTGTGCGAGTCGCCGCACACCACAGTGATGCCCGGCATGGTGAGGCCCAGCTGGGGGCCGACGACATGGACGATGCCCTGCTCGATGTCGCCCAGCGAGTGCAGGCGGACGCCGAATTCCTCGGCGTTGCGGCGCAGCGTCTCGATCTGGGTGCGGCTCGTGAGGTCGGCGATCGGCTTGTCGATGCCGATGGTCGGGGTGTTGTGGTCTTCCGTGGCGATGGTGAGGTCCGGCCGGCGGACCGGTCGGCCCGCCACCCGGAGGCCGTCAAACGCCTGCGGACTGGTCACCTCGTGGACGAGGTGCAGGTCAATGTAGATGAGGTCGGGAGAACCGTCCTCGCCCTTGACGACCAGATGATCCTGCCACACCTTCTCGGCCAGTGTCAGCGGGAGGGCTTCGGTGGTCATTGCTTTCGAACTCCTTGAGCTTCGTACGCGAATCAGCCGTCGACGGACTCCGCGGCGAGAGTGGCCTGGGGTGAGGACTCGCCGCTGCGGCTAAGGAGATTCGGACCCGCGAACACGTTTGCCAGAGTACCACCTGAGTGGGCCTCGAACGGCCAGGCGGGCGCCCCGGTCAGGAGCGCGCCGCCGCCGATTCGAGAACGATCGCCGTGATGTTGTCGTGGCCGCCCGCTTCGACGGCCGCTGTCACCAGAACAGCGGCCGGGTCGGGGTGACCCTGCGCGAGGATCTCGGCAATGCGCGCGTCGGAGAGTTCGCGGCTCAGACCGTCGGAGCAGATCAGGAACGCCTGGCTCCCCTCCTCCTCGGGCAGCACCTCGACATCGGGGGCCACGGTGTCCTCCGCGCCCAGCGCGCGCGTGATGACGTTACGCTCGGGATGCACGGGCCTGCTCGGCGGTGATCAGTCCGGCGTCCACCAGCTCCTGCACAGCCGAGTGGTCGACCGTCAGCTGATGGAGGTCGCGACCATCCCAGGAATACACCCGGGAATCGCCCACGTTGACGATCATCCACCGCTCCCCGGAACGCTCCGGAACACGCACGCGGACGACACCGGCGAGCGTCGTGCCCGCCACCGCCGCACCCGACTCGTCCGCGCTGGAGAGAGCGCGGACAGCCGCGTTGGCCTCATCGATCGCGGTGACCACGTCATCCGCTGTCGGCGCGCTGCCCGCCGGGAGGGCGCGGGCGAGGCTCTCAACCGCGGTCCGGCTGGCCAGGTCGCCGCGGGCGTGGCCGCCCATTCCGTCCGCCACCACGAAAACGGGGTCTTGCGCGAGCAGACTGTCCTCGTTGACGTGCCGGACCGCACCGGTGTCGCTGCGGGCGCTCACGCCGACGAAAGGGATTATGTGCGGGGTTCCTCCGGGGATTAGGGGGCCGGGGCGGCCTCGATGGTCTGCTCCTCGCCGCCCTCGTTATCGCCGTGGATGGCGTGGGCGACCGTCTCGCCGCTCATACGCAGCTTCACCAGACTAGCGACCGTCGCGACCCCCATCGCACCGACGATCACGGCGAGCGAGGTCCAGGTGCTGATATCGGGCGCCCATTCGATGTGCCCGCCGCCGTTGATGAACGGCAGTTCGTTCTCGTGCATCGCATGGAAGACGAGCTTCACGCCGATGAACGCGAGGATGAACGCGATGCCGTACTTGAGGTAGACGAGCTTGTCGAGCAGGTGCCCGAGCAGGAAGTAGAGCTGGCGGAGGCCCATCAGCGCGAAGACGTTGGCGGTGAACACGATGAACGGGCTCTGCGTGATGCCGAAGATCGCGGGGATGGAGTCGAGCGCGAACAGCAGGTCCGTGGTGCCGAGCGCGAGGAACACAATGATGAGCGGGGTGAACATCCGCTTGCCCATCACCGTGGTGCGGAGCTTGCTGCCCTCGTACTGGTCGGAGACCTTGAGGCGCTTGCGCGCGAAGCGAATGAACCAGCTGTCGTCCTTTCCCTCGTCGTCGTGGTTGCCGAACGCCTGGTTGAAGGCCGTCCAGAGCAGGAACGCGCCGAAGAGGTAGAAGATCCACGAGAAGCTCGCGATGAGACCGGCGCCGAGGACGATGAAGACCCCGCGGAACACCAGCGCCAGGATGATGCCCACCATGAGCACTTCCTGCTGGTATTTCCGTGGGACAGCAAAGCGGCCCATGATGATGACGAACACGAAGAGGTTGTCGATGCTCAGGCTGTATTCCGTCAGCCAGCCGGCGAGGAACTGCCCGACGTGCTCGGCATCCCCGAACACCAGCATCAGCAGCGCGAAGAGCAGCGCGAGCGCCACATAGAACGACACCCACAGCGCCGATTCCTTCGGGCTCGGGATGTGCGGCCGCTTGAAGACGATCAGCAAGTCGAATGCGAGGATCAGCAGCAGGATGACGAAGCTGCCGATCTCGAACCAGAGCGGGAGGGCCAATTCCAATGAGCGGAGACCTTTCGAGAGCTGTGGGCGAGGGACCCGAAAGTCTCTCCCGCACCCTCACGGTGCCGCTGTGCCCGGGTCCGGAGCGGACCGTGATGACGTACACAACGCGGGCGGCCGGCTCGGCGGCCCTTCGGGATACTCCCCTTCGCGATCCTTCATCCTACCGGAGCGGCCGGGGTGCCGCGCCGGGCACCGGCGATGCGAGCGCGGACCGGCCGACGTGCCCGGCAACCGCGGGGCGCCGAGCGCGGCCGGCGAGCGGGACGAACCCGCTCGCCGGCCATGTCGATCAGCGCAGCAGACCGTCGGCCACTCGTCCGGCCATCTCGTTCGGTGCGCTGCTTTCCGCTTCGGCGCGGTGGCGCTCACGCCCACGCAAGAACGGCGGGCGCTGGCCCCAGGTGCCCCAGCGCCACAGCCACTCCAACGGCCCCTGGGCGAACGCGCGCAGCCAGAGCGCCGACCAGATCCACTGCACCGCCAGGACCGTCGCAGCGATGATCAGCAGAAGCGTCCACGAGTCGGAGCGCCGCAGGTCGAGCAGAGCCCCGGCGAGAAGCATGAGCGGGGCCGAGGCGACGTAGTTCGTCAGGGCCATCCTGCCGAGCGGGACGAAGACGGTCTCCAACGCTACGGCGGCCCGGGTCGTCATCAGCAGAGAAAGCAGCGACAGGTAGGCCCCGGCCAGGGTGAACCCGGCAACGGCGGAGGACACCGTGAACCCGGACGCCTCAAAGCCGTCGCTCAGCTGCCACAGCAGCGCCGGGAGGGAGGCGGCCGCGAAGGCCAGGAAGGCGAGGGCGGAACCCGTACGGGACGCACCGAGCCGCAAGACGACGCCGTAGCGGGTGAGAGCGGCCCCCACCAGGAACAGACCGGGGATGAGGAACAGTCCGCCGTCGAACGCCAGGGCGCCGGCCGCGAAAGCGACCCCGGCCACGGCCACCAGCCAGCGCGGGAGCCAGGTGCTCGGCAGCAGCACGGCCAGGCCGACGACCGCGTACGGAAGCAACGCCGAGCCGGGCATGAGAATCGCGAAGGGGACGCCGATCGCCAGCAGGAGGAGCAGCCTGCGCAGCAGAGCGAGCCGGGGCCGTTCCGTCCGGCTCTGCGCCGATGAGAAGAACAGCGCGAAGCCGATGCCGAACAGGAGCGAGAAGAGCACGAAGAAGCGTTGATGGACGACCAGCTCCATCCAGCCGGAGGCGTCGTTCAGGCTGACCGGACTCCGCTCGGCGAACTCGCCGAAGCGGGTGAGCGGTCCGATGTTGACGAAGATGATGCCGCAGAGGGAGAAGCCCCGGATGACATCCAGAGCGGGAAGGCGGCGCGGCGCGGCTGTTCCGTTCGCAGCGGGTGGGATCGGTGTGGAGGTCTGATACACGGGTGCTGTTCCTTTCCGGGGGCCGATGAGGACCGTAGAACCAGCGTCGCCAAGCGCGCCAGACTGTCGCATCAGCCGAATGGCCGGTCTTCGGCAGGCGCAGCGGTTCACCACGTTTTCGGCGGTTCACCGGGTTTCAGGGGGTCAGAAGCGGTTCAGCGGCTCAGCAGCCCGTTGCGCCAGGCCCACGCCGCGATCTCCACCCGATTGCGCACGCCGAGCTTGAGCTGGAGCGAGGACAGGTGCGATTTCACCGTCCCCAGCGCGATGACGAGCTCCACGCAGATCTCGGCATTGGTCAGTCCGCGCCCGACCAGGGCCGCCGTCTCCCGCTCGCGGGGTGTCAGCTGCGGCCCCGCGGCGGTCGTGACCTCCGGTCGTGGGCTGAGATGCCGCAGGAGACGCACCGTGACGGAGGGGCTGATGAGCTGGTCGCCGGAGACGGCCGCACGCACCGCCTCGACGAGCAGGATGGGCCCCGCGTCTTTTGAGCAGGAATCCGGACGC
Organism: Leifsonia xyli subsp. xyli str. CTCB07; assembly: GCF_000007665.1. NCBI lineage: Bacteria > Bacillati > Actinomycetota > Actinomycetes > Micrococcales > Microbacteriaceae > Leifsonia > Leifsonia xyli. The sequence goes on along the minus strand of NC_006087.1, from coordinate 984,609 downwards.
CCCGCCTCCAGTGCGCCGTAGACGTATTCGTCGAGATCGAAGGTGGTCGCCACCACCACCTTCACCGGAACGGAAGCGCTGGCTCCGGCGAGCTGCCGGGTGAGTTCCAGGCCGTCCATCCGCGGCATCCGGATGTCGACGATGGCCACGTCCGGTGCGAGCTCCCGCGCACAGACCAGGGCCGCCAGACCGTCCGCGCACTCCGCCACCACCTCGATGTCGGGCTCGGCCGACAGGATGCGCGCGACGCTGGCCCGCACGGCGGGGGGTCGTCGGCGATCAGCACACGGATCATCGGGCCGCTCCCTTCAGCGGCAGCAGGGCCTCGACGCACCAGGTGCCGGCCGGGGAGGGTCCCGCGGTCACATGCCCGCCCAGCAGCGCCGCCCGCTCCGTCATGCCTCGCAGTCCCAGCCCGCTGGCTCCCGCAACGGGGACGGCCGTCGCGCCGGAGTCGAGCGGGCTCACCACCCGCACCCCCAGAGCGGAGCCGCTGACCTCGATCGAGACCTCCACCCAGCGGGCCTGGGGCGCGTGGCGCTGGACATTGGTGAGCCCCTCCTGCACGATGCGGTAGGCCGCGGCCTGCACCCCCGCCGCCACCGGGCGGTCGACCGTCTGATGGACCCGGAGGGTGTCCACACCGGAGGCGGCCGTGAGGCGTTCCAGGAGACGCGGGATCTCCGCCAAGGTGTGCCCGCCGAGCTCCCGGTTCTGTTCGATGTCGTGGGCCCGCAAGGCGGAGGCCCACCGGCGCATCCGGCGGAGGGCTTCGGCGCCGGCGGCCTCTATCGCCTCCAGGTCCGCGTCCAGCCCACCGTCCCCCGGCGGACGGTCACGCCGGACGGCTTGCGTCGTCAGCACGATGCCGGCGATCTGGTTGGTGATCTCATCGTGCAGCTCCCGCGCCAGCTGGTCCCGCTGCTCCTGCGTCGCTGCGGCCACCGCGAGCCGTCGGCGCGCGTCCAGATTGCGGAGCACGACGCCGAGGCCGGCCGCGAACGTGACGACCGCGACCATCAGAACCGCCAAATTCACGTCGCCGCCGACCCGGAACGGGAGCACGAGCGCGGCGAGCGCGACCACGGCGACGGAGAGCCAGCGACGGACACCGGTCGCCTCTTTCACGCCGAGCGCGAGGACGACCAGCAAGACGAGCGCTTCGCCCAGAGCGAACGAGGAGACGAAGCCCGCGCCGACGAAGGTCGCCGAGAGGGCGAGCGAGAGAAGTCCGGCGAGGCCGATGTCCCCTCGTCGCCAGAGGAGGAGGGCCCCGATCGCCGGGACGATGAGGAAGACGGCAGCCCGCCAGGAGGGCACGGCCACCAGCAGGTCCAAGGCGGTCAGCACAGCGGTGGGAACCAGGAAGAGTGTCCACTCCAGACGGAGGTGGCCGCTGCCGTTCGGTGTTCTCATTCCGTCTCGTCCTTCGTCACCGGATTCTCCCAGAGCGAGACTATCGAGTTCCGCGGAAACCGGTGCCCGCCGCCGGCCGGAGCCAACGGCGGGATCGGACCGGTTCCGCCCGGGGGCGGTGTAGCGCAGCGGCAACGACATCTCGTTTTCCGCGGTCCGGAATCCTTCTCCGTAGGTGTCGACGTCGCGCGCGATGACGGACCCGTCGCTGCCGTTGATGAGGTTCCCGTTGTCGAGGAACCACCATCCCCAGACCGGACGGCCGCTCGCTGAGACGTTGATGGCCGGGCTCACGCTGACGCTGTTCGCGTTGAGGCGAATATAGGCGAGCGAGCCATCGCGCATAAGCATCGGCAGCCCTCGCTCGCCAGTCGCCCAGTCGGCTCCCTGGCCGACTTCCGCAACGCCGGAGGCCAGTGTCCGACCGGTCTGGCCCTCGACCACGTCCCCCCGAGGACGTCAGGAAGCAGGAGCCCCAGAGCGGCGTCGAGCCCGCGGGGACGTTGACCGGCGCCTGGACGCTCGGAATGTTCTGCCGGATCACGATGTACTCGCAGTTGCCATCGGCGTGACGGAGCGGGAAAATCATCTCCGACGCATCGGTGGCACTGTGACCGAGCCCGGTCTCTGCCACGTCGGTGGCCCACACTCCTCCACCGCTCCCTTCGAGAATCCGGCCGTCCTCGGTCAGGAACCACGAGCCCCAGAGCGGACGGGAGCCGTTCGGAACGCCGGAGGTGGGAACGATCGTCCGTTCCGCCCCCAGGAAGAATGCGTAGCCGGATGTTCCGTCCTTGCGCGTGAAGCCCATCCGCAGCTCATTCGTGCCCCAGAGGAAGCCGCTGCTCACCGCCGCGACATCCGAGATCACGACGGCGCCGCTGGCCCCGTCGACGACGTCAGCGTCCGGAGTCAGGAACCACCGGCCCCAGACCGGAGTCGACCCGGCGGGCACCCCTACGGCGGAGACGATGGACTGTGAGCCGTTGCGCACAGCGAGGTAGGCGTTCCCGCCTCCGGGCTGGACGGTGAGCTTCACGCTCGCCGTCAGGCCGAGCGCTGCGGCGACGGCCTGGATCGTCATCTCTCCCGGAGTCGCAGGGACCGCGATCTCGGGAACAACGATCGCTCCGGCAGCGTCCTGCCGTCTGTGAAGCTGGCGGCTCCCCCGCGGAAGGTGAATCCGCTCGGCAGGGTGACGGTCACGCTCACGTTCGACGCCGCTGCACCATTCGTCGTGACGTGGACGGTCACGTTCTGGAGCCGTCCGCAGGCGGACGCGGTGTGGGCGGAGTTACCGAACGCGAGTGCGTGCCGTGTCGACGAGGCGACGGCGGGCAGAGCCGTGGAAGCGACGATGGCGGGGGTCGCCCAGGCCGCGGCCCTCACGATCCCGCGACGTCCCACGCTCACGGATGAGACTCTGTCGAGAATATTTTCGTTCAACTGAATACCCTGTGAATCCTTCTGCTGAGAATCAAACTCTTTGCAAGAGAACATTGCATGACGCGCGGGGGGGGTCGAAGGGGATTGTGCGGCACAGCATCGCCCATCTCAGTGCGGCGGGGAGGTGATTGAGTGCCGGAAAACGCATCGACCGAGAGGAGGAACGGCACAACCGCCGGGCGTCTCGGCGGCTTGTGAGGTCAAAAGAGGCCCGACACGGCAGCTGCGAGGGGACGCGACCGAGGCAAGGGGTCCAGCCGACACCCATCGAGGCTGCCGGCGGCCTGCCGTCAGCAGCCGGTCGCGCCGGCGGCTCGCAGCTGGGAGGCGATGGCGCCGAAGCCCAGGCGGGTGGCGTTGCAGAGCGAGGTGCGTCCGCGGGAGTCGCGGATGTCCGGATTGGCGCCAGCGGCGAGCAGCTGGCGGACGACATCCTGCGCCCCCGCGCCGCCGTTGCCCAGCACGATCGCCTCTTGCATCGCCGTCCAGCCGGGGGTGTTCACGTGGTCGAGGTCGACGCCCGCAGCGATGAGCATCCGCACCACTTCCGTGTGCGCATGCTCGGACGCCGGGATGAGCGCGGTGCCATTGAAACGGTTCTTCGCATTCACGTCCGCGCCGGTGGTGAGGGTCATCCGCAGGATCTCCAGGTAGCCCTCCGCCCCGGCGTACAGGTAGGCGGAGTCCTGGATGTCGTCCTTCGCATTCACATCGGCGCCCGCCTCGATGAGGGCCCGAGCGGCCTCGACATGGTTGCCTTTGGCCGCTTCCACCAGAGGTGTTCTGCCCCCCTCGCCCCGGTCCTCGATGGCCGCGCCCGCGGCGAGAGCGCTGCGGACCGCCTCCGCGTCCCCCGACCGGGCGGCCGCGTGCAGGCTCGCGGTCGCAGCCGGGTTCACGGTCGGCGGAACGACGGGAGTGGCCGTCGGGGTCGCCGCTGCGCTCGGGGTCGCCGAGCGGACCGGCGTCGTCGGAACCGCGCTTGAGCAGCCCGCCAGCAGAACGCTGGATGCCAGAACGAGGGTCAGCAATCTGACATATCGAATCTCAGTCATGCTACCACTCTAGGCAGGCTCCCCTGGGCATCTCCTCATGGAACGCCGACATATCGTGCGCCTCTGCGCCACGAACGCTTCGAGAGCACGATAATCGCGTCCCGGCCACGATCCCAGCCGGAACGCGCTCGGGATCCGGCTCGCCTCCGGAGAGCGCTACCGCTACGTCCCGGCGCCGCCGAACGTGTGGCGGAGACCCCGACCGGCCGTGTCGGCCGGGCGTTCCCCGAAGAAGAGGTCAGGGATGCAGGAGCGGAGACGGCGAAGTGAAGGCGGCGATTCGCCAGGCCGAACGAGGGCCCACGTTCCCCTCCACCGCTGACGGAAAAGCCTTCCCGGCACGCGTGCCCGGGAAGGCTTCCCTATGTTGTGACCCCAGCGGGATTTGAACCCGCGTTACCGCCGTGAGAGGGCGACGTCCTAGGCCGCTAGACGATGGGGCCGGATTTGCAACTCGTCAATCATGACACAGGGGACTTCGCCGCACCAAAACGGGACATCCCGCCCGGGTGTGTCGCGCGAGTGCCGCGATTCCACACCTGTCTCCCCGATTCGGCAAAGGGCTGGACCGCAGGGAGGAGGAAGATACAGAGCATGAGACTCACGAAGTTCGAACACGCCGCGCTGCTCCTCGAAGACTCGGGAAGGAAGCTCTTCCTGGACCCGGGCTCCTTCACCTCACCGCTCACCGAGACGGTGAACACGGCCGCCGTCGTCATTACTCACGAGCACGCCGACCACTGGACCCCCGAACATCTGGGCCGCATCCTCGACCTCAATCCCGAAGCGCCGATCTTCGCGCCGGAGGGGGTCGCCACAGCGGCGAGGGACTTCACGATCACGGTGGTGCATGCGGGCGACACCGTGACGGCGGGCCTGTTCACGCTGCGGTTCTTCGGCGGAAAGCACGCGATCATCCACGAGAGCATCCCGGTGGTCGACAATCTCGGTGTGCTCGTCAACGGCGAGCTGTACTACGGCGGCGACTCCTTCGCCGTCCCGAAAGGATGTCGAGGTGGATGTGCTGGCGGCGCCCGCGGGCGCGCCCTGGCTGAAGCTGGCCGAGACGATGGACTACGTGCTCGCGGTGAAACCCAAACGAAGCTTCCCGACTCACGAGATGGTGCTCTCCCGCGCGGGCAAAGACCTCGCGAACGCGCGGATCGGCTGGGCGACGGAACAGAACGGCGGCGAGTTCTTCCCGCTCGAGCCCGGCGACACCCTCGACCTGTGAGCAGGACGACACCGCAGGGAAGGCGAACACAGTGAGGAAGACGAACGCCGACGACCGTCCCGCCGTCGTCTGGTTCCGCGACGATCTGCGCCTCGCAGACAACCCGGCCCTGCACGCGGCGGCGGAGTCGGGGCGGCCGGTGATCTGCCTGTACGTCTGGGACGAGGACTCTCCCGGCCTTCGCTCCCCCGGCGAGGCAGCACGGTGGTGGCTGCACCACTCGCTGACCTCGCTCGAGGAGTCCATCGGCCGCGCCGGTTCCGCCCTGGCGATCCGAACCGGACCAGCCGAACGGGTGCTGGCCGAGGTGCTGGCCGAGGTGGATGCCGGGGCCGTCTTCTGGAACCGGCGCTATGGCGAGGGCGAGCGGCGGGTGGACGAGCGCGTGAAGTCCGCCGCGCGGGACACCGGGCTCGTGGCGAACAGCTTCGGCGCGAATCTGCTCTTCGAACCGTGGACGGTACGGACCGGATCGGGGACGGCGTTCTCCGTCTACACACCGTTCTGGCGGGCCTGTCTGGCGAGGCCGGAGCCGCGGAGGCCGCTGCCGGCGCTGCGGAGGCTGCGGCCCGGACCGAGCCTGCCGTCACTGGAGCTGGACGAGCTCAAACTGCTGCCGGTGCATCCAGACTGGGCGGACGGTCTGCGCGAGACCTGGAAGCCGGGCGAGCGCGCGGCGCACCGCGAACTGTCGGCTTTTCTCGGCGAGGGTCTTGCCCGTTACCGGGCCGAACGGGACGTGCCCGGCATCGCGGCCACCTCGCGGCTCTCGCCGCGCCTGCGCTGGGGCGAGCTCAGCCCCTTCCAGGTCTGGCACGCGACGGCGGCGGCGCGCGACCGGTCGACAGCGGAGGGGGCGGCGACCTTCCTGAGCGAGCTCGGCTGGCGCGAGTTCGCTTATCACACGTATTTCGAGCGTCCGGCGCTGGCAACGGTCAACATCCACCGTGAATACGACTCCTTTCCGTGGCCCCGGCTCCACCCGAGCGCGCTGAGGGCCTGGCAGCAGGGTCGCACCGGCGTCCCGCTCGTGGACGCCGGAATGCGCGAACTGTGGAGAACCGGCGTCATGCACAACCGCGTGCGCATGGTCGCCGCGTCCTTTCTGACGAAGAACCTGCTGATCGACTGGCGCCGGGGCGAACAGTGGTTCTGGGACACCCTGGTCGACGCCGACCCCGCGAGCAACCCGTTCAACTGGCAGTGGGTGGCCGGGTCGGGTGCGGACACGGCGCCCTACTTCCGGGTGTTCAACCCCGAGGTACAGCGCGAGAAGTTCGATCCGCACGGCGACTACGTGCGGCGCTGGGTGCCGGAGTGGGACACGGCGGACTATCCGGAGCCGCTGGTCGACCTTGCGGAGACCCGGCGCGCGGCGCTGGCGGCGTGGGAGACGGTGAAGGCGGCACGGGGCACGGCGGAGCGGTCGTAGAGCCCGGAGCCGGCGCAGGCGACGCCGGCATCCGGGCTGGCCGCCGCTGGAGACGAGCGCCCCTCGGGGCAGGTGACGATCATGTCCGTGCGGGGCAGAGCAGCCCTCTCAGAGGAAGACTCGCCGGCGGAGGCCCCCGTCATCCGGCGAAGCGGGGCGGGAGAAGGCGCTGTCAGCCGGTCAGCGACTCCACATAGTCCGTGTGCTTGGACATCCATTTCTCCACAATCCGGTCGTAGTCCTGAGAGCCGGAGCCGCTGTTGAAGAGCGCATTCTCCAGGGAGTAGAGCAGTTCGGAGTTCAGCCGGAATCCCCTGACCCAACCGGCGACCTCGGGGAACTCCTCGACGAAGCCCTTCGAGGCGATCGAGTGGATGGACTCGGCCGTCCCGAGCGCGCCGCGCGGATCCTTGAGGTCTTTGAGGTCGAACTCGTCGTAGGTCCAGTGGGGCCGCCACAGGGTGACGGCGATGTCATCGCCGCTCTTCATGGCCGCCGTCAGCTCGGCGAGCATGGCCGGCGTCGACGAGGTCACAAAGTCCAGCTTCTGCAGCCCGTAGGCCGGGATGACGGTGTTCTCGGTCAGATCGGTGAGGCCCGCCCCCGGCTCGACGCCGACGAGCCGGCCGCCGAAGTCGCTCGCGTGGGCAGCGAGCTGGTCGAGGGAGTCGATGGGCGCGTCCTTGTTGACCGCGATGGTCAGCTTGGCCTCGTCGTTCCAGGAACCGAGATCGGTCAGCGACGCTCCGTACTTCGTCAGATACTGCGCGTGCGTCGTCGGCAGCCAGCCATCGAAGGCCACATCGTAGTCGCCGGTGCTGAGGCCGGCGAAGGCCGGACCGGCGTCAGCGTACTCGAAGTCGACGTCGTAGCCCTTCCGCTGGAGCACATGCTTCCAGAGATAGGAGGCGGCCTCACCCTCCGGCCAGCCGTTGAAGACGGCGACCTTCACGGTGCCTTTGCCGCCGCCCGCCGTGGAGGCCGCGGTCACCGCGGTGCCGGCGATCACGACGAGAAGAGCGGCGCCGAGCACGGCGAGTGCCCGCTTCGGCATACGCCGCCGCGCGTTGCCCATGGCGGCGGTGAGCCGGTCGAGGACGATCGCGAGGATGACCACGGCCACCCCGGCCTCGAATCCCAGCCCGACATCCACCCGGCTGAGCGCCTGGACGATATCGCGGCCGAGACCGCCGGCGCCGACCATACCGGCGATGACCACCATCGAGAGCGAGAGCATGATGACCTGGTTCACACCGGCCAGGATGGACGGCAGAGCCAGCGGCAGCTGAATCTGCCGCAGGATGCGGCTGGGCGAGGAGCCGAAGGCGCGCCCGGCCTCCACGAGTTCGTGGTCCACACCGCGGATGCCGAGTTCGGTGAGCCGCACGCCCGGCGCCATCGCGAACACGATCGTCGCGACCATGCCGGGAACCACGCCGATGCGAAACAGGATGAGCGCGGGGATCAGATACACGAACGCGGACATCGTCTGCATGAGGTCGAGCACCGGCCGGATGATCGCCGAAGCGGTTTTCGACCGGGCCGCCAGGATACCGAGCGGCAGGCTCAGAGCGATGGCGGCCGCGGCGGAGACGAGGACGAGTGCGAGGGTGTCCATCGCGTTCGCCCACTGGCCGACACTGGCGATGAGGAGCAACCTGGCCGTCGTCCCCGCACCGAAGACCGAGCCACGCAGCCACACGCCAAGGATCGCGAAGAGGAGGATGACGCCCCAGAAAGGCGGGGTCTGGAGCACCCAGTCCACCCCGGCGTAGAGGCCGCCGAAGACGGCACGGACCGCGTCGAACTCCCCCAAGCCGCCGAGGGCGACGGTCACGACATCGACGGCGTGGGAGGCCACGTCGCCGAGCGGGAGACGGAAGCTCATGCGCTCGTCCTCACAGTCTCGACGGACTCTCTCAGAGCCAGGGTCATCGCGTGCGCGGAGACGGTCGCGGGCGGTTCGACCACGACCGGGATCTCGGCGGTGTCACTCGTCACATTGCCGAGGGCCGCGAGCAGGGTGACGCGCGGGATGACGCCGAGCAGGCGATGGCGCTCGTCCACCACAGCCAGGGGCAGAGCGCTGCCGGCGGACGGCTCGACCAGCTCGCTGAGCACCTCGTCGCGGAAGACCGAGGCGATGTCGCTGTCGATCACCTCGGTGAGGTCCCCGCGTCCTTCGCGAACCTGGCGCATCACGTCGTGGTCGCGGACGGCCCCGAGCAGGGTGCGGCCCTGGCCGACGACGAACGCGGCCGAGGTCTGCAGGTCGCGCATGGTGCGCATGGCCGCGCGGGGTCCGCCTGCGACGGTAACGAGAGAGCGTGCGGGCTCCATGACACTCGCGGCGGTGAGCACACGGGCACGGTCGACATCCTGGACGAAGCTGGCGACGTAATCGTTCGCCGGATCGGTCAGGATTTCCTCCGGCGTCCCGGTCTGAACGATGCGGCCGTCGCGCATGACGGCGATGCGATCGCCGAGGAGCATCGCCTCGTTGAGATCGTGGGTGATGAAGACGATCGTCTTGCCGAGCTTGGCCTGGAGTTCGAGTAACTGCTCCTGCATCTCGCGCCGGATGAGCGGGTCGAGCGCCGAGAACGCCTCGTCCATCAGCAGGACGTCGGTGTCGGCGGCGAGCGCGCGCCCTAGGTGTGATGTCCAGGGGGGTTGTTTCGGCGATACGGTCGTGAGGAGTTGAGGGGCGAGGGCCTCCGGTTGTGAAGTGGAGCTGTTCAGTTCAACCGCTTCACGATCCAGGAGGCCTTCGTGTCCCACGTTAACGCTGCTCTCACACCGCGCGCTCGTCTGCGCCTTGCCAGGCTCATCGTCGAGGACCATTGGCTGGTCTCCGTCGCAGCGAAGATGTTTATGGTCTCGCCCGTTACCGCGCGGAAATGGGCGGCGAGGTTCCGCGCCGAAGGCACGGGAGGGATGACCGACCGGTCTAGCCGCCCACGATCGATGCCAACGCGGACGCCGTTGCCCGTGCTCAAGCGGATCGTGCGGGCGAGGTGGCGACGACGCCTGGGGCCGGTGCAGATCGCCGGCGAGCTTGGCCTTCCCGCCTCGACCGTCCACGCCGTCCTGGTGTGCTGCCGCATCAACCGGCTCTGCACCATTGATCGGGTCACGGGCGAGCCGATCCGTCGCTACGAGCACGACCACCCTGGATCGCTGATCCATGTCGACGTGACGAAGTTCGGCAACATCCCCGACGGCGGCGGCTGACGATTCGTCGGCCGCGTCCAGGGCGAACGCAACCGGGAAGCGACCGCCACCCGCACGAAGAGCAGGAACCACCGCTACGAGCCACGGTTGGGCACCGTGTTCGTCTACACGATCATCGACGACCACTCCCGCGTCGCCTACGCCGAGATCTGCTCCGACGAGAAGGCGGACACCGCGATCGGTGTCCTGCGGCGTGCTGTCGCCTGGTTCGCCGACCGGGATGTCAGCGTCGAACTCGTCCTCTCGGACAACGGCTCCGCCTACAAGTCCTACGCCTGGCGAGACGCCTGCACAGAGCTCGGGATCAGGGCGAAGAAGACCCGACCATACCGACCACAGACCAACGGGAAGATCAAACGCTTCCACCGCACACTCGCCGACGGCTGGGCCTACGCCCAGTTCTATGGTTCAGAGGCCGAACGACGAGAAGCACTCCCCGGCTGGCCCCACTTCTACAATCATCACCAGCACCACTCCGCCATCAGAGCCCCACCCATTAGCAGAATCGACAACAACCTCCCTGGACATCACACCTAGGCCGACACGCTGCTGCATCCCGCCGGAGAGCTCACCGGTGAGCTTGCCGCCCCAGCCGCCGAGGCCGACGAGGTCGAGGACCTCCGCGGCCTTCTCACGGCGGACGGCGGCGGGCACGCCCTTGTCGAGGCCGAAGGCGATGTTGTCGAGCACGGTACGGTGCGGCAGCAGGGCGAAGTGCTGGAAGACACATCGAGATGTGACGCTGCCGCACCTCCCGGAGCCGCTTGCCGGTCAGCCCGGTGATCGTGGCGCCCATGACCGCCACCTCGCCCGCTGTCGGCTCCAGCAGACCGTTCAGCAGGCGGATGAGGGTGGACTTGCCCGACCCGGACAGGCCCATGACGACGAAGATCTCCCCACGCCGGACGGCCAGCGACGCGTCAATGACGGCGGCCGTTCCGAGCGCGGTCACTTCCGTCCCCTCGCGCGGGCGGCGGAGGGCTTCCCCGGGCTTGCGTCCGAACACCTTGAAGACATTCTTCGCCTCGACGGCGATGGATTCGCTCACTAGTTCTCCGCGGCGAGCACACCCGGCGGCGGCACGCGCTCAGTGGTTGTGCCCGGGTCGGCGGCGTGCGGCGGAGAAATCAGGACTCCAGCACGGGCTCTCCGCACGAATCCCTCCGCGGGCGCGACCATCGGGGTGCGCCCACGCCGGCAGACCATACGCTCCAGGCCGGACCACAGGTGCGGCCGCACGGCCCGGGTCGCGGGCTGGGTTCACGGCCCCGGACACTGCCAGGCGGCATCCGAGGACGCCTTCGACGCTATCAGCCCGCTCGCAGCGATGGCGAATCGAGGGGGCGTCAGAGGCCGGCTTTCGTGAGGGCGTCCTCCAGCGCAACCCACGGCAACATCGCGCACTTAACGCGCGTCACATACTTCGAGACGCCGGCGAGCGCCACGGCGTCCCCGAGCACGTCCTCGTCGCCGTCCAGCGTGCCCTTCGACTGCATCAGCTCGCGGAACGCGGCGACCGCCCTGCGCAGCTCGGCCGGGGCGGCGTCCTGGACGAGGTCGCTCAGCAGAGACGCCGAAGCGGTGGAGATGGAGCAGCCGTGACCTTCCCAGCTGATCGCCTGGACGCGTCCGCCGACCCCCCGATGCACGGCGAGCGTGACCTCGTCGCCGCAGGTCGGGTTGTGCTGGTGCGACCGCGCGGCATCGCCCTCGCGGAGACCGAACCCGTGCTTCTCGCGGGCGTGGTCGAGGATGACCTGCTGGTAGAGGCTCCGCAGATCGCTCATGACTCGATCACTCCGAAGAAAGCACGGGCGTCGGCGACGGCAGCGACCGCGGCGTCCACCTCATCCGCCGTGTTGTAAAGGTAGGTGCTGATGCGGGTGGAGGCGGTGACGGCGAACCGGCGGTGCAGAGGCTGCGCGCAGTGATGGCCGACGCGCACCGCGATGCCTCGGTCGTCGAGGAACTGCCCGACATCGTGCGCGTGGATGCCGTCCACGACGAAACTCGCGAGCCCGACGCGGGGGGTCCCCGGACCGGGACCGAGGACGCGCACGCCGTCGAGGGCCCCGAGCCCGGCGAGCAGGCGGGCTCCGAGCGCTTCTTCGTGGGAGGCTATGGCCGCCATCCCGACCGTGCCGAGGTAGTCGACGGCGCTGGCGAGGCCGACCGCCTGGGAGACGGGCTGCGTGCCCGCCTCGAAGCGCTGCGGCGCGGGAAGGTACTCGGCCCCGTCCAGTGTCACGGTCGTGATCATGGAGCCCCCGGTGAGGAACGGCGGGAGGGCGTCGAGGAGCTCCTGTCGCCCGTAGAGCGCGCCGATCCCGGTGGGGCCCAGCATCTTGTGGCCAGAGAAGACGGCGAAATCGACCCCCAGGGCCGGAAAGTCGACGGCGAAGTGCGGAACGGACTGGCAGGCGTCCAGGACAGCGAGCGCTCCGTGCTCGTGGGCGAGAGCGACCAGCTCGGCCACCGGCGCGACCGTGCCGAGGACGTTCGAGACGTGGGCGAAAGCGACGACGCGGGTGCGTGGACCGATCAGCTCGGCGGCCTGATCGAGGCGGAGGCGGCCGTCGTCGGTGAGGCCGATGACGCGGAGGGTCGCGCCCGTGCGGGCGGCGAGCTCCTGCCAAGGGATGAGGTTGGCGTGGTGCTCGGCCTCGGTCACGACCAGGTCGTCGCCCGGACCGAGACGGAAGCGCCCGGCGGCGGGACCGCCCCGCCCGAGAGAGGCGTTCGACATCCCGTACGCGAGGAGGTTGATGCCCTCAGTGGCTTTGGCGGTCCAGACGAGTTCCTCCGGGCGCGCCCCGACGAAGCCGGTAACGCGCGCGCGGGCCTCCTCGAACATCTCGGTCGCCTCGCCCGCAACGGTGTGGGCGCCGCGATGCACGGCCGAGGTGTGCCTTTCGGCGAAGGTGCGTTCGGCCTCCAGCACCTGCCGCGGCTTCTGCGCCGTGGCACCGGAGTCTAGGTAGACGAAAGGATGCCCGTTCACCTCGCGGTCGAAGGCAGGGAAGTCCGCGCGGATCCGTAGCGGGTCGAGAGTGTCGGTGCGCATACGACCCCTAACACTACTCGAGCCTCCTGCGATACCGCCGTGTGCTGAGGTCTCCGTGTTCTTGCAGGCCTTCGCGACCGTATCCCAGTGCGCGGGTCCGTCTTCGCCGCTGTACGACCAGGTGGACGGTGTCGGGATGGGTGTGGAGATGCCCGAAGCGCCGACGCAGCCGGCGAGACCGATCGCGACGGTGGCGGCGGTGGCAAAAGCAGCGAGACGACGGACAGGATGAGTATGCATGGATCGTGCTCCCATTAGTTCATTGATGTTTAAATACAAACTTAAAGTACCTTTATATTTTGGATGTAATTCACATGAATTAACAAATGGCAGCGAAGCGGCGTCGAGCGCGATCCGCACCGCTCGGAGACTCCACACAGGGTCAGCCACGCATCCGGCCAGCCTCGGCGAAGGCTGGGGATGCATCGACAGCGATGCATCCCCGAGAACGGTCAGAAAGGGCGTTTCAACAGCCACCAGCCGGGCCTCTTCCTGAGCGGTCCCCACTGCCCCCCTTCGGCGGGTGGACCGCTCACAGGAAGCCGACGACGCAGAACTCTGTTGACCTTCGTCAAGGTTCAGTTCCCCTGCTTCGCCGTTACCGCTATCCTTCCATCTAGCGCGAGCCGGAAACGACCGGCGACGCGACGAAAATCACACCCGAGTACGCGTAGGTCCCCACAGAAGGCGGCGCGTGGTCTCCCCAGAACACGACGGTTGAGGAAAGCCTCGGTCCGTCCACACCACCACTCCAATCCCCTTATACCTGCACCGCCTATATGAAGGAGAAGACGCGGCATGAGCCTGTACCGCATCCTGATTCGCGGGAGCTTGGCCCTCTCCGTGCTCGGGGCCACCGTCGTGAGCGGAAACGTCGCCGCCGACGCCGCCGCGGCCCCACCTTACACTGTGACCTCCGCCGGCGTGACTCTCACAGACGGGAGCACTTTTCAGGCGGGAGGGCACGTGAACTACCGCACAACGCTCCGCAGCGGCGGCGTCCACTTCGACCCGAACAACAATCAGCCGGGCGGTGTCTACATCGGCAAGACATTCCTGCCCATCGACCTGGCCCCCGGCGAGTGCATCGTGTGGGTGCAGTACGGTGGCACTAACTACCACTACGGCGAGGGCGGTGAGCCCCCGGTATGCAAATCCAATTCCGACGGCTCCAACACACCCACGCCAAGCACGCCTCAGAAGCCGGACAACACCTCGAAGCCGGGTAACGACCCGAGACGGAACAACACCCCGAGTTCGAACAACATCCCGAACCCGGGTATCGCAGCACCCCCCGTGACGAAAAACACCCCGGAATCGGACAGCGTCCCCACCGTAACCGGCATGCTGAGATCGAACAGCGCCCCCTTCGTGAGAATCGCGCCGAAGGCGAAGAGGATCCCGATGGCCAGGAAAGCCCCACTGGCGGTGAGCCCACCGACCGGCCAGAGCAACCACACCGCCTTCGCCTCCACCCAGGCCTGCTCGCAATCGCCAACGATGAAAGGGCTGAACATAGCGGCCCTCTCGTCCCCAAACCGCGCGACAACCCCCGGTATCGGCCTGCCTTTCACCGGGCTCAACGTTATGCTCCCCGTTGTGGTGCTGGCGGCCGCGCTCGTGACGTTCGGTGTGGTGTTCATGAACGTGAACGGCGCCGGCCGAACCGGTCGCCGTGTCGCCCGTCACCTCCCCGGTTCCCCCTATGATCCAGGGCTGCGACACCGCGTGGGGTCGCGTCCTGGCCCCGTGCCGAGTCTGGCCGGGGGGAACGCCCAGAAAAGCACGCAGCTGCTCCCCGCGGGGCGCAGGAACCGCGTGGCCACTGGCCGCAACAACCGCGTAGCGATCGGTTCCGTGAGCGTCAGAGCTCCTGAGCTGCTCGGATCCACGTCGAAGGGCGATACGCCAAAATCGGGCGGCGAGGCGATGCGCTCCATCCCGAGGGCACAGAATGGTCCTTGGCGAGGGTAGCCGTCTCAACCGAGGTCAGTACGACCGCCGTCTCGATCGTCCTGACCGCTCTCGTGCGGGAAGGCGAGGTCATCTCGGCCCGGACGCTTCAGGCCCGGCGACCCGCACCGCGATGAGCGACGCGGACCGCCGGGCCAGGCAGCGCCGCGCCCGGTCCGGCCGGGAGTTCTGCGACGGGACAGTGACACGGCGTTCCTCGCCGAAGACGGAGGGACGGTGGCGACGCGGCCGTCACCGACGGTGGCAAGCACCGCAGCCGCCCAAGCCTTCGTGACGCTCATGCGCGAATAGAGCGGACCCGGACTCACTCACGGTGCTGGCAGCGGTCGCGTGCGCCGGCGTCATGCCGAGCGCAACGAGACCCGCTGCCGTGACTATGGACGCGAACGCTCTACGTTGAGTCGTTCGTTTTGCCTTCCCTGCGGGAGCCCACGCGAGTCGCGGACTCGACCAATCACGAGGTTCTTCGTCAGACGCTGATCAGTGCCGGCAATCCGAATCCCGAAGACCACGAATCCGATGAGCGTGACGACAGCGCCACCGACAGCGATCGCAGCCTGAAGCCCCTAGTCCGGCAAGGGCAGGCCGGATAGACCAGGGGCT
Source organism: Leifsonia xyli subsp. xyli str. CTCB07 (assembly GCF_000007665.1). Lineage (NCBI taxonomy): Bacteria > Bacillati > Actinomycetota > Actinomycetes > Micrococcales > Microbacteriaceae > Leifsonia > Leifsonia xyli. Next base: position 969,151 of record NC_006087.1, on the reverse strand, counting down.
CAGCAAACCGGAACGTGGCAATCCAGGCAGTTCGCTTCGTCAGGAAACCTCCCCACCCAGCTGCAGTTCGAATCACCGTAGCCGATCGAACGACTGGCCGTGGGTCTCGAACACCTGACCCAGCCACTCCTGCGAGGAGACGCGATGGCCGGGGTGATCGCACATGCGTGGTCGCATTGAATCTGGCACCCGTCGACGGAAAGACCGCGAACCGCTGGCCATCGTTCGCCAGCAACGCGTCAGCAACGCTACGTTTCCGAATTGTACAAACTGAACGGTGAAGGACTGTCCGTAGGCACGAGGGCGGACGCTGCCTGCGCGGAGTCCTGGTTTCGGGTCTGGGTACGGTGGGTCGCGCGCACGTGGAACCAGAGCAGGGTCGCGCCGAGTACCGCCCGGCCGGTGAGGACCAGGATGGGGCGGATGGCGTCGCTGCCGAGGTAGGCGTCGGCGCGGGTGAGGATGATGAACTGGGCGAAGGGGTGCCAGTCGCCGATGGCGGCGAGCCAGGTCGGGAGCATGTCGCTGCTGACGGTGGCGCCGGAGGTGGGGATGCCCAGGAGGAGCACGAAGGTCATGGCGATCGGCATGAAGAAGTGCTTGACGTGCAGGGCGGCGACGGTGGTGAGCCATTCGATCGCCTGGGTCAGCAGGAACACGTAGCCGAGGAGGGCGAAGTCGGGTGGGATCACGTCGAGGCTGGTGGCGAAGGCGAAGGTGAAGACGGAGGAGAAAGCGCCGGTGAGGGCGATGGTGGCGAGTTTCGCGCGCATCCGCCAGGCCTCGAACTGCAGGAGCACGATCGAGGTGATCAGTCCGACCAGAAGGTTCGGGAGGGCGTAGAAGAACAGACCGACTCCGGAGACGTCGCCGGCGGCGAGAGGCTGGACATCGATGAGCTCCAGGCCTGGGCGGGCAGTGGTGAAGACCGCGGTCAGGTAGTCGGCTCGGGTGGCGCTGGCGGCGGATGACACGAGCAGCTGATTGCCGTCGATGGCCGCGGCGAGGTCCCCGGATGCGACCGCGGCGCGCGCGTCCGGGGCGGTGGCGGCATCGACAAGGGTGATCCCGTCCGGGAGCTCAGACTGGAGCGTCTGCGTGTCGGCGGCCTGGACGATGCCGATGTCCAGGCCGTGGGGTGCAGGGGGCGCAAACGCGAGCAGGCCGAGCAGGGAACGCGGCGGCGAAGAAAAACGGGAACCAGAGCAGGGAGAACGCTCGGCGGGCCGAGGGGGCGGTCGCATTCATATCGATGATCCTCCACCGAAGTTGACGCGTCAAGTCAGTATGCCTCGAGCGACTTGATGTGTCAACTTTTCGCCTGAGAGGATAGGGGCCATGGCTGAGAAATTGTCGCCGGAAGACGTGTCTGCGTGGCGGGGCTTTCTCCGCTGGTCCGAGACTGTGGTTGCTGCAGTCGCGGCGGATCTCGCGTCGCGGTCGTCGATGTCGGTGAGTGACTTCGAGGTGGCGGCGCGGCTGGCCGAGGCCGACGGTCTGCCACAGGGCGAGTTGGCGAGTTCGCTGGAGTGGTCTGCCTCTCGGCTGTCCCATCAGCTCAAGCGGATGGAGCAGCGGCAACTCATCATGCGGGAGGCAACGGGCCACGGACGCGCGCTCACGGTCACGTTGACCCCCGTGGGGCGAAGCGAGTTCGTCGCGGCCGCACACGTCCATGCCGAGTCGGTGCGCGCCCACTTCTTGGATCGACTCGAGGACGCCGACCGCGCGGTCATCCGGCGTGGGGCGGCGGCCGGCTCGGCAGAAGCGACGCCGAATGCCGGGCCTGTCGAGGGAGTCTGAGGTCAGCTGGCGAGCAGCCAGACCAGTGCGACGAGGTTGGCGACCGCGGTGACCGCGGGGCCGATCGTCTTCGTCCGGTCGCGGATGACCACGCCGATCACGGCGTCGACGCCTTGCACGATGATCATGGCGATCGCGATGGCGACGACGAATGGCACTGCTCCGGTGAACAATGCGATCACAGCAACCACGACCAGCGCGAGGCTGCGCGCGAAGGCATACATCGCCGTCGGCTCCGCGCAGCGCGGCGATAGAGTAGCCGAAGCTCACCGCCGCGCTGACAGCGGTGATCCCTGCGCAGATCCAGAGTGCGACAGTCATTGGTTTCCTCCTGGATGGGTGATGGCCGACACTGTCTCGGCGGGCGCGGAGACGTCGAAGTTCTGAGTGAAGACCCGGTCTGAGTCCCATTGCTGCTTGATCGCGCGGAGGCGGCGGAGAGTGTCGGGAGGGAAGGCTCGCTCGATGTCGCCAAGGAGATGGTCGGACTCGAAGCTGAGGTAAATGCCGTCCATCCGCGCCGGGAGAGGTGCCCACCCGGCGTCGAACACGGCCGAGGGGTGCCCGGCGATCGCGGTGACGGAGAAGTTCTGGTGCCGGTGCGCGTACGCAGTCGCGTCGGTGGGAACGTCGTTCATCGCACCCCCGGCGGAGCGAATGTGGACCATGTCGGCAGCACGGCCGGTGAGCAGCTGTTCGACCAGTCCGGTCAGATCGGAGTCGAGGTGGTCGGCGAGGCCGGTGTGAGAGACAGCGGTCTGCTGTCCCGTGTGCGGGGCATCGGCGGCGACCAGGACGGCGGCGTAGGGGACGATCGCCGCACGCTGCCCAACGACACCAGGAAGGGTCAGGAACGGTCGAGCGCTCGCGTGGCCGGTGCGGGGCCGTCGCCGGCGTACACGACGGTCGCCTGCGCGAACGGGGCGGCGCCGGCGCCCACGTAGAGGAAAGCGGAGATCTCGCGGGGCGCATGCTCGACGGTCTCTCCCCACTGCTGCAGGAATGAGGCGACCTGGCGGACCTGGTAGGCGATGGTCGCCTGCGCGACGACGGGGGTGGGCGAGGCATCGAACGCGAACGAGGTGACGATCCCGACATTGGCGCCCGCACCACGGATCGCCCAGAACAGGTCCGGATTCTCCGTCGCCGAGGCGTGCAGCTTCCGCCCGTCGGCGGTGACGATATCGGCGGCGGTGAGCCGATCGATTGTCAGACCGTGCGCGCGGCCCATGAGACCCAGCCCGCCGGTGGTCGCAAGTCCCCCGACGCCGACATCCCCGGAGTCACCGGAACTGATCGCGAACCCCCACGGATACAGGACCCGGGCGACATGCCCCCAGTGCATGCCAGGCCCGAGCCGGACGACCCGTTCACCCACACGCTCGATCGTCGCGAGGGCACCGAGGTCGATGACGGTGCCGCCCGTGTTGGTGGAGATGCTGCTGATGCCGCGCCCGCCGCTACGGATCGACAACGGCCCCGCCTGGCTCCGGGCGTAGGCAAGGGCCTCGGGCACCTCCCCGCAGTGGCCGGGCGGATGATCGCGGCGGGTGTGCCGGTAGCGCCATAGACATGCTGCAGCCGCCCGTATCGGGGGTCGCCGGGGCGGACAATGTCCAGCTTCGTCATGCGAGCACCGGTGCGGTCGACTGTGGACCGGCGGCCTTGTCGACGTAGTAATGCACGACGTCCCCTCTCAGCGGGCTGGTCCGGCGGCGAGGGCGGCGATGTGCTCTCCAATCTGCTCCCCCTCCAGCCAGCGATGGTCATCGATGCCCGCCAGCTGCCGCGCCCGGGTGCGGACGACGCCGAGGATGACCTCGTAGAGACGCGCGGGCCGCGTCCGCAGAGCTCGGCGGCGAGGGTGCGAGTGAGGGACTTCGTCGCCGCGGAACCCGCGGCCACGACAGAGGCGCCAGGGAACGGAATCTCCGCGCTCATCCCGTTCAGCTGCACCAGGATCCCGCCCGGCTGGATCCAAGGTGTCAACGCCCGGTAGAGGCGGAACACCGCGGTCTGATTCCCCGCGACCAGCGCATCCCACTCGTCATCAGTGAACTCCAGCAACGGTTTGCGACCCGGAGCACCGGAGGCGGCGACGCTCACCACCACGATGTCCAGACGGCCATAGGCGTCGACCAGAGCCGCGACGCGGGAGTCCAGGTCGGGCGCGAGCCCCTCGAGAGCGACCGTGTGCAATCGCCCGCGCGAGACCTCGTCCGCGTCGACGAGGGCGGCGAGATCCACCAGCCGCTCGGGGTCTCGGCCGGTCGCGATGACGAAAGCTCCGGCGCCGAGGAGAGCACGGGTGACGCCTTCCCCGACTCCGCCGGAGCCTCCGACCACCACGGCGGCCTTTCCCGTCAGGTCGGCGACGGACGTCTGAGTTGGGTTCATTGTCGTGCTCCGGGGAGTGTGGCGGAGGCGTCTGCCTCGGTGAGAGTGGCGGCGTGGGCGAGGAGGGCGTCGAGGGCGTCGCCCAGCGCGACCATCTGCTGGTTGGTGAGAGCGTCCGCGAACCACTTCTTCGCCGCACGCAAATGCGGGCCGAGGGCACACCGATGCATGCTGCGCCCTTCCTCGGTCAGAGCGATCCGCGTCGAGCGCCGATCGGCGTCACCAGGAACGGACTGAACAAGGCCCCGCTTCTCTAGCCGCCTCAGCTGGTGAGCCAGGCGACTCGAGTCCCAGCCGATGCTGCGGGCGCACTCCGTCGGACGACCCCCACCCGACTGAGCAAGGTGGGCCAGCACCGTGAACTCGGCATCGGAGAGCTGCGCGTCGCTCCAGAGACCACGACCGACCTCGCGGCGCAGGATCTCCGTCGCATCCTGCAGCTGCTCCCAGACCCGCAACTGCTCCACACTCAAATTACCTGACACGTCAGCTAGTTTAGCGTCCCCGCGACGACCGAGCGCGCCGAATACGCGTATCGTGACCCACCGCCGCACCCGGAGCCCAACACCGTGGACCGGACCGATTGCCTTCCTCAACATCAGCCAGGCAGAGCCCGCTCTCCAGCATCGCTTCGCTGACACCGAAGTCGACCGCGATCCGCTTGATCGTCACACCACTCTCACGACATCTTGCGACCGCGACAACACCCTCCCGGAACTCTCCGGAGTATAGGCCGGGCATAATGACATCCTCCCCGTCAACACCCCCCGGCACTAACGACCAGTTATCACCAATTCACTCCTCACGCCCTCATCACGGAACCCCCTGGGATACGGCTTCGCCATAACAACATCCTTCCAGCGAGGACAAATCCTCACCGATCAGGCGTCAACCAAACCCAGGGCAAACCCCCTAAGCACAACATCTAGTATTCGCATAGAGCATGAGGTGATATATCTGTCACAAACCTCAGGGTCGGGGAGATGTTGTGGGTGCCGACTCGGCACCCACAACAAATTCATCGTGAAGGCACGGTGGAATCAACTTGGGGCCACCGCAACCCACAGTAACGAGTAATGCGCCTCGGATTCCCAGGCGCATTACCGTGTCGTTTTCCTACTTCAAATCAGACTGTGGTTCCCTCTGCCGTCTGGCGGTGGAGACTTGATAGGACAACACGATTCCGGCACCCAAAAAGGCCGCCCCAATAGGGGTAACCAATACGCCGAGCACACGTCCCACTGTTTCGAACGCAAGGAGGATGCCTTGGTCAACACCGGTGGCCGCGTCCGCCGTACTGTTGGCTACCGCGAAGCCGATATTGGGCAGGAAGAGCTGCAGTACAGCTCCCACCAGGAGAAAGGCAATCCCGCAAACAAGGATTGCTTTGGGAGTTACTTTGAGATCCTGCATGTTGACCTCCAATAGGGGGTAGAAGGTTATGCTCGCCATACGTTGCGCCCGTCACACCAGACATGGCGATACCCTGCATCTGCGTGTAAGCGAGGACATTACCCCACGGCACAGAATATGTTCCGCCACCACATCTCGTCGAGTACCAGGTGGCGGCATTGGAACCGTTGAACCCTTTACCCTTGGTGCAAACGGTGACATCCGAGGTGACTTCCCACTTGTACTCCCGTTTGTAGCCGTTGTAGCCTATCACGGCGCAGCCCTGCACGCTGGTAGAGTATCCAGTCGGGTGGGCCATCGAGCGCACGCTAACCCCACACCCCGCAGATCAGGGCGAACGGATAGCTTTACCCGCCAAAGAGCCGTCCTCGTCGGCAGCCCGGATTTCCGCTGCCTTGGTCTCCGCTTCTCCGGCTTTTACGCTCATCGTCACCTCGGCACCCGATGGCACGGTCACGATCATCTTCCAGTGGTTGTTGCAACACGACGATTAGCTGGCGAGTAGTTTAGCGAGGCGTTCGGCTGGGGTTTCCCAGCCGAGCGTTTTGCGTGGGCGGGTGTTGAGCTCGTGGGCGACGTTCGTCAGGTCGGTTGCGGTGAATCGGGCGAGGTCTGTTCCCTTTCCCTTGGGGAAGTATTGGCGAAGGAGTCCGTTGGTGTTCTCGTTGCTGCCGCGTTGCCAGGGACTCGCGGGGTCGCAGAAGTAGACCGGGATGTCGGTGGCTATCGTGAACGACTTGTGAGCTGCCATTTCCGAGCCCTGGTCCCAGGTGATCGAGCGACGGAGTTCGCGTGGGAGTGTCTTGACGGCGCTGATCAGTCCGTCCCGGACGGATTCTGCGGTGCGATCGATGGGGAGATGGATCAGCATCACGAACCGGGTGGAGCGTTCCACGAGGGTGCCGATGGCGCTGTTGCGGTGTCCGCCGATGATGAGGTCGCCTTCCCAATGTCCGGGAACGGCGCGGTCCTCGATTTCGGCGGGACGGTCGGAGATCATTACCATCGGATCCGCGAAACGATGTCTGCGAGCGGCGCCAGAACGATGCGGTTTCCGCTTGGCCCGGCCGGTCCGCAGCACCATCGTGAGCTCGCGGCGGAGTTGTCCACGGCCCTGCACGTAGAAGGCTTGATAGATCGTCTCGTGCGCCACGCGCATCTCCGCATCGCCGGGGAACTCGCGGATCAGCGACCGGCTGATCTGCTCCGGCGACCAACGTAGCGTCAGCTTCCGTTGAACGTAACTGCGCAGCTGCGGATTGCGGACCAGCCTCGTGGCTTTCGGTCGCGGTCGGCGGCTGGCCGCTTTCCGATGCGCCACGTATGGATGGTAGCCGCCCTCTCCAGGAAGCTGATTCCGGCGAATCTCTCGACTGATCGTCGACACCGAGCGACCAAGCTTGGCCGCGACCCGACACAACGAAAGGCCGGCCCTGGTCAGGTCCCGGATCAGCTCACGCTCCTGCAGGGAGAGGAATCGTGGGTGGAGTGCGGCTTCGAGCGAACGCATCGACGCCCGCTGAACAGGATCAACAACGACAGGCACCCTGTCTTTGTAATCGACCACGCGACCATCTGGATAAATGCGTCGCCCGTTCGACTGTCCCAGAGGTATCCCGTGTTCGGGCTGATTCCGACTCGTCCCACCGCTTCGCGGCGCGAGAGCCCGCTGCTCCGCAGCTCCAGGTACTCGTCCTTGCATGGGTGCGCGCTCATGCCGCCGCCGGTGTAGCCGTGACTAGCCAGGCCCGCCTTGCGAACCCATTGCGCGCACGTCGCGGGGTTGAACCCTAGCTCCCTCGCCGCGATCGTCGTACTCCTGGACTCCTTGAAAATGACGAAGAAGGCTTCACGCTCCGCCTGGGTGTACTTCCTCTTCCCCGCACTGCGCCTTAAACGGGACACGGTCCTTGCAACTCCTAGAAACTCCAGATGTTGCAACAACCGCTAGAACCCAAGACCTCGCTGAGGAGCCCCACCTTCGCGTTCGCCGCGACCGGTCCGGAGGACTCCACCGAGGCTGCGACGACGGCCGAGAGCTCGGCCTCCTTGAGGCTGATGGGGAAGTGACCGGACTCGACCTGCGCCGTGAACAGCAGATCCCCCACGAGCCGCAGCAGCCGGTGCGCGTTGCGCTCGGCGACGCTCAGGTATTGCAGATGCTTGTCCGACAGCGGCGCCTCTTCGTCGTCGCGCATCAGCTCCAGATAACCCCAGGATGCTGCTGAGCGGCGTCCGCAATTCGTGCGAGATGAGCCCGACGAACTCGTCTTTCAGCCGCGCGAACTCACAAGCCTGTGTCATATCCGTCGCCACGAAGATGAAGCCGACGCGGTGGCCGTTCTCATCCAGGAGTGGCGTGGCCGCGACCTGCACCGGCACATGCCTGCCGTCGGCGCGCACGTACGTCCAGTCCCGGATATCGGCGTAGCCCGCACGGACCGCGTCGATGAGGGCCGAGAAGTCATCGACGCTGGGAACCGCTATGAACTGTGCGTCCATATCGCGCAGCCGGCTTTCGAGCTCGCTGGCGAGGTGGAACTCAATGATGTGGCGGCGTCCCTCGATGACCTGCTTCTCGGTGAGGCCGAGCATCTTCTCGGCGCCGGGGTTCCACACATCGATGAGTCCGTTGAGATCCGAGATGACTGACTGCTCGGTGACGGCGTTCCAGACGCTCTGGATGAGCCGATTGGCCGTCTTGAGCCGCGCTTCGTTGAGCACCAGCTCGTCCTGCGCTTTGACCGCCCGGGCGAGAGCGGCCTCCTGCTCAAGCGCGGCCGTCCGGGCCGCCGCCAGATGGACCCGCATCCGGTGCGCCACTTCGTTGACGACGAGTGCCACAATCGCGTAAATGGACGGGGAGAAGACGAGGCGCACGATGTCCCCGTCGTTCGTCGGGATGTCCCCGACCACCAGCGGCTCCAGCAGCACCAGGAAAGTACCGGCTCCGGCGTACAGCACATTGATCCGTCCCGCTTCCGTCGCGATCCAAACGAACGGCAGCAGCGTCAGCACGACGAACGGCGACGCCGAGGCGTCTGTCGCGAGCCGCAGCGCACCGACCGCGAACATCGAGACGATCGGGACGATGACCGCCCAGCGGGTGCCCAGCCGGTTCCACGGCAGCACCGCAGCGAGAACCGTCGCCAGCACGATGAGCCCGAGCGCGAGGAACAAGTACAGCGGCAGCATCGTAGTGACCACTTGGGGGAAGAACGACAGCATGACCGCCAGGCCGAACCCGATGAGTGTCGGCAGCTGCTTCATCAGTGGCGAAGGGGAGTCGATGGGTATCCGGCTCAGCAAGCGTTCGAAAGTCATGCCGGTTCTCCGATCGCCAGCATCTCGCGGATGCGCTGCGAGAGCAGCCTCAGGCTGAAAGGCTTGATGATGAAGCTGTCCGAGCGGTCGGCAACGACACCGTGATCGGTCAGGAGCTGCACGGAGGCCGACACCATGAGGATGAGCGTGTTGCGCATCCCTGTGTCGCCGCGGATCGCCCCCGCGACTTCGACCTCGTTGAGCCCGGGCATGGAGATGTCGAGGACGGCCAGGTCGATGTCAACGGCGCGGACCTCGGCGAGAGCAGCCAGCCCGTTGTCGACGGCGGCGACGATCTCGACGCCAGCACGGCCCGCGGCGATCATCATCAGGGCTCGGATATCGTCGTCGTCATCAGCGATGACGACGCGCTTCAGAGGCTCGCTCACGAAAAGAACACCACCCGCACGACAATGATCGCCGCGAGGACGGAGAAGGCCATCAGCGCATACAGCGGCAGGTGGCGCTCCCAGCGCCGGTCCGCGTCGATCTCGCGCTGGAGAATCGCGCTCTGTTTGCGATTCGGTTCGACAGGACTCATCGGTCTCCCTTCGGCTGCCGGATGACGGCAGCCGCATCGAGGATGGCGCTCACGCGCTCATACCGGCCGACATCGCCGGCCTGGTGGCTATCGGTGGAGGCGACGATACGCGCTCCAACGCTCTGGAGCGCAGCGACGGCAGCGGGTCCCGGGCAGTCCCACTTCTCGTTGACCTCGACGATCGTGCCGGTCGCGGTCGCGGCGGTGGCCCAAGCGAGCAGCCGGTCGTCGCCGAGCTGATCCTCGCTGAGACCCACCTTGGGCAGGATCGAGAACCAGTGCGCGAGCTGCGCGTTCGGCGTGCGCTGCATCGCCCGGACGCTGGCAGTCACCAGCAGGTCGAGCGCGTCGTCCGGGGAGAGTCCGGCAGCGATCCGGGCGCGCGTCGTCTCTGGCGACCAGGGTCCGTCTGGGCCGAGGAACTGGTGGTCGCCGATGACCACAGCGCCGACGCCGCCCGGTCCGACGACGAGATCGGCCGGGACGTCGCCCGCCCCGGACACATCCAGCAGCTTCGCCTCGACACCGGTGAGGACGGTGAGCCCTTCCGGCACGGACTCCGCGGCTACCGCCGCGAGGAACTCGGGCACCCACGTCGTGGACGCTCGGACGTGATCGGTCAGCCGCAGCCGCTCCAGGCCGGCCGCTTGTGCCGCAGCGATGTTCTCCGTGAGCGTGCTCCGCGCGTCGTCCGAGAAGATGGAGTGGACGTGAAAGTCGCCACGGAGCGGATCTGTCATTTGCCGGGACCTTCCGAGTGCGCGGCGTTCTCGGAGACGAGCACCTCCGCTGGGTCCAGGAAGACGTCTTCAAGGAAGCGCACATTGGCGAGCTCCACGAAGTCCACCGTGGACCGCACGGGACGGCCGAGGACGAGGTCCAACAACAGAGCCGGCATATCGACCCCCGCCGCGATGGTCAGCGGCATCGTCCCCGGGAAGCGCGGGTTGACCTCCAGAAGAGCTGGCACCCCGTCCGCGCTGTAGCGCAGCTAGACGTTCGCGACGCCGGTCAGGCCGATGGCGCGGGCGACAGCGGCGGCCGTTTCCTCCAGCTCCGCACGGCGCAGCGTCCGTCCTGCGATCGACACACCGGAATCGACGCTCTCGCGCGAGCGGGGAACGGCGGCGATGACCGAACCGTCGAGACCGGCCAGCACATCCACCGAGAACTCCTCACCGGGCAGGTTCTCCTGGATCAGGATGCTGTCATCGTCGTCCAGCGCCTCCAGCCGCACACGATCGGCGATCAGGCGCACCCCGCGTGAGCCGGCGCCGCTGCGCGGTTTGACGATGACCGGGAAGGTCCAGTCCTCGCTCTTCCCGGCACGGTTCAGCAGCCGCGTGAGCGGGATGCGGGCCCAGCCGTCGACGGCCGTCGCCAGCCGGTGCTTGTCGAGGCAGGTGACGAGCGTCTCGTGGCTCGGGGCGGCGAGGGCGGTGCCGACGGCGGCGAGATCGGTCGCGGCGCGCGGCGAGGCCCGGCAGCTCGACATCGACGGTCGAGAAGAGGACGTCGACGAAGTCGTCGCGGCACATCCCGATCACCTCGTCCACGAACGATTCGGAGCGCCCGGCGGGCACGATACGGCGATCACCGCCGGGAACCAGGTACAGTCCGCTGGCCCAGCCGTCCATATCGGCGGCGAGGACCTCGACATCCTCTCGCTTCAGCAGCGAGCGGATCACCGCGATCCCCGCGGGACCTCCCGCTCCGGTCACGAGCACGCGGGTCGGGGGGACTGTCATTCGTGGGTCCTTCTGAGTCGGGCGCCGGTCTGCATCGTTGAGGTGGGCACGGAGATGTCCGCGGTGTCACACATCACTTCCAGGGGCTCGCAGCTCGTGCCACCGCCGAAACGCGACCAGTAGCGGGCCGTCGCGAGCACGAAGTCGGGTTCGAGGTAGGCGCGCACCTCGGTCTGCGAGCGGAAGCAGTCGATGAGCCGCAGCTTCATCTCGGTGAAGTCGTCGATCGGGACGAACCGGGTCGGCCGGAAGTCGCTCGTCGCAGAAGGGCTCTGGTAGCAGCACACCGTGCGCACCGAGCGGGTGGCCACGTTCGTCGCGGCATGCACGGCGCGATGGTCCTGATGGCGGTCGTGCTCGGAGTGCGTGTAGACGATGTCCGGCTGCACCTCGTTCACCACTCGCTCGATGATGCTCACCGTCGGATCGGCGGCCGAGACCTGCGTGTCCTCGATGTCTTCGAGGAAGAGGCGCGCACCGAGCAGCTCCGCGGCCGCGAGGGATTCGTGCTGACGGTCGTCGGCGTCGCCGCCGCGCGCACCGCGTGAGAGGGTGAGCATAACGACTTGGTTGCCGGCATCCCGGTGCGCGGCCAGGAGGCCGCCGATGCCGATCTCGATATCGTCGGGATGCGCGCCGATCGCGAGGACGACCTGCTGATTCTGCGCCGAGCGGTTCGCCCGGCCCTCCTCGGCGAGCCGCCGCACAATCGACACCAGTTCGGTCGAGTTGATGGGCTTCGTGACAAAATAGTCAGCCTGCGAACGCAGCGCCGAGACCGCGTAGTCGATCGAGACGTGCGCCGTCATGATGACGACCGGCATCCCGGGATGGGTCACGCGCAGTTCGCGCAGCAGTTCCAGTCCGGAGACGCCCGGCATCTCGATGTCCGTCAGAACGAGATCCGGCTCGAACGCCGCGATGGTCTCCAGCGCAATGGACGGATCGGTGACCGCCTCCACCTGGGCGTCCGCGCGCTTCTCGAGCACGGTCTTCATGTAGAAGGCGACATCCGGATCGTCCTCGATCACACAAACACGATACTTCTCAAAGGCATTCGCCATTCCGTATCCCTTTCTCGCGATGAGCATACTGGGACGAGCGTTCTACCGATACAGAGACGCGCCCGGTCGGTGACCCCGATTTCGAGGGTCACGGAAGCCGTGCTAGAGTCATTATTGTGACGCGGGGTGGAGCAGCTCGGTAGCTCGCTGGGCTCATAACCCAGAGGTCGTAGGTTCAAATCCTGCCCCCGCAACCAAAAAAGCCCCTGATCTGTATCCCCAGATCAGGGGCTTTTTCTCTCCCCAGCCCGAGTCCCCTCCTCAGCCATCGATCCTCGCTCCTTCCGGGCGCACGCCAGTGCGCCCGGAAGGAGCGAGGATCGATGGCTGAGGAGGGAGGGCCCGTGCGGGGCTATCTTCCTTCTGCGGCGATGGCGGCTTGCAGGGCCTGCTGCAAGCGGGAGTCCGCCGCGCCGTAGGCGGCCCAATCGCCGGCCTTCAGCGCCGCTTCCCGGTCGGAGAGCGCCTGCTTGGCCTGCTGAAGCGCCCTTTGCAGGGCGGCGTTGCTCTGCGTCCCCGAGGAACCCGAGCCGCTGCTCGACCCACCGGCACTCGATCCGCCCCCACCGCTCGATCCACCCCCGGCACTGGAGCCAGCGTCGCCACTCGATCCGCCGCCGGAGCCACCGGGCGTGGCCGGGACATTGTTGTCGCCGGCCGTCGCGCCCGAGTCGCCGCCGAACAGCGAGTCGAGCGCCTGGTCCAGGGTGTCCTCGAACGCGATCTTGTCGCCGAAGGCGACGAGAACCTTCTGCAGGATCGGGTAGCTGGTCTCACCGGTCGATTTGACGTAGACCGGCTGCACATACAACAGGCCACCTCCCACCGGCAATGTGAGGAGGTTGCCGTTGGTCACATCCGTCTTGCCCTGTCTCAGCAGGTTAAGTTCCTGAGACACGGTCGGATCGGAGTTGAAGTTGTTCTGCACCTGCCCCGGCCCCGGGATGGTGTCGCTGGAGGGAAGCGAAAGGAGTCTGAGCTTGCCGTAGCCAGGGGCCACTTTTCCCTTGGTCGAGCCGGCGTCCGCGTCCACCGCCAGATAGCCTTTCAGGATCGACCGGCTGGAGTCGCTCGCGGCCTGCGGGATGAACGTGGTGTAGAGCGAGAACGTCGGAGCTTTCTGTCCCGGCATCTGCATCGTCAGGTAGTACGGCGGTTGCAGTGTCGGGTCCGTCGGTGACGAGGTGGGGTCGTTCGGCGTCGTCCAGGCGTCGTCTCGCGAGTAGAAGGAACCCGCGTCGGTGACGTGATACTGGCCCAGCACCGAGCGCTGCACCTTGAACAGATCAGACGGGTAGCGCACATGCTGAAGCAGCTGGGCGCTCATAGCACTGATCGGCTTGATGGTCGACGGGAAGATCTTCTGCCAGGTCTTCAGCACCGGGTCCTTGGCATCCCAGGCGTAAAGCGTGACCGAGCCGTCGTAAGCGTCCACGGTCGCCTTCACCGAGTTTCGGATGTAGTTGATGTCGTCGAAGGCATAGGCCGACTTCGGCGTCTCGGTGTCTGCGATGGCATCGCTCAGGCTGCCGACGTGCGAATAGGGGAACTGATTGCTCGTGGTGTACCCGTCGACGACCCATTTGATGCGGCCGTCGATGACGGCGGGGTAGGCCTGCGAGTCCATCGTCAGGTAGGGGGCCGCCTTCTTCACGCGCTTGATCGGGTCGCGATCATAGAGGATCTGCGAGTCCTTGTTGACGGCGGTGGAGAGGACGATCTGCTCGTCCTGGAACTTCAGCGCATAGACCAGACGATTGAAGATGTTGTCGAGCTTTGGACCGCCGTCGCCACTGAAGGTGGTGTATGTCTGCTGGGCGTCGTTGTCGCCACCGGGGTAGTCGAGTTCGATGGATTTGGCGCTCTTCTGCGCTCCCACGATGGAGTAGGTCGGCGACTGCTGGCCGAAGTAGACGCGCGGTTCGTATGCGCCGAACGTCCCCTGGGTCGGGATGCCGTACTCCATGAACACGGGCTGGCCGTCGCTGGAGCGCTGGTTGCCGTACGCGGCGACCATCCCGTAGCCGTGGGTGTAGACGACCGTGTCGTTGTACCAGCTGCGGCTGGTGAGGCCCGACTGGTTCAGCTCGCGCACCGAGACCACGGCGTCCTGTTGGCTGCCATTGAGAGTGTAGCGGTCGACATTGAGGTTCCGCGGGAACGAGTAGTACTGGCGGAACTGCTGCAGCTGCTGGAACGACGGGCTGATGACGGCCGGGTCCATGATCCGGATCTGCGCGGTGGTCTGAGCGTCCTGCCGCAGAGCGCCCGCTTCGGCGCTCGTCGTGGCGTTGTACGGAACAACGTCGATATCGCTCAGGCCGTAGGCGTCCCGGGTGGCTTCGATGGAGTCCTGGATGTACGGCGTCTCGAGTGTCTTCTGGCTCGGCTCCACCTGGAAGCGCTGGATCGCCCACGGGTAGATCGCGCCAATGACGAGAGCGGCCACGATAAGCAGCGCGGTTCCGACGACCGGGAACCGCCAGCGGCCGGTGAACGCGGTGACAGCGAAGAGGAGGGCCACGAACACGGCGGCGACGGCCAGCACGGCCTGGCCCGGGATCGTCGCGCTCACGTCGGTGTAGGCCGCGCCGTTGATCATATTGTTGACATTGGCATCGGTCACGGTGGCATAGCGATCCAGCCAGACGCTCACACCCTGGAGCAGCAGGTAGACGGCGGCAATGACCGAGATCTGCACCCGGGCCGCCCGGGCGATGCGCACCTCACGGCCACTGAGCCGGATCGAGCCGTACAGATAGCAGGTCGCGAGCGTGGCAAGCAGCGAAATGAGGACGACCGCCGAGGCGAAGCCGACCGCACTGCGGTAGAACGGCAGCGCGAACAAGTAGAAGCCGATGTCGAGGTGGAAGAGCGGGTCCGTTTTGCCGTACGGCGTGCCGTTGATCCACATCGCGGCCGTCTGCCAGCGGCTGGCCGCCGAGACACCCGCGAAAATCCCGAAAACGATCGGGATGCCGTACATCGCGAGCCGCCGCAGCGGCTCGATCACCTGCTGGTAACGGTCCAGCTGACTGTTGAGCTTCGCGTAGACAGGGCGCAGCCGGTACGCCAGCTGGATGACGACCCAGAGCGGCAGGGCCATCCCCAGGAATCCGACGAAGAACATCGCGATGGCCGCGAACCACTGCGTTGTCAACACGCTGAGGAAGCCGAACTGCTGATACCAGAGGATGTCAGCGTACAGTCCGGCGAAGATGAAGAACAGGATCACCAGCGCCACGATCACCCCGAGAGTGGTCCAGACGGCCGCCCGACGGCGTCCTGGGGATCGAACTGCAGCTGCTGACGTCACCTATGGGCCCTCTTGCTCTCGCCTGACATGGATCGGAACCCATCCTAGGCGAGCATCGCTGGAAAAGCCTCCCTCCGCCCGCGGCCGGGAACCGGACGGTCTGGGAAGGCTCAGGAGGCCGGGCAGCGTGGCAGGCCGTCTGTGCTCGCCCCCGCGCTCACGGCCTTCAGCACCTTCAGCGAGTCGACGAGCTTCGTGACCGCAAACACTTGCAGACCGGAGGGGATGTGACCGGTCACCTCATCGCAATTGGACCGCGGCGCGAGGAAGTACTGCGCACCGCCGGTGTCGCGAGCGGCATACATCTTCTGCCGGATGCCGCCGATAGGGCCGATCGTTCCCACGTTGTCGATCGTCCCGGTGCCGGCAATCTTCTTGCCGCCGGTGAGCTCGTCCGGCGTCAGCTTGTCCATGATGCCGAGCGCGAACATCTGGCCGGCGCTCGGGCCGCCCACATCGTCCAGCTGGATCTTCACCTCGAACGGGAAGGTGTAGTCCATGCCCGCACCGATCCCGAGCACGGCACGACCCCCGCTCTCCACGGGGGTCAGCTGGACGGTGCTCGCCGCGCCGTCCCGCACGATCCCGAGTTCAGCCGGCTTCGAGGTGCCGTTCTTCTCGACGAGGCCGCGGAGGCCCTGGACGCTCTGCACCGTCGCGCCGTTGACGCTCATGATCTCATCCCCGTCCTTCAGCACGGTCGCCGCAGGCGTGCCCTTGATGAGCTGTTTGACGGAGACGGCCTGGGGGAACTCGTAGCCGAGCTGAGTGAGCGCGGCGGCGACGGCATCCTGCTGCGAGTCCACCATCAACGCCGCGTTCTCGGCGTTCGACTGCTGCGTCGTGGTCCCGGGCGGGAACACGGCGTCGATCGGCAGAACCGCGCGGCTCGGGTCGAACCACGCACCCAGGATGTCGAGCCAGCTCGGCCGCTCGTCGGGGTTCCCGTCGACCGAGACTGTCAGCAGGTCGAGGGAGCCCGAGGTCGGGTAAGTCTTCTGTCCGGGGATGCTGATCAGCTCTTTCGCATCCTTGGACGGTGCGGCGCCGACGCGCTGGTCGGTCCCGAGCGTATTGAAAACGGGCCCGGGCCGCTCGATGACGAACGGAGCGGGCACGAGCGCGAGCACCAGTGTGAGAACGACGGCGAGGGCGACCGCGACCCAGCCAGCGACGACGCGCCGGGAGGGAGCGACGCTCCCGGGCTGACGGAGGTCGCCGTCTTCGCCGCCCTGCGCTCGGCGGTATGGGTCACCGTCGTCGAGGAGGATCACGTCCAGCTGGTCCCTTCGGTTATGTTCGCCACAGGCGCACGCCGGGCCAGGCGGGCATGGGCCGATTTTCACCCGGCTCTTGGGTGTCACGGGCTAGCGTAGAGGGCAAGCCTGGAAAGCCGTAACCAGACGGCCGGGAAAGATTCGAGACGAAGGGCGCGCTCATGGGCGAGGAACCGGACAAGGACCCGGAGAACGAGTTCCGGGACATGCTGCGCGAGTTCCTCTCCGGCGGCTCCGCGATCGACCCCGGTCAGCTCGCCGGCGCCGCCAGGCTCCCGAACGACCCGGCCAGCATCCAGCAGCTGCTCGGACAGCTGCAGAACGCCCTGCTGAACCCCGGCGGCGGCGTCAACTGGGACCTCGCGACCCAGCAGGCACGCACGCTGGCGAGCCAGGGCGCCCATTCCGCTGCCCCGGCGGAGCACGCGACGCTCGACCAGGCCTTCCATATCGCCGAGCTCTGGCTCGATGGGGCCACGACCGTCGCGGGACTCCCCGGCGCCCCCGAGCTGATCGGCCGCGCGGAGTGGGCGCGCCAGACGATGCCGCTGTGGACTCAGCTCGCCGAGCCCGTCGCCCTCAGCATCTCCGACGCCCTCACCCGTGTGCTGACCGAACACGCTCCCGAGGAGATGCAGGGGATGATCCAGAACGCGGGCGCCCTGATGCGATCGGTCGGCGGCGCCCTCTTCGCGATGCAGCTCGGCCAGGTGGTCGGACAGCTCTCCAAGGAAGTCGTCTCCGGGGGCGACATCGGCATTCCGCTCCTGGCGGAAGGCACGGCGGCGCTCGTCCCCCAGAACGTCGCGGAGTTCGGCGAGGGACTCGACATCCCGGCCGACCAGGTCCAGCTCTACCTCGCGGTGCGTGAGCTCGCCCACGCGCGGCTGTTCCGGCACGCCAAGTGGCTGCGCCTGCAGCTCATCACCCAGATCACCGCTTTCGCGAAAGGCATCGCGATCGAAACCGCGCGTCTGGAGTCGCTGGCAGAGAACTTCGACCCGGCGAACCCCGAAGAGCTGCGCAAGGCGATGGTCTCCGGCGCCCTCATCCCGCCGAAGAGCGAGGACCAGCTGGAGACGCTCGGGCGTCTCGAGACGATGCTCGCGCTCATCGAGGGCTGGGTGGATGTCGTGACCACCAGCGCGACCGGCCTCCTGCCGCGGGCCGACGCGATCGCGGAGACAGTGCGCCGACGCCGCGCGTCCGGTGGGCCGGCCGAGTCCGCCTTCGCGACGCTCGTGGGCCTGGAGCTCCGGCCGCGCCGCCTGCGCGAGGCCGCAGCGATGTGGCGAGCGGTGACGGAAGCCATCGGCCAGGAGGGACGTGACGCCCTCTGGTCGCACCCGGACCTGCTCCCCCAGCCGAGCGACCTGGACGATCCTTCCCCGCTCGTCGCGCGGCTGACCGCGTTGGCGTCGGGAGAGGAACCGGAACGAGACGCGGTCGACCAGGCGATCGAGGACCTGCTGCGCGAGGACGGGGAGCGACCCGCCGAGGGGTGACCGGAACAGCGCCACTTCTCTTTTTTGCCCAAACATTATCCTGTGGATAACCGCCGGGAAGCGTCCGCTGCTGGCAGGGTGGCGAGATGGCACTGGCACTCGCCCCTCGCATCCAGCGCGTCTGGCGCTCCCCGAACGCCCTCCAATTCGGCATCGACGCGCCTGTGCTCGTTCTCGATCCGTTCGGGACCGTCGAGGAGCGGATGCTCGCCGCGCTCGCGAGCGGGGTGTCGCTCGGGGTGCTCGAGGTGGTGGCACGGACAGCGGGCGGAGCGCCGGGAGCCGCCGCGCAGCTGCTCGGGCTTCTGGGACCGCTGATCGTCGAGAGAAACGCGGGCGGGGTCAGCGAATCCGGGAGTCCGCCGCGCAGACCGCCGATGGTCGTGGTGGACGGCGGCAGGCGCACCGCTGAGAAGCTGGGCGGGATGCTCCGGGAGGGCGGCGTCGCCGTCCGGGAAGCCGGCTGGCCGGAGCCGCCTCGGGAAGGACCGAGCGCCGGAGCCCCGCTCGGCCCCGCTGCGCCCGTTGCCGCGCCCGATGGGGTCACCGCACCCGAAACGCCGATCGCCACAGCCGATCACCGCCGGGACGCGGACCCGGCGTAGCCGGCGATGGCCGCGCAATTGCATGTCGCGCCGCTGCCCGCGGAGTCGAAACTCGTGAGCGCTTCGGTGGCGTCGACCGCAGCGGGACTGGTCTTGGGGGTCCTCGACGGGGCACGCCCGAAGCGGCACGGCCAGCGCTATCTACGATCGGGCTTCAGCGCACTGGGCCGAAGTGGAGCGGCCAGCGCATCCCGAGTGCGGGTGCGTCCGGCCCGATGCGGCACGGCCGGTGCGGCCGTGGTGAGGGGATGCGGGGCGTCAGGCGCGCCGCTGGTCGACCGCGGGCGCCGCGAGCTCCGCCAGGAAACGCGACGCCTGGCGCAGAACCGGGCGTCCCGGCTGAGCGCTCCGCTGCGCCCAGCTCAGGCGGAGGCGCTTGCGGGCGCGGGTGATGCCGACGTAGAGAAGGCGACGCTCCTCGTCGATCTGCTCGAACGAGCTCGCGTAGCTGATGGGGACGAGCCCCTCGCTGAGGCCGATGAGATAGACCGAGTCCCACTCGAGGCCCTTGGCGGCGTGCAGGGTGCCGAGGGTGACGGCGGCGAGGATCGGCTCGTGCTGGCCCGCCTGACGGGCGAGGAGTTCGTCGGTGAAACGGCGGAAGGAGGTGCCGGCGGGGACGTCGTCGACGAGACCCATGATCGCGTTGAGCGACTCCCAGCGGTCGCGGACGGCTCCGCGGGCCTCCGGAGGCTGCACGGACCAGCCGAGAGTGCGGAGGACATCGCTGACAGACTTGAACAACGGCTCGTCGGTGGCGGCCATGCTCGCGGCGCGCAGCGTCATGATCGCCTGACGGACCTCGGGCAGGTCGAAGAAGCGCCGGGCCCCGCGCACGGTGTAGCTGATGCCCCGGTCGCCGAGGGCTTGTTCGAGGGCGGCGGACTGAACGTTGACCCGGTACAGGATGGCGATGCCCTCCGGGCGGGCCCCGGCGGCCAGCTCGGCGGCGATCGCTTCGACGACGGCGCGGGCCTCGGCGCGGTCGTCCTCGAACTCGGCGGACGGGGGGACGTCGTCGCCGGGGCGGGGTTCGGCGACAGCGTGCAGGGTCAGCGCTCCCGCACGTCCGCGCATGAGGTTGTTGGCGGTGCGGATCACGGCCGGTGTCGAACGGTAGTTCTGCTCCAGCCGGACGACCGTCGCGCCCTGGTGCTCGCGACCGAAATCGAGGAGATAGTCGCTGCGGGCGCCAGCGAACGAGTAGATGGTCTGGCTGGCGTCGCCGACCACGCAGAGGTCCTTGCGGGGACCGAGCCACAACCGGAGGAGCTGGTGCTGAAGGGGGGAGACATCCTGATACTCGTCGACGACGAAGAAGCGGTACTGCTCGCGCACCTGCATGGCCACGGAGGGCTCGACCTCGATCATGCCGGCGCAGGCGAGGAGGACATCCTCGAAATCGAGCTGCTTGCGCTCATCCTTGAGCTCTTCGTAGGTCCGGTGGAGGTCAACCAGCTGCTCCGGGCGGAGCGCGCCGGGGATCGAGCGTTCGGTCAGCCGCTCCGCGTACTGGTCGATGCTGAGGCCGGTAACCTTGCGCCACTCGATCTCCGCGGCGACATCCCGGAGCGTCGCCGTGTCCACGCGCGCACCGAGCTTCTCCGCGGCGTGGCCGAGAACGCGGCCCTTGCCGTCCAGAACGCTCGGGAGCTGGCCACCGACCACCTGGGGCCAGAAGTAGTTGAGCTGAGCCAGCGCAGCGGAGTGGAAGGTCCGCGCCGCGACCCCTCCGGCCCCGAGCTGGCGGAGGCGTCCGCGCAGCTCGGCGGCGGAACGGGTGGTGAAAGTGAGGGCCATCACGCGGTTCGGCGTGAACGCCCCGGACGCGACGCCGTAGGCGATGCGGTGGGTGATCGCGCGGGTCTTGCCGGTTCCAGCGCCGGCGAGAACGCAGACGGGACCGAACAGCGCTTCGGCCGCGACGCGCTGCTGATCGTCCAGGCCGGAGAGGAGCCGCTCGGGGGTCACGGGCGGACCGGAGGCTCGTCCAGAGGACCGCCATACCAGTCCTCGATCAGCGCGCGGGCGATCGAGGAGCGGCCGGGCAGAATGACCCGCTCACGGGACTCCCACAACTGCGACCGGCTGAACCAGCGAAGGCTGAGGATCTCCTCGCCATCCGGTTCGAGGGCAGCGGCAGGCTGGTCGTCGGCGAGCCGCGCGGTCATCCCGACCATGATGGAGGCCGGGAAAGGCCAGGGCTGCGAGCCCTTGTACCGGGCGTCCACCACGCGCACACCGGCCTCTTCGAAGATCTCCCGCTCGACAGCCGCTTCGAAGGACTCGCCGGGCTCCACGAAACCGGCGAGCAGTGAGTAACGCGAGTGCTCCCAGAGCGCGTTCGAGCCGAGCAGCAGACGGTCGTCGGCGTCCAGAACGGTCACGATCACGGCGGGGTCGGTGCGCGGGAAGACCTCGGATCGGTCTTCGGCGCAGCGGCGCACCCAGCCGCCCTGTTCCACAACGGTGGGCGTCCCGCAGCGCGGGCAGTGCGTGTGCGAAGCGTGCCAGCTGGCGATGGCGAGCGCCTCGGTGAAGAGCCCGGCGTCCCGATCGTCCAGAGCCGTCGCGACGGCGCGGAGACTCCCCCAGCGCGCCTCATCGGGCTCGAGCTCGCGCGCAGCGGCATCGGTGAGCACTTCGAGGACGACCGGGGTCCCGGCAGGCTCCGGGGACGTGTCCGCCCGTGTGCGGCCGAGGTAGACGCGCAGCAGAGCGGCGGGCACGCGCTCGACCGGCAGCAGAGCGACGGCGGCGGTCCCGGCGTCCGGGACGCTCCAGCCGTCGCCCGGCGGCGTCGCGTCCGGAACGCTCTCGGGGGTGAGCAAAGCGCGTCCCTGCCACAGGGCGAGCACGCGGGTCACCGGCTCCGCCCAGAGCTCGTCGAACAGCGCCGGACGCGAGCGCGCTGTGTGGTCCCGATCCACAGCGTGCCGCGACAGCGGAAGCGCAGCGAGCGGCAGAGCGACGGGGGCGGACGACATCGAGATCCTTTCAAGGCGTGGCGGAACTCCTCGCGCGAGGATGGCCGTTTAGCCTGGAAGCATGGCCAGATCCCCTCTCACTCTAGCCGCGCTGGCCGCCTCGGCCGTGCCCGGCCTCGCCGTCTCCGGGGCACGCCCGCACAGCGGCGACGGAGCCGGTGAGTTCGACTCCGCGCTGCTGACCGCGCGGGACGGCAGCACCCTCATCGTCCGCGTCCCGCTCAGCCAGGTCGCCGAGACCGAGCAGAGCGCAGATCTGGTCGCCCTGCGCGCCCTCACCGCCGGTATCCGCAGCCGGCTGCCGTTCGACGTGCCGCGCTACCTCGGCCAGGCGCCCGTCGGCGGCACCCGCGCCATCGTCTACGACTACCTCCCGGGGCACCACATCGACGTGGAGGACATCCCGCCCGGAGACGGCCTCGCCGGGTCCATCGGGAACGCGATCGCGACGATCCACGCCCTCCCCACCAGCTTCGTCGGCGAGGCCGGCCTCCCGGCCCTCACCTCCGCCGAATGTCTCGCCTCGACCGTCCAGGTCATCGAGTCGGCGACCGCGACCAGCCTGGTTCCGGCCGCGCTCCGGGACCGGTGGCGGGACGCGGTGGCCGACCACTCGGTGTGGCAGTTCCAGCCGAGCGTCATCAACGGAGCCCTCGGCGTCGAATCCTTCCTCGTGGAGGACGACACCGTCTCAGCCGTGCTCGGCTGGTCGACCCTCCGCGTCGGCGACCCTGCCCGCGACCTCCACTGGCTGCTCGCTCTGAACCCGGACGCCACCGACGGCGCGCTCGGCGCGTACGCCGCCACCCGGCAAGTGGCGACCGACCGCCAGTTCACGCAGCGGGCCATGCTCTACGCGGAGCTGGAAGTCGCGCGCTGGCTCCTGCACGGCCGCGGGCTCCGCGACCAGAGCATCGTGGATGACGCGGTGCAAATGCTCGACGGCCTCGTCGACCGCGTACACAGCAATACCGCGACCCCACTCTCGATGGCGACCGGCCCGATCCTCGCGGTCGGCGATGTCGAGGCGCTGCTGGACCGCACGCCCGGCGACCGTTCGGGGGCGCGCAGCGACGGGATGCGGCCGGTCGCGGAGCAGGACGCGGGCTGATCCACGGCCTGAGCACGCTCGGCCCGATCGTTGGCGGCAAAGGATGACATGGCGATCGCGCGACAGCGCGCGCATCGATCGGTACGACGATTCATTCGTCATAGAGCAGCCAGTTTCGTTCGCGGCGCTTCCAAGCCGAACTGGACCGCCACGGGTTGGTTGGATCGATGGGCCGGGTCGGCGCCGCCGGGACAACGCCGCCATGGAATCATTCTTCGCCCTGCTCCAGAAGAACGTGCTCAACACCCGCCGGTCGGTCACCCAGGACAACCTCCGCCTCGCGATCGTGACATGGATCGAACGGATCCACCACCGACACCGACGGCAACGCGTCCTGGGCACATTAACGCCCGTCAAGGCCAGATCGGCCGCGCCGAAGATGTGCAGTCCGCTACGATCCGGTCCCCTTCACCGAACGGAAAAGGGTGCCCCCGCCAAAAGACGAGGGCACCCAGACAGCTCCCGGCCGGATCAAGCCCCGCCACCAGCCGTGAAAATATCCTGCGAGATGCGGTCGAGCTGAGTCCTCAGCTCCTCAAGCTCCTGCTTAGCCTTATCCAACGCAGCCTTGGTCTCCGGCCACGTCGACCCCCGGAACGTCGACGCCAACGGCCCATCCCACACATTCGAATCGGACAGAATACGACCCTGAGCATCCAACTGGGCGATCTGATCGGTGAACCCCCATTGACAATCGACTGGATCTGACGAATAGCCGTCTTCGCCTTTTCGGTCGAAAGCACACGCGACATAATTACTTCCCCTCAAAACGGCCCACACGGACCAATTGGATTATCACTTTGATCTTTCCAATACAGAATCTCTCATGTCAAGTTCCAGACGGGCTGACCGGCGGAACCGACACCGTGACACCCCATTTATTTTGAAGGAGCACCGCATCGGAGACCGAGCGTTCAGCCACCGCCGCCTGCCACCGTTCGGCCAGCTCCCGCTCCGAGTACAGCCGAGACGGCCGCACCACCGCGTCATCCGCCACGAAGTAGAACACAGCGTCGATTCGCTCCGGCTCGATCCCCGCGTACTGCGCGAACGCGAGGCGGTACAGCGCCAGCTGAAGCTGCTTACGGTCCAGATCGCCGACGTCATGAGGCGCCCTGCCCGTCTTCCAGTCCACGATCTGGTAGTCGTGGCGGCCGTCCGCGATCCGGTAGACGGCATCCAGTTTGCAGACCACGACCTGACCGGCGAGTGCGATGTGGATCTCCAGCTCAACCTCGTCCGGCGCCCGAGCCGCCCACTCGCTGGCGGCGAAGGTCGCCTGAAGGTCGGCCAGGCGCTCCGCCTCGAGGATCTCACCGGCCGGATCGTCGAGTTCGTGAGCAGTCGCGTCGAGTTCATCGGCCCTCCCGGCGACGGTGCCATAGCGCTCCTCCACCCAGCGGTGGAAGAGCGTGCCGAGGCGGGTCTGGCGGTAGGGCCGCTCCGGCATCGGGCGACGCAAAGCCGAAGCGACCCCGGCCGGATCGCTGACGTAGTCCTTGAAACGAGAGGCCGGGATGCGCGCGGGCAGCTCCACCAGCCCGGACTCGGACGGGCGGCGGGCGCGCTCGGCGAGGAGCAGATCGAGGTCCCGGGCGTACACTCCGCCGTCCCCCGCACCCCGCGCGCGGGCCGAGCGCACGGCTTCGGCTGCGGTCTCGACGGAGCGGCGGCGCGCGCCGAGGGGATCGAGGGGCCAGCTGACCGTCCGAGAAGCGGGGGCAAGCGGGTTGTCTTCGGGGTCGTCGCAGGGCGGGAACGCGTCCCCGGCGATGAGGCCAGCCCCCTGCAGCTCGCGCAGATAGGCGCCCGGGCCGCGCGGGCGCGACTGCGTCGACCAGTACGAGCCGGTGAGGAGCAGGCTCTCGCGGGCACGAGTCACGGCAACGTAGACGAGACGCCGCTGCTCGTCCCGGTGGCGGGCGAGGTTCTCGGCCTCGAAGTCCGCAATGGCGCCGTCGAGGGCCTTCTGGTCCTCGACGGTCCGCCAGGGCAGCACCGGGAGTTCGGCGGAGTCGCCCCGGAACTCGTTCGGGAGCTGCCCGAACGCGAGCCAGCCCCGTCTGCTCTGCGGCGGTACGGGGAGCTCGCCCTCGACCAGGCGCGGCACGGCCACGACATCCCACTCCAACCCTTTGGAACCGTGAATGGTGAGGATCTGGACCGTTCCGGGTTCCGGGTCCTCGCTGCGCGGCGCCAGGTTGTCGCGCTTTTCGGCCTCGGCGAGCCAGGAGAGGAAGGAGCCGAGCGTCGCGCGGTCGTCGCTGGCGAGATAGGACGCGACCTGTTCGGCGAACGCATCGAGGCTGGCCTGACCCAGCTGAGCGGTCTCGTTGGCGGCGACTTCGATGTCGAGGCGCAGTTCCTGCTGGACGATGGTGACGAGGTCGAGCAGATCGAGACCGGCGCGGGAGCGCAGCTGGTCGAGCTGGCGGCCGGCGGCGCGCATCCGCTCGACGCCGGACCCGCTGAACGCGGAGAGCTGACGGTGGCCCTCGGGAGCCTCCACCACGAAATCGAGAGCGTCGACGAGAGAGGCCGACTCCTCCCCCGCGACCGAGCGCCGCAGCCGGTCGCGCACATCGGGTTCGAGTTCCTGGAAGCGGTGGTCGCACCCGGCGAGCCAGGATGCGACGCGGCGGAGCGCCGCGATGTCCTTCGGCCCGACCCGCCAGCGCGCACCGGTGAGCAGGCGGATCAGCTCCGAACCGGCCGTCGGGTCGTGCATCACCCGCAGCGCGCTCACGAGATCGGCGATGACCGGCTGTTCCAGCAGCCCGCCGAGGCCGAGGACGTGGAACGGAACGCGGTGCCGGCTCAACGCGGCCGTGAACACCTCGATCTTCTTGATGGAGCGGCAGAGCATCGCGGCCGAGGGCAGCGTGCCCTCGGCATCCCGCCGCGCGATCCGCTCCGCGAACCAGGCCGCGATCGCCTCCGCCTCCTCCTCGACGGTCTGCCCGAACGTACACGCCAGCTCGCCGGCGACCGCGCCCGGCCGGGCCCGGAGCCGCTCGACACGCACAGGCGAGACCGCGCCCAGCGGAGCGACGAGGATGTTGGCCGCGTCGAGCACACGGGTCGGGTTCCGCCAGCTGGTGCTGAGCACATACTCGTCCGCGCGCCGGGGACGCCCGGTGAAGTCGGTCGCGAACCGGCTGAGGTTCGCCGCACTCGCTCCCCGCCAGCCGTAGATCGACTGGTGCGGATCACCGACCGCCATCACCGCCTCCCCGGAGAAGAGGGTGGAGAGCAGCCGGGTCTGGACGACGGACGTGTCCTGGTATTCGTCGAGCAACACCACACGGTAGCGGCGGCGGTAGTCGTCCACGACGTCCGGCAGTCGCTCGCAGACGGCAAGGGCGAGGGCGACCTGGTCGGAGTACTCCACGAAGCCGCGTCGGCGCTTCTCCTCCGCGAAGCGTTCAGCGAGGCCGAGCAGCGACGGCAGCGCGCCGACGGTCTCGACGGCCGCCTTCACGGTGGCGTACGGCCCCGCCTTGCGGGCGCTGCCGGTGGGGAGGTCGATCACCCGGCCGAAGCCCTCGGCCATCCGGCCGACCTCGGCTGCGCCGGCGATGTTCTCGCTGAGCGCGCGGCTGAGGTTCAGAACGGCGGTGGTGACGGCGTCCACGTTCCGGTCGAGATCGGCCAGGCGGTCATCGGCGCTGTCGACCACCACACGCCGCGCGAGCTGCCAGGCAGATGCCTCGCTGAGGACGGCCGCCTCCGGCTCGCGCCCGATGAAAAGGGCGTTCTCGCGGAAGATCGCGTTCGCGAACGCGTTGTAGGTCGCCACGTCCGGCGCCTCGAACGGGTCGAACTCGATTTCCGTCAGACCTGAGGCGGCCAACTGCTCGATGCGCTTCCGGACACGCTCCGCGAGTTCGCCAGCCGCCTTGCGCGTGAAAGTGAGACCGAGCACCTCCGGGACGCGGACCTCCCCGTTCGCGAGCAGCCAGACCACACGATTCGCCATCGTCTCGGTCTTGCCGCTGCCCGCGCCGGCGACGACGATGGCGGGGCTCAGCGGCGCCTCGACCACAGCCTGCTGCTGCCCGGTCGGTCGCGGGAGACCGAGCGCGTCCGCGATCTCGAGGGCGGAGACCCTCCGGCACGGTCGAGGCGGCCGGGACTCCGGCTCCGAGAGCGCGAAGCCGCCCTCGACCAGGTCGGGGCCGGTCCGTTCGGCATCGACCCCAAGCACATCGCCGAGGATGTCGTTGCCGTCGTTCACGCGCTCACCGCCGGGACCAGGTGAAGGCGGTACTGGTACGCCGCGTGTGGGTCGCGGTCGCCCAGATCGACCACCGCCGCGAACGTGGCTGCGGCCATGCCCTCCGCCGCGGTCGCGACGCGCTGCTTCAGCCGTTCCAGACCCTCGGCATCCACCCGGTCCTGGACCAGCTCGCGGTAGGGCTTGCCGCGAACCCCCTTCGCGACGAAGAGCAGCTTCGCGCCGCCGGGCGGCCGTTCCCCCGCCTCCTCGATCGCGCCGTGCTCGAGGGCGAGCTGGTAAGCGCCGAGCTGCGCGTGGGACGCGGTCTCGGCCGCGCTCGGCACAGTGCGCCCGGTCTTGAGATCGACGAGGACGACCGTCCCGTCTGGCGTCGCCTCGACGCGGTCGATCTTGCCGCCGATGCGCGCCCGGCCGAGCCGCAGTTCGAACTCTCCCTCCGATCCGAGCAACCGGCCGCCCGCCCGCTCGAAGTCGCGCAGGTAGTCGGAGACTCCGCCCACCAGTCCGCGAGTGCGGCGGCGCTCGCGCTCCTCGACCCACGGGGACTCGAAAGCGAGTTCCGCCCAGCGCTGCTCGATGCCCGCCCACAGCGCATCGACACCGAACTCGCCGGTCGCGCTGGCCTCCTCCATCACAGCGTGTACGACGGTGCCGATACCGGCCGTGAGACTGCTGGGCGAAGCGGCCATCTCCTCCACGAACCAGGCCAGCGGCGATTTCTCGAAGGTCCCGAGCCGCGAGGGCGAGAGGCGCACCCCGGCCTCCGGGTCCGTCAGATCGACCAGCGGCTCCTCCGTGGTCGGCTCCGCGAGCCCGTACCAGTCGGCGGGGTCGGCGCCCTCCACCCCGGCGTCAGCGAGACGCGCGAGCGCAGCCGCCGCCTCCGGCGCACCTGTGGTGACCAGGCGGCGACGCAACCGGCCCACCATGCCACGGAGCGAGAGGGGGTGGATGCTGTCCTCGGTGTCCGGTGCCGCCAGCTCCCCCGCAAGGCGCAGGAACGGCGACGGCTGCTCGTCATCGTTCACGGTCGCTGTGAGCAGCACCTGGCCGCGGGCCCGGGAGACGGCGAGCGCGAACATCCGGAGCTCATCGCCGAGCACCTGCGCGCGCTGGTCCTCGGTCTCGGTCTTGCGTCCGTCGAGTGCGCTGCCGAGTTCCTGGGGATGCAGCAGCGAGCCGCGCAGGCGCAGGTTCGGCCAGACGCTCTCCTGCAGCCGGGCGACCGCGACGACCTCGAACTCCCGGCCGATGGTGGCGCTGGACGTGCAGACGAGGACGGCGTCGCCCGCGGTCTGGGCGGCGAGTGTGTCTTCGGGGACGTCGGCGCCCAGCAGTTCCACGACGAAGTCGGAGGCGGGGCGTTCCGGGAAGCGCTCGACGAAACGGCGAGCGGCGGTGAAGAGCGCGACCACGCCGTCGAGGTGCCGGTTCGCCTCGTCGGCGACGATGCCGCTGCGCTCGGACTGCTCCATCCAGCGCCGGGCGAGGCCGCTGCGCTCCCAGGCGTGCCAGAGCAGTTCTTCGATGGTGGAACCCGTGGCCGCCTTCTCGCGCCCGCTGCGCAGCGTCTCCGCCAACCGGGCGGCGCGCCGGGCCGGCGACGAGTCGATGGTGGCCAGCCGGGCGGGATCGGCCAGCGCCTCCACAAGCAGATCGTCGGCGGCGCGGTTGCCGTCGCTGGCGAGTTCCTCCTGGCGGAGGGCCAGGCGCAGGCGCCGCAGGCTGATGCTGTCGAGGCCGCCGAACGGACCCAGCAGCAGTTCGGCCGCCCGCTCCGGGGTGAGTTCGAGCGCGCCGACCTCGATGCCCGCCAGCGTGATGAGCTGCCGCGCCGCGAAGACGTCGCGGAGGGCCCGGCCCGCGATGCTCGTCTTGGTGGGGACCTCGGCCACGGCCAGGGCGCGGGCGAGGCCGGGGATGTGCGCACCCGAGCGCACCACGACGGCCATCTCACCCCACGGCACGCCGTCGAGCAGCCGCCGCTCGCGCAGTCTCCTGGCCAGCCGGGCGGCTTCGGACGGAGTGGAAACGGCGGAGATGATGACGACCTCGGGGCGGGTCCCGCCGGTCCTCTCCGGTTCGCCGCGGCCGGCCGACGCGACACGCTGCACACCGGCTGCTGCCGTGCCGATCCGCTCGGTCATACGCGCGGTCAGCTCCCGCAGGACCGGTGTCTGACGGTGCGCGGTCGCGAGCACGAACCGGGTCACCGGGACGCCCAGGCGCGCTCCCAGCTGGCCCAGCGCGGTCGCCTCGGCGCCGCGGAACGCAGTGGAGGCGACATCCGGGTCCCCGAAGGCGATGATGGCGACCCCGCGCGACGCGAGCGCCCGCAGCAGAGCGACGGTCGCGACGGTCGCCTCTTGGAGGTCGTCGACGAACACGGCGCGGAGGCAGTCGAGCGGGCTGCCGTCGCGCACGATGGCGACAGCCGACGCGATGAGTTCCGCGGCGTCCACGAAACGGCCGCGGTAGCTGTCGAGAACGCTCTGGTACTCGGCGATGAACCCGGCGGCGGCCCGCCACCCTTCGCGGCCAGTGATCGTGCCTAGCTCGGAGAGCCGGGCGGGGCTCACACCGCGTTCGGCGCACCGGGCGATCAGCTCGCGGAGCTCGGTGCGGAAACCGCGCAGCGACCGGACCTCCGGGCCGAGGACGTCAGGCCAGAGCGGTCCCGTGCCGTCCTCGAGCTGACCGGCGAGGAGCTCGGCGATGATCCGATCCTGCTCGCCGCCGGTGAGCAGCCGTGGCGGTTCCTCCCCCGTGCGACGGGCCCGCTCACGGGCGAGCTGGAAAGCGAGCGAGGTGGCCGTCCGCGCGAGTGGGCCCGGGGTCGGGACGCCGAGGCGCAGCGCGAGCCGGTCTCGCAGCGCCGTCGCGGCGGCGCGGGATGCGCTCAGCGCGAGCACCTCGCCCGGCGCGTAGCCGCGGCCGAGCACGCGCTCGGCAAGCGCCTCCACCAGCGCCGTCGTCTTGCCCGTGCCCGGTGCGCCGAACACAGCGGCGGAGACCCCGTCCGGCAGCGCCGCGACCTCGCGCTGGGCGGGATCGAGGCTGAATTCGGCGTCGGCGGCGCGGGCCGACTCGCGCGCGCAGAAGCCCCGGGTGGTCATGGCATCCACGCTAACGGCGTCCGCCGACAGAGAACGCGACCCGGGCCGCGCGCCGCCAACCGGTAGTCTGAACTCACCTCAGCCGGTCACCTTGGAAAGGCATGTCAGTGGAGATCCGAATCGGAATCGTCAACGCCCCCCGCGAGCTCAGCTTCGAGTCCGCGCAGCCGGCCGAGGAGCTCGCCGAGCAGGTGCAGGCCGGCATCGCGAGCGGAACCGGCATCCTCCGCCTGACCGACGACAAGGGCCGCGTTTACCTCGTCCCCACCGACGGCATCGCCTACGTCGAGGTCGGCGCCGAAGAATCGCGCCGCATCGGCTTCGTCGGCTAGGTTCCCGTCTGTGGAACTCCTCTTCGTCGCCCTCGCCGGCGCCATCCTCGGCCTCGGCGCCCGCTACCTTCTGCCCAACCGCCACACACACGGCTCGGCGCTCATCCCCGCCGTCGGCGTCAGCGTCGCGTGCGTCCTGTGGGTCGCCCTCACCTGGGCCGGGCTCGCCTGGTCCGGCGGCTGGATCTGGTGGCTCACTCTGCTCGGCACGGCCGCCATCGCCGCCGCCGCCGACCTGGTCATCGGCCGCGTCCGCGCCGCCCACGACGAGAAGCTGTTCCACACCCTCAACCGCGGCGCCGCCACCCGCTGACCGCGCCCCTCCACCGAAAAGGGAGGAGATCTGCGGACGGAGGGCGGACGGCAGCTGCTTTTCCGGCAGCGGGAGGAGGAGGCGCGGCGGGGTCGGGGAGCGGGTTAGGCCGTCAGGCCGAGGGCGTCCATGCGGCGAGTGTGGGCGGCGATGAGTTCGGTGAAGATGGGCTCGATGCGTTCTTCGTCGGTCGACGGATTGCCCGAGAGGTGGAGAGCGGAGCGGGCGACGAGGAGGGTGTCGCCGACCAGCCGGCGGCCCCACAGGGCGAGGCGGCTGGCGAGACGGGGGTCGGTCTCGATCTCGCTGCGGAGGACGCTCAGAAGGGCGTCTTGTCCGGAGTCAGAGCCGAGGAGCTGGGCGAGGCGGGGGCCGGCGTCTCCGGGGAGGCCAGCAGCGAGACGGATGAAGAAGTCGTCGAGCAGGCCACCTGTCATCAGCGCCGCCAGCAGCGTCTCCCGCCAGTCGGAGCCGACGAGCAGAGCTCGGAAGCCCTCGACCTCCTCGGCGAAAGGGGCCATGACCTCCGCGGGATCGTCTGCGCGCCGGCGGATCTCGGCGACGATGCCCTGGTGCTTGGAGATGGCGAGGCCGGCAGCGGCGGCGGCGGCGACCTTGGCGCGCAGCGAATCGGTGTCCGCGACGACGCGCGCGAGGGTCTGGAACTGCTCCAGCTGGAGGTAGGCGGCCTGGGCGAGGTAGGGCAGCAGGTCGGGCATCACCTCGTGCAGATCGACGCGCGCGGAAGGCGCTTTCGAGGCTCGGGGCGCGAGGCGCGGCAGTTCGGCGGAGGGCGGGCGTCGCGTAAACCAGGTTGACACGTACAGCAGTGTAACGGGGACGTCCAGTAGGCTTGGCGTACCGATCGGCGTTGGATCGACGGCCCTACGCCTGCGAGAGGATCAGGGCGTAGCACCCCACACTCGAAAACGACAGGCATTCTGTGACTTTCTCCGAACTGAACATCGACCAGGACATGGTGGACGCCCTCGCGGCCAAGGGCATCACCGAGCCGTTCCCCATCCAGACGCAGACGATCCCGCTCGCCCTCACCGGCCAGGACATCATCGGCCAGGCGAAGACCGGAACCGGCAAGACCTTCGGTTTCGGCCTGCCGATCATCCAGCGGCTCGGCGCCGACCCGGAGCCCGGTGTGCAGGCTCTGGTGGTCGTGCCGACCCGTGAGCTCGCCGTCCAGGTGTACGAGGACCTCGAGCAGGCCGCCTCCAACCGTCCCACCTCGATCGCAGCGATCTACGGCGGCAAAGCGTACGAGGGGCAGATCGCCCAGCTGAAGGCGGGCGCGCAGGTCGTGGTCGGCACCCCCGGCCGTCTGCTCGACCTCGCCGGCCAGCGTCTGCTGAACCTCAGCACGGTGCGGGAGATGGTGCTCGACGAGGCCGACAAGATGCTCGACCTCGGCTTCCTGTCCGATATCGAGAAACTGTTCGCGCAGACTCCCGCCACCCGTCACACCATGCTGTTCTCGGCGACCATGCCGGGCCCGATCGTCGCCCTGGCGCGCCGTTTCATGACCCGGCCCATCCACATCCGGGCGACCGACCCCGACGAGGGCCAGATCCAGGCGAACATCAAGCACCTCGTCTACCGGGCGCACTCGCTCGACAAGGACGAGGTCGTCGCGCGCATCCTGCAGTCCGAGGGCCGTGGCAAGACGGTGATCTTCACGCGCACCAAGCGCAGCGCCGCCAAACTCATGGAAGAGTTGAACGACCGAGGCTTCAACGCCGCCGCCGTTCACGGCGACCTCAACCAGGAGCAGCGGGAGCGCGCGATGGCCGCATTCAAGGCGGGCAAGAAGGACGTGCTCATCGCCACCGATGTCGCCGCCCGCGGCATCGACGTGGACGACGTCACTCATGTGATCAACCACACCATCCCGGACGACGAGAAAACCTACCTGCACCGCGCCGGACGCACCGGCCGCGCGGGCAAGTCCGGTATCGCCGTGACGTTCGTGGACTGGGAGGACCTGCACAAGTGGGCGCTGATCAACCGCGCCCTCGAGTTCGGCCAGCCCGAGCCCACGGAGACGTACTCGTCGTCGCCGCACCTCTTCATCGATCTGGGTATCCCCGAGGGAGCCAAAGGCCGGCTCAAGTCCACACCGGCTGTCAAAGCGCCGGAGAGCCGGCCGAACGACCGCGGTCCGGCCGGCGGAGGCAGCGACCGGCAGCGCCGGCGCACACGCGGCGGGCAAGGGGCCCGGGCCGCCGCGAAAAGCTCGGGAACCGTGGACAAAGAGCCCGCGGGCGACGAAGCGATGTCCGCGTCGGGCACGCACGACGGCGGTGGCTCCCAGCACCGCGACGGAAACAGCACGCCGCGACGCCGACGCCTTCGTTCGCACGGTGGCAGCGGAGGCGGGGCGTCCGCCCCGCAGGCGACGGGCAACTGATCACGGCCGCTCGGGCAGCACGAGAGTCAGTACCACTTGTACGCGATCTCGTGCGACCACGCGGCACACGGTGATCCATACCGGCCGCTGATATAGCCGAGTCCCCAGTCGATCTGGGTTTTGCCGTTCGTCATCCAGTCGGAGCCAGCGGTGGCCATCTTGCTGCCCGGGAGGGACTGCGGGATGCCGTAGGAGCCGGACGACGTGTTGTACGCGTCTGCGCGCCAGCCGGACTCCTGGTTCCAGAGCTTGATGAGGCATGCCATCTGGGTACCTCCCCAGCCGTAGGCGGGGAGACGGCTCTGCGCGTACGCCTGGGCTCCGGCGGGGTCCACGACGACGCCCGGGGGCGGGGCGAAGCCGTCGGCGTCGCCGCCGCTGTTCGCGGCCGCCGCCGCGACCGCCCGGGCCGCCACGCCCTCTGCGTACGATCTCTCGACCGATGCCTCGGTGTTCTTGAGCGAGGCGAGCTGTGCGTACAAGGTGTTCGCCCGGGTCTGCTGATCGGAGAGCGCCGCGTCCGCAGCCGCTTTGGCCGCTTGGGCGGCCTGCAACGCCGTCTGCGCGTCCTGAGCAAGCCGATCGCGTATCCTCTGAGCGACGGCGGCCTGGGCGCTGAGCGCGTCCGCGATGTTCCTCTGCGCGGTCGCCTGAGCGAACAGATTGCTGGCCTGATCGGCGAGTCTCGACATCGCGCCGAGCTGATAGAGCAGCGACGAGTCGGCCGGCGAGCGATCGCTTGCGCTCAGGAAGACCCGGAGGGAGACATCCGATATCCCGGAGCGGGTCAGCTGGGCGGCGAGTTTGCCGCTCTGCGTCTTGAGCCGGTCGGCTTTCGCGGCGGCTGCGGCTAACTGCTGCGCGAGGCCGTCGGATTTCGCTGTCGCCGCCTGGAGGCTCGTCTCGGCGGTCCCGTATTCGCCGGCGCGCTTGATCGCGAGATCGCCCGCCGCGTTCGCCGTGGACTGGAGCTGGGTGAGAAGACCGCTGATCTTGTCGACCTCGGCCTGCGCCGACGAAGCGTTCGCCTTCGCGGCCTGGACATCGTCCCACGAGGGATAGTCGTCGGCTGCGGCCGGCGCGATACCGGCGGTCAGGATCAGAGCGCCGGCGAGCGCTGCGGCCACGGTCGCGGACACCCCGTACCGTCGCATCACATGAACACCTCGCTTTCCGGATCCCCGATCGTCGTACACCGGAACACCAGGGTAGCCGCGTGTGCTCACGCGAAGAAAGGTGCCGCGCCTGTCGCTTCTTCGATCATCCGGTCCACGACGGCCGGATCGGTGGTGTTCTCTCCGAGACGATTGGGTTTCCCAAAACCGTGATAGTCGCTGGAGCCGGTGACCGCGAGGCCGTATTTCGCAGCCAGTTCGCGGAGGAGCGCAACGCCGGCCGGCCGGTTCTCGCGATGGTCGAGTTCGAGGCCGAAGAGCCCGGCGTCGACCAGGCGGCGCAGCCGCTCCTCCGGGATGACAGTGCCGCGGCCGCACGTCGCGGGGTGCGCAAGCACCGGGACGCCCCCGGCCTCCCGGATCAGCCGCACACCCGTCAGCGGCTCGGGAGCGTAGTGCGGCCAGACATAGCCGCTCCGCCAGTGGAGGACTCCGGCGAACGCCGCGCTCCTGCTCTCGACCAGTCCGCGGGCGACCAGCGCGTCCGCGATGTGCGGCCTGCCCACGGTCGCGCCCTCCGCGACCTGGGCGAGCACATCGTCCCACGTGATGTCGTAGTCCTCCGCGATGCGGCGCACCATGTCCTCCGCCCGGCAGCGTCGGCCGTCGCGGACGCGCTGCGTCTCGGCCGCGAGCGCGGCGTCCTCGGGGTCAAACAGGTAGCCCAGCAGGTGGACGCTCGCGAAATCGAGGCGGGTGGAGAGCTCCATGCCGGGGAGGACGGTGACGGCGGCCTCGGCTCCGGCGGCGGCCGCGTCCAGCCAGCCGGCGGTGGAGTCGTGATCGGTGAGCGCGACCGTGCCGAGACCGGCCGCCGCAGCGGCGCGGACGAGCTCGCCCGGAGTGTCCGTGCCGTCCGACACGGTGGAGTGCGTGTGCAGATCGGCCGGAGCGCGGAAGCGTCGCTCAGCTGCCATACAGTCCATCCTAGGAGTGGGAGAATGGTCGGCATGTCCTCCCAGAACCCCACTGTCTCGCCGTCCGATGCCTCGCCCGCCGAGGAAGCCCCCCGCGCCACGGCGAACCGGTCCACCACGCCCGGGTCAGCGGCTTTCAAGGAGTACATCGGCCGCGACTGGGCCGAGCGCCCCGAGGCTCTCCCCGGCGTCCGCGAGCAAGCCGGTTTCGCGGCCGCCCGCCGTGCGCGCGTGTCGAAGCTCTTCCGCGGCAAGCGCCTCATCGTCCCGGCCGGGCGGCTGAAACAGCGCTCGAACGACACCGACTACGCTTTCCGGGCCCACTCGGCGTTCGCGCACCTCACCGGCTGGGAGTCGGACTCCGAGCCGGGCAGCGTGCTGGTGCTGGAGCCGACCGCCGCCGGGCACGAGGCGACCCTCTACTTCCGCGAGCGCGCCGGCCGAGACTCCGACGAGTTCTACGCGAACCCGGAGATCGGCGAGTTCTGGATCGGTCCGCGCCCCTCACTCGCCCAGGTCGAGAGCGACCTGGGCCTGCCGACCCGCGGGATCGCCGCCGTGGAGGCCGTGCTGGACGCCGTGGACGCGGACACGCTCGTGCTGCGCGAAGCCGACCCGGCGCTCACCGACCGGGTGGACGGCGCCCGGCTGCTCCTCGCCGCGGGGGACGGTGCCGAATTCGACCCCGAGGACCGCGCCGGCGACGACCGCCTCGCGCGCAAGCTCTCCGAGCTGCGCCTCGTCAAAGACGCCTTCGAGATCGGCGAGCTGCGCGCCGCTGTCGCAGCCACCGCGCGCGGCTTCGACGACGTGATCGCCGACCTGCCGCGCATTGTCGCGCACCCGCGCGGCGAGCGCCTCGTCGAGGGGGTCTTCAACGGCCGGGCGCGCGCCGACGGCAACGCGGTCGGCTACGACACGATCGCCGCAAGCGGTCCGCATGCCTGCATCCTGCACTGGACGCGCAACGATGGGCCGGTCATCCCGGGCGATCTCATCCTTCTCGACGCTGGCGTCGAGGTCGACAGCTACTACACCGCGGACATCACGCGCACCTTCCCGATCAACGGCACTTTCACCGAGACTCAGCGGCTGGTGTACGAGGCGGTGCGGGAGGCCGCAGACGCGGCGTTCGCGATCGTGAAGCCCAGCATCCGATTCCGCGAGATCCACGCGACCGCGATGGCCGTGATCGCCCGCCGCACGGCAGAGTGGGGCCTGCTGCCGGTGACTGCCGAGCAGGCGCTCGAAGCCGACAACCAGCACCACCGGCGCTATATGGTTCACGGCACGAGTCACCACCTGGGGCTCGATATACACGACTGCGCGCAGGCTCGCCGCGAGCTCTACCTCGACGGCGTGCTGGAGGCGGGGATGACGTTCACGATCGAGCCAGGGCTGTACTTCCAGCCGGACGATCTGACCGTGCCGGAGAGCTTCCGCGGGATCGGCGTGCGCATCGAAGACAACATTCTGGTCACCGGGGACGGCGCCGAGAACCTGTCGATCGGCATCCCGCGCACCGCGAACGACGTGGAGGCGTGGGTGCGGCGGCTCAACGCGAACTGAACGCCGTGTCGGGCGGCGCTACGCGGACGGCGCGGGCGGGCGCTCATCGCCCGTCTGCGCCGGAGGCGGCCCAGGCTGCGCGGCCGGCGGCAGCGGCTGCGCGGGAGGCGGGTCGCTCGGGTGCGCGGGCTGCGCCCAAGCGGCCGGTTCGGCCGCAACCCCGCTAAGCAGGTTCCGCGCCCGGTTCAGCAGCTCGCCGTCCACGAGCACGGAGTAGCTGGTGGCGATCACCTGCATGACGGAGGTGTAGTCGCGACGGCGGCGGTTGATCGCGTAGGAGACGATTCCGAACAGCATCCCGAAGCCAGCGCCGATCAGCACAGCGGCGATGACGAAAGCGTAGCTGAGGGTCGGCGAGAAGATGAGCAGCAGCAGTCCGAAGAAGATTCCCATCCAGGCGCCGGAGGCCGCGCCCGCCAGCGCCACCCGCCCCCAGGTGAGTTTGCCGGTGACCCGCTCGACGCTCTTCAGATCGCTGCCGACGATGGAGACCTTGTCCACGGGGAAATCGGCGCGCGCGAGCGCGTCGACGGCCTGCTGGGCCTCGGGGTAGGTCTCGTACGTGGCCACGATCTCGCCGCGAGGGAGGGTCGGGAAGGGTATCCGGTTGCGTCCGCCCAGCGGGCTCGGTGTGGTCATCGCCCCATTGTTCCATTGCTCCGCCTCAACGAGTGGGAAGGGCATAGATTTATCTTTGTGAGCGCTTCCCGTATCTTCGTCGCCCGGCTGGCCGGGACCAGCGTGTTCGACCCGGTCGGCGACCGGGTGGGCCGGGTCAGGGATGTACTGGTCGTCTACCGGAAGAGGGACCCGCCGAGTGTCGTGGGCCTGATCGTCGAGATCCCGGGAAAGCGGCGGGTGTTCGTGTCGATCGGCCGGGTGACCAGCATCTCCAGCGGCCAGATCATCACGACCGGGCTCATCAACGTACGCCGGTTCGAGCAGCGGGGCGGCGAAGTTCGAGTGATCGCGGAGCTGCTCGGCCGCAAAGTGGACTTTGCGGACGGCAGCGGCGAAGCGACGATCGAGGATGTCGCGATCGAGGAGTCCGCGACCGGCGAGTGGGCGGTCGGCCCGCTGTTCGTGCGCCGCCCGAAGAGCGGCGCGTCGCCGTTCGGCAAGGGGCCGACCACGTTCGCCGCCTGGAACGACGTGCGCGAGAGGCTGGCACGTGGCGAGGCGCAGTCCGCCGAGCAGCTGATCGCCACCTACTCCGAGTTGCAGCCCGCCGATCTCGCGAACGCCTTGCTCGACCTGCCGGCGCAGCGGATGC
The DNA here is from genome assembly GCF_000007665.1 of Leifsonia xyli subsp. xyli str. CTCB07. Taxonomy (NCBI): domain Bacteria; kingdom Bacillati; phylum Actinomycetota; class Actinomycetes; order Micrococcales; family Microbacteriaceae; genus Leifsonia; species Leifsonia xyli. The sequence continues at coordinate 930,706 of NC_006087.1, read as the reverse complement.
TGGAGGTGACGGAAGAGCTGCCGGACGACCGCCTCGCCGATGTGCTCGAGGAGATGCCCGAGAGCGAGCAGGTGGAGATCCTCGCGAGCCTCGACGACCACCGTGCCGCCGACGTCCTCGACCAAATGCAGCCGGACGACGCCGCCGACCTGATCGCCCAGCTCTCCGACGAGCGCGGCGAGCACCTCCTGGAGCTGATGGATCCCGAAGAGGCCGAGGACGTCCGAATGCTGCTCAGCTACGCCCCGGACACCGCCGGGGGCCTCATGACCACCGAGCCGATTATCGTCTCCGCCGACACGACCGTCGCGGAGGGCCTGGCGCTCATCCGCCGGCACGAGCTCGCCCCCGCTCTCGGGGCGGCCGTGTGCGTGACGCTGCCGCCCTACGAGCCGCCGACCGGGCGCTTTCTCGGCGTCGTCCACTTCCAGCGGATGCTGCGCTATCCCCCGCATGTCCGGCTCGGCACGCTGCTCGATCCGAGCCTGGAACCGGTCACCGCCGGCACCTCCGCCGCCGAGGTTTCGCGCATCCTGGCGTCCTACAACCTCGTCTCCGTTCCCGTCGTGGACGAGAAGCACCGACTCGTCGGGGTGGTGACCATCGACGACATCCTGGACTATCTGCTCCCCGACGACTGGCGCAGCCAAGACGAGGATGAGCCCGTCAAGCAGGCCCCATCCGATAAGACCGGCAGCGCCCCGGCGCTGAGTGGAAGGAGGGGCAGACGTGGCACGACGTAGGCAGGAGACCAGCCTGGACGCGCCGAAGGGCCTGCGCTCGACGGTGATCCCGCGCCGCCGCGACATCGTCGAGCAAAGCGACAGGTTCGGCCGCTTCACCGAGTGGATCGCGCGAGCGATGGGCACGCCCTGGTTCGTGCTCGGGCTCACGGCCTTCGTCGCCGCGTGGATGGTCTGGAACACGCTGCTGCCGCCGGCCTGGCGGTTCGATTCGGCCTCGCTCGGCTTCATCGCCCTGACTCTCGTGCTCTCGCTCCAGGCTTCGTACGCCGCCCCGCTGATCCTGCTGGCGCAGAATCGGCAGGACGACCGCGACCGGGTGCAGATCGAGCAGGACCGCCAGCGCGCCGAGCGCACTCTCGCCGACACCGAGTATCTGGCGCGCGAGGTGGTCGCTCTGCGGCTGGCCGTGAAGGACATAGCGACCAAGGACTTCATCCGTGCCGAACTCCGCGCGCTGCTGGAAGACCTGGACGAGCGCAGCGACGACAAGCGCGACGGGGAAAGCGAACCGGCCCGTGCCTGAGCTGCAAGAGGAGATCCGGCGCGCCCTCGGCGGGGTGCTCGACCCCGAAATCCGCAAGCCCATGACCGAGCTGGACATGATCGGCGGGGTCGAGGTGGCCCCCGACGGACATGCGACCGTCGAGGTGAAGCTGACCATCGCCGGCTGTCCCGCCGCCGATGCGATCGAGCGGGATGTCCGCGCGGCGACCGCGAATGTCCCCGGCGTGACCGGGGTGACGGTGGACATCTCCGTCATGACCCCGGCCGAGCGCAAGACCCTCACTGCGAAGCTCCGCGGCGGACGCGCCGAGCGCGTCCCGCCGTTCGGCCCCGGCTCGCTCACGCGCGTCTACGCCGTGACCAGCGGCAAGGGCGGCGTCGGGAAATCCACCATCACCGCGAACCTCGCCGTGGCTCTCGCCCAACGAGGGCTGAGGGTTGGGATCGTGGACGCGGACATCCACGGGTTCTCCCTCCCCGGCATCCTCGGCCTGACCGATGAGAACGGTGCCGCACAGCGCCCGACGCGCGTGAACGACATGATCCTGCCGCCGATCGCCTACGGTGTGAAGGTGGTCTCGATCGGCATGTTCGTGGACTCGCCCTCCGCCGCGGTCGCCTGGCGGGGGCCGATGCTGCACCGCACCATCCAGCAGTTCCTCGGGGATGTGTTCTTCGGCGACCTCGACATCCTGCTCCTCGACCTTCCACCGGGAACCGGGGACGTCGCCCTCTCGGTGGGGCAGCTCCTGCCTCAGGCCGAGGTCCTCGTGGTGACCACCCCGCAGCCGGCGGCGGCGGATGTCGCCGAGCGCAGCGGTGTCGTCGCCCGTCAGACCGGTCAGAGAGTGGTCGGCGTCATCGAGAACATGGCCGGTCTCGTGCAAGCGGACGGCAGCGTCCTCGAACTCTTCGGCTCCGGCGGTGGCGAGGAGGTCGCTCGGCGGCTCTCCGCAGGCCAGGACCAAACGGTTCCGCTGCTCGCGAGCGTCCCGCTCAGCGTCCCGCTGCGGGCCGGCGGCGACGCGGGGGCCCCCCTGGTCGTGACGGACCCGCAGGATGCCGCCGCCGCAGCGATCAGTGCGGTCGCCGACCGGCTCGCAACACGCGGACGGGGGCTCGCCGGCCGGAAGCTCGGGCTCTCGGTGCGCTAGAGCGAGAGGTTCGCCAGCGTGGAGGCGCGGTCGGCCCTGGTGGCCTGCTCTGCCCCGGTGAGACGCTCGTCTCATCGCGCGAGCGCCCGGTCGATCCCGCGCACGCCCAGGAAGAGCACAACCACTCCGCCCACCAGGTAGGCGAAGAAGTAGTACATGAAGAACCGGGCTGGAGCCGTCGCGAACACGATCGCGGCGCGGGTCAGCAGAATGCCCAGCAGACCCGCGGAAACCCACTGCCGCCGCACGACGGACCCGGCGAAGAAGAGCAGCAGCAGTCCCAGCACCGGAACGGCGTTCCAGACCATCGCTCCGAGCGGCAGGTCCTCGTTGTCCGCGTCGAGCAGCAGCAGCGCACGGATCGCCTGTTCCTGGAACTCCCGGTCGAACGGCACGATCGACGGATTGCGTTCCTCGAACGCCGTCCGGGCGTCGTCCAGCGAGCGCCCGGCGTCGATCGCCTCCAAACCACGCTCGTAGGCGCGGGGGAAATCGCCCATCGAGTTCGTAGCGAGGAAGGTCTGCGTCCGCGCGTCCAGGAAGGCGCCCGGGTTCTCCGCGACGAGGGAGAGGTAGGCGCGCTGGAATCCGCTCATGTGTGCTTTGTAGTCGGGGCGCAGCAGCCGATCGGTCCAGTACGAGGGGATGTCGTACGCGCTCGGCATCTCACGCACGAGGTCGAGGTCGATCGCGCGGTCAATGGCCACCAGGTTCTCCTCAAGATGCGGCCCCGAGAGCGGCTTCTGGAGCATGACCGAGAGCGGGTTGACGACCGCTGTGACGGTGTACTTCGCGTTCGAGAGCACAGCGGCCGCACCGATGTTGACAACCACGACAGCCGCCACCGCCCCCACAGCGACGACGATCGTGCGACGACGCACGCCCGTCTCCGAGCGGCGGAAGACACGCAACACGACGGCCAGCATCGGGATCAGCAGCAGGTAGAACACGCACTCGGTGCGCCAGAACGCCAGCAGGGTGATCGCCGTGGAGAGGAACACGAACTCGCGGTAGCGATCGGCGACGAGTTCCGGACGCACCCGGATGATCAGGATGCGGAAGACCACAGCCAGTTCGATGTAAGCGTGGATCGTGGCGCGCAGCGGGTACTGGTCGAACAGCAGCACCGGCAGCGTCAGGAACGGCAAGAGCAGAGCGTAGCCCAGCCACGGACGCCGCAGTGTGTCCACGGTGCGCGCGACGACATAGCCGGCGACGATGGAGCCGAAGATCAGCTGGACGGCCACCGGGCCGATAGCCGCCGGCACAAGGACCATGCTCACCGGAAAGTAGATTGCGGTGAAGATGCTCTGCCAGGTCGATATCCAGTTCTGCTGCGCCTTGGCCATGACGAAAGTAGGAGTCATTCGTCCAGAATCCGGGCCAGACGACGATCAGGACAACCAGATTGACGACCAGCACGCCGAGACTCACCCACGCCCAGCGGCGATAGACCGGGTCGCCCTCGCGAAGGCGCTGTGCGAAGCGAATGCCGAAGAAGGCCGCGGCGTAGATGAGCCCGGCGAGGACACGCACACCGAGCCACATCGCGATCTTCCCGATGCCGACCGGCGGCGCATCGAATCCGAAGCCGGCCGTGTCGAGCTCACCGACCGATGCGGTGTCGAAGGGGTTGTCGAAGGCACTGAACGACGAAATCGTCACCAGGATGAGGAGGAGGGCCGCAGCGATGAGGAATGCGGCTCGATGGGCTTTTGCGAACATGGCGGCGTCTACTCTGACAAGTCTATACACGTTTTCCCGGCGTGTTAAGAGGTGGAATCCCGAACACGCGAGAGGAACGGCGCAGAGTGCAGTCCCCAGAGGCACACTGAACTGGCCAGGGACGGCCGACGACGTGACCGCCACGCCCTGTCTTTCAGCGCTTCAGCTGCCGCCATCGCGCCCGAGCGGACCGCGGGGTCAAGCGCTCAGGTGGCCTCCGCGTCGAAGGGCGGCAGCGTTCCCGGAGGGAGCGCCGGGCGCCGCTGCTCGGAGACCGGCTGTGTCACCGGCTTGATCGAGGACGCCGGAGCGGGCATGTCATCGAGCAGAGCCTCGCGGATGATGCGGCGCGGGTCGTATTGGCGGGGGTCGAGCTTCTTCCAGTCGACATCGTCGAACTCCGAACCCATCTCCTCGCGCATGCGCAATTTCGCACCGTCGGCGAACCCGCGGAGGGAGCGGACGAACTCGCCCAGTTTCGCCGCGTATCCGGGCAGACGCTCAGGACCGATCAGGAAGACGGCGATCACCGCCACGATCAGGAGCTTGTCGAATGTCAGGCCGAACACACATAAAGAGTATCGCGCCGTGGCTGCGGAAAAGCTGGATCGGTGGGCCCTATCCTGGTATGAGGACTCGACGGGAGCGCTGTGTCAGACAAGGAATCGAACTGGAGATTCGCCGATGACGCGATCGTCGAGGGCGAGGTGATCACCCGGGCCCGGCAGCAGTCGCTCGAACTCGGGGTCGAGCCGATTGCGCCGAGCACCGGTGCGCAGGCGGCCGTCGTGGTCGCCGCGACAGCGGCCGAGAACATTGTCGAGATCGGCACCGGAGTCGGCGTCTCGGGGCTCTGGCTGCTGCGCGGCGGCACCAGCGCCCAGCTGACCTCCATCGACATGGAAGTGGACCACCAGCAGCACGCGCGCGGCTTCTTCACCGAAGCGGGCGTCCCGGCCAACCGTGTGCGCCTCATCACCGGGCGAGCGCTGGACGTGCTGCCCCGGATGAACGAGAGCTCCTACGACATCGTCTTCGTCGACGCCGACCCGGCCTCGGTGATCGAGTACGTCGAACACGGCCTGCGCCTGGTGCGTCCGGGAGGCGCCGTGCTGGTTCCGCACGCGCTCTGGCGTGGCCGTGTCGCAGACCCCGCGGCGCGCGACGAGGTGGCGACCGGGTTCCGGACGCTGGTAACCGAGACCGCGGCATCCGGGGCTGTCATCAGCGCTCTCTCTCCCGCCGCTGACGGTCTGCTGCAGATCGCGAAGCTGACGCCGTAGCCCCCGGCTCGACACGCCGAGGCCCCGATGAACTGACGCCCAGCCCAGCACACCACCTTCAGCAACGAACTCCTCACCCCCAAACAACTGACCCCCGAGAGCCGGAACCGATTTCTCAGTCCAAACCCACGGGGGTCAGTTCACGAGCGCCGGGAACCTCTTCGTGTGGCGCTCGTGCCGTTTGCGATCAGGAAGGGCCCACGACACTCGCGAGCGCATCGTGGAGTTCTTTGGCCTCCGCATCGTTGACGGAGACGACGAGACGCCCACCTCCTTCGAGCGGGACCCGCACGATGATGAGCCGCCCCTCCTTCACAGCCTCCATGGGCCCGTCCCCAGTCCTCGGCTTCATGGCCGCCATGCAGCTCCCCTTTCGTGAATGTCCTTCTATTATCGGCCATTCACATCAAGCGAACGAAATCCAGGCATCACGGCGGGGACCAGTCAGCGCCGTCGACGCCCCAGCAGATCGCTATCCAGCCGATCTGCAGTGCGAGCAGAAGCAGCACCATCCCGACTCGGTAGACGCGACTCGCTGGGAGGGCGATGGCTCCGAGCAGCGGGAACAGCGGCATCAGCAGACGGAAGGTGCTCGACTGCGGAAAGAACACCGCCAACAGGTAGAGCGAGTAGGCGATGACCCAGAACCGGAGGTCGACGCCCAACCTCCGCACGACCGGGGAGAACAGCAAGACGGCGAAGAAAGCGACGAGGACGACCAGCACCATCCCGCCGATCCAGCCCGGGACACCGAGGATGGCCTGGAACCACCAATCCGCGCCCTGGAACCACGCGGCGAACGGGACGAGATGTGTGAAGCCGATGTAGGGTGCCCGCCAGGCCAGCTCGGTGTCAGTGTACGCCGTCAGGGACCCCGTCGTGACAGCGGCGATCGCGGGCCAGGCGAGACCGGCCAGCCCGCTGAACAGAGCGAGACCGCCACTCAGGATGCGCTCCCGCGCGGAGAACGGGTCCTCCCGCCGTTTGGCCCAGCGATACACGACATGCAGCCCCACAGCGAGGGCGAACGCCAATCCGCTCGGGCGCGTGAACGCCATCGCGAGCACAAGCGGGAACAGCCAGCCGTAGCGCCTCTCCACGAGCAGCAGCAGTGCCGTCGCGAGCAGCAGGAGATAGAGCGACTCGGCGTAGGCGAGCTGGAAGAGCGGGGAGACCGGCACGACGCAGAACAGCACGACGGCGAACAGGCTGGTGGCGTTCCCGAGGCCGACACGGAGCATCAGGCGGAAGAAGACCAGGGTCGCAGCGGCAGCGCAGACGAACGACACAAGCACGCCGGCGGGGGCCCAGGGCAGCCGCGTGACGAACATGACGACATCCACGAGACCCGGATAGCCCGGCAGGAACGCCCAGGCGTTCTCGGCGATATGCACACCGTCCGACGTCGGCAGCGTGACCGGGTAGCCCGAGACAGCGACGATGTTGTACCAGAAGCCGTCCCAGATGGTCGCGTAGGAGAAGTAGTCCGGCCGCGGGCCCGTCCACGGCGTCTGCCCCTGATTCGCCGCGAAGATCAGCAGGACGACGGTGGTGACGACCCGGCTGGCGAGAAAGATCGCGAGTACGCGCACCCACCACCGCGTCCACCAGGGCGCGGTGGCGACGGCTCCCGGAGCCGTCCCGTCAGCGCGCGCCGGAACCAGTGAGCCAGGCATGGAGTCCGGCCTCCACGGCCGCGATCTGGTCGACGTCCACCCGCTCGTCGTCGGCGTGCGCCCGCAGCGGATCGCCTGGGCCGTAATTCACAGCGGGGATGCCGAGGGCGCTGAAGCGGGCGACATCGGTCCAGCCGTACTTCGGCTTGGCGGCGCCGCCGACCGCGGCGACGAACTCTTGCGCGAGCGGCGCGTCCAGGCCCGGCCGGGCGCCGTCGGCACAGTCGACCACGGTGAGCTCGTAATCCCCGAACAGCTCGCGCAGGTGCTCGATAGCCTCCTCCGAACTGTGTGAAGGGGCAAAACGGTAGTTGAGGTGGACCATGCACTCGTCCGGGATCACGTTACCCGCAACGCCCCCGTTGATGCCAACTGCGTTGAGCCCTTCGCGGTAGACCAGCCCCTCCACCTCCACCTCGCGCGGCTGATAGGCGGCGAGGGTGTCCAGGATGGGCGCGACCTTGTGGATGGCATTCTCTCCCACCCAGCCGCGCGCCGAGTGCGAGCGCCGCCCGAACGCTCGCACCTCCACGCGCAAGTTGCCGTTGCAGCCGCCCTCGATCACGCCGTTGCTCGGCTCGCCCAGGATGGCGAAGTCGCCCGTGAACAGATCGGGCCGATTGCGCGCGAGCCGGCCGAGACCGTTCAGCTCGGCGTTGACCTCTTCGTGGTCGTACCACATCCAGGTCACATCGACCGCGGGGGCGGTGAGTTCGGCGGCGAGCTTAAGCTGCACGGCGACGCCCGCCTTCATATCGACCGTCCCGCGGCCCCACAGGAAGCGGATGCCGTCTTCCTCCGCGAACCGCGTGGGCAGGTTGCCGTTCAGCGGCACTGTGTCGATGTGCCCGGCGATGATCGCGCGACGCTCGCGGCCGAGGTCTGTGCGGGCGACGACGGTGTCGCCATCGCGGATCAGCTCCAGATGCGGCAGCGGAGCGAGAGCGGCTTCGATGGCGTCGGCCAGAGGCTTCTCATTCCCGGAGACGGTCTCGATGTCGCAGATCTGGCGGGTGAGGTCGGTGGAGGTGGCGGTGAGGTCCAGAGGCACCCTACTAATCTAGAGCCATGCCTTCCGATGTCTCCCGTGAATTCGCCGCACCCGCCGTCACCGCCGCCCCGAGGACGGCCTGGGGCTACGGGCTCGCGACGGTCGCCGGCAACGGCGCCGTCCTCGACACCTGGTTCCCCGAGCCGCAGCTCGGCGGCATACCGGCCGGGCGCGAGAAGTGGATCGTGCCCGCCGAGCTGGAGGCGCTCGCCGCGCCGGACCCGCGCCGGAACGTCACAGTGGACATCGTCACGGTCGAGATCGACCTGGACGCCGCTCCCGCGTCCACGCCCGACGCCTACCTCCGCCTCCACATCCTCTCGCACCTCCTCGCCCGCCCGAACACGGTGAATCTGGAGGGCGTCTTCGGGCACCTCCCGATCGTCGCGTGGACGGACGGCGGGCCCGTGCTGCCGGACGACCTCGACCGGCTGCGCCCGGCGCTGCAGCGCGACGGCCTCCACGTCACCGCCATCGACAAGTTCCCTCGCCTGCTGGACTATGTCACCCCCGACCGCGTCCGCATCGCCGACGCCTCCCGCGTCCGGCTCGGCGCCCACCTCGCACCCGGCACCACCGTCATGCACGAGGGGTTCGTCAACTTCAACGCCGGAACCCTCGGCGCCTCGATGGTCGAGGGCCGTGTCTCACAGGGCGTCGTGGTCGGCGACGGCTCGGACATCGGGGGCGGCGCGTCCATCATGGGGACGCTCTCTGGCGGCGGGGTCCAGCGGGTGTCCATCGGAGAGCGGGCTCTGCTCGGCGCGAACTCCGGCATCGGCATCTCGATCGGAGACGACACGGTGGTCGAGGCCGGGCTGTACGTGACCGCCGGGACGAAGGTCGTCGTGGTCGACGGGCCGGTGGATGCGAGCGGACGCCCGCAGACAGTGAAGGCCGTCGAGCTGTCCGGCGCACACGGGCTGCTGTTCCGGCGCAACTCGGTGACCGGGGCCGTCGAAGTCCTGCGCCGCGACGGCGCCGGCGTCCGCCTCAACACCGCCCTCCACGCCTAACCCCCGCTCCCTCTCTCTCAGAGAGAAAGGGCGGGGATGACGAAAGGCCGCGCGACCCGGGGGTCGCGCGGCCTTTCTGTGTGAGGTCAGCCTTCGGTGGGACCCTCGCTGGCGGCGTCGTGGCCGTGAGTCTCGGCCTCGTCGGCAAGCACCGGGGCGAGCGAAAGCTTGCCGCGGTCGTCGATCTTGGTGATCTCCACCAGAATCTTCTGACCGATGCTGAGGACGTCGTCGACGCTCTCCACCCGCTTGCCGCCGGCCAGCTTGCGCACCTCGGAGATGTGCAGCAAGCCGTCCTTGCCCGGCAGGAGCGAGACGAACGCACCGAACGCGGCGTTCTTGACGACGGTTCCGAGGAACTGCTCGCCGACCTCCGGGTTGGTGGGGTTGGCGATCACGTTCACCTGGGCGCGGGCCGCCTCGGCCGAAGGGCCGTCGACAGCGCCGATGTAGACGGTGCCGTCCTCATCGATGGAGATGTCGGCGCCGGTCTCGTCCTGGATGGCGTTGATCGTCTTGCCTTTCGGGCCGATCAGCTCGCCGATCTTGTCGACCGGGATCTGAACCGAGATCACACGCGGCGCAGTCGGGGCCATCTCGTCCGGGGCGTCGATCGCGGCGTCGAGCACGCTCAGAATCGTGGTGCGGGCGTCCTTCGCCTGCTTCAAGGCGCTGGCGAGCACCGACGACGGGATGCCGTCGAGCTTCGTGTCGAGCTGGATGGCGGTGACGAACTCGCTGGTTCCGGCGACCTTGAAGTCCATGTCGCCGAGCGCGTCCTCCGCGCCCAGGATGTCGGTCAGCGCCGCGTAGCGGGTCTCACCGTCGATGACATCGGAGATCAGCCCCATAGCGATGCCGGCGACCGGGGCGCGCAGCGGCACACCGGCGTTCAGCAGCGACAGGGTGGACGCGCAAACCGAGCCCATCGAGGTCGAGCCGTTGGAGCTCAGCGCCTCGGAGACCTGGCGGATCGCGTACGGGAACTCCTCGCGGCTCGGCAGCACCGGAACGAGCGCACGCTCGGCGAGGAAGCCGTGCCCGATCTCGCGACGCTTCGGGGAGCCGACGCGACCGGTCTCGCCGGTCGAGTACGGCGGGAAGTTGTAGTGGTGCAGGTAGCGCTTCTTGGTGACTGGCGAGAGCGAGTCGATCTGCTGCTCCATCTTGAGCATGTTCAGCGTGGTGACGCCCAGGATCTGGGTCTCGCCGCGCTGGAAGACCGCCGAGCCGTGGACACGCGGGATGATCTGCACCTCGGCGTCGAGCGGGCGGATGTCGGTCAGGCCGCGGCCGTCGATGCGGACGCCCTCGCGGAGGACGCGGCCGCGCATGACGACCTTCGAGACGGACTTGTACGCCGCCGAGAACTGCGTGAGCGCCTCGGCGTCGAGAGCGCCGGCCTGCGCCTTCTCGGCGAGGGCGGCCTTGACGCGCTCCTTGAGGGCATCGTCGGCGTTCTGGCGCTCGACCTTGTCGGCGATCTGGTAGACGTTCACGAGTTCGTCGTAGGCCAGGGCGGCGACGCTGTCGTAGGTCTCCTGCGAGTAGGGCAGGAACACCGGGTAGTCGGCGATCGCCTTCGCGGACTGTTTGGCGAGGGCCGCCTGGGCGCCGACGAGCTGGCGGATGAACGGCTTGGCCGCCTCCAGCCCCTGGGCGACGACCTCTTCGTTCGGCTTCACCGCACCGCCCTGGATGAGGTTCCAGGAGCCCTCGGTGGCCTCCGCCTCGACCATCATGATCGCGACGTCGCCCTCGGTGCCGTCCTCGTTGGTGAGCACGCGGCCCACCACGATGAGATCGAACACGGCCTCCTCCAGCTGCGAAGCCTTCGGGAACGCGACCCATTGGTCCTCGTGCGCGCCGTTGCCCGGGATGAGCGCCAGGCGCACACCCGCTATGGGTCCGGAGAACGGCAGACCGGAGATCTGCGTGGAGGCGCTGGCCGCGTTGATCGCCAGCGCGTCGTAGAACTCGTCCGGAGCGATGCTGAGGACGGTGACGACGATCTGGACCTCGTTGCGCAGGCCGTCGACGAACGACGGGCGCAGCGGGCGGTCGATCAGGCGGCAGACCAGGATGGCTTCGGTCGACGGCCGGCCCTCACGGCGGAAGAACGAGCCGGGGATCTTGCCGGCGGCGTAGGAGCGCTCCTCAACGTCGACGGTCAGCGGGAAGAAGTCGAAGTTGTCCTTCGGGTGCTTGCTGGCGCTGGTGGCGCTCAGCAGCATGGTTTCCTCGTCGAGGTAGGCGGCGACAGCGCCCTGGGCCTGCTGAGCGATGCGCCCGGTCTCGAACCGGACGGTGCGGGCGCCGAAGCGGCCGTTGTCGAGCATGGCTTCGGCGAATGTGATTTCGGGACCTTCCAAGAGGTCTTTCTCCTTATGTTTAACGTCGCGGCCCCGTTTGGGCGCGACTCTCCTTTGCTCTTCGTATGGAGCGGTGGAGCGAGCAGGCAGTTCGACACGCGAGTGCGTGTACGCGCGGCATCCCAGGCAGGTGCGTGGGCTGAGCCCGTCTGGCCATCAGTAGAAATACACGGCTGCCGATTGCCTGACGGCGAACGCATCCGGATACCACCACCGAGGACCAGCTGCTGCCAGCCTGCTCCGGCGGCCGGCACGCGGCCGACCACCAGAATCCTACCAGGGGACGCTGCATTCCGCCGCGAGGACGGCTGCGTATGACGACAGAGCCCCCGTGTGCTCGTCGATCGGCGCGCATGACGAGACTCCGAGCAGGAGCGGCCCCGGCGCGGCAGGGGACGTTCTCTATTCGCTAGAAACGGGCGCGGTCTCTTCGGCGCATTCCGCAAGCCGTTCACTCCGGCCCCTTCCCCTTTTACAACGCTAGAAATTCTGGCAAGATGTCCGGATGACCAGCACTGTCGCCGATGCCTCCCTGCCCGTCGCGAGCCGCCAGGACGGCAGCCATCCTCGCCCGCAGGCGCTTCGCTCCGCGTGGGCCGAGCTCGACGGCGAGTGGGAATTCGCCTTCGACGACGCCGACAGCGGGCTCAGCGAACGCTGGCAGGAGTCATGCGCCTTCCCGCTGAGCATCCGCGTCCCCTTCCCCTTCGAGTCGGAGCTCTCCGGGATCGGCGACCCCGGCTACCACCCGGTCGTCTGGTACGCCCGGGACCTCACGCCGGGAGAGCTGACCCGCGCCGGGCACAAGTCCGGTCGCCGGCTGATGCTGCGCTTCGGAGCGGTCGACTATCGCTGCCGGGTCTGGGTCGACGGTCACCTCCTCGGCGAGCACGAGGGCGGGCACACTCCGTTCGCCTTCGACGCCACGGACGCGCTCGACACCGGCCGCCCGGTCCATCGCATCGTCCTCCGCGTCGAAGACGACCCGCTGGACGTCGCGCAGCCGCGCGGCAAACAGGAGTGGCTGCCCGAACCGCACGCCATCTGGTACCAGCGCACCAGCGGGATCTGGCAGCCGGTGTGGCTGGAGGCCGTGGACGAACTGCACCTCCGCACCCTGCACTGGACGCCCGACGTCCCCCGCGGCGAGGTGCGGCTGGAACTGGAGCTCAGCCGTCGCCCGACCGGTCCCGCCGAGGTCTCCGTCGCGATCGGACGCGACGGAGACGCGCTCGCCCGGGTCAGCGCGACCTTGACCGACCAGCGCGCCGAGATCGTCATCCCGATCCCCGCGCAGCGCAACGGCCAGGCCCACGAGGAACTGCTCTGGCGCCCCGGCTCCCCCGTGCTGCTCGACGCGACCGTGACCCTGGCAGCCGGCGGCGGAACGCCGTGGCGTCCTACTTCGGAATGCGCTCCACCGCCGTGCGCGGCGGAGAGTTCGTGCTGAACGATCGCCAGCTCTACCTCCGCAGCGTGCTCTACCAGGGCTACTGGACCGAATCCCACCTCGCAAGCCCGAGCGCGGCTGCCCTCCGCGCCGATGTCGAGCTGATCGCAAAGCTCGGTTTCAATGCGGTTCGCATCCACCAGAAGATCGAAGACCCGCGCTTCCTCCACTGGACCGACCGTCTCGGCATCTTCGTCTGGGGCGAAGCGCCCGGGGCGTACGAGTTCGGGCCGCGCGCGCTCGAGCGTACGACCAGCGAGTGGCTGGCCACCCTCGACCGCGACCACTCGCATCCTTCGATCGTGACCTGGGTTCCGCTCAACGAGAGCTGGGGCATGCAGCACATCGCCGCCAGCCGCGCCCAGCGCGAGTTCGCCCGCGGGCTCGCGGCGCTCACCCGGGCGGTCGACCCCACCCGTCCCGTCATCTCGAACGACGGCTGGGAGCACGTCGACTCCGACATGCTGACGCTGCACGACTACGAGGCCGACCCCGCCGTCGTCTGCGCCCGCTACCGCGACGCCGCAGCCCGCGAGCGTCTGCTCTCGGGAGCCGGACCGGCCGGCCGCGCAGTCACGCTGGACGATCAGGGGATCGGTGAGCGCCCGTTCCTGCTGACCGAATTCGGCGGCATCTCGTTCACGACGACATACACGGGCGAGGACGCCTGGGGCTACTCCACCGCCGCCAACGCCGACGAGTTCGCCGACCGCATCGCCGCCCTCGTGGGCGCCGTGCGCGAGAGCGACTTCCTCGCCAGATTCTGCTAAACCCAGTTCAGCGACGCCCGCACCCCCAAGGCGCCGATCGAGCGGCTGCGGGCGGCGATTCTCACGGGCGAGCGGAGTCGCTGAGCCGGTTCCGCCTGGTCCGGCGACCGCGCCGGAGCCTCGCGGCGACAGCAACGGCCGCGATGCCGAACGCGGTGCCGAGCGTGTTCGCCAGCAGGTCGCGCAGGTCACTGACCCGGTCGGGGATGAACAGCTGCGCGAACTCGATCGTCAGCGTCGTGGCCGCCCCGAGCGCGAGAACGAGCCACCACCGCCGGAGGCCGAGCCAGAGCGTCAAGAGCACACCCAAGGGGACGAACAGGAAGATATTGGCCACGAACTCTAGGACAGCAGCATCGATCCAGCTCAGCAGCGACGACTCGGCTAACGCCATCAGAAGCCCCTTGAACAGACTGTTGCGATGCGGGTCCGGCGGGGACGGTTTCAGCGTGATCCACGCGACAGCGAGGAGGTAGAGTGCGGTCACGGCGAAGAGGAGACGGGAGAACATGCGACCATCTTCTCGCATACTGTTATCCAAACACACGGGGAAAATCCACTGAGTCCGCCGTACGCTGGAACAGCTTCGAGACAATGCCCGGACACGGAAACGGGCCGCCATCCTCGGATGGCGGCCCGTTTCCGGAGACGTTCGCGGCGTCGATCGGCCTCCTGGGCCACCGCAAGGATGTGTGACTAGCGGCGAAGGCCAAGGCGCTCGATGAGAGCGCGGTAGCGGCTGATGTCGATGTCCGCGAGGTAGCCGAGGAGACGGCGACGCTGACCGACCAGGAGGAGCAAGCCCCGACGGGAGTGGTGGTCGTGCTTGTGCTCCTTGAGGTGCTCGGTGAGATCCCTGATCCGCTGGGTCAGGATAGCAACCTGGACCTCGGGGGATCCGGTGTCACCAGGGTGGGTAGCGTACTCGTCGATGATCGACTTCTTGGTCTCAGCATCCAGTGCCATTAAAGGAGATCCCCTTTCGTTCATTGCGCGGTGCCCGGGGCCTTCTGCCTGGGCTCTCTTTCTCCGCGGCCGTTGGACGGCAACCGGAAGAGTCTACCAGACAGGCAGATGCGTCCCACCCAGAACCCGGCCGTGTCTCAGCCTTCCACACCGCGCAGCACCGCGTCCACGGCCTCCACGGCGGCGCGGGACGGCGCACCGTCGTCATTGTCCGCCCACCAGAGCAGCGCGGAGAAAGGGGCGGAGCTGAGGGCGTCGGCAAGCACCCGGGCGCGGAGTCCATCGCTCGGGATACCGAGGCGGCGGGCGAGGAAGCCGGCCAGCAGGTCCCGATTGGCGCCCAGGCGGGCGACGCCGAACGCGATCAGCTCAGGATCGGACGCCATCAGGCGCAGGCGCAGACGAGCCGCTTCCCGGGCGCCGGGCTCGAAGTCGAGGGAGTGCGCGAACGCCCGGGCGAGCGTGTCGCGGACCGGCTCGCCCTCCGGCGGCGCGTCGAGGACGGCTCGCATCCGCTCGACGACCGGCTCCAAACCGCCCCAGACGAGTTCGGGCTTGCTCGGAAAGTAACGGAACAACGTTCGCCGGCCGACGCCGGCGAGGGTGGCGATGTCATCCATCGTCGTCGCGTCGTACCCGTGCACGGCGAAGCGGTGGAGCGCGAGGAGGGCGATGCGCTCCGGGTCCACACCGTAGGGACGGCCCCGGCGGCGCGGCGCGGATTCGGCGGCGGGTGAGCTCACCTCCACATTATGGCGGGCGAAGTCGCCTCCACATTATGGCACCGAGTGCTATAACTAGAGAAACGCCCGATCAGACACCGCCGATGTCATCGACCCCACCAGAAGCACAAAAGACCATCGCCCCGTTCGTGGAGGCGGCGGGCGGGCGAGTGGATGCGCTCGCCAACATCGCGGGCATCATGGATGGCTTTCTGCCGTCCGCCGAGATCGACGACGCCCTCTGGGACCACGTGTCCAGCGTGAACGTCTCGAGTGAGCGGGCCTGCGCGGCTCGGCCGTCGGCGCAGCCTACACCGCTTCCAAACACACGGTCATCGGCCTCACCAAGAGCACGAGCGTCCTCTCCGCGCCGAAGGGCGTCCGCGCCAACGCAGTCGCCCCGGCGGCGTTGCGACGAACATCGAGGCGCCGATCCAGTCGGCGTGGGCGGGCGAGCGGCTCGGGCCGATCATGCAGACCACGATTCCCCAGGTCACGCAGCCGGAGCAGTTCGCCGCGGCGATCGGCTGGCTGCTCAGCGACGACTCGGCCAACGTGACCGGTGTCGTGCTGGCGTCGGACGGCGGCTGGTCGGCGGTCTGAGCGGGAGCTCAGCTGACGCCGAGCAGGTCGATCACGAAGATGAGAGTCTTTCCGGAGAGCGGATGACCGCCCCCGGCCGGGCCGTAGGCGAGCGCCGGCGGGACGGTCAGCTTGCGACGGCCGCCGACCTTCATGCCGGGGATGCCGTCCTGCCAGCCTTTGATCAGATTGTTGAGCGGGAAGTCAATGGACTGCCCGCGGCTCCAGGAGGAGTCGAACTCCTCGCCGGAGTCGTACTCGACGCCGAGGTAGTGTACGTCGACCCTGGAACCGGGGGCCGCCTCGGGGCCGGAGCCCTCGACAATGTCGACGATCTCCAGCGTCTCGGGGGCCGGGCCCTCGGGAGCGTCGACCTCAGGCTTCTCGTTGGTGTTCTCTGCCATGACCCCCATCCAACCCGTCCACCCCCGCCGGCGTCAAAAGGTCTTGCGCTCCGGGCGCGCCAGGGGCATCCTGGAAACAGAGCTCGACGCTCCGGGAGAGTTGCAGGAATCGCCGCACCACCGGGCGTCGAGTCTTTTCATGCAACACGCGCGAGGCGCTCCCCCGGCCGAGCGACCCGGCTCAGCCGAACACCTTTCCCGGGTTCAGGATGCCAAGCGGGTCGAACACCGACTTCAGCCTCTGTTGCAGATCGTAGGAGTCCGGCCCGAGTTCCTCGGCCAACCAGCGGCGCTTCAACACGCCGACACCGTGCTCGCCGGTCAGCGTGCCTCCCAGTTGCACGGCCGTGCGGAACAGTTCGCTGGCCGCGTCCCACACCGCCGGCGCCGCCGCCGCGCCCGAGTACACGAAATTGGGGTGCAGATTGCCGTCGCCCGCGTGCGCGACGGTGGGGATCGGAATGCTGTACCGCACCGAGATCCGCTCGATCGCAGCGAACATCTCGGGCATCCGCGACCGCGGCACCGCGACATCCTCGATCAGCACCGACCCCGAAGCGGCGAGCGCGGGGTGGAACGCGCGCCGGATCGCCAGCAACCGCTCCCCCTCCGCTTCGCCGGCGGCCAGGCGGACCGTTCCGCCTGCCTCCTCGACGATGCCGGCGGCCCGCACCCCGTCCGTGTGAGCGGAGGGCCCGTCGAACCTCAGCAGGAGAAAGCTGGAGCACTCGGCGGCGCCGAACGCCGCATGGATCGCCGCTTCCCCCAGGTGCGCTGCGATGCGCTCCAGCGCGGCCGCGTCCAGCAAATCCATGATGGCCGGGCGCAGACGCGAGGTGGTCACCCGCGTGGCCGCGCCGGAGGCGGAAGACATGTCGGGGAAGAGCGCGGCGAGCGTCGTCGGTGGACCCTCCGGGGAGGGCAGCAGGCCCACCGTTGCGCCGACGATCACCCCGAGCGTGCCCTCCGAGCCGACGAGCAGCGAGGTGATGTCGTACCCCGTCACGCCTTTGACGGTGCGGCACCCGGTGTGGATGAGACGCCCGTCCGCAAGCACCACGTCGAGCCCGAGCACCGCCTCCCTCGTGACCCCGTACTTCGCGCACAGCAGCCCGCCCGCGTTCGTGGCGATGTTGCCCCCGACAGTGGAGACCGCCCTGCTGGCGGGGTCCGGCGCGAAGAACAGTCCGTACGGTTCCAGCGCCGTGTTCAGATCGGCGTTGATCACTCCCGGCTCCACGACGGCCAGCTGGTCTTCGGCCGAGATCTCCAGAATGCGGTCCATCCGCTCCAGGCTCAGCACGATCGACCCGGCGGACCCGTTCGCGCCACCGGCGAGCCCGGTTCCCGCCCCGCGCGGGACCACCGGAACGCGGAATTCGCTCGCCGCCCCCATCGTCGCCCGCACATGCTCTACGCGGGTCGCCTCCACCACGGCAAGGGGCAGGCCGTCGGCCGCCCATCCGGAACGATCGGCCCGTTCGGCGTCCAGCCGGGCGGGATCGGTCGTGAGCACTCCCGAGGCGACAGCGGCCTCCCCGAGAGCGGCCGTGAGCCAGTCGATGACGTTCATGATGAGTATCGTACGGCGAACCGGTGATACCGAAGACGGAGCCGCGAGGGGTACGAGCACGGCAAGCGGAAGCGCACAGGCGCCCGATTTCCGCTCCCTCCTGTCCACGCCAGGGCGCTGCCGACGGCGACCTGGCCTGACCGCACGTTTCGCGCCCTGGCGGTTTTCCCCGATAATCTTGGACCGTGAGATTCTCGCACTTGAGCAGAACACCCGACTCGAAACCGCGGCTGGCTGCCGTCATCGGAGACGGAGCTCTGTTCCTCGACGAGATGATGGCGCAGGCGCCCCGAGACCTGCAAGAGCTGATCGAACGCGGAGAGGAAGCACTCACCGACGTCCGAGCACTCGTGAACGAAGCCGTCACAGCCAAGACACCGCTGACGCTGGTGCAGGAACTGCGCCACGCCTCCGCCGTCCTCCGCCCCCCGCAGGTGATCGCCATCGGCGCGAACTACGCGGCTCACGCCTCGGAGCTCAAACTGCGCAGCGAGAAGGCCGCGACCGTGTTCTCGCTCTGGCCGAACTCGCTCGCCGGTCACGGGGGGACCACCTCCTGGCCCGGCGACCTCGCCACACAGGTCGACTACGAGGCCGAACTGGGCGTGATCATCGGCAAACCCGCTCGGGATGTGCTGGCGCAGGATGCCCTAGACTACGTCTGGGGCTACACCGTCGTGAACGACATAACGGCCCGCGACCTGCAATTCTCCGAAGCGCAGTGGTCGCGCTGCAAGTCCTTCGACGGCTTCACGCCCAACGGCCCGGTCGCAGTGACAGCCGACGAGGTGCCGGACCCGCAGGATCTGTGGCTCACCACCAATGTGGACGGCGCCATCCTGCAGGACGCTTCCACCGCCGACATGGTGCGCTCGGTGGCAGAGATCATCGAATTCCTTTCGCGCTCGGCGACCATCCCGGCCGGCACGCTCATCTCGACCGGCAGCCCCGGCGGCGCCGGCTACTCGCGCACCCCTCCCGTCTTCCTCCACGACCGTTCCACGGTGACCGTCTCCATCGGTGGGATCGGCTACCTGACGACACACTGCCGGGTCACCTGACCTCGAGGCCGGCTTGCCCGCAGTCCGGCATCGGCAAGCGTGAGCGCACACTCACCGAGGAGCGAAGCCTCTCCGCGCCGCGGACGCGAGGGCCCTGGGACACGGGGCGGTCTGCCGGGGCGGGCGCAGCCCTGAGCGACGGCCACACACCGAGTGCGAGACACGATCGCGCCGTTCCGGTCTGGCGCGCAATGGCGGGGACCGAGCTGAGCCCGTCCCCGCCAAGACGCCTCACGCCTGCTGGTCGATCACCGGGATGGCTGTCGTGATCGCTTCCAGCCCCGACAGGCGCGCCGGGGACAGCAGGCGCATGACCTCCACACGGCTCATGAGGTTCGCCTCGACCACGAGGTCGGCCACGTTCCGGCCGGTCAGCAGCGCCGATTTCGCGAGCGCGGCCGCGGCCGCGTAGCCGATGTGCGGAGTGAGCGCGGTGATGACGCCGACCGAGGAACCGACCATCCCGCCGAGTCGCTCCTCATTGGCAGTGATGCCGTCCACGCAGTTGACGCGGAGAGTGTGGAACGCCTGAGCCATCCAGGTGATGCTCTGGAGCAGCGAATGGGCGATCACCGGCTCGAAGGCGTTCAGCTGGAGCTGGCCGCCCTCCGCCGCCATCGTGACGGTGACGTCAGCCCCGGCCACCGAGAAGGCGACCTGGTTGACGACCTCGGGGATGACGGGGTTGACTTTGCCCGGCATGATGCTCGAACCGGCCTGACGCGGCGGGAGGTTGATCTCGCCGAGTCCGGCCTGCGGTCCGGAGGAGAGCAGGCGCAGGTCGTTGCAGATCTTCGAGAGTTTGATCGCGCTGCGCTTCAGCGATCCGGAGAACGACATGAAAGCGCCCGCGTCGCTGGTCGATTCGATGAGGTCGGGGGCGGTCTCGAGGCTGAGGCCGGTGATGAGGTTGAGGTGTTTGACCGCCGCAGCGGCATAGCCGGCGTCCGCGGTGATCCCGGTGCCGATCGCTGTGGCGCCAAGGTTGATCTCGGCGAGGAGGGACTTCGTCTCTGTGAGGCGGGCGTGGTCCTCGGTGAGCGTGGTGGCGAAACCGCTGAACTCCTGGCCGAGCGCCATCGGCACGGCATCCTGGAGCTGCGTCCGGCCGACCTTGAGAATGTGCCGGAACTCCGCACCTTTGCTCGCGAATGAGTCGCGGAGCAGCGCCAGCTCGTCCAGGAGATGGCCGAGCGCGAAGGTCAGTCCGATCTTGATCGCCGTCGGGTAGGTGTCATTGGTGCTCTGGCTGCGGTTGACATCGTCGATCGGGCTGAGACGCTGGTACTCGGCCTTGGCGTGGCCGTCGAGTTCCAGGGCGATGTTGGCGATGACCTCATTGGCGTTCATGTTCGTCGAGGTGCCCGCCCCGCCTTGCATGACGCCCACCACGAACTGATCGTGGAACCGGCCGTCGATGATCAGCTGGCAGGCGCGGTCGATGAGGCCGGCCTTGTGCGCGTCCAGCACACCGATCTCGAGGTTGGCGCGCGCGGCGGCCTGCTTGACGCTCGCGAGGGCCACGATGAGGTCGGGGTACACGGAGATCGGGCGCTTGGCGATCGGGAAATTCTCGAGCGCCCGGGAGGTGTGAACACCCCAATAGGCGTCGGCGGGGATGTCGCGGGCGCCCAGCGAATCGGTCTCGACCCGCACGTCACGGCCCTCGACGACCGGGGCTGGGACATCGGGGACGTTCTCCGATGCGTCGATCGCGGGCGGGTGCTGGGTGTGGTGTTCATCCATCGTCGTTGCGGGGTCCACGCTTGGCTCCGTTGCCTCTCGTTGTGCGGTGGCATGCTGTCTGTGCCAGCGGTTTCGTGCCCGCCTGCACTGCTACTCTACCGCTCGATCACGGCGGTGGCTTCGACACCGCGTATGGTATTCCAGACAATGTTCGACATGCTGTACAGAATCCCACCCTCCAGTGCGAACGCAGCACGTCCCCGGCTTCGACAGCGGCACGCACCTCCGTTCCCTGGCATTCATGGCGGGTCAGGACAGCGGCTCCTCTCTTTCCTGCGGTGGGGAGCGGGAGGCTGTGGGTTAGGGAAGGGGGCGGTATTCGAGGTCGAAGATGGAGTGGCCGAGCTTTTCGCCGCGGCGCTCGAACTTGGTGACCGGGCGCGCCTCGGGGCGTGGGATGAAGGCGCCCGGCCCGGCGACGTTCACGAGGACAGGCTCGGCGTCCAGGACCGCGAGCATGTGATCGGCGTACGGCTCCCAATCGGTCGCGAGGCGGAGCACGCCATCGGCGGCGAGCGCGCGGGCGAGCAGCCGGACGACATCCGGCTGAACGAGCCGGCGCCGATGGTGCCTGGCCTTCGGCCACGGGTCTGGGAAGAAGAGAAGCGCCTCGGCCACGCTTCCAGCCGAGAGCCCGGTCTCGAAGACCTCGACCGCATCGTGCCTGATCACCCGGATGTTGGACAGCCCGCGCTCGCGCATCGCCGCGAACACACGCCCGACGCCCGCGCCGTGAACCTCGACCCCGAGGAAGTCCCGCTCGGGGTGCCGTTCGGCGAGGGCGAGCAGGTTCTCGCCGTTCCCGAAGCCGATCTCGACCGTGCGGGGCGCGGTGCGGCCGAAGAGCGCGTCGAGGTCGAGCAAGCCGCCGGCGAAGTCCACGCCGAACGCCGGCCAGAACTCCGCGATGGCCCGCTGCTGCGCGTCGGTCTTCCGCCCACGCACAACGTAGCTGCGCGGACGGACGAGAGGGGCGGGTTCCATCCCTCCATTGTCGCAGGCGCGGAAATGTCGGTGGAACGCGAACGACCGGCGGGGTCGCCGGGGATGGGGCGGGCTACCCGAGCAGCGCCTCGATCGGCCCGCGCGCGAAGTACACGAGGAACCCGGCCGCGACGATCCACAGCAGCGGGCTGATCTCCCGTGCTTTGCCCGAGAGCGAGCGGACAAGGACCCAGCTGAGAAAACCGACGCCGATGCCATTGGCGATGGAGTAGGTCAGCGGCATCACAATGATGGTCAGGAACACCGGGAGCGTGCTCGAGAATTCGCCGAAGTCGATGTGGCGGATCTGCACAACCATCAGGGCGCCGACGATGACGAGCGCCGCGGCGGCGACCTCGGAGGGGACAACGTTCGTGAGGGGCGTGAAGAACATCGCGAGGAGGAACAACACACCGGTGACGACGCTGGCGAACCCGGTACGGGCGCCCTCGCCGATGCCGGAGGCGGACTCCACGAAGACCGTGTTGGAAGACGAGGAGGTGCCGCCGCCGACCACGGCTCCGACACCTTCCACGATGAGGGCAGACTGAAGCCGGGGGAAGGCGCCGTCCTCGCCGGCCAGGCCGGCGCTGCGGGCGAGGCCGGTCATGGAGCCCATCGCGTCGAAGAAATTGGTGAAGACGAGCGTGAAGACGAGCATGGTCACCGAGAGCGCACCGATGCGGCCGAGGGAACCGAAGAGGTCGAACTGGCCGACGAGGCTGAGGTCGGGAAGGCTGACGAGCGAGGTCGGCGGCTGCGGGACGGTGAGATTCCACCCACCCGGGTTCTTGCCGCCGAGGGACGGGCCGAGTTGCCAGACGGCCTCGACCACGATGGCGATCGCGGTGGCCGCCACGATGCCGATGAGGAGCACACCCTTGACCTTCCGGGCCATCAGCACGCCCATGACGATGAGCGCGATCAGGAAGACGACGGTCGGCAGCGTGGCGATGGAGCCGGACTCGCCCAGCTGAACGGGCGGGGAGGCGCTATCGGTGCTGCGCACGAAGGCGCTGTCCACGAAGCCGATGAAGGCGATGAAGAGGCCGATGCCGACGGTGATGGCGGTCTTCAGCTGCGGCGGGACCGCGTTGAAGATGAGGCGGCGCAGACCCGTGGCGGCGAGCAGCACGATGAGAAGCCCGTTGATGACGACGAGGCCCATCGCCTCCTGCCAGGTGAGCACCTCGACCACGTTGACCGCGAGGAACGAGTTGATGCCGAGTCCGGCCGCGAAGGCGAAGGGCAGCCGGGCAACGAGGCCAAACAGCACGGTCATCGCGCCGGCGCTCAGTGCGGTGACGGCGGCGACCTGCTGGCTCTGCAGCGAGTGGCCGGTGACATCGGGGTTACCGCTCAGGATGAGGGGGTTCAGAATGACGATGTACGCCATCGTCACAAACGTCAGCACACCGCCGCTCACCTCAGTCGCCCAGGTGGTGCCGCGCGCACTGATCTCGAAGAACCGGTCGAAGCGGCCGCGAGTCATCGGCTCGGGCGCGGAGGTCGGTGCGGAAATGGTCGTCTCCCGTAGTATCTCGTAGGGCTGGTGGCTGAACGCAGGACAGCCGCAGCGCGATGCGCTCGCGACAAGCTTAAATGCCTCAAGCCCATTCCCAGACGACGAAGGACGAGTATGGCCCTGCCCTGGAAGCTGCACGGAGACGGCCGCGCCGTCGACGCCCACGAGATCGTCTTGCCGGGCGAGCGTCTGACGTGGCCGCGCACGATCGGCCTGGGCGCGCAACACGTCGTCGCGATGTTCGGCGCGACGTTCCTGGTGCCGCTGCTGACGGGCTTCCCGCCGAGCACGACACTGCTGTTCTCAGGGGTGGGCACCATCCTGTTCCTCCTGATCACGCGCAACAAGCTCCCCAGCTACCTGGGCTCCTCGTTCGCGTTCATCGTTCCGATCGTCGCCGCGACCAAGGGCCACGGGATGCCGTCCGCCCTGTTCGGGATCGTCGCTACCGGTGTGCTGCTCGCGCTCGTCGGCCTCATCGTCGTCGCGACCGGCACGAAGTGGATCGACGCGCTCATGCCGCCGGTGGTCGCGGGTGCGATCGTCGCGCTGATCGGGTTCAACCTCGCGCCAGCCGCGAAGAACAACTTCGTGCAGGCGCCGGTGACCGCGCTCGTCACGCTGACCGCCGTCATCCTGTGTACGGTGCTGTTCCGCGGGATGCTGGGGCGCCTGTCGATCTTCCTCGGCGTCGCGGTCGGATACGTCTTCGCGATCATCGTCGGCGAGGTGAACTTCGGCAAGGTCGCCTCAGCGCAGTGGATCGGACTGCCGCAGTTCGCGCTCCCGGCGAACCCGTTCGCGGAAACGGCTGCGACCTGGGGCGTCCTGCCGGCCTTCCTCCCCGTCGTACTCGTGCTGATCGCCGAGAACGTCGGCCACATCCGCGGAGTGGCGCAGCTGACGGATCCGTCGGTCAACCGGCTCACCGGCCGCGCGCTGATGGCCGACGGCATCGCCACCACGGTCGCGGGACTCTTCGGCGGCTCGGGGACGACCACCTACGGCGAGAACATCGGCGTCATGGCGGCCACCCGCGTCTACTCCACCGCGGCGTACTGGGTGGCGGGCATCGTGGCGGTGCTGCTGGGCCTCTCCCCCAAGGTCGGTGCGGTGATCAACACCATCCCGGCAGGCGTGCTCGGCGGCGTGACCACAGCGCTCTACGGCCTGATCGGCATCATCGGCGTGAAGATCTGTCTGGACAACAAAGTGGACTTCTCCCGCCCGGTCAACCAGTTCACCGCCGCGACCGCACTCATCATCGGCATCGGCGACTTCACTCTGAACCTCGGCCAGCTGACCTTCAACGGCATCGCACTCGGCGCTCTCGCGGCGATCGTCGTCTACCACGTCATGAACGCGATCGCGCGTGTGCGCGAGACGGCGTGAGCGCGGTCAGCCCTGGAAGTACGGGATGATCAGATACAGCCCATACAGCACCGCGAGGCCACAGACCGGGAAGCAGGCGTAAGCCCCGCTCAGGGCGGCGCGTTTCTGACCGTCGCTGAGCGGATTCTTGCGCCGGGCCTTGTCCGCCTTCTTCTGGGCCTTAGCGGCCTCCTCCGGGGTGATCACGGTGATCGCGTCGGTGAACTCGGCAGGCTCCACGAAGAGCCCGCGGCCAGCGACGGCGAGCAGCCGGGTCCCGAGTGAGTAGAAGCCGACGACGACGCACGATCCGAGGAGGGAGGCAGCGAAGACAGCGAGGAACTGGATGGCGGCGCTCATGCGCTCTTCCTCCCGCTGGTGTCCTTCTTGAGCGGTTTGACCTTCTTGATCTTGACGATCCGGCCGGAGGCGGCGACCTCGCTCTGCCCCTGCACGGGCGCAAGCTCGACAGCGGTCTCGCTGGAGACCCTGCTGCGGCGCGAACGCCAGAAGATGAAGACCACCACGGCGGTGCCGGCGACGGCGTCGATCAGGACACCGGCCGGGCCGGCCGAACCGATCAGCGCAGCGACGGCACCGACGATTCCGGCGGTGGGAAGCGTCATGACCCAGCCGATGGCGATCCGCCCGGCGGTACCCCAGCCCACCGAGGCGCCGCGGCGGCCGAGGCCGGACCCGATGACCGAGCCGGAGGCGACCTGCGTGGTCGAGAGGGCGAAGCCGAGATGGCTGGACGCGAGGATCGTAGCCGCCGTGCTCGTCTCGGCGGCGAAGCCCTGCGCCGGTTTGACCTCGGTGAGGCCCCGGCCGAGGGTGCGGATGATGCGCCAGCCGCCGGAGTACGTTCCGATGGCGATGGCGAGGGCGCAGGCGACGACGACCCACAGCTCTGGCCCGCTGTCGGTGGGCTGGAGACCGGCCGCGATGAGCGTCAGGGTGATGACACCCATCGTCTTCTGGGCGTCGTTCGTGCCGTGTGAGAGAGCGACCAGGGAGGAGGAGAAGATCTGACCGTAGCGGAAGCCGCCGCGGCCGTCCGGGCGGCCGTCGTAGCGGCGAGTGACCGCGTAGGCGAGCCTGGTGGCCGCGTAGGCGACGACGCCCGCCGTGAGCGGGGCGATCAGAGCGGGCAGGATGACCTTCTCGACCACGACCAGGACGTTGATGGAGGCGAGACCGGCGCCGACGATCGCAGCTCCGATCAGGCCGCCGAACAGCGCATGGCTGGACGAGGACGGCAGGCCGAAGAGCCAGGTCACCATGTTCCAGACGATGGCGCCGACCAAACCGGCGAAGATCAGCTCCGGTGTGATCAGGACACCGACCGGGCCCTCGTTGATCATGCCGGCGGAGATCGTCTTCGCGACCTCCGTGGAGAGGAAGGCGCCGATCAGGTTGAGCACCGCGGCGAGCGCGACTGCGACTTTCGGCCGCATCGCGCCGGTGGCGATCGGCGTGGCCATCGCATTGGCCGTGTCGTGGAAACCGTTGGTGAAGTCGAAGAAGAGAGCCAGCGCAATGACCAGCACGACGATGAGGGTGAGATCCACCGTTTTCTTTCTCGCGTGGAGGACGGACGCCCCGGCGGGAGTTCACCGGGGTTTCATGCAGGGAGGCTGGCTTGGTGAAGCAACCGTTTCGATACTCACACGGCGATGGGCGTGCGTCAAACCGTCACAGCCGGTTCACACCGGTGACCCGGAGCACCGCGCTCCCGGCGGCCGCCGAGGCCGGAAGGAGCACCTCGGCGGAGATGCCCCAATCGTGGTCGCCGGCCGGGTCCGCGAGAATCTGCCGGACCCGCCAGACACCCTCGGCGGAAGCGGCCGTCTCATCCACGACGAGCATCGCGGCCGAGCGCGCGGCGGCGTCGGTGCCGATGTCGTCGTGGTCGGCGTAGTAGTCCCCGAGGGCAGCGTCCCAGTCCTGTTCGGTGAAGGACGGCGCGGATGCCCCGGCGAGGGCTGCCGCCTCGGCCTCGAGCGCGGCGAGCTCGCTGACGCGGTCGAGGGCGGCGAGCTGGACGCGGCGGAACAGTTCGTTGCGGGCCAGGACGAAGAAAGCGCGCCGGTTCGCGGTGACAGTGCGCGGCGCGGGCGGGACGAGCTCGCCGGCCTCGGCGCTGTGACGGACGGCATCGGGATGGACGAGCTCCTCCCATTCGTCGAGCAGGCTCGAGTCGACCTGGCGCACCAGCTCGCCGAGCCACTCGATGATGTCACGAAGCTCCTCCGTGCGGAGGTCGAGCGGGACGGTCTGCCCGAGCGCGCGGTAGGCGTCGGAGAGGTAACGCAGCACGACGCCCTCCGAGCGGGCGAGCTTGTAGAACGAGACGAACTCGCCGAAAGTCATCGCGCGCTCGTAAAGGTCGCGGACGACCGATTTGGGGCGCAGCTCGAAGTCGGCGACCCAGGGCTGGCTGGAAGCGTAGGTGAGGAAGGCTTCGTCCAGGAGCCCAGCGAGCGGCCGGGGATGGGTGACCTCTTCCAGCGCCTCCATCCGCTCCTGGTAGTCCACCCCGTCTGCCTTCATCTCCGCAACCGCCTCGCCGCGCGCCTGGAACTGCTGGGCGGAGAGCACCGGCCGGGGATCGTCCAGCGTCGCCTCGACCACCGAGACCAGGTCCAGCGCGAACGTCGGGCTCTCCGAATCGAACAGCTCGAACGCGGCGAGAGCGAACGGCGAGAGCGGCTGGTTGAGCGCGAAATTGGGTTGCAGATCGACGGTCAGCCGAATGCGCCCGGCCACGACCTCCACAACGCCCGCGGTCACGAGCGAGCGGTACAGGCCGAGCGCGCGCCGGGCGAGGGCGAGCTGCCGCTTCCGCGGCTCGTGGTTGTCGAACACCAGCGCACGGACGTGCTCGAAGACGTCGCCACCGCGCGCGATCACATTGATCAGCATCGCACTGGTGATCTGCATCGAGGAGGTGAGCGTCTCCGGCTCCGCCTCGATCAGCTTCCGGAACGACGGCTCGCCCCAGGAGACGAAACCCTCCGGCGCTTTCTTGCGGACGATCTTGCGCCGCTTCTTCGGGTCGTCGCCGGCCTTCTCCAGCGCTTTGAGGTTCTCGCTCTCGTGCTCGGGAGCCTGGGCGACGACAGTTCCGGCCGTGTCATAGCCGGCCCGGCCCGCCCGGCCAGCGATCTGGTGGAACTCGCGGGCGTTGAGCTGCCGCGTCCGGGCGCCGTCGAACTTGGTGAGCGCGGTGAGGAGCACCGTGCGGATCGGGACGTTGATGCCGACGCCCAGCGTGTCGGTGCCGCAGATGACGTGCAGCATCCCGCGCTGGGCGAGCTGCTCGACCAGGCGGCGGTACTTCGGCAGCATCCCCGCATGATGCACACCGACGCCCTGACGCAGCAGCCGCGAGAGGGTGCGGCCGAACGCCGTCGTGAAACGGAAGCCGCCGATCGCCTCGGCGATCGCAGCCCGGTGCTCGCGGCTGGCGATCGTGGCGCTGGAGAGCGACTGCGCACGCTCCAGCGCGGCGAGCTGCGAGAAGTGGACGACGTAGACCGGCGCCTGCCCGGTGTGCAGCAGGTCGTCGATGGTCTCGTGGAGAGGGGCCGTCTCGTAGAAGTAGTGCAGCGGGACCGGCCGCTCGACGCCGGTCACCGTGGCGGTCTCGCGCCCGGTGCGGCGGCTGAGATCCTCGGCGAGCGCGGTCACATCGCCGAGGGTGGCGGACATGAGCACGAACTGGGCACGGCTCAGGATGAGCAGCGGAACCTGCCACGCCCAGCCGCGCCCGGGATCGGCGTAGAAGTGGAACTCGTCCATGACGACCTGGCCGACCGGCGTCTCCGCGCCGTGGCGGAGGGCGAGGTTCGCGAGGATCTCGGCGGTGCAGCAGATGATCGGCGCGTCCGGGTTGACCGCGGAGTCGCCCGTCATCATACCGACGTTCTCAGCGCCGAAGATGTCGACGAGCGCGAAGAACTTCTCCGAGACCAGCGCCTTGAATCGGAGCGGTGTAGAAGCTGCGTTCGCCGCGGGCGAGGGCGGCGAAGTGCGCAGCGACGGCGACAAGCGACTTCCCGGTGCCGGTGGGGGTCGAGAGGATCAGGTTCGCTCCGCCGACGACCTCAATCGCCGACTCGTCCTGCGCGGGATACAGCGCGAACCCACCCGCCTCCGCCCACGCGACGAACGCCTCATAGACCGCATCCTCGCCGACGCTGCCGGGACCGCTCCAACCGGGGAGGGCGCTGGGGTGGAGGGTCATGGTCCCCCAAGGACAACATCCAAGGAGGCCTCCTTGAACATTGATTCAACGGGAAAAATAGGCATTCGTGAATGTCTAAGCAAGGCGCTTTGCCCACGTTTTGCCCACACTCGCTAGACGCACTGCTTCCTCCATCCGGTTCGATACTGAGTCGAGGTCGTCGTCGAAGAGGTCCGTGTAGGTGTCCAGTGTCATCGACGCGGATGCGTGGCCAAGCATCTTTTGGACCGCTTTCACGTTCGCTCCGGCGCTGACGGCGAGGGATGCGGCTGTGTGCCGCAGATCGTGAGGGGTGACCCGCGGCATCGTCTCATCGAGGCTTTGAACACGTCTCACGGCCGTCGCGAACCAGCCAGTAATATAGTCCCCGCGCTTCATGTGGGTGCGCCCCTTTCCGAAGACGAGATCATTTGGCCCTTTGCCTTCGCAGAGTTCGGCGAGCATGGGCGAGAGGAAGGCCGGAAACGGGACGGAGCGCTGCTCCCACGTTTTTGGGGTGCCTACGTGGATATCCGAGCCGACGAGCACAGCATTCTCCTCGATGTGTAGGCGGCGACGTAGCTGGTTGACGTTACGGACCCGAAGAGCGGTCGCTTCGCCCCAGCGGAGGCCACAATAGCCGAGCGTGAGCACGAGCGCTGGATGGGCGGACTTCTCGGCAAGGGTCTGCAACTGGTCGTGGGTGAGGTAGGCGCGGCCGACCTTCCGGGACTTCCGTGGGAGGTTCGTGAGGGATCTGGCCGGGTTCCGAGAGATGCGGCGGTCGGCGATGGCCATATCGAGAATGCCGGCCAGCACTCCGAGTGCGCGCAGCACGACCGTGGCGGACTTATCTCCACCGCCGGAGATGACGGGCTGACCGAGCCGTGTGACCCATCCCTGAACCTCCGAAGGGAGAATCGAGCGGATCTCGCGGTGTCCCCACGTCGGCTCTACATGGACGTTCCACGACGTGAGGAGAGGCTTGAAGGATGACGGCTTCAGTGTCGGCGGTCGCTTCCCGGCCAGCCATGTCTCAGCGAGATCCGCGACCGTGACTCGAGCCAGCGCCGGGTCAATGTAGTCGCCTGTGGCTTTGGAGACGGTGACGGAGGCGAGGAACAGCTCGGCTTCCTTTTTCGTGTGGAAGCCGCGTTTGTCGGTCTGCGACTTGTCGGGCTTCCGATACCGCACACGGTAACGCTTGCCCGCCACCGTGTCATAGGGAGTGATGGTGCCCGCCACGTCAAGAGTCCTTGGTGTTGTGGGGGTAGGCGGTGTGACGGGTTTGGGTGAGGAGGGCGGTTTCGGCCTGTTCGAGGACTCTGGGGGATTCGTTTTGTAGGACTGCT
The DNA here is from genome assembly GCF_000007665.1 of Leifsonia xyli subsp. xyli str. CTCB07. Lineage (NCBI taxonomy): Bacteria > Bacillati > Actinomycetota > Actinomycetes > Micrococcales > Microbacteriaceae > Leifsonia > Leifsonia xyli. The sequence goes on along the minus strand of NC_006087.1, from coordinate 900,445 downwards.
TCTTGCCCGTGGCGAAGGATTTTGTCGTTGATGTCCACGATCATGCGAGTGAGTCTTTGATGCAAGGTTGCGTCGTCGGGGATAGGGGGTGTTTCGAGCCGTTGATGGATGGGCTTGAGTGATTCGATGTTGCGGTGGATCACACGGTCAGCATTTTGGTTAGAGAGCCAGGCGGCAGCAGGCGGGAGCGCCATACCGATGGCGAGTAAGACGATGGACAGCGGGCGCGTGAAGTTATACACGATGTTTCCAAATTTCACGGCACTGGATGCGTTGAAGAACATCCCGAAGTTGAGGAAGAAGGTCGATACGGTCAAGACGACGACCGAGACACATCCGGCAACAATGAACGCGACACCGATGCGGGACGTGAGGGCGGTGAGCGAGGAGAACTCGCGGAGACAGACGATAGCGGTTCCTGAGAACGCGAGTACCATGACCAGGGCCAGAAACGAGGTATGGACGAGCGTGAGCGGCTGATCTCGGTAACTGATGTTGAACGTTGTCGTTGTTGATTGCGGAGTGAGCAGGAGGAATAGAACGGTAAGGATGACGCCCGAGAGGACCATGCAGATGACGATCCACGTTGGGGTTGTGGTCTCTTCTGCGACGGCACGGGCGATCCCGCTCGTGAGGACGAAGATCCCTGCCAGGAGCACAAGGTTGGAGACCAGCGTGAGGTAGTTGTGTCCGCCGATCAAGGGGTCCAGGCGCAGGTAGACGGGGTCGAGCTTCATTGTGAAGCAGATGGCGATGAGTAGAAGCGCCCAGAACATGGCATGGTTGGCGGTGTTACGCCAAAGGATGGCGTTGATGAGGACTGCGGCCCAGAGACCGACTGCGGCGAGTGCGTTGATCATACGAGGAACCTTTCCAGGCCGGTGAAGTTGCGGGTCGGCATCAGGACGCGGAGCGCGCAGAAGGAGAAACGCTCAGCGTCCAGCTCGTCAGGCGAGTCGAGGACCTCTTGGGCCAAAGGACGGCACCTGAGCGCGTGCCCTATGACGCCGATGGTAGGCGGTGAGACATGTCCAAGGAGAACGTGGCCGAGCTCGTGTCCGACGATGACAGTCTGGGTGAGTTCGCTTCCGGTAGGGCCGTGTCCGACGAGGAACATCTTCGACATGGGAATCACGATCCCATTGGGTTTGCTCCCTTTGAGCGAGGGAAACCGTCGTACGTGTATTGCCGTACCTGTCTTGTCAGACACAGCGGCCACGAGATCATCAAGAGATGGGCGATCAGGGAGGACGAGATCGTAGCCCCCAAGAGGATGGGTCATTGATGATGATCTTCTGAGTGGATCTCCTCAATGGCTGCGGCGATCTCAAGCAGCGCGTCGTCGGTCAGAGAATCGACCTCTCCGCCGCGCGCAGCAATCTGCCCCTCGAAACCGTACTTCTCCAACGTCCTATTGAACCGCTCACGGGCATCCAGGGACCGAGCCTGCGTTTCTTCTTGATCTCGCCGCTTCTCAAACGGCGAGAGGTTGGCGGCGCGCCTCACCTTGCCTGCAAGGAGTGAGACCACGTCTGCCTGCGCTTCGTCCTTCACGGCATTGGGTAGCTCCTCAAATATTGGTGCAGTACTGAAAATGAACGCCCGCGTGCGTTCTCCAAAGGAGTCGAAGTCTCCTACTTGAGGGACGTTGAGGGCCTCCAGGATGGCGCGCAGCTTCGCCGGCTGACCTGCCCTGGAGCCTCTCTCGATCGTACGGATCGTCTTACGGTCAACTCCTGATGCTTCTGAAAGCTCCAGGGCTGTCATGTTCTGCGCAGCCCGCCACGCTGCGACTCGGACGCCTATGCGGGTGCGCTCTTCCGCTGTCATCGAATCAACATCGACGGGTGTCGAGCTGGTTTCTTCCCCACGCATCCCTGCCTCCATAAGACCTATATTACTAGATGTTCCCCAGTCTGCAAGTTTTAATGGGTAACTTTCAAGAAAACTTCTTGACTTTTTGGGTAAAACAGATAACTTATTACCCATGAGGAACGAGGTGGCAAGAGCAGCGGGACAGAGTATCCGCGCTGTGCGAGAGCTAGCCGGGCTCACTCTCACGGAGGCGGCATCGATCATAGGCCGGTCCGTCAGCTACCTCTCCCAAGTGGAGACGGGCAAGGCCCTGAATGTCTCGGAAAAGTACGTCGCGAACACGATCGGTGCGCTCAGCGCTCACATTGCCAACTCGGCACCTCTCAAGGCAAATAACGAGAAGAAGCCCGCTGCCTAGCAGACCGCGGGCTTTGAGGAACACGAACGGATACTGCATGTATAAGACGATCATGCGGCCCACGTACAGCGACCGCGAGATGCGCACGGTCACCATCGACAGTGAGCCATGGTTCGTGGCCGCAGATGTGACTAACACGGGGCAAACCGGAATGCAGGACGCTCGGATCATCGACGACTTCTACGACGCGCACGCCTACTCTAATGCGGAGCGTGCGGCGTGATGGCGGTAACAGCGACATGACTGCCACAGTTCGCGCTCTTCATGCGCACCCGCAGACGTGGCTGTCACCTGATCAGGTCGCCGAGATGGTCCCCGGCGTGACCGTTCGCCTACTCGAAACGCTTCGTGGCGAGGGAAAGGGGCCTGCTTTTTATAAACCAACACCGAAGGTTGTGGTCTACGCCGAGGCCGACATCAACACCTGGGTCAACTCCACCAAGAACGAGACGAGGGAGTCACGATGACTGAGGCAACCGACCGATGTTCGTCCCAGCACATTGGCCTGACCCTCACCCGTTCTGTCTCACCCTGTCACATCAGTCGCCCCGGCCTGTTGGGCCGGCTCAGGAAGGAGCGCGTTATGAATCACATCCCATTTGGTTTCTCAGCGAGCGGCGGTGTTCCATTCATCGGAAGCGGTAAGAGCGTGGTCGGCTCGCGCGTCTCGAACGAACTGATAGGGACTCACGTTGAAGACTTCCGCAGCGATCGCTATGTCATTGGTGTTCATCGCTACCTCGCCGGCGATGATCGATGCCCAGTAACCCTTACCGCGGTCTGTGCGTGCGGCGAGCCACCGTCCGGACGAATCACCTCCGGCGCGCAGCACCAGGAGCTCGAGGTGTTCACTGAGTTCACGCGCGAAGGCACCAGCGGGTCGGTTCACACTTGCGGACACAACATCAGAGTACACAAGTGTGGTCATGTTGCAAGAACCGACTTGACACTGACCTCAACTATGGACACCATGGGGGTATGACCGCAGTTATGGACACATATAGCTCCACTATTGCCGGAGCGGTTCGGGCCGTGCTTGGTCACTCTAAGAAGAGCATCTCTGGGCTGGCGATGTTCCTCGACTTGAGCCGAGAGACAGCATCGTCTCGCGTAAACGGGTCGTCAGTGTTCAACGTCAACGAACTGGAGATGACGGCGCGTTTTCTCGGAATCACCGTTGACGACCTGAATGAGCTCGCCGATCTGTTCCACCGCATTGAATGCCGCAATGAGAAGAGGGGGGCCGCGTGAGTGTGTTGGTGGGTGCTGTTTGTCTAGGTGTGGTGTCTTTTGTGTTTTCGTTTGTGGTTGGTCGTTTTATGCCGTCTTGGGCGGAATGGCGGTCTTTGCTGTCTGGTCACCGTTCGGGGGGGACCAAGTGATGGTCAACCGAACCCCTCGGGCATCCCAGGTCTCTGTATCGAGCTACGGCCCGGCTTCTCCCGGGTGGGACTCCTTCGTGTTCGCTTTAGCGGACTTCGAGCTGGAAGGTTTTGGCTCCTGGGTTTCCGAGCGGGGTGAGCCACTGCAGGAACACGTCAATGCTGGCGTGATAGTCACCCCGAACAGCATCACCTCCGCCCATACCGAAAACGAGGATGGGTTGAAGGCTCTCGTTAGCGCGGTTCTCGATCACCTGATCGAGCGCGACAGACCGGTGCTGTCCGCCAACGGGTCCGTCATCCCACCATTCACGCTTGCTGATGTGCTCACCCGTGACAACGACGGTCACATTGTTCGGCGCGTCTGCGCCGTGATTGGTGATGATAAGCAGGGGCCGACTCGCAATCCCACTCGACGGCCCACTTGATGGAAACCTGTTCGCTCTTCTGCGCACGCTCCCGCTGGTGGAGCGTGTGCGCATTCTCACTGAGTTTGTTCGCGTGCTCGGCAATCTTGTTCGCTCTCTCGGCCAGGTGGCGGGCATTCTTCGCGCTGACATTGCCCATCGAGCCGATCACGACCCCGCTGACACCGGTTAGCACGGCGACAACGTTAGTGACCCACTGGGCCGTGTCAGCCACCTACACCCCCTACCAAAAAGAAGAAACACCCCCCGGTGGCACCGGGGCGGTTCAGGAAGGAATCGCAATGAATTCCACAGACACCGTACCCGAGGGCAACGCGCTCGTGCAGGCTATGGCCGCATCCAAGCACCAGCCTGTCAACCGCCGAGCAGCGCCGACAGTTGCATCATCGCGTCCGTGAGGCGTTTCTGATTCCCGCGAGCCTTGTATCCTCTGGTGGTGGAGCGGGTGGAGTGACCGACAATTTCCATGATGACATCTTCCGGGATTTCTGCTTCGTAGAGCAGATCGACGGTGGTATGCCGTAGGTCATGGAGTCGAACCTTCAGGTCCGAGATGCCTGTCTCAGTGAGCGCTTTCGGCCACCTCTGTGATTCCTGGTGTGGATCGATCGGTCTGCCATCTTCGCGCGCGAAGATAAGATCGTGGACTCCGCCACCCATCCTCGCCATGTGCGTGGCCAGGATGGTCTTCAGAGGCTCCACTAGGGGAATCACACGCCACCCCGCCTTCGATTTCGGTCGGGTCAGATACAGAGATGACACCAGCCACCTGTATTCGTAGTCAGCCGGCGCAGTGGAATACGTCCCCGATTCGCTGTAGCTGCCACGACAGGTCCAGGTACTCGCCGACCCGATCACGTTCTAGGCCGAGGATCTCGCCGCGTCGGGCACCAGTGAGCAGGTAGGTCGCCCACCGTGCAGGTTCGGGATCGTATACATCAGCGGCGAAGGCATCGACGCACAACGCGATCACCTGGATAGCCTCTTGGACGGTGAGTGCGTTCAGTTCGGTTCGGCCTCGTCGTGGCGCGTCCAGGAGCTTGGCGACGTTCCGTGTCACCCGGCCTTCACGCTCCGCATCAGTGAGTGCCTTCGCTAGCACTCGGTGCGCATTCAGGGCATAGCTTGATGACGCCGCCTCAATCACTGACGCCTGCATTCGGCGGACATGCTCGGCGGACAGCTTGTCCAGCTTAACCCTGCCGATGTTTGGAATGATGTGGCGGTCCACGATGGACCGGTAGCCGGCGAGTGTGTTGGGCCGGACACGCTTGGATGCGACGTTTTCGATCCAGTAGCGCATCCACTGGTCGAGCGTCTGAGATGAGGTGGGGAGGTCGCCCACTCGTTCGAGGTCTGCCCGCAGTTCGCTGAGCTTGCGGACGACGACAGCCTTGTCTTTGGATCGGATCACTTTTCGTCGGCGCCGACCGTCACGAAGCGGCAATTCGACCGTGGCCGTCCAGAGTCCACGACCGTCTTTGTAGATCGCGCCTTCGCCTTTCCCACGCATAGTGTGCCCCGATCAGTTTTTTAGGTAGGTGTAGCCATTACATGGTGTCACATGTGCCGACCGTGACCGACAATCCTTATGACTACAGCGATATACCACGTACATTCTACCAAAAACTTATTCTTCCAAACTGATTACGCGGGTTCGATTCCCGTCATCCCCTCCGTTGGAAACACTGGGCGAGCGGCCCGTCGAGCGAAACGCTCCGGAACGCGATCCCCGTCAAAACCCCGTCTGTCTCTAGGATCTGGCCATGGCGATTGAATCCATCAACTTCGGCGACAGCGTCGCGGGCCTGCTAATCGACGGCGTACACGAAAATCCATACACGGGAGCGACACTGGAGATCGTCTCGCCCGGAGGGGTGCATGTCGAGGTTCCCTACATGAGCCACGACGATACCGAGCAATTTCGACACGTTCAGGAGTGGTTCGACTCCCAGACACCGCCGCCAAACATGCTCCTTTTCACTGAAGATGGCGCAATCTCCCTTTTCAATACCAGGTGGCAGGGTCATTCAGAACGTCTAGGTCGCAACACATCGCTGGGCACGTTAGCCCCAGAGGAAACCGTATTGGCTGCGCGTGACGGGTCGCTGGGTGACCCGCTGTGCGTGTCAAAGGTCCAAAGCAAGCTTGACGGTCTGAACACCGGGCTCGGCGCAACAGCGATCACGACGGAGAGGGAGACCGACAAGGCTGGTCGGCTCAAGAAATACCGAATTGATGTTGAAGGTAACGACGTTGCCTCGTGGACCCAAGGCGACGCCAGAATGTGGCTGCGATCCGACTGGCGCATCCGACACCATGACGACGGTTACTCAAGACTTCGCGAGGTCTACGACGACTTTGTCATCGACAGCAAGTTCCGCGACGGTCCACACCCGTTCTTCGACCACTTTGTGGAACATAAGAAAGTCGCCAACCCGTTGGTGTTTCTCTATTCCCGAACAATCCCCTTCCGCGAGCACAAGGTTCGCGACCAGAGGTTTGTCGCCCGACTGAACGGAGGGCGTATCTACAACGCTCCGTACGTTGAGCTGATCAGCCATCGGTCTGTGCGAGAGCGTGAGCAACCCCTGCCGACCACGGGTGAGTTAGGTAGGCCGCTCGCCTACTTCAGCCAGATCGGTACGCCGGGGCTGGAATCCTGGTCGGCGAACTATGACAAATGGCAGCGTTTCATCCTTCCGGCCGCGGCCGAGGCCGCTTTGGTGCGGAGGGGTGCATATCTGGAGGACAACGTCGTCTCGACATCGCTAGCTCTTGAGGCTGCGGGCCAGCTCATCGGCAACCGCGACGGCGAGGGCGGAACCTACTACCGAGGGCGGCCCACGACAGCAACGTGGATCTATCGGTGCCTCCACCTGCTAGCGGTCTCCTGGGGCGACTATGTGGCCAGCACGATCGGTCTCGCACGAGCGATCGCGAGTACTTACAACGACGTGAAGCACTTTGATCGTGGAGAGTTTCCAAGTCTTGAGGAGGCCGACCTCGTCGCCACGGTGAACCGACTTGTTGTGAGGCTTCTCGCCCTCCACCTGACCGGCAAAGGCGACGAGTTGCTGAAGCCGTATCGTGACGATCAAAGGGAGCTGTGGCGAGTAAAGCAACGATTCGAAGGGTACAACCGCCGCATTGCAGACGACGGTGGCACTTGGATTGTCACTCCGTAAGGGGACTCGTCCGACACGCCGCATTGGTCCTCCGAATGGTGTGGGCGGGTCTGCCTCGGGTCTTATTGACAGTCGGGGTATGGTGTGGTCAGATCGCTTCTGGGTCCTTGTAGATCATCTCAAACTCGACAGGGGAGAGTTTGCCGAGGTCGCGTTGTTGGCGTCGGCGGTTGTACTTCGTTTCGGTCCAGGGGACGATCGTGAGGCGGAGATCGGTGCGGCAGTCCCCGTCCCGCGGGGAGACGGGGTCTTCGAGCCACTGGTAGCGCCCCTGCCTGCACAGGCCGAGAACCCGCAACACCACCGCGACCGGCACCCTCACGGGAGCGCCGCCCACAGCCCTCTCGCGGACGAGCGGGAACACTCTTTTCCCGGCAGGTTCACCTGCAACAGATACGCCGCCGCCCGCCGTAGCACCTCGTTCCCTTGCTCCAGCAACCGGATCCACTTGTTCGCCTCACGCAGTTGCTTGCGCTCGTCCCCGGCCAGCCCGGAACGCTTGCCGTCCTCAATGTCGACCTGCTTCAACCAGTTACTCAACGAACCTTCCGAGACACCGAAGCCCCTTCGCGATCTGCGCCAACAGCACCTGACCCTTCCGAGCCACGACCACGACCACGACATCATCGCGGAACACTCAGGGATACGGCTTCAGGACAACAACATCCCTCCAACCAAGACGAATCCCCACAGTCCAGATATCAACCAAACCCAGGGCAAACCCATGCGCTGACTCAACGCTAAACTCCAGGTGCTGTCATTCCCCGACAAGGAGAAGTCTCGCCATCGGTCAGCTCCGGAATCAGGATTTCACGAAGTCCGCAAGCTGCTCCGACGCCCCTTTCACATCGTGGTGAGAGCCACGATGCTACGCCCGCGGCCCCTCCCTGACCGTCGGCAGCGGCATCGTCCGTGTGTCGATGAGCGGGTCGTGCTTTTGGCGTTCCACGAGCGCTTCCGCCTCCTGCGGAGTCTCGACCGCGGGGACCGAGCCCAGGAGGGGGCGCTTGGCGGATTCGGGCATGGTGAGCAGGGCAAGGCCACCGAGGGCGGAGAAGAACATGATGTAGAACGCGGGCATGTCGGTATTGCCCGTGAGTTCGATGAGGGACTGAGAGAAAAAGGGGGTGGTCCCGCCGAAGAGGGAGACAGCGACGTTGTAGGCGATCGCCATCGCCCCGAAACGGGAGGCCGTCGGGAAGAGAGCGGGGAGCGCGGAGGCGGCGATGGCGACATAGAAGCCGACGGGGACGGCGACGAGTGTGAGGGCGATCATGACGGCCCAGACCTGGCCGATCCGCATGATGGCGAAGGCCGGCAGCATGAGCGCAAGAGTGGAGACGACGGCGATGGCGTAGACCGGACGGCGGCCGATGCGGTCGCTCAGAGCGCCAACGAGCGGGAGACAGGCGGACATGACGAGCAGAACAGGGACGGTCGCCACGGCGGAGAGGAGGTTCCCCACACCGACCTCGGTCTGCAGATAGGTCGGCATGTAGCTGGTCAAGGCGTACCCGGCCGTGTTGGTCGCCGCGACCAGGGCGATCGCGATGAAGATCTCCTTCCCGTTGTAGCGGAGAATGCCGAGGATGCCGTGACGCTCGAAGCGTGCGTCGTCATGGTACTGGACCGCGCCGGCCGCCTCCTCGAAAGCCGGTGTCTCGGGGATGCGCAACCGGAAGAAGATCGCGACGGCGCCGAGCGGGATGGCGAGGAGGAAGGGTATGCGCCAGCCGCCGTCGACCATCGCGTGGGGACCCCACACCGACTCGGCGACGACAGTGGTCACCGCGACGGCGGAAGCCCCGGCCGCGAAACCGACATACGAGCCGACATCCAGCCAGGAGGAGAAGAATCCGCGCCGGCTGTCCGGAGAGAACTCGGAGACGTAGGTTGTCGCCCCGGCGTATTCGCCGCCGGTGGAGAAGCCCTGGATCATCTTGAGAAGGTAGAGCGGGACGACCGCCCACAGCCCAATCGCCGCAGAGCCAGGCAGCAGGCCGATCAGCGCCGTGGCGGTCGCCATCATCGACATGGTCAGGAACAGGACGCGCTGCCGCCCGATGCGATCGCCGAGCGGACCGAGGACGAAACCGCCCAGCGGTCGCACAAGAAAGCTCACGGAGAACCCGAACAGGGTCACGAGCAACCCGGCGCCGGAGGGAAGGCCCGCCGTGAAGACCGACGCGAGGGTCACGGCGAGGTAGCCGTAGATCCCGAAGTCGAACCACTCCATGAAGTTGCCGACGACGGTTCCCCCGATGGCGCGTTTGACGGCGCTCCGCTCGACGACGAGCACGTCGTCCACGCGCAGCCGACGGCGCAGGGGCTGTTCCGGACGCCTCGAGGCGTACGAGCGAGCCGGTTGGCCGGAAGCGGGGCGGCTCTGGGATGTTTCAGGATTCGAGCTCACGGGGGCGGGCTCCTTTCGAGTCGGCCCGCCACGGTAGACCGAAATCGGGGAAAGTCCAGGTCGGTGGCCCGCCCCTCACCATGATCGACGCCGGAACCGTCCAGAACGAGTCCCGATGCGGGATGCGCCACGCTCAGCGGATCGCCGGCGGAAGGCCTGTCATGCCGACGCTGACTTAGCGCAGGCTCAGCTTCGTTGCGCAATCCCACGGCCCGAGTAGCGTTGAGGCAGACATCAAGAAAGGACGCCCATCCATGACAGACATCGCTGCAACCCAGAGTGTCTCCAACCCGGACGTCGCCGCCGGGGTCGCGCAGTTCTTCGCCCCGGTCGTGATCGACCTCACGGCCCTCGTCGTCAACGGCAAACAAGCGCACTGGCATGTGCGTGGCGCGAACTTCATCGGCGTACACGAGCTCCTCGACGTGATCGTCGCCCACGCTCAGGAGTGGGCCGATCTCGCCGCCGAGCGGATCGTCGCCCTCGGTCTTCCGGTCGATGCGCGGCTCGCGACGGTCGCGGCCAAGACATCGACCGGTGAGCTGACCGCGGGGTTCCGGCCCTCGAACGACGCGATCGCCGAGGTCATCGCGCAGATCGACGCGGCGCTCGCGAGCGTCAACGCCGCGGTGAAGGAGCTCGACCAGCTCGACCAGACCAGCCAGGATGTCGCGATCGAGATCGCACGCGGCCTCGACAAGGACCGCTGGTTCCTGTTCGCGCACATCAGCGAGTAGACCGGCCCGCGGCCCTCCGCCGGCTCGGCTTCAAACACGTCCCGCACCGGCTCCAGCAATCGCAGCCGAGCCGGTGCTGCTCACGAATGTCGCCCACGGATTCTCGCGGAAGAGTCGTTGGGCCTCATCTGTGCCGGTCAGCGCGAAACGGGGCTATGCCGCACGGCCGGTTCCTCACGCCTGGTCCCTCGGGCACCAGTACAGCTTGCGCCCCCCGAAGACCTCCATCACGATATGGGTTCCACACACACGACAGGGCAAGCCCTCGCGTTTGTAGACCCAGTGCCGGTCTTCCCGTTTCGCCATCGCCCGGCGGTACGCCTCCTCGTCGAGGTCGTCCATCGTCATCATCTGACCGGTCTCGACACCGATGCGGTGCAGCTGCACCCAGTCGCGCCAGAGTGCCCGGACGATGTCCTCCGCGACGAGTTTACCGGGCGTGTGCGGATTCTGGCGGGCCCGGAAGAGGAGTTCGGCCCGATAGACATTGCCGATCCCGCTGACCACGCTCTGATCCATGAGAAGCAGGGCGATTGCGGTGGGCTTCTTCCTCACCGCAGCGACGAAGGTCTCCTCGGCGACAGGGCCGCTGTCGAGCATCGGGTCCGGTCCGAGCCGGGCGATCACAGCAGCCACCTCCTGAGGGTCGAGCACCGCACAGACGGTCGGGCCGCGGAGGTCGGCCACGGCGCTGGCGGTCAGCAGACGCACGCGCACCTGGCCCACGGGCTCCGGCGGAAACGACTCGATCTCCGGCTGCGCTTTCTCGGTCTCAGACATCCGGACCCGTGTCCGCCGCGGCGCCCCGATGGAGTGGAGAGAGTTCTCACCGTCCCCGTCGAAGATGGTTCCCCTCTGAGCGGCCGTGCCTTTCTGCTGGGTTTGGCCCATCCGGCCGTTGGCGCTCGCGATCGTCGGGTCGACACCGATGTCGCCCGCGAAGTCCCACGCTCCGTAGATGCCCAAATGGACGCGCAGCCACAGCCCGTTGTCGAACTCCAGGAACATCTGCTTGCCCACCGCTTTCGCGGCGATCATCGTGCGGCCGTCGATGCGTTTGGCGTCCTCGGCGAAGCGGCCCTGCGGCGACGACACTGCCGCTGGATGCCCGACGAAGGTGGCCGCGAACTGCCGCGCGATCCGATGGACGGAGTGGCCCTCGGGCATCAGCGATCCACGTTCTTGCCGGCGATGTCGCCGGTCGCCTCGAACTCGGCCAGCTGCGCGATGCGGCGGAGGTGCCGTTCTTCGAGCGAGAACGGCTCGGCGATGAACAGTTCGATGAAGCGCGTCGCCTCCGCCACCGTGTGCTGGCGAGCGCCGATCGAGATGACGTTGGCGTCGTTGTGCTGGCGAGCGAGCAGGGCAGTGCTCTCGTTCCAGACGAGGGCTGCGCGCGCGCCGATGACCTTGTTCGCAGCGATCTGCTCGCCATTGCCGGAGCCGCCGAACACGACGCCGAGGGCCTCGATGCCCGCCTGCTGGTCGCGCACGACCCCCTTGGCCGCGTTGACGCAGAACGCCGGGTAGTCGTCGATCGGGTCGTACTCGGCCGGACCGTGGTCGATGACCTCGTGCCCGGCCTGCGCCAGGTGCGCCTGGAGGTGCTTGCTGAAATCGAGACCGGCGTGATCGGTGGCGATGTGGATGCGCATGCGACCAGTCTAGGGAAGGCCGCCAACGGCCCCGGGCGCCGTTTCACTAAAGTGGACCCGGTGGACACGAACCACAACAGAGCCCCTACCTCCAGAGGAGTCAGCGTTGCCCGGAGAAAACCTCACCCGCATTGAAGCACAGGAGCGTGCGGCGATCGTCCGCGTTCACGCCTATGACATCGCCCTCGACCTGACGACCGGATCGGAGACGTTCCGGAGCACCACGACCGTCCGTTTCGATGCAGCTCACGGCTCGTCCACGTTCATCGACGCGATCACCCGCACGGTCCGCTCCGTGACGCTCAACGGTGTGCGGCTCGACCCGGCCATCGTCTCCGACGGCGTTCGCATCCAGCTCGACGGGCTCCAGGCGGAGAACGTGCTGACGGTGGACGCCGACGCGATCTACACGAACACGGGAGAGGGCCTGCACCGCTTTGTGGACCCGGTGGATGGCGAGGTCTACCTGTACTCCCAGTTCGAGGTCCCGGACTCACGTCGCATGTTCGCCGTGTTCGAGCAGCCCGATCTGAAGGCGGAGTTCACGTTCACGGTGACCGCCCCCTCCCACTGGGCCGTCGTCAGCAACTCCCCCACCCCGAAGCCGGTCGACGTCGGCGAAGGCAAAAAGACTTGGTCTTTCGCGCCTACCTTGGTCATCTCCTCCTACATCACGGCGCTCATCGCAGGCCCGTACGTCTCTGAGCACAGTGAGCTGACCAGCAGCGACAGCCGCGCGATTCCACTCGGCGTGTACGCGCGCAAGAGCCTCGCCGAGTTCCTGGACGCGGACTACATCTTCGAGAAGACCCGCCAGGGCTTCGCTTTCTACGAGGAGAAGTTCGACTACGCCTACCCGTTCGAGAAGTACGACCAGCTCTTCGTCCCGGAGTTCAACGCCGGAGCGATGGAGAACGCGGGCGCGGTCACCTTCACGGAGACCTATGTGTTCCGCTCAAAGGTCACGGACGCGATCAAAGAGCGCCGCGTCGTCACCATCCTGCACGAGCTCGCGCACATGTGGTTCGGCGATCTGGTGACGATGAAGTGGTGGAACGACCTGTGGCTCAACGAGTCGTTCGCGGAGTACGCCTCCACCCTGGCCACCGCCGAGGCGACCGAGTGGACGGAGGCGTGGACGACCTTCGCCGCGTTGGAGAAGAGCTGGGCGTACCGGCAGGATCAGCTGCCTTCGACCCACCCGATCGTGGCGACGATCAACGACCTGGAGGACGTACAGGTCAACTTCGACGGCATTACCTACGCGAAGGGCGCCTCCGTGCTCAAGCAGCTGGTGGCCTGGGTCGGCCAAGAGGATTTCCTGGCCGGGGTCGCGCAGTACTTCAAGAAGCACGCGCATGGCAACACTGAGCTGAAGGACCTGCTGGTCGAGCTGGAGGCCACGAGCGGCCGTGACCTGACCGGCTGGTCGGAGAAGTGGCTGGAGACCGCCGGGGTGAACACTCTGCGTCCCGAGATCACGGTCGATGCCGACGGCACGATCACCGGCTTCGCGGTGCTGCAGTCGGCGCCCGCCGACTATCCGACCATCCGCCCGCACCGGCTCGCGATCGGGTTCTACATCCTGCGCGACGGCCACCTCGTGCGCGAGGAGCGGATCGAACTGGATGTCGACGGCGTCCGCACCGAAGTGGCCGAGCTGATCGGGAAGAAACGCCCGGATCTCGTGCTGCTCAACGACGACGACCTCGCCTACGCGAAGATCCGCCTGGACCGGGAATCGCACCGGGTCGCGATCGAGCACCTCTCCAAGATCGAGAGCCCGCTCGCCCGTTCCATCGTCTGGGGCGCTGTCTGGGATGCGACCCGCGACACGGAGACCCCGGCGAGCGACTATGTGCGCCTGGTCCTCGGCAACATCGCCCCGGAGACCGAATCCACCACCATCCGCACCACACTCAGCCAGCTGGCGCTTGCCGTAGGCAGTTACGTCGCCCCCGAGCGGCAGAAGGAGACGGCCGAGACCGCAGCGTCGGCGCTCTGGGAGCTCGCTCAGCAGGCCGACGCCGGCAGCGACGCGCAGTTCCAGTTCGTCAAGTTCTTCGCCGCGCTCGCCGCGACCGGCGAGCAGCTGGCGACGATCGGCGCCCTCCGCGACGGCTCGGTCGCCCTGCCCGGCCTCACGATCGACGCCGATCTCTCATGGGAGCTGCTCATCGCCCTCGTCGCGGGCGGCGAAGCGGGCGACGCCGAGGTGGACGCCGCGCTCGCCGCGGACAACACCGCGAACGGAGCGCAGTTCGCCGCTCAGGCACGCGCCAGCGTCCCGGCCATCGCCGGTAAGCAGGCGGCGTGGGACTCGGTGTTCGGCTCGGACGCGCTGCCGAACACGATCGTCCGGTTCACCGGCCTCGGGTTCCAGCGCGCGGACGACAAGAGCGTGCTCGCGACGTTCGTCGAGCCGTACTTCGCGGCCTTGCAGGATATCTGGGCCTCACGCACGTACAAGATCGCAGAGTACCTGGTCGCGGGCATGTACCCGGCGCCGCTCGCGAACGCAGAGCTGCGCGATGCGACGCGCGCGTGGCTCGACGCGAACCCCGAGCCCGCCGCCCTCCGCCGGCTGGTGATCGAGAACCTCGCCGGGGTCGAGCGGGCGCTCGCCGCCCAGGAGCGCGACGCGCGGTAGCGCACAGCACGCGAGGGCAGAGATTCTGGTCCGCAGCCTGAACCCTCTGCCCTCGCGGATCGTACCCAGGGCTGATGACGCGCTCGTCCGCTGTCCGTAGGTTGGACACATGATCCATCTCGACCGCCTCACCAAGACGTTCGACCAGAAGACGGCCGTCGACGACATCACGGCGACCATCCAGCCCGGCAAGGTCACGGGCTTCCTCGGTCCGAACGGTGCCGGAAAGTCTACGACCATGCGCATGATCATGGGCCTCGACCGCCCCACCAAGGGCGCTGCCACCATCAACGGCAAACGGTACGCGGAGTTGCGCTCACCGCTGACCGAGGTCGGCGCGCTGCTCGATGCGAAAGCCGTACACACCGACCGCACCGCCTACAATCACCTGCTCGCGCTGGCCGCGACCCACGGCATCCCGAAGCGCCGCGTGGAGGAGGTGGTCGGCCTCACCGGTCTGGAGTCCGTGGCGGGCAAGCGCGTCGGCGGATTCTCGCTCGGGATGGGGCAGCGCCTCGGCATCGCCGCCGCGATGCTCGGCGATCCGGCGACGCTCATCCTCGACGAGCCGGTCAACGGCCTCGACCCGGAGGGAGTGCTCTGGGTGCGCCAGTTCGCACGGCACCTCGCCGGGCAGGGCCGGACGGTGTTCCTTTCCTCGCACCTCATGAGCGAGATGGCGCAGACGGCCGATCACATCATCGTCCTCGGCCGTGGCCGCATCCTGGCCGACGCCCCGGTCGGCGATATCCTCGCCGGAGCGACTCGCAACGCGGTCCGCGTGCGCACGCCGCAGGTCGACCAGCTCGCACACGCAATCGCCGCGCCGGACGTCACGATCACGGGAGTTGAAGCTCAGCTCATCGAGGTCACCGGCCTCTCGTCCGCCCAGATCGGCGACCTGGCCGCCGCCACCGGCGTCGTGCTCCACGAACTCACCCCCATCAGCGCCTCCCTGGAGGAGGCGTACCTCGAACTCACGCAGGACGAGGTCGAATACCACTCGGAGATCTCCCGATGACCACCACCACCGCACCCGTCCACTCCTCGCTCGGCCGTCTAAGCTTCCCGCGCGTGATCGGCTCGGAGTGGATCAAACTGCGCTCCCTCCGCTCCACGTTCTGGACCCTGGCCAGCGTCATCGTCATCGTCATCGGGTTCTCGGCGCTCCTAAGCGTCACGATCCCGTCCGCCGAGACGCTGCGCCAGCAGTTGCCGGGCACACGGCTCGACGGTTTCGTCTCGGCGGCGGCGACCACAGGCCTCACATTCGCACAGCTCGTCGTCGCCGTGCTCGGCGTGCTCGTCATCAGCGGCGAGTTCTCCACCGGGATGATCCGGTCGTCGTTCGCAGCCGTGCCCCGCCGCTTCCCGACGATCGCCGCCAAGGCGATCACGCTGTTCCTGGTCTCGTTCATCGTCGGCCTGGTGAGCTTCGCCGCCTCCTGGGCGATCGCCGCTGTGGTGATGTCGGCCAAGGGCTACCAGGCGGACCTGTTCGCCGGTTCGACGCTCTGGTCGATCCTCGGCGCGGCTGTTTACCTGGGGCTCGTCGCCGTGTTCTCCATGGGGCTCGGAACGATCCTCAAAGCCAGCGGCGGCGGGATCGCAGCGGCGGTCGGTGCCCTGTTCGTGCTACCGATCATAGCCAGCATCGTCGTCGGTCTCCTCCCGGACGCCAAGTGGCTCACCGACGCGCAGCACTACCTGATCAGCAACGCGGGGAGCGGTATGGCGGGCCTCGCCAACGATGCCCTCGAACCGTGGGCGAACGCTGTCACCGTCCTCGTCTGGACGGCCGTCTCCTTCGCCGGCGGCGCTCTCCTCCTCCAACGTCGCGACGCGTGACCCAGCCCGTGCCCGCCGAGGACACGGCCCCGGGCGGCCTCGAACTCCCGAGGCCGCCCGGGGCCGTGCGACGCTCCCTCGCGGCGCACCCGATCGCGGTCGATGCCTTCGTCGCCGCGGTCTACCTCGTCCCCGCGCTGACGATCGGCGCCGTCGCGATGATCGCGAACCCGAGCTGGCCGCTCGCCCTGCGCTTCGCCCTGGCCGCAATCGTGGGCTGCGCCCTGATCGCGCGCCGTCAGCGTCCCCGCGCCGTGTTCGCCATCGCGGCCACAGCGCTCGGCCTCAGCGTCTTCCTGGGGCGGGACGTGGGCTTCGTCCCGGCGGTGTTCGCGCTGTACGCGCTCGCGGTTTTCCGGTCGGTGCGCTCGGCGTGGATCGGCTACGCCATCACCGCAGCCATCACCCTCCTGTCGCTCACCACGACCTCCCTCCTGGCCAACGCTCTCGTCTTCTACATCCCGCTGGCAGCGGATGCGACACCCTCCGCCTTCTTCGTCCTCGCGGTCTGCCTGGTCGCCGTACTCATCGGCAGCAACGTCGGCAACCGCAGGCGCTATCTGGACGCGCTCATCGACCGGGCGCGCCAGCTCGCGCACGAGCGCGACCAGCAGGCGGAGACCGCGACCGCCGCCGAACGCAGCCGCATCGCCCGGGAGATGCACGACATCGTCTCGCACAGCCTGACGGTCATGATCGCTCTCGCGGACGGCTCGGCAAGGCTCGCGGACAAGGCCCCCGCACGCTCAGCGGAGACGATGCGGATGGTCGCGGAGACCGGCCGCAGCGCGCTCGCCGATATGCGCCGCCTGCTCGGTGTGCTCCGGACTGATAGCGACGAGGATGACGCCATCGAGCCGCAGCCCGGTGTAAGTGAGCTGAACGAGCTGGTCGAGCGGTTCCGGGCCGCGGGGCTGCCGGTCCGGATCACGATCACCGGAACACCGCCCGAAGACACCGGACAGCAGCTGACCGTCTTCCGCATCGTGCAGGAAGCGCTCACGAATGCGCTGCGCTATGCGTCGCTGGCCACCTCCGTGACGGTGGTCATCGACATCGGCGACCGCATCCGCATCACCATCGAGGACGATGCGACGGTCCACGACAGCGACGGCCGCGGCTCGGGCAGCGGACTACTCGGCCTCCGCGAGCGCGTCGCGCTCTACGGCGGCACTCTGGAGGCCGGCCCCCGCCGGGGCGGGGGCTGGCGTCTCAGCGCGAGCTTCGACACCATTCCCGTACGACCCCGCACCGAGGAGACAGCTCCGTGACCGATCAGCGCCCGCTGCGCATCCTGCTCGCCGACGACCAGGCGCTGGTGCGCCTGGGTTTCCGCATGGTGCTGGAGGCGGAACCCGGCCTCTGCGTCGTCGGTGAGGCCATCGACGGCGTCGAGGCGGTGCGGCTGGCCGTGGAGACCCGGCCCGATGTCATCCTGATGGATGTGCGGATGCCCGCGCTGGAC
This sequence comes from Leifsonia xyli subsp. xyli str. CTCB07, assembly GCF_000007665.1. Lineage (NCBI taxonomy): Bacteria > Bacillati > Actinomycetota > Actinomycetes > Micrococcales > Microbacteriaceae > Leifsonia > Leifsonia xyli. Next base: position 882,446 of record NC_006087.1, on the reverse strand, counting down.
GGGATCGAGGCCACACGGCGCATCGTGGCTGCCAACCCGGAAGCGCGGATCATCATTCTGACGACCTTCGACCTCGACGAGTACGCCTTCGGCGGACTGCGCGCCGGCGCGAGCGGTTTCCTCCTGAAAGACGCCCGGCCAGACGATTTGACGGCGGCGATCCGCGCCGTGGCCGCGGGCGACGCGGCCGTCTCCGGCCGCGTGACCCGGGCCATGCTGGAGCTGTTCGCCGACCGGCTGCCCACGACGACGGAGAGCGCCGCGCCCGGCGGCGACCCAGCAGCGGCCCTCACACCCCGGGAGCGCGAGATCTTGCTGGCGATCGCGGACGGGCTGACCAATGGCGAGATCGGCGCGACATTCCACCTGACCGAGTCGACCGTGAAGACGCATGTCGGGCGTGTGCTGTCGAAACTGCACCTGCGCGACCGTGTGCATGCCGTGATCTTCGCGTATGACAACGGTCTCATCGACTGCTGAGACCCAGCGAGCGTCACAGCGGAGGCGACTAGGATTCTTCGGGTATGAGTGAGAATCTCTGGACGGAATTGGGAAACTGGGCCGCTGCTGCCGGCGGGAACATCCTGCACGCTGTGCTGATCGTCGTCGGTGCGTTCCTGCTCAGCTGGGTGCTTCGCGTGGTGATCCGCCGTGTCGTCAAGCAGATCGTGAGCGGGGTGAAGAAGGGCCAGAACGTCACCGACACGCAGGCTCTCGTGGCGTCGCCGCTGGCCACCGTGCGGCTCGTCCAGCGGACTCGGACCCTGGGTTCGGTGCTCAGCAACATCGTGAACGTCACCATCGGGATCGTCACCATCATCCTGGTCGTGCAGGTCTTCGCCTCCGAAATCCTCACCTCTTTCGCCCTCCTCACCGCCGCGATCGGCGCCGGCCTCGGTTTCGGGGCGCAGAACATCGTCAAGGACGTGCTGAACGGCCTGTTCATGGTCATGGAGGATCAGCTCGGCGTCGGAGATGTGGTCGACCTCGGAAGCGCCACCGGCGTGGTCGAGGCGGTCGGCGTCCGCATCACACAGGTGCGCGATGTTAACGGCACCCTCTGGTTCGTCCGGAACGGCGAGATCCTGCGCGTGGGCAACATGTCGCAGGGCTGGTCGCGCGTGATCGTGGATGTCGCAGTGCCTTACGACACGGATATCGAAGCGGTGCAGAGCAAACTGATGGAAGCGGCGACCGCCCTGACGGCCAGCCCGCGCTGGCGCTCCCGCGTTCTCGATAAGCCCGAGCTCTGGGGGCTGGAGTCGATCTCCGCCGACGCGATGGTGGTCCGCATCGTGCTCAAGACACGCACCACCGCGAAAGACGATGTCTCGAGAGAGCTTCGCTCGCGGCTGAAGCGTGCTGTGGACGAACTCGGCGTCAAACTGCCGTCGCTCTCCGCCGTCGTGCTGAGCGGGTTCGACGGAGCGGGCAGCGTCGACGGCGCCAAGCCGCCCAGAACGCGGCCGACCCCGACTGTCCAGCCCCCGCCGCTCAAGGGGCGGAAGTCTCGCGCAGCCGCCAAACGCGGGGCAGGATCGGTGCCGGACCCGGGCGCGATCCGCATCCGGCCAGCAGCCGAGAATCCGCCAGCCGCGAAACCGGCTACACCGAAACCCGCCGACAAGCCCGCCATCCCACCGCGCGCACCGCAGGCTCCCCCGTCCGGCCCCGGAACCGACCATCCCACGGAGTGATATGACTGGCATCCCCGTCGGGCCGCCTGCCGGCCCGACGTTCTTCGAGCAGGCCGGCGGTCACGACACCTTCCGCCGTCTGGTCGATGCGTTCTACCGCGGCGTCGCCGCCGACCCGGTGCTGAGGCCGATGTATCCGGAGGAGGATCTCGAACCGGCCGCCGAACGACTGACACTGTTTCTGGAGCAGTACTGGGGCGGTCCCGCCGCATACAGCGAACAACGCGGCCATCCGCGTCTGCGGATGCGCCATCTGCCCTTCCGGGTGAATCCTGACGCACGCGACCGCTGGCTCATGAACATGCGCGCCGCCGTCCTCGAACTTGCCCTTCCGCCGCTCCAGGAGGAGACCCTCTGGAGCTATCTGGAGCGCGCGGCGTTCGCCATGGTCAACACCTTCGAGGAGTAGACCCCGCGGCACCCGGCTGCCTCGTCGCCGGCGACGGACTCGCCGGTTCCGGCACGCTGGAAGGGGAGGGCAATCGGCACGACATCCCGCGATGTGACGGGAAACAAAGGGGATCCTGCCCAAGCATGGGGACTGTCAGAAGAACGGTGTGGGGGGTCCGGCGGTTTTCATGAGTGGCGGTTCTTGCGAGCTGTCCGGCGAGGGTGGTCGCGAACGCGTTGAGCGCGGGCTTCTCTCTCATTACCCAGCGTGCCCGGCCACCGCCGGTGGGGTCATGATCTCCCCGGTCACAGGGTCAAAAGTCCCGTCATCCAACAGCTCGGTCGTATCAGCCACAGCCGTCTCCTCTCGGATCAGACCGAACCTCACACACCGTTCTCCTGACGGACCCTTCGTTCACCGCAAGCGGGCGGCGTGTGCCGGGCCCGCCGCGGGAGTTTTGCGTCAGCCCACTTTGTGCAGCCAGATGACGGAGGTATCGTCGTGCGCGTGCCGGAAAGGCTCTAGCTCGTCGTCCCACGCCTGCCCGAGCGCCAGCCGCAGTTCGCGGTGCAGCTCGAGCGGGTTGCTGCCGGCGATCTCCATCGCAGAGCGGACTCGGTCTTCGGGGACGACGGTATTGCCTGCCGTATCGGTCTGAGCGAAGAAGACGCCGAGATCGGGCGTGTGCATCCAGCGTCCACCGTCGGCGCCGAGACCGGCATCCTCGGTCACCTCGTAGCGGAGGTGTTCCCAGCCTCGGAGCGCCGTCGCGAGAAGCGCGCCTGTTCCGGAGGGGCCATCCCAGAAGAACTCGGTCCGCTGGCTGCCCTTCAACACCGGTTGCTGCTCCCAGGTGAAATTGACGGCACGACCGAGAGAGCGACCCACCGCCCATTCGATATGGGGGCAGAGCGCACTGGGAGAGGAATGCACGTAAAGAATTCCTCGGGATGCACGAGCTGTCATGATTTCCTCCGTTCGTCGGTGCGTCTTCCCCTACGACCAGGAACGGGAGCCATGACAGGTATGAAGTTGGCTACGCCCATTGTGCCGGAAAACGCAGGCGAGTTACAAGAATGTGTTTCGGCGATCCCACCGACGCTGTGGAAAGCGAATAACATACCGAGTATGTCGGTGCAGTTCGGCTTTCTCGCGATCCTGACCCAGGGCCCCGCCTACGGCTCGCAGCTCCAGAGTGAGTTCCTGCTCCGCGCGGCTCATCGCCGCCAGCTGAACGCCGGGCAGGTGTACTCGACCCTCGAGCGGATGGTGCGCCAGGGTCTCGTCCGGCCGGACGGGAAGACAGAAGACGGTCTTCCGCTCTACGCCCTGACGGACGCAGGCAGCGCCCAAGCCCATACCTGGCTGACCGGAGGGTCCCTCAATGCGCGGCCGGACTGGGAGGAGATGCAGGACCAAGTGCTCATCGCCTCCTCCATCGCCGGTGCGAAACCAGCGGCCGTGGTGGGCGGCTACCGGGCGGTGCTCGCCGAACGCATCCGCGGACTGAGCCATGATGCCGACTCGCGCGCGCTCCTCACGGCGAATCGGGCGGCGGAACTGGGCGCGAAGGCCGCCCTCGCCTGGCTGGACGAAGTCGCGGCCACGCTGGCCGCACACCCGGACGCGCTTGTCCAGCCGCGCAGCCCGGAGCGCCCACGGCGGGGACGCCGGCCCTCCGCTGCCACCGCGGAGCGATCGTTCCCAGCAGCCCTGCGGTAAGCGCCCGGATTGTCAGTGCAGCAGTCCGCCAGCCTTGTTCAGGACGTTCTTCTCCCCCGCCTCGATCGGCACCGCGAACCGGTTCTGCGCCGGTGGCAGCGGGCAGTTGAAGTTGTAGCTGAACGCGCAGGGCGGCAGCACCGCCAGGTTGAAGTCGAGCGTAACGGTTCCGTCGGAGTTCGGCGCGACGAAGAGGAAACGGCCGACGGCGTATGTGCTGTCGCCATTGGTGCTGTCGGCGAAGACGAGCTGGAGGGCGCGTCCCGCCTGGAAGGCGGCGAGGCTGTAATCGACGCCGTATTTGGCGAAGGCGATCTCGCCGGGGATCACCATATCGCGCGTCGCGCCGTCGTCTTTGAGGTGCTCGAAGCCGACGATCTTGCCGCCCTCGATCGGGCGGAACGCCGCTTGGACGATCCACTCGGTGTTGAAGGGGAAGGCGTCGATGGAACCGAAATCCCGGATCGCCTCGGAGTTCGCGTCCCACACCCGCAGCGCATACTCCCCCGTTTCGCTGGCGATCACGAACCCGGTGACCGTGTCACTGAAGACGATCTCTGAGGGGTTCGGGTCGTCTTTTCCGCGCACGATCGCCGAGCCGTCGACGAGTGCGCCGTCCACCGTGATGCCGTCGGCGGCCGCGGCGGTGACCCTGAGACCGGAGTGCCCGGCCGGCAGCGGAGCCCACCGTCCTGGAACGCCCCAGATCGTCTGCTCGCCGCCGGGCGCGCCGGTGATCCACTGCGTGTTCACCAGTGCCAGGTTGCCCTTCGGCGCGACGACGGCCTGCTCGCGGCGCCGACGGTAGCGGGCCAGGGTATCGCGGGGATCGGAAGCGGGGGCGGTGTCGGTCATGGTCTCCATCTTCGGGCCGATCGCGGAGTGCCACCGCCACCGACACTCGCGAATTCCGGTCGCGGCGTCATTTGGCCTCCGCGTAGCTGTCGACCACGGCCGCGGTGACGGGGAACTCGACGGGAAAACCGCCGAAGAGCAGGGTGCCGGCCCGAGCAGCGGCGGCCGACACGGCTTCGCCCACTGCTTCAGCGAGAGCGTCCGGCGTATGAACGATGACTTCGTCGTGCAAGAAGTAGACGAGGTGGGGCGCTTCGGTCAGCGGCCGTCCGGGCGCGAGCGCGGTCAGGCGGTTCCGCAGCTCGGCCATCCAGCACAGCGCCCACTCGGCCGCGCTCGCCTGCACCACGAAGTTGCGCGTGAAGCGGCCCCAGTCGCGAGCCTGCGCGCGTGCGCGGCGTTCGTCGGCGGGAGTCGACTCGGCCGTGCTGGCAGCCGACTGCGTCTCCTGCCAGGAGCCGCCCGGTCGCGGCGAACTGCGACCCAGGTGGGAAGTAACGGCTTCGCCTCTCTCCCCCGCCCGTGCAGCTTCTTCTACGAGCCGCACGGCTCGCGGGAAGGCCCGGGCGAGGCGCGGCATCAACCGGCCGCTCTCCCCCGTCGTCGCGCCGTACATCGCACCAAGCATCGCGACCTTGGCCTGTGCGCGCTCGGTCACCGCACCCGCGGAGACGATGCCCGTGTACAGGTCCTGCCCGCGGCCGGCGGCGGCCATCCTCTGATCCTGCGCGAGGCCGGTCAGGATGCGTGGTTCAAGTTGTGCGGCGTCGGCGACGACCAGCTTCCAGCCGGGATCGGCGACCACGGCGCCGCGTAATTGCTTCGGCAGTTGGAGGGCGCTGCCACCGCGCGTCGCCCAGCGTCCCGTCACCACCCCGCCCGGAACATAGTCGGGCCGGAACCGGCCATCCTGCACCCAGGATTCGAGCCAGGACCAGCCGTTCGCTGTCAGCAGCCTGGCGAGCTTCTTATAGTGCAGTAGCGGCTCGATGACTGGGTGGTCGAGCTCACGGAGCTCCCAGGAACTGGTGGAGCTCACACGGAGACCCGCGCGTTGCAGAGCCCGCAGCAGCGCGGGCGGGCTGTCGGGGTTGAGGTCGGGCGAGTCGAGGGCGGCCCGGATCTGCGCGGCCAGGTCCTCGAGCACCACGGGCCCGCCATAGGCGGGGCGAGGTCCGAGCAGATCGGTCAGAAGGGCGTCGTGCCGCTCAGCGCTGTAGGGCAGGCCGGCGAAGCGCATCTCCGCCGCGATCAGTGCGCCGACGGACTCGGCGGCCAGCAGCAGACGCAGGCGTCCGGGATTGGCGGAGGCGGCCACGGCATCCTGCTGGGCGGCGAACTCGGCGGCGGATGGTGGCTCCCGAGGGGTGGGCTGGTCCAGCTCGAAGAGCGCGGTGTGCGCGGCGGACGGCGGCTCCTCGGCTTCGATCGTGGCATCCCACGGCCCAGGTGGGGCGGTCGCGATCGCTGAGGCCGCGCTCAGTGCGCTGTGGCGGAGGATGACGTGACTCAGCCGCAGATCGGCGCAGCGTTCGACGCGGACGCCGGCGGCGAGCAGCGCAGGATACCAGGCGCGCGTTTCGCTCCAGACCCAGCGCGGGTGGTCATCCCCCCGTTCGTGGAGCCGGACGAACTCCCTCAGACCGCCGGTGTCGAGCCGCTCGGCCGGGCCGTCCTCCGGCATCGCGGCGACCAAGCCATCGGATGACCGGTCGAGGATGATGTGCATTCTCTCATTCTCACGGGTGCCGCCGACATCGGCTGGACCGCCGACGTTCACGGAGAGGAATTCGGCGCACGGCGTTGCCGGCCCCGCCGTCCGGGCGAGTCCGGTCTCCTGAGGGCTCAGCCGGTCAGCGCCATCAGCCGTGCGTGGAGCTCTGGCCACGCTGCGCCGAACCGGGGATGCAAGGGCAGCTCGGCCACCTCGGCGAGCGGCGCCCAGCGCAGTTCGATGCTTTCGACGTCCGCTATCCGCGCCTCGAACGGGCGCACGACCTCAGCCACGACCGTGGTGTACGACCAGAAACCGAGATCCAGCACACAGGTGAACAGCAGTTCAAGGGCATCCGCTGGAACAGCAGTCTCCTCTGCGGCTTCGCGCAGGGCTCCCTCCACGGCGGACTCCCCCTCGTGCCGCGCTCCTCCCGGCAAGCCCCAGGTTCCGCCGAAGTGGCTCCACTCGGCCCGGTGTTGCAGAAGCACCCCTCGGCGGGCGTCGTGAACCAGCAACCCGGCGGCGCCGAACCGGCCCCAGAACCGCTCGCCGTTCGGGCCTTCCACCCACCCATCGCCGAAGTTCACCTTCCCCACATTAGTCGGCATAGGGTGTCGACATGACGATCGAACACCGCCGCAACCTTCTCGGAAGGTGGCGCTGATGGCGGTCCGCAGCGCCGGAATCCTGCTCTATCGGCGGGGCGAGACCAGTGTCGAGGTGTGGATCGCCCACATGGGCGGGCCGTTCTGGGCGCAGAAGGACGAGGGCGGCTGGACCATCCCGAAAGGCCTTGTCGAAGACGGTGAAGACGATCTGGCAGCGGCCCGGCGGGAGTTCGCCGAGGAGATGGGCTCACCTGCGCCGGAGGCAGACTATGAACGGCTCGGCGAGTTCAAGACCTCCGGCAAGACGATCGTCGTGTTCGCGGCCGAGGCCGCGTTCGACCCGGTCGAGATCCACAGCGACACGTTCGAACTCGAGTGGCCGCCGCGCTCGGGACGTGTCCAGCGGTTCGCCGAGGTGGATGCCGCAGGATGGCACCCTGTCGAAGACGCCCGCCTCAAGCTCGCGAGGGGGCAGCGGCCGGTGCTCGACGCGCTGCTGAGGACGGGTGGCGACGCGGACCGGCTAACGCCGTCCTCGTAAATGACGAGACGGATAAAGCCAATGACCGGCTGCCATGCCTGGTGTGATCTCCGCCTCTGAACCCGATGGCCGAACATCCTCTAACCAGGAGGAAGCCGTGGAGCGCGAGGACAGGCGTCCCAGCGCCGGTCCGCGAACTCTGGCCTCCCAGTGCATCACTGGACGGTAGGGCGGACGGGATTTGAACCCGTGACCGGCGGATTATGAGTCCGATGCTCTGACCAGCTGAGCTACCGCCCCGTGCCCGCCGCTTTCGGATCGCTCCGCGCAGCGGGTTCGGAGGCCGTCTCCGTCACCGGGTCGGCCACCGGCTCTCCACGATACAGGCTTTCGAAGGTGCTGATCGTCGTTTGGACGTCGTGGGAGGCCACGATGCGCAGGGAGGCGTTCTTCAGCTCGTCGAGCTCTTCCTGCGGGAGGGTGAGGACGCTCGCCAGCTTGTCGGCGAGATCTTGCGCATCGCCGGGGCGGAACAGGTGGCCGTTTTCGCCGTCATGCACCAGATGCGGGAGCGCCATCGCGTCGGCGGCGACGACGGGAAGCCCGGAGGCCATCGCTTCCATTGTCGCGATGGACTGGAGCTCGGCGATCGAAGGCATGGCGAAAACGGTGGCTCGCGTGTAAGCCGCCCGCAGTTCCTCATCGGTGACATAACCGAGGAAAGCGACCCGATCGGCGATGCCGAGGGTCTCCGCGAGGGCTTGCAGATTCTTGAACTGGTCGCCGCCGCCGACAATCTCGAGCTTCGTGTCGAGGGCATCGGGCAGGAGCTTCACCGCTTTGAGCAGCACGTCGATCTGCTTCTCGCCGGTCACCCGGCCGACGAAGAGGATGCGGTTGGCCGTGCGCGGTGCGAAATCGGGAGTGTAGTTATGGGCGTCGATTCCGCAGGAGATCGCGTGGACGCCGCGCAGCCCCGTCGCCTTTTCGAGGAACTCGGCGGCGCGGCGGGTCGGGGTCGTGATCGACTCAGCGCGGTCGAAGCTTTTGCGGGCGTCCTTCCACGCCAGCGAGACGAACGTGTGGTGCAGGAACGTCGGCAGGCGAGTGAACTCGATGATGTTCTCGGGCATGACATGGTTGGTGGCGACGATGCGGATACCGCGCTTCTGCGCCTCATAGGCGAGCCCACGGCCGATGACGATGTGCGATTGCAGATGCACGACATCGGGTTTCACTTCGTCCAGCACGCGCCGCGCATTGGCCTTGCTGGTCCAGGGCAGAGCGAAGCGCAGCCAGTCGTGCGGGTACCAGCGCCAGCTGCGCAGCCGATGGGCGGTCAGTTTGCGGCCGACGTGCTCCTCCACCCAGGTCCCGTGGCGGCGGGAGGCCGCGGGGGCGACGATGTGGACGTCGTGACCGCGCTCGACCAGCCCGGCGGCCAGGCGCTCGGCGAAGCGGGCGGCGCCGTTGACATCCGGGGAAAAGGTATCGCAGCCCATGACGATGGTCAGCGGCTGGGGAGGCGGTCCGCTCGGTTCAGGCACGGTTGTGGTTCCTTGGGTCGTGGGCCGGGAGGGCGTCTTCGGCGATGGCCGGAGCGTTCCATCTTTCGTGGTCCCGGCCGGTTCAAGGGTCTATTCTAGGCGGCTTTCCCCGACGCCAGCCGCAGCGGCGTCGGGGATAGGCGCTTCGCCGCCCGACTGCGGATGGTGCCGCGCGAGCTGGAAGACGCCGAAGATGGCGACCGCGCCGGTGATCGCGAATCCGAGCATCGCCCACCACGGCGCCCCCGCTGTCTCGTTCAGGACGACGATGCCGATGGTGACGGCAATCATCGGGTCGATGACGGTAAGGCCGGCGATCACGAGGTCCGGCGGTCCGGAGGAGTAGGCGTTCTGCACGAAGTAGGCCCCGAGCCCGGCGGCCGCGAGCAGCGCGACGATGCAGGCGACGAGCAGCCAGTCCCACTCCCTGTTCGAGATGCGGTCGATGGCGACCTTCGCGAGCGTGGCGACGAAACCGTAGAGCACACCGGCGCCCACGATGTACATGATCGCCTTGAACCGGTACCGCAGGAACCAGAACGCGAACCCGAACAGGAGGAGCACGACGGCCAGGATGATGAGGATGACGATCAACGCTTGGCCCGTCACCGGCAGATCCTTCGCGAAGACCGCTGCGATGAGGACGAACGCGCCGACGCCCCCCACGCACAGGCCGACCGCGATGATCGACTGCTTGTTGAGCTTCACCCCGCTCACGCGAGCGTTCAGAACGCTGGTGATCACGAGCCCAACCACGCCGAGCGGCTGCACGAGGATGAGCGGTGAAAGTTTGAGGCTGACCAGCTGGAAAACGATGGCGAGTCCCAGCAGCAGCGTCCCGATCACCCAGGAGGGGCGGGCCAGCAGCAGCCCGATCTGCTTGAGAGTGAGGCCGTCGCCGGCGTTCTGCGTCTGTGCCTCCACTTTGGCCACACCGTGATGCTGCAGCTGCGCGCCGACGGAGAGGAAACACGCGCCGATGAGCGCGACCGGGATGCCCAGGAGCTGGCTGGGTTGATAGGCCAAGTCGAGCGCGTCCATCAGTTCCATACCCACCCCCCGACCCTACCGAACAGTGGGCCGATAGTCTTGCTGACATGGCTGTCCTTCCGATCCGGATCACCGGAGACCGCGTTCTCCACACCCGCGCGGACGAGGTGACCGCCTTCGACCGCGAACTGCGAACGCTTGTCGCGGAGATGTTCGACACGATGGACGAGGCCCCCGGCGTCGGTCTGGCCGGCCCCCAGGTCGGCGTGCCATTGCGCCTGTTCGTCTACGGGTGGACGGACGACGACGAGGTGCTGCACCGTGGCGTCGCGATCAACCCGGTGCTCTGGCAGAGCCCGCTCGAGACCGGCCCGCTGGATGAGGACGCGGAGTGCGAAGGCTGTCTCTCCTTTCCCGGCGAGCGTTTCCCGCTTCGGCGCGCCGAGCGTGTGATTCTGCAGGCGGTGGATCTGGAGGGTGCGCCGTTCGAGGTGCGCACCGAAGGCTGGCTGGCTCGGATCTTCCAGCACGAGTGTGACCACCTCGAGGGCGTGCTCTACGTGGATCGCCTCGGCCATCCCTTCGGCAAGCAGGCGCTGAAGACGCAGCGGAAGAACTCGTGGGGCGTCCCCGGCCTCAGCTGGCTGCCCGGGCGGGACCACCTGGAAGACTGAGCCAGCGGACCCAGGAGGTCAGCGAAGCCGGACGCCGTGAACCCCGTTGTGGTGGCGCAGCGCCGGAAACACGACGGACAGTGAGAAGCCGAACCCCGGCACCGTCTTCGCCGTGAGCACGCCGCCGAACAGCGACGCTCGCTCTCGCAGCTCGGTCAGGTCTGCGCCCTCGGGCGGCTCGGTGATCGCGTGGAGGTCGTCCTCCATCGTGTAGGCGGTCGCGCGGTCGACACCGTCGCGGTCGAGTCCGCTGCGGCGCGCTGCGGCCCGGATGCCGTCGTCGTCCACGCTCACCTGCAGACCATCGCCGGTCCACGCGAACGAGACCGTGGCCTTCGTTCCCGGACCGCCGTGTTTCAGCGCGTTTCCGAGACTGGTTTGCAGGATGCGGAAGACGGCGAGCTCCGCCCCTGGACGCAGCTCGAACGGTTTGCCGCTCTCGGTGAAGCCGACCGTGAGGCCGGCGTCGCGCAGGACGCGGAAGAGGCCATCCGCCGAGTGGAGGTCGGGGCTCGGGAGGGCGGCATTGCGACCCTCCGCGACGATGTCCTGCAGCCGGCGCAGATCGGCCGCCGCGGCCGTCTCGAGAGCTCCGGCGGAGAGGGCGGTCGCTTCGGGATCGGAGCCGGCGGCATACCGCAGTCCTTCCGCCTGGCTGGCGATCCGGCTAATGGCCGCCACAGCGACATCTGCGAGTTCACCGGCGATGCGGAACCGGCCATTTTGCTCGGCCAGGTCGAGTTCGCGGTCGATGCGGTCCCATTCGGACTCCTCCCGTGTCGCGGCCAGCCGGCGGCGGCGGACCCGCTCGGCGAGCCAGAGCGCGAGGAAGACGACCGCCCCAGCCCCGAGGGCTGCGGCGATGGCGATCATGGGTGGGGTCATACGGGTCCTTCCGGAGGCCGGCTGCGGTTCGCCCAGGCAGGATGTGGGGGTCGTCCTGCCGACGGCGCGACCGCTCCCACGGGGTTCGGCGGGTGAGGTTCAGGGTATGCCCCATGCTAACGCCGGGGACAGCGCTCATCCTGAGCCCGGAGGCATCGCGCGGCTCTTCTTGCGAGAAAGGCCGGCTCTTCTTCCGAGGTGTACACGGGGGATGTGAGTGCTGATGCTCGTGGAAAGGGGCTGCACACCTCTCTCGGCATGAGAGGGTCCCCGACTTGGACTCGAACCAAGAACCTGCCGGTTAACAGCCGGCTGCTCTGCCAATTGAGCTATCGAGGAATGCTTGGTCAGCGAAGCCACTCTAGCAAGGATTCCGCTACCGGGAGAAATCGGCGGCGCATTCCGCGCGCGTCACCATCAGTACCCCGCGCCAGGGTCGACCAGGCCAACGAAGCGGCCGCTGCCGAGGAACGCTTGGACGTTCAGCCGGATCCGCTCGGCGAGCAGTGGAGCGACCATCTCCGCTGTGTCGGCCTGGTGCGGGGTGACGATGCAGTTCTTCTCCGCCCAGAGCGGGTGGCCGTCCGGCAGCGGCTCGGGGTCGGTGACATCGACCCCGGCTCCGGCGATGGCCCCGGTGCGGAGAGCCGTCACGAGCGCATCGCTGTCGACGAGGCCGCCGCGGGCGATGTTCACGAGGACAGCGGTGCTCTTCATCGCGGCGAACTCCCGGGCGCCGATGAGCCGCCGCGTGCCGCCCGTGAGCGCGGCCGCGAGGACCACCACATCCGCGGAGGGCAGGACCTCGACCAGCCGTTCGGCGGTGGTCGTCACCGCCGAACCGGGGACGGGTTCGGCGCTGCGCCGGACGATCGTCGCGCGGACTCCGAACGGTTCGAGCAGCCGCAGGAGCTCGCGCGCGATGCCGCCCGCCCCGACGATCGCGACATCCAGGCCGTAGAGGGAGGTGCCCTCCTGCACCGTGCCCCAACTCATCGCTCGAACCCGCTGGGGAAGGACGCGCAGCAGCACGAGCGTGAGTGCGAGAGCGTGTTCGGCAACGGGCTGGGCGTAGGCGCCCTTTGCGCTCGTCCAGATCAGCCGGGACCGGTCCTCCTTCGCCAGGATGTCGCCAAAGGCGTCGACGCCCGCGAACGGCAGCTGCACCCAGCCGATGCCGGGGTGCGCTTCAAGCACCGGCGGGAAGTCCTTCGCATCCCGGTTCGACAGCCACACCACTCCGCGTGTCCGATCGGAGAGCGGCTCGACCGTGCCGCCCCCGGCCTCCACAGCAGCGACGAAGGCCGGTTCTGCGGTCGGCAGCACCGCGATCGGGCCCGGCTCGGGACGGTGGCCGACGGGAAGGGGGACCGCGTCCACCGCCAGGACGGCGTGGTGCTGGGCGGGGTGCTCGGCGGTCATCGACGCGTGTCCTTCCGGTGGTGGGGGTGGGTCAGCTCGCGCGCTGCGGTCGCCGCTCGGTGCGCCGCTGCGTCCGGCCGAGCGCCCTGGCCAGTCTCTGAACGAAGGGATGCGCGGGGTCGGCGAGCACCCCCTCGATCGGGCCGTAGCCGACCGGGCGACCGCCCTGCAGCACGAGGGAGACATCCGTCGCCCGGCGCAGGACGGCGAGGTCGTGGCTGACGATCACGGCGGTGAACTCGGCCTGCTCACGCAGCTGGCCGAGCAGATCGATCACGGCATCCCGCACGGTCGCGTCGATGCCCGCTGTTGGCTCGTCGGCGACCAGGATGCGCGGCCCTAGCACCAGCGCGCGCGCGAGCGCTACGCGCTGCCGCTGGCCGGAGCTGAGCTCGTAGGGGTACTTCGAGAGCACACTGAGCGGCAGGTGAACCGTGTCGAGCGTGGTCGCCGCTCGCTCCCCCGCTGCGCGGCGCGAGAAATGCCTGTCGCGCTCGAGGATCGGCAGCGATACGTTGTCCTGCACGGTGAGCGACGGCTCCAGGGTGTTCCCGGCGTCTTGCGGCAGGTAGCCGACATGGAAGGTGACCTCCGCGATGTCCCGCTTCTTCGCTTTCCGGAGAGGGCGACCGAGGACGGTCGCCTGTCCCCCGGCGATCCGGGGTCCGGGATCGCACGACTTCAGCGGCAGTCCGTGGCCGGAGAGCACAGCGGCGAGCGTGCTCTTGCCGGAGCCCGTCTCTCCCAGGACGCCGAGGGACTGACCCGATTCCAGCCGGAAATCGACTCCGCGCAGGGCGACGCAGGAGGCGCTGGCGCCCCGCGCCGGATATTCGACGGACAGGTCGCTGACGACGATAGCGGGTTCGGAGCTCACAGACCGACTTTAGGCGCTCCCGCCGCGCAACGCTTGCAAGGCAGCCCGCCGGTCGACCTGTTCGGCCGGGTCCGGGACGGGGAGGGACGCGAGCAGGCGCTGCGTGTACTCCTCGCGCGGGCTGCCCAGCACCTGGTCACCGGTCCCCTCCTCCACGAGTGTCCCGCGGTGCAGCACCGCGATCCGGTCGGCGAGCAGGTCGACAACCGCCAAGTCGTGACTGATGAACAGGGAGGCGAACCCGAATTCGCGCTGCAGCTCGGCGAACAGCTCCAGGACGCGTGCCTGCACCGACACGTCCAGCGCGGAGGTCGGCTCGTCCGCGATCAGGAGCGCGGGCTCCAGCGCGAGCGCACGGGCGAGACTCGCGCGCTGCCGCTGACCGCCGGAGAGCTCGTGCGGGAACCGGTCGCCGTAGCCGCGCGGCAGCTGCACCGCCTCCAGCAGATCGTCCACCCGCGCCCGCGCGTCTGCCGGCGACGAAGCCTTGCCGTGGACGACGAGCGGTTCGGCGACGCAGTCCGCAATGCTCAGCAGCGGGTTGAAGCTCGAAGCCGGGTCCTGGAACACGAAGCCGATCTCGCTGCGGACCCGGCGGAACTCCCGTTCCCGGACGCCGTTCATCTCGATCCCGAGCACCTGCAGCGACCCGCCGGTGACCCGGTTCAGCCCGCCGATGGCCCGCCCGATGGTCGTTTTGCCCGAGCCCGACTCGCCCACCAGCCCGAGCACTTCGCCCGGACGGATATCGAAACTCACACCGTCCACCGCCACATACCCGGGTCGGCCGAGTCGCCCCGGGTAGCGGACGCGGAGGTCGCGCGCTTGCACCACCGGCGCCACCCCGGGCTGTTCCGCCCGCGCGCGAGCCCGCTCCTGCGTCGCGATGCGGCCCTGCCCGATCGTCGGGACGGCTGCCAGCAGCCTCCGTGTGTAGTCGGCTTGTGGAGCGGAGAACAGCGTGTACACATCCGCTTCTTCGACGAGTTTGCCCTGGTACATCACAGCCACACGGTCGGCGAGGTCGGCCACCACACCCATGCTGTGGGTGATGAGCACGATCGCAACGCCGAATTCGTCGCGGCAGCGGCGGAGCAGGTCGAGGATTTCGGCTTGCACGGTCACATCCAGCGCGGTTGTCGGCTCGTCGGCGACGATCAGCCCCGGGTTCAGGACCATCGCCATGGCGATGACGATGCGCTGCTTCTGCCCGCCCGAGAACTGGTGCGGGTAGTGCTTGACGCGCTTCTCCGGGTCCGGGATGCCGACGCGGCGCAGGATGTCGACCGCCTTCTCCCGCGCGGCCTTCTTCGATAGCTTGCCGTGGGCACGAAGACCTTCGGCGATCTGCCAGCCCACGGTGTACACGGGGTTAAGAGCGGTGGAGGGTTCCTGGAAGACCATCGCAACGTCCGTGCCGCGGATCTCCCGCAGCTCCCGCTTGCTCAGCGAGAGGATGGCCGCCTCGCTCTGCCGGTCCTTGCTGCGCAGGATCACCGCGCCCGAAGCCGTCGCCGTCGCCGGAAGCAGGCCGAGGATCGTCTTGGCGGTGACCGTCTTGCCGCTGCCGGACTCGCCGACGATCGCGAGCACCTCGCCGGGGGACACAGACAGCGAGACACCGTCGACAGCCTTCACGGGGCCGGCGTCGGTGGCGAACGTCACTTGCAGATTGTCGAGCTGGACGACATCGTTCATGGCTTGACCTCGATTCCGTGTCGGTCGATGCTCTCTCTGCCGTCGAGTCCCTCGATCCCGCCAGGCGCCGAGAGCGGCCCACCCGGGACCACCGAGGTCTCGGCGACTTCGCCCGAGGCCTCCGCCGCGCGCCGGCGCCCGCGCAGGCGCGGGTCGGCCAGATCGTTGAGGCTCTCGCCGACCAGTGTGATGCCGAGAACGACCAGCACGATTGCGAGGCCGGGGAAGACCGCCGTCCACCAGATGCCGCTCGTGACATCGGCTACGGCCTTGTTAAGGTCGTAGCCCCATTCGGCGGCCGCGGTCGGTTCGATCCCGAAGCCGAGGAAGCCGAGCGCCGCA
Organism: Leifsonia xyli subsp. xyli str. CTCB07; assembly: GCF_000007665.1. Classification (NCBI taxonomy): domain Bacteria; kingdom Bacillati; phylum Actinomycetota; class Actinomycetes; order Micrococcales; family Microbacteriaceae; genus Leifsonia; species Leifsonia xyli. The sequence goes on along the minus strand of NC_006087.1, from coordinate 866,540 downwards.
AGCGTCAGGATCGCTTCCGAGGAGTTGAGCGTGAAGATCAGCGGCAGGGTGCGGGTCGAGTTCCGCAGGACGTGCCGGAACATGATCCGGACGTCGCTCGCCCCGATCACCCTGGCCGATTCGACGTACGCCTCGGCCTTGATCCGCACGGCCTCCGCACGGATGACGCGGAAATACTGCGGGATGTAGACGACGGTGATCGAGATCGCCGCAGCGAGGATGCCGCCCCACAGGCTCGACTGGCCGCCCGAGATGACGATCGCCATCACGATCGCGAGGAGCAGCGAGGGGAACGCGTAGATCGCGTCCGCGATCACGACGAGCACCCGGTCCACCCAGCCGCCGAAGTATCCCGAGACCAGCCCGAGGATGACACCGGCGAAGATCGACAGAAGGACGGCAATGACGATGACCACGACAGCCGTCTGGGCGCCCCAGACCACCCGCGAGAACACATCGTATCCGCCGACGGTCGTGCCCCAGATGTGCGCGACGCTCGGCGGCTCTTGCGATCCGAACTGCCGCCCATCGGCCCCTTTCAGCTGAGCGAAGCCGTAGGGGGCGATCACCGGTGCGAACGCGGCGATGACGAGGAAGAGCCCGGTCAGGACGAGACCGGCGACCAGCATCCCGCGCTGCAGTCCCACGGACTGGCGCAGCTGGCGGACGACGGGCAGCCGGCTCCACCGGGAGTGTCTTCGCTCGGCCATCTCAATACCTCACTCTCGGGTCGATGAGCGCCGCGATGATGTCGACAATGAAGTTCGTGACGGCGACGATCACAGCCAGCAGCACCACGAGGCCCTGGACAGCGACGAAGTCGCGCGCCTGGAGGTAGTGCGAGAGCTGGAAGCCGAGCCCCTTCCATTCGAAGGTCGTCTCGGTCAGGATCGCTCCGCCCAGCAGCAACGCAATCTGTAGCCCGATCACGGTGATGATCGGGATGAGCGCCGGACGGTAGGCGTGCTTGCGCACAAGCCGGTACTCCCCCACACCCCGCGAGCGTGCCGCGTCCACGTAGTCGGTGGACAGCGTCCCGATGACGTTCGTGCGCACCAGGCGCAGGAAGATCCCGGCGGTCAGCAGGCCCAGCGTGACGGCGGGGAGGACCGCGTGCAGCAGGACATCGCCCACGACCGCCGGATCGCCGGTCTGGAGAGCGTCGATCAGGTAGATGCCCGTTTTGCTGTCGAGTGTCTGCATCTCGATCTCGGAGCCAGTGGAGGCGCGGCCGGCGACCGGGAGCCAGTCGAGCCAGATCGAGAAGACGAGCTTCATCACGAGACCGGCGAAGAAGACCGGTGTGGCGTAGCAGAGGATCGCGAACACACGGAGGGAGGCGTCTCCCCACCGGTCGCGGAAGGCAGCGGACAGCAGACCGAGCGGGATGCCGACGACGAAGGCGACGATGAGGGCGTAGAACGCCAGTTCGAGCGTCGCCGCGCTGTAGGTCAGCAGCACCTGCGTGACCGGCAGGTGATCGGTGAACGTCGTGCCGAAGTCTCCGCGCAGCAGCTGCCCGAGGTACTCGACGTACTGGATGAGGAGGGGCCGGTCGTACCCGGCCTGGTGGATGCGCTCCTGCAATTGTGCGGGTGGCAGCTTGCCACCGAGCGCGGCCGTGAGGGGGTCGCCCGTCGAGCGCATCAGGAAGAAGACGACTGTGACGAGGATGAAGATCGTCGGGACGATGAGGAGCGCGCGGATCAGAATATAGCGGCCGAGACCGCCTCCCGGCCGCCGGCGTCTCCGGGTGCGTTCGGGACCGGGCGCAGTGGGCGCCGCGGGTCCTCTGACCGTCGTTGTCATAGAAGCCAATCGTGGGTGGTTCGTGGAGGGGGCGGTCCTCGGGACTGCGGGCCGCCCCCTCGGGTCCCGGGCCGGCTGCCCGGGATCGGGGTCTTATTTCGACAGCACCGCGTAGCGGAACTTGAACGAGGCGTCGAGCGTTTTGTCGGTGCCCTTCACATCCTTGCCCACCACGGCGACCTGCGCGCCCTGCAGCAGCGGCAGAGTGGGGAGGTCCGCGCCGGCCTTGGCCTGGATCTCCTCGATGAGCTTGGTGCGCTCGACCTTGTCAGCCGTGCCCACCTGCTGGGTGATCAGCTGCTGTATCTCGGGGCTGTCGTAGTGGTTCGCCAGGAAGTTGTCCTTGGTGAAGAACGGCGACAGGTAGTTGTCCGCGTCGGAGTAGTCCGGGAACCAGCCCAGCTGGTAGGCCGGGTAGAGGTCCTTCACCCGGTCCTTGGAGTATTGCACCCACTCGGTCGACTGCAGGTTGACGGTGAACAGCCCGCCGTTCTCCAGCTGCTCCTTGACGAGAGCGTATTCGTCGCCGGAAGACGGGCCGTAGTGGTCGGGGTTGTACTGGAGGTTCAGTGTGATCGGTGTGGTGACTCCTGCCGCTTGCAGGGTCGCCTTCGCTTTGTCGAGACTCGGCCCGCCGTTGCCATCGCCGTAGCGATCCTTCAGCACGGTGGTTGCCCCAGTCAGGCCCTCGGGGACGAACGAGTACAGCGGCGTGTAGGTGTTCTTGTAGACCTGTTTGGCGATGGTCGGCCGGTCGATGAGGTCGGCGGCCGCCTGGCGCACGGCCAGGGCCTTCGCGGCGTCGGCAGCCGGCTGGGTCGCGCCGTACGGCATCGTGTTGATGTTCCACACGATGTAGCGGGTCTCACCGCCCGGGCCCTTGACGACCTTGACGCTCTTGTTTGAGCTCAGGCTGTCGATGTCGGTCGCCGAGAGGCTCCGGAACGCCACGTCGATGGCGTCCTTCTGGATGTCCAGCTTCAGGTTCGAGGACTCGGCGTAGTACTTCACGTTCACCTTCGAGGTCACCGGCTTCCCCAGGAGACCCTGATAGTCCGGATTCGCCGTGTACGCGATCAGGTTGTTGAAGTCGTAGTTCGCGATGTCGTACTGGCCGGCGAAGGCGTGGCCCTTGACGATGGTGCTGTCCGGGGTGACCTTGTCGGCCGAGAAGACCTGCTCATCCACGATCGGACCGGCCGGGCTCGAAAGCACCTGGGGGAAGGTCTGGTCGTTCGCGACCTTCAGCGTGAACACGACGGTCGTCTTGTCCGGGGCGCTGACACTGTCCAAATTGCCCAGCAGCGAGGCCGGACCGTTCGGGTCGTTGATCTTCAGCTGACGGTCGAAGGTGAACTTCACGTCGGACGAAGTCAGGTCGTGACCGTTCGCGAATCTCAGGTTCGGCTTCAGTTTGACGGTGTACTGGGTGGGCGAGGTGAACGAAGCGCTCTCGGCGATGTCCGGCTTCACATCCGGGCTGCCGTACGGCGTGTTCACCAGGAAGGGATAGACCTGGTTCATAACGGCGAACGAGCCGTTGTCGTAGGAGCCGGCCGGGTCGATCGACGTGACTTTGTCCGTCGTCCCGACGGTCAGCGTGCCGCCGCCGCTACCGCTCCCGGAGCAGCCGGCGAGCAGCAGCACCGTGGCTGCGAAAGCGGCCGACGCGGCGAACAGCCGCCGTCCGCCATTGTGTGCGGATCTCATATCCGATTACCTCATTCCTGGTGAGTGGGGTCATCGAGACGGCACGACGCACACGAGTGCTCCATCGCCGAATCGGGTATGCACTGTCCTAGCATGAAAGGCGGACCTGCCGCTCCTCCGCCGCCCGATTGAGCCGAAATCTTTACATCTATGCAACAAACGGCGCTGATTCGCGCACGGAGGCAAGCCCCCGCGTCATCGGCTAATCGCTGCGGAGGCGCATCCGCTCGCTGTCGATCGACGCCAGGGCGATCTGCAGAGAGCGCCGGTGCTCCGCGTCCTGTGCGTCCGTCCGCGCCAGCCGTGCGGTGAGCACGGCCTTCTCGCGCAGCAGATCGCGGTCGATCAGGCCGTCCAGAACAGACCGGGCGTACCGTCCCGGGTCGGACCCCGCGTGCAGGACACCCACCGCCAGAGCGTTGACCGTCGGTGCGTACGCCGTCGGCACTTCGGCCTGAACGCGGTCCACCCAGCCCGGTTGCCCGAGCGTCGCGAGCTGGCTGGCCATCGCATCCCGGATGACCGCGTGCGTCGGGTTCGCGAACGGCACCTGCAACGCCCGGGCCGCGCGCTCGGAGCCGACCTCCCCGGGCAGCTGGAGAAGCACCATGAGGCTCTCCCTCTCGGTGCGCTGCGTCGGGTCGGCCGGGGCGGTGCCGGCCACCACGATAGGCGCTGCTGGAGCGGACTCCCGCACGGCCGTCATCCCTGCGGACTGGTCGCTCTGCTGCTCGCCGCGGCCGGAGAGCTGCGCGGAGCGGACCGCGCGGAGTGCGTCCTCCAGCTCAGCGCCGGACAGCCGGGCGAGTTCCCGCGCATAGCCGTTCTGCGAAGCAGGGTCGCGGATGGTCGCCACGATCGGCGCGCCCGCTCGGAGCGCCGCCGTCCTCCCTTCGACCGAATCCAGGTCGTACCGCTCGACAACCTGCCGAATCATGAACTCGAACATGGGCTTCTTGCCGTCGATCATCCGCCGCACCGCGTCGTCGCCTTTCGCGAGCCTCAGATCGCACGGGTCGAGTCCATCCGGCCCGACCGCGACGTAGGTCTGTGCCGAGAAACGCCGCTCTTCGCCGAATGCCCGCGCGGCGGCCTTCTGCCCGGCAGCGTCCGGGTCGAAGGTGAAGATCACCGACCCGCTACTGGAGTCGTCCACCATCACACGGCGGATCGTCTTGATGTGGTCCACACCGAACGCAGTGCCGCACGTCGCCACCGCCGTCGTGATCCCAGCCAGATGGCAGGCCATCACATCCGTGTACCCCTCAACCACCACTACCTGATCGTCCCGGGCGATGTCTCGCTTGGCGAGATCCAGCCCGTACAGCACCTGGGTCTTCTTGTAAACTGGTGTCTCGGGCGTGTTCAGGTACTTCGGGCCGTTGTCGTCTTCCAGAAGCCGGCGCGCGCCGAAGCCGATGGTCTGGCCGGTCACATCCCGGATCGGCCAGACCAGACGGCCGCGGAACCGGTCGTAGACGCCGCGGTCGCGCTGCGAGACGAGCCCGGCCGCGAGCAGTTCGTCGGGGGTGAAGCCCTTGCCGCGCAGATGGTTCGTCAGTTCGTCCCAGCTCTTCGGTGCGTACCCCACTCCGAAGCGTTGCGCGGCGATCGCATCGAACCCGCGCTCCCCCAGGAACCGGCGGCCCGGGTCCGCTTCCGGCACGCCGAGCGTCCCAGCGAAGAACTCTTCGGCGGCCGTGTTGGCCGCCAGGATGCGCGCACGGTTCCCGCTGGACTCGCGCGGTCCGCCGCTGCCCTCCTCATAGTGCAGCTGGAAACCGATCCGGGCCGCGAGCCGCTCGACCGCCTCCGCGAAGGAGACGTGGTCGAGCTTCACGAGGAACTCGTACACATCCCCGCCCTCGCCGCAGCCGAAGCAGTGGTAGCGCCCGACCCCGGGACGCACGTTGAAGCTGGGGCTCCTCTCATCGTGGAACGGGCACAGCCCCTTCAGCGAACCGACACCGCCGGGTTTCAGGCTGACGTAATCGCCGATGATGTCGGCGATATTGGTGCGAGCCTTGACCTCTTCGATGTCGCTCTGTCGAATCCGGCCGGCCATAAGACGATCCTAATGAGCCCCGCCGACCTCACTCGCGCGGAGGGCGGTGGCGTGGCCTCGTGTTCTGCGCGATCTCGATGATCGCGCAGAAGACTTCGATCGTCACCCGCAGCAGGAGCACGCTCAGGACGGCCGCGACGAGCGTCACGAGCACGCCCAGCAGGAAGACGAAGGCTCCTACCGGCGAGGAGGTCGCGATCGCGATGCCCAGGCTGTTCGCGAACCCGACCACGATCCCGAGGCCGATGAGCATGAGGCCGACGACATAGACCGGACCGGCGAGCTTGCGGGTGACATAGGACGTGAAGGTGAAATCGAACAGGGACGAGAAGAAGCGCGAATCGTCCAGCCGCTCGGCGAAGTCGTTCACAGTGCGACCGTAGCCGGGCTGTCCGGGAGCCGCCTGCGGCGGATCCGCCCGAGCCGCGCCTGCGCCGCTAGGCAAGCCGGGGGCGTCAGCGGTGAAGACGGCTGTCTCGCTGGCGGCGCTTCGGTCTTCCGCCGCCGTCGCGGTCCCCGCCACCGCGGTGCTGTCTGCGGGCGGGGCCGCTGTCGCGAGCATGGCGTCCAGGATCTCTGGGGCTTCGCCGTCGGTGTTCCTCGCCTTCTCCGACGGTGTCGTGCGCGGCGGGCGTTTGCGGGGTGCGGGCGTCCGTTTCGCGGGCACGACCGCCGCAGGCTTCCCCGCGGGTGCGCCGGCCTTGGCCGCCGGTTCCTTGTCCGGCGTGCCAGCCGTGTGCTTTTCGGGGGCGGGTGTTACGGTCTCGTCCGCCTCCGCGGCGTCGGTCGCGGGGCTGGGCTGGTGGTCGTCGTCCGACGGTGGCTGTGGCGTGCTCATTCGTCTCCCTCGATGCGCATGCTCCCAGCATTCTGCACCGGGAGCGGGGTTTCAAGCCTGTGGCTCGCGCGCCGCGCTCTCAGCGCTGCGCGAGACGGTCGAACCAGCTCAGAGCGGACTGATCGGTGAGGCTCGCGACCTGGTCGACCACGACGCGCTTCTGCTCAGCGTCCGTCGTGGCGAGCCGCCAGTCTTCCTGGAATCCGGAATCGAGGGCCGTAAGGCCCCGAGCATACAGCAGATCGGCGAGCGTCGACAGGATCTCGCGCTGCTGCGCATAGATCGGCTGCCGAGTGTTGTGCGACATGACGAACGTCGCCACGATCCCCTTGAGTACCGCGATCTCCGCACAGATGTCCCGCGGCACCACCACATCGGCCCCGAACCGGAGGAGGTCGGCGCTGCCGGCCGTCGCCCTCGTCGCGTGGACGGCAGCGTGGGCGAAGCGCCCGATGAGCTGGCTGGTCAGATTCTTGAGGCGAGCTTGCGAGCGGCGGCTGCCGTCCCAGCTGTCCAGCCAGATATCGAGGTTGTCGAGCCGGTCGAAGGCGTCGATGAGCTCGTCGTGGCTGAACTCCCCGCCGATCCACTCGTACATCGAGCGGACGAGATCGTCGTGGTCCACCCTGCTGCCGAGCGCGGCGACGTCGATGTAGCCGTTGACAACGGCGTCCTCGAAATCATGCACGGAGTATGCGATGTCGTCGGAGAGGTCCATGACCTGCGCTTCGATGCATCGCTGCCGGTCGGGAGCGCCGTCGCGCAGCCACGCGAACACCGCGCGGTCATCGGTGTAGAAACCGAACTTGGCGCGCCCGCTCGGATCTGCCACCGACGAGGTCGCCGGCCACGGATACTTGCAACTCGCGTCGAGGCTCGCGCGCGTCAGGTTGAGGCCGAAGGGATGGCCGTCCCGGCCGAACGTCTTGGGTTCCAGCCGGGTGAGCAGACGCAGGGTTTGGGCGTTGCCCTCGAAGCCGCCGATATCCGCCGCCCACGCGTTGAGCGCCCGTTCACCATTGTGGCCGAAGGGAGGATGCCCGATGTCGTGCGCGAGGCAGGCGGTGTCGACGATATCGGGGTCGAGGCCGAGGCTGGTTGCGAGCTCGCGGCCGACCTGCGCCACTTCGAGCGAGTGCGTGAGCCGGTTCCGGGCGAAGTCGAGGCCAGCGGTCGGGCTGAGCACTTGCGTTTTGGCCGCGAGTCGCCGCAGCGCGCTCGAGTGCAGCAGCCGGGCGCGATCGCGGGCGAAGTCGCTGCGACGGCTGGAGTGCTGCTCCGGGAGCCAGCGCTCCCGATCGTGCTCGCGGTACCCCGCCATTGCCTTCCGGCTATCCACCACTGTTGTGTGCCTCCGCCTCGGAGAGTTCGAATCGGCCTTCGACGTCGAGCTCCCGGCTCTTCAGCCAGCACTCCGGCAGCGCCGGACGCTTGGGGGATCCGGCGCGCCCGCGCTGGCCTTCCGCTGCCGCCCCCGGATACTCCTGGTCTGCGTCCAGTGTCGCGAGAAGGTCATCGAGATGCGCCAGCGTTTCCACGGTGGCGAGGCTGGCCCGCAGGTCGCCGCCGACCGGATAGCCCTTGAAGTACCAGGCGACATGTTTCCGGATGTCGCGGCAGCCGCGCTCCTCGCTGTCGAAGAACTCGACCAGCAGCTCGGCGTGCCGCCGGAAGGTGGCCGCGACCTCTCCGAGGGCCGGATGCGCCTGCGCCGCGGCCGCTTCGTCCGCGCTCAGCTCACCGGCCCGGGCTTTGAAAGCGGCAGCCAGGTCTCCGAACAGCCAGGGCCGGCCGAGGCAGCCGCGGCCGACCACCACGCCGTCGCATCCCGTCTCCTCGACCATGCGGACGGCGTCTGCCGCCGACCAGATATCGCCGTTGCCGATCACCGGCGTGCCGGTGATCGTCTCCTTGAGCGTGCGGATCGCCGGCCAGTCCGCGTGCCCCGAGTAGAACTCGGCCGCTGTGCGGGCGTGCAACGCGATCGAGGCCACGCCCGCGCCCTCGGCGGCCCTCGCCGCTTCGAGGTAGGTCAGGTGGTCGCTGTCGATGCCCTTGCGCATCTTGACGGTGAGGGGGATGTCCCCCGCGGCCGCGACCGCGCCCTCCACGATCTCGCGGAACAGCCCGAGCTTCCACGGCAGCGCCGCTCCCCCGCCCTTGCGCGTGACTTTGGGGACCGGGCAGCCGAAGTTGAGGTCGATGTGGTCGGCGCGGTCTTCCGCAACCAGCAGCGTGACCGCCTCGCGCACCGTTTTTGGGTCCACCCCGTAGAGCTGGATGCTGCGCGGCGTCTCCGACTCGTGATGGGCGATCAGCCGCAGCGATTCAGGGGTGCGCTCCACGAGCGCCCGCGAGGTGATCATCTCGCTCACATACAGACCGGCGCCGAACTCGCGACACAGCCGCCGGAATGCGGTGTTCGTTATCCCGGCCATGGGCGCGAGCACGACCGGCACGTCGAGCGCGAGCGGTCCGATGGCCAGCTTCGCCGCAGTGCCAGCCGAGGGTGTGTCGCCGCGGAGAGTGGCGCGGGGAGTGAGAGTAGTGGTGAGCATCTGTTTCGATTCTCCCAGAAAGCGTGCTGAACTCTGGCCGAGAGCCCGGAATCTGTGGACAACCCGCGGGATGCGGAATCAGTGGAGGAAGTTGCCGCGAGCAAGGGCCGCCGCCGCGCCGTTCGGGAGCATTACGGAGTGGCCGGCCGTCGCGGACGCCAGCATCCGGGCCGCACAGTGTCGATGGGCGCTGGGGCCCACGGCTACTCGTTCTTCGCGGACTCCGACGCGCTGCTGACGGCATTCGGCGCGACCGTCGCGGACATCACCGATCCGGAGTGGCGCGGGATCTCGCAGCCGCCGCCGTCGCCGCCGCGCGCTCGGTCCAGGCCTGCTCGAGCGCTTGGGCGAACGCCGCAGCGCCCTGCGAGCCCGACAGGCCGTACTTGCCATCGATCACGAAGAACGGCACGCCGGCGATGCCGTACTCTCTCGCGACCGCCTGGTCGGCCCGCACCGCCTCCCGGAACTCGCCCGACTCCAGCGCGGCCAGAGCCGCGGCACGGTCGAGCCCGACCTCGGCGGCGAGCGCGGCGAGGTCCTCAGCGCGGCCGACATGACGGCCCTCGGTGAAGTAGGCGCGGAACAGCCGCTCCACCAGTTCCAGCTGCTTGCCCTGCGCCTTCCCGAAGTGCAGCAGTTCATGCGCCCGGACGGTGTTCGTGTGCTTCAGAGCGTCGAAGTCTTAGTCCAGCCCGACCGAGGCCGCGACACCGGTCACCCGCTCCAACATCTGCTGGACCTGAGCAGCCGGGATGCCTTTGTGGCCCGCCAGGAAGTCGGCTTCGCTGCCGTCGAAGTCCACCGGCGTGTCGGGCGAGAGCTCGAAGGAACGGTACTCCACGTCGGTTCCGCGGCCCCCGCCCGAAGCAGAGAATAGGTCGCTGCCCGCCTCGAACATCCGTTTGCCGATGTAGCACCACGGGCAGGAAACATCGGACCATACGGACACTTTGATTGGTTCTGACTCAGTTGATAGAACCGCCGAAATGCCCCTGTATTCCCGCTCTGTGGCCGAGTTCAACATCGATTTGTGAGGCGGAGTTGGAGGGTGTTTCGACTGTGCGCTCTGTTTTCTGTTTCTTGATATTCAATCGCTGTGTCTGGAAAAAGGAAGTGATCACGAGGATCGGCAGGTGCCCAACGGTTCTGGTAGACACCGTGTTCAGGGGTTCGGAAAGGTGTTGGGCTGCCCAGCGCTGGTGAGAGCTTGCAGTCGTCCGAGAGCGAGCGCCCACGTACCATCGAGCGTGAGCCGGCGCTGCCATCCCAACACGGTCCGCCATGTCCCGAATACCATCGGAAGTTCTCTCCAGGTGATTCCCGCCCGATGACGGTAGAGCATGCCATCGATCATGAGACGGGCCTCCGCAGACGGCCGTCCCCGCCGGCCAGACGGAACGGGTAGTAGGTCGGAGATCGCGGCCCATTGGGTATTATTCAGCACCGGGAACGGTGAGCCACGAAGTGCAGCTCGGATAGCGAAGCGATCTGCATCCATGTCTCGCCCAGTCTTGACGATTGCAGCTTCGTCAGGCTTGTGATTCGCTGGGGTCTCTAGGTGTGATGTCCAGGGGGGTTGTTTCGGCGATACGGTCGTGAGGAGTTGAGGGGCGAGGGCCTCCGGTTGTGAAGTGGAGCTGTTCAGTTCAACCGCTTCACGATCCAGGAGGCCTTCGTGTCCCACGTTAACGCTGCTCTCACACCGCGCGCTCGTCTGCGCCTTGCCAGGCTCATCGTCGAGGACCATTGGCTGGTCTCCGTCGCAGCGAAGATGTTTATGGTCTCGCCCGTTACCGCGCGGAAATGGGCGGCGAGGTTCCGCGCCGAAGGCACGGGAGGGATGACCGACCGGTCTAGCCGCCCACGATCGATGCCAACGCGGACGCCGTTGCCCGTGCTCAAGCGGATCGTGCGGGCGAGGTGGCGACGACGCCTGGGGCCGGTGCAGATCGCCGGCGAGCTTGGCCTTCCCGCCTCGACCGTCCACGCCGTCCTGGTGTGCTGCCGCATCAACCGGCTCTGCACCATTGATCGGGTCACGGGCGAGCCGATCCGTCGCTACGAGCACGACCACCCTGGATCGCTGATCCATGTCGACGTGACGAAGTTCGGCAACATCCCCAACGGCGGCGGCTGACGATTCGTCGGCCGCGTCCAGGGCGAACGCAACCGGGAAGCGACCGCCACCCGCACGAAGAGCAGGAACCACCGCTACGAGCCACGGTTGGGCACCGTGTTCGTCTACACGATCATCGACGACCACTCCCGCGTCGCCTACGCCGAGATCTGCTCCGACGAGAAGGCGGACACCGCGATCGGTGTCCTGCGGCGTGCTGTCGCCTGGTTCGCCGACCGGGATGTCAGCGTCGAACTCGTCCTCTCGGACAACGGCTCCGCCTACAAGTCCTACGCCTGGCGAGACGCCTGCACAGAGCTCGGGATCAGGGCGAAGAAGACCCGACCATACCGACCACAGACCAACGGGAAGATCGAACGCTTCCACCGCACACTCGCCGACGGCTGGGCCTACGCCCAGTTCTATGGTTCAGAGGCCGAACGACGAGAAGCACTCCCCGGCTGGCCCCACTTCTACAATCATCACCAGCACCACTCCGCCATCAGAGCCCCACCCATTAGCAGAATCGACAACAACCTCCCTGGACATCACACCTAGGGAGGGCTTGACAACCAGAGTGAGCCGAGCGGCCAGTTGGTCGTTGCCACCCTTGACGAAGTCTTGAGAGCATGTCGCGGAGCCTGAGAGGACCGGGCCCTGGGGGGAAAGAGCGAGACATTTGAACAGGATCTCGGAGAAGCCCAGATCGTTCCCCCCAGCGGAGACGAGAACCACATCTGTAGAATTATTCAACGAATCGATTTGGGATTGAGACGGGTCTTCGTCCCGTCACTCGCCTCGATCACTTGGCCAGTGACCATATCATTGGCGGTCGCACCATTGCAGCTGACATCGGTGACGAAGTACCCGACATCGCGACCGACGCTCCGGCCTACGCTGGAATTGGACTGGGCGCATTCAGGGGCAGGCCCTCCCACATCTTTTCCCACACCAAGAGCGGCAGAGAACGAGTCGCCGATGCTGACGAGATCATGCCGGTGATAGGGACGACGCTACGCCCTGACGGCACAGGATTGAGACGGTCGGCGTTTGCGCCCGGAACAGCGCCCGCAACGACCAGGGAGACTCCGAAGATGGTGCCGATGAGACATCTAACAGATTTTTTGATAATATCTGCAGTAATATACTCCCTAATCCCAGCCAGCGCAAGAGGCTCTGTACGCGATCGCACGGTCGGCAATACACCTCTCGTGAACATCGATGACGTGTTCAGCGCACCGCGACGGCAGCGCCCAGGATTCGGATGACGGTGCGTTGCGGTCCCACTCCCCGTGGTGTCACCCTCCGGCGATGAGGAGGCTGCTGCTCCTCATCGTCCTTCGCGCCGGCTGGGAGATGGGGCCCCCAAGCCTCTCTCCCCCTCGGTCCCGTGCTCCCCAGGTCCACCGACCACAGAGAAAACCTGAAATTAATACAGATTTTTCTTTACTATTGCGAGATGACCGCTCATGCCGCCACCGTCACACACGCCGCAGCGATGGCCCGATTCGGCCATGCGCTCTCCGACACGACCCGTGTCGGCGTCTTGCTCACGCTTCGAGAAGCGCCGGCGTTCCCCTCAGACCTCGCCGAAGCGCTGGGGGTCTCTCGACAGGTGATGTCCAATCAGCTGGCCTGTTTGCGCGGGTGCGGACTGGTCGAGGCGATCCCAGAGGGTCGGCGCACCTGGTATCGGCTGGCCGACAGCCACATCTCCCCCGCACTGGATGAGCTGCTTCGAGTGACGCTGTTCATCGAGCCGGGATGCTGCGCCGGGGAGGAATGCCACTGCGCGTGAGCACCGCCACCGCCACCGCGACCGATCGCCACACCGTGCAGCGCCGGGTCCGGAGAACCAATGCTGTACCCCTGGGCGGCGCCCTCATTCATCGAGGCCGTTGTTGCGATCGCCACCGGCAGGGCCGCATCTTCATCGCACAGACTGCCGAGGGCAGTGCCTTGGGCGCCTCACGGGTTCGGCCTGATCGGTCCGACGACGTGGTCCTGCGGCGCCGCCCAGGGCGTCGACCAGAACTCGGCCTCCTCTCTGTACCCGATCGTTTTCCAGCCACTGTCCGGTCCGCCGCTGAACGGTACCTTGACAGCGATGTCGGCACGGCACGAGTTTCGGATGTGGGCCACCCGGAATGTCGTGAGCAAGCCCCAGGGCACCCAGTAGGTTCCCTGGTGGAGACATCCCTCGATGGTCGCGAGGACATCGAACGTGCCGACCGCGACCGTCGCACCGCCGTCTGCGATGGTCAGCTGGCCGCTGTAAGTGCGGGTCGGACGTGCGTCGGCGTCGAAGGCAACGGTGATCGGCAAACGGTATCCTGTTCCGCCGAAAGTGTTGCGTGAGATGGTCGCCTGCCGGCGGTCATCTCTGTAGGTGACGGTCGCGTAGCCGCTCTGCACGCTCTTGAAGGTCATTCCGCGGGGCGCATCGAGGGTCATCGTCCCGGTCACTGCGGTCGCGGCGTCGTAGACGACGAACGAGAAAGTCCCGCCCGGTCCCGCTTGCCCACGAGTGTGCGGCAGCTCTGCGATGACAGCTTTGTACGCCAGAGCTGTCTTCGCTCCGTCCGGCACGATCTTGCCGGGGGCGATGCGGAAGACCCCGTCTGCGAGCAGACCGCCGCCGCTGGTCTGTGCGGTGAGCTCCGTGCTCAGGTCGACCCAGCTGGTGGCGTTGACCGTGAACTCGGCACTGGAGTACGTCAGCGTCCGTTTGTCCGCCGACAGCTTTCCGGTGTTCGTTCCACCGGAGAGCGTGCTGTTCCGCCAGGTGAGGTCGGGGCTGGCGAAGACGGAGCCAGACGGAGCCGTGAACTCGATATCTATTCCGGACGCCCCGGACTGCGCGTGGTTCTCGATCCGGACGGTCGCCGATCCGTTCTGGCCGAGGCGCAGCGCCGGGACCGACGTCTGCGAGACGGTCACAGGGTAGGTGCTGACGATGATCGGCCCGGATGCGACGGGCACTCCCCCCGCGGCGACCACGACGCGCCCATCAGCGAGGAGCGCGTCCCGTTTCGACGAATCGACCACATGGAACCGGATCAGAACGGTCACTTTGCCCCCACCGAAAGCACCATCGATCGTCGCCGAACGCCGATCGTCGCTGAGGTGTACGGTCGTGCTGTCGCTCACGCGGATCGAGTCGATGCGTGTACCCGTCGGGGCTGTGACCGTCATCGTTCCGACGGCGGTCGCACGAGGGTCGTCGATGGCCACCTCATTGGTGACACGGCCGGACTCGGCGAAACCGTGCGCAGCGGGAATCGTGTCTCGCACGACGATGTCGAGGCTTCCGCGGGCCGCAACCGCGCCCGCGGCCTCGATGGAGAACCCGCCGCCACCGATCGTGGACCCGGGAACCGCGCTGCGGGGACTCTTCAACCGGACCAGCACGCCCGCACCTGCTCCCCCGAAAAGTATTGGCTCACCGCTCGCCCCGACGGTCGCTGTCGTCTTATCGGCCGAGACGACGATCGCCGGCTGATTCTCCAGCGAGGTTCGGATACTCTCGATCGTGGACCCGTCCGGAGCCGTGATCGTCATCGCCCCCGAAACGCTCCGCCGCGGATCTTTGATAGTGATCTCGGATGTCACACCGCCGGGGACGCTGTCACCCCAGCTGGGGAGATGGACGAGCACCTTCGCCGAAGGCTCTCCCGACAGGAGGCGATGATTCTCCGCATCGTCGTTCGGCACGACGACGCCGACGGAAGCCCCGATCCGGGCGAATTCCGCTTCGTAGGCGGTGAGCTTCTCCTGCTGGAGCCGACTCCGGAAAGCCAGGTCGTCTCGGTCGGGATAGGCGATCGGCGCGTTCTGGTAGCGAGAGTACTGATTCATCAGCGATTCGGCCGCCTGCACCGCGGGCGATGCGACGGCCGCATCTAACGTCAGCCGAATGTGCTCGAAGGGTGTGCTTCCGGGAACGAAGTCCGCTGCGAACCGGTCGGCGACAGCCTGGACCTGCTCCCCTAGCGCCTTCGCGTAGGCGGCCTGCCGCGTGTCCCACTGGGCACGGAACGCGCGGCTGATCACGCGAAGCATCTGCTCCTCGTGCGGACGGACCTTCTCCCAGGCTGGTCCGGTGAACGCCCCACCGGCCGCCTTGACCGCGAGGCGGTGGGCTTCGCGCATGTAGGTGGCGTGCATCTTCCTCAGAGCCAGCTTGTCCGCAGCGAACCGCGCTCTCATCGCCGGGACGATCCGCTCGCCCATCACTGTCTCCGTCGCACTGACGATCTGATCCTTGGTCGCCCCCAGACGAAGCTGTGCGAGCGTGGAGGGAAGCTTCTGCCACAGCTCGAAGTCACGCTGTGCGTTCGCTCGCTGCCACGCGCTCATGACCGGTGGCGGGGCGTGGTCCGCCCGGTATTTGTCGACCACCCATTGCGCCGCGATGAGAACGAGAAGAGCCGGCTCAGTGACCACCAGCAGTTCCGGCTGAATCGTGCCGACGGCGATCAGCCCGATCGCTGCTCCGTCGAATCCGGCGTCCACCCAGTTTCCCGAGGCGATGTCCTCCGACAGCGCATAGCCGGTCGCGGCGATTGCCACATACGGGAGAAGCTCCGAGGAACGCGAAGCTTGTTTGCCCACGGCCTTCAGCGATTTCAGCACCGTCTGGGAGTGCGACGACACCTTTTCGACGAGGGCGAGATCTCCTTGGAGTGCCTTGTCGAGCGCGGGCGCCAGTTCACGCAGTCCAGCGACGCCCTGTTCGGCATGGAAGTCCCTGAGCAGCTTGTTGGCGGAGGGCAGGGGCGTCAAAAGCCGCCCGGCCGCATCCGCCACCTGCTCATCGCGCACGACGAAGCGAATTTCAGCGGAATCGCCGCTCAGGTTCTCCCGGTGAATGCCAGACAGCTCCTCTTCGTTCGTGGGGAGACGCCCGCAGTGCCCGCTCGCAAGCGCCGACCGGGCACGAGCGGGCCCGGATCGGGTGAGGACGGGGCTGCAGCTAACCCCCTCGCCGAAGGACACCTCGGTGATCGCGTAGGGTTCGCTCGAAGCGATGCCCTCGGGATCGTCGAAGCTCCCATTGAACTCTTTGTCATCGTCGCTGTACAGATGCTCCAGCCACGCATACTCCGAGGGGAAGTCCTCTTCCAGCAGGGGGAACTCGTCGTAGTACTTCTCCATCGACATACCCCACAGGATCTGCTCGCTGTTGATGCCGCCGACAGTGAACCATTCGGACTGGTCGCCGACGACATCCTTGGCCGAGACCGCCCTCTGCCGGATGTGGGCTGTTGGCGATGGCATGATCCAGGGAGAGGTCCAGCGAGTATGTGCTCGGCTCTGTCTTCACCTTGTACAGCCACTGCTTGACGCCCACGCCTTTGCTGTAATAAGCGTAGAACGGGTCGCTCGTCGCCGAGACGAAGGCCGACGGCGGCGACGTCTCGAAATCGGTGCTGAAATGGGCGTGGTCCAGCAGGTTGTTGTTGAACTCGCCCGTCGTGCTGTGCCCCAGTGCGAATCCCTCCTCGAAGATCTCCTCGGGGCTGCGGTCATCGAGCCGGTACACCCACTGCGGAACGGTCGGAGAAGCCGAGGCTCCGCTCCCTCCGGAAGACGTGACGATGCCGTCGAGCAGTGCACCGAGGATCACGGTGGCCACGGCTACCCGTGCCCCGCCCCTTCGCTGCCGCTTCCACCCAGACCACCGCATCATGCTCTTCCTCCGATCGGACGATGAGACCCGATGCTGCCAACGGGTTCGCCGGCAGAGTGGAGGCGGAGAGCGATCTGAGTGCTGCCTGGGGCACAGGACCGACGCGATCGCCGGGGCCGCAGAGTCGGCCCGATGCACGGAGAGCGAACACCCCCGGACATTGCCGCGCTTTCGGCAGCGCTCGCCTCAGCCCCGGCCCACCGCTGTCGGCCCCGTCTTAACGCTCCGGTAACACTTGCACTGCTCTCCTGGACGCAGGGTGCCCAGGAACATGCACGCGAACGCTCAAAGGAGGCAACGGTGAGCTCAGCAGAGAACACCCCGACAACAGTGGACAGGAACGATATCCCGCAGCGCGAGGCAGGCACACAGAGACCGGCGCGTCCCCCGCGCACGGCGCGGCTCGTCGGAGTGGACCTGGCTCGGTTCCTCGCGGTCGTCGGAATGGTGTTCGCTGTCCTGTGCGGGGTGAGTGTGACGCTTGCCTATCGAAAGTACCTGGAAGCCGGGGACATCCTCGCCGCACAGATCGCCCTGCTCACTCGCGGGGCGCTCCTCGTTCTGATCGGGCTCGTGTTGACGATACCCCTGCAGCTCGCGGCCATCGTCCTGGTCTATCTCGGCGTCGCGATGTGGCTGTCGGTGCCGTTCCTGCGTGTCCGGGGCTGGGTAGTCGCCCTCGTCGCGGGCCTGCTCACGATGATCGTGCCGCCGGTGAACTGGCTGGTGAGACAGCAGCTCCAACTGGCCGGCCCGCAACCAATGGAGCAAGGGACGGCGGTGGATCTGAGTCGCGGCACGATGAGCCTCTTCGACGTCGCCGCCCATCCGGTCGAGGCCGTTCGAGATGTCCTCCTCACCGGCACGTACCCGGTCAGCACCTGGCTGGTCTATCTCCTTGTGGGGATACTCATCGGACGCGCCCTCCTCTCTGCCGTGGCGACCGGCCGGGGAAAGCGTTTCGCCGCGATCCTCGCCGGTGGCGGGGCTGCTCTCGCGGCCTTTTCCATCGCCGTCTCCTGGTGCGTGTACTACGGTTTCGCCCGCGCGCAGCAGATCCAGGCGCTCGGCTCCGAGACCTTCTCAGCCACCGGGCTCACCGTCGATGAGATCATCCTCGGTTCCAGCCAAGGCGGCCCCTCCGGCGCGTGGAGCAGCCTGCTCCTCGACGCGCCGCACAGCGGCACGGTGCTCGATGTCACGCGAGGCGTCGGGATCGCCGGGGCGATCATCGGGCTCTGCCTCCTCGCCTGCTGGGCGCTTCCCCGTATCCCGTGGGCGCTCCGCCCGGTCCTTGCCGCGGGTGCGGCCGTTGACCGTGTACTGCATCCACATCCTCCTCAACGCCGCCCTGTTCCACCTGGTCGGCGTTGTCACCGTCCTGACTTTCGACAGCGAGCCGGAACCCCTCAGTCCGTGGCAGGAGTGGGGCGTGCTGAGCATTCATCTCGGTGCCATCCTCGCGGTCGGGACACTGCTGGCAGCGCTCCGGAAGAGAGGACCGTTGGAAGCGCTCGTCGGCGGCAGCGCGACAGCTGCCGCTCGCCTGGCACGGCGCCTCGCCGTCCGGCATCAGCGGGCATAGCCCTCAGCCGTGCTCCCCCACGGGCAGGTGCCGCCCCCACCACTCCAGGATGATCTCGAAGCGCTCGCGCCGGTGCCGCGGCCGGCCGCTACGGCTGAGTTCGTGGTCCTCGCCGGGAAGATCACCAGCTCCGCGTCCACACCGTTGCGTTTGAGGGCGGCGTAGTAGCGTTCGGCCTGCCCCAGCGGGCAGCGCAGGTCGGCCGCGGAGTGCATCACGAGTGTGGGCGTCTTCACCCGGGCGACCGCGGCCTGCGGGCTCTGGGAGCGGATACGGTCGGGATCGGCGCCGATGTACTCGTCGCTGAAGAAGCTGCCGATGTCTCTGGTTCCGACGAACCCCTCGGGGTCGAGGTAGCCCGCTCCACGATCGCCGCGGCGAAGCGGTGGTCGTGTGCGATCGTCCGGGCGTTGAGGTAGCCGCCATAGGACCCCGTCCATCACCCCGACACGGCCGGCGTCGAGACCGGGGACAGCGGCCACAGCGCCGTCGAGGAAATCGAGCACATCGCTCCGATCGACGGTGCCCATCCGCTGGCGGATGACGCGCCCGTTTCCCTGACCGTAGCCGGCCGAACCGCGGGGGTTGCACATCGCGACGGCATAGCCCGCGGAAGCGTACACCTGCGCCTCGTCGAACAGCGCCGGTCCATAAGAGGCAAACGGCCCGCCGTGGATGCTCAAGAGCACCGGATGCGGCCCGACGCCCTCGGGAACGACCACCCAGCCGTGGATGGGGTACCCGTCCCGCCCGGTGACTGTCAGCTCACGCGGCACGATCACACCGGCGGCCCGCAGCTCGCGGGAGAAGTCCGTCAGCTGGCGCGGTCCGTCCACACCGAGCACGGCCACCTCCCCCGCTGTGCGCGCATCGGACACGCTCACGACGATGGTCTCACCCGCCGTCCCCACACCGCCGACCACCGCGAACTCATCGGTGAGGCGCTCGGCTTTCCCCGCGGCCGAGACTGCGGTCAGCACGAGAGCGCCGCGGCGGCGGTCGCGCACGAGGACGCAGTCGTCCCGGAAGGCCACGATGTCCGACTCGGTGAGGTCCACCGTCTCGGAATCGGTGAGGCGGCGGGGCGGCGGGGCGGCGTCCCCGGCGCATCCACGGCGTACAGGGCGGTGTTGCGAGCGACGAAGTCGCGGCCGCTCTCCCCCACCTCCTGCGCCGAGAAGAAGAGGGTGCCGTTCAGCCCGAACGCGACCGCCACGACCGAGAAGTCCCCGTGTGTTCCGGTCGCGTCGACAGGCTCGCCCAAGCCGTCCGCCGGGACGAGGAAGACATTCGAGCGCAGGTCGCGATCGCGCGTGCCGTGCCGTGCCGTGCCGTGCCGAGACGAAAGCCAGGGTCGCCCCATCTGGCGAGAAGGCGATCGTGGTGTCGTCCCCGTCCCCGTCGGTCAGCTGCCAGGCCTCCGGCACAGCGAGCGGCGGTCCGGCGGAACCGTCCGGCTCCGGCGCAGGCTGCACGCCCGGTTCAGCCCACACATCCGGGACCTCGGCCACGAAGACGTGCGCACGGCGGTCGTTCGTGTAACCGAGACCGTTGGCCTGGTAGTTCTGCGTGACGATACGCCGGGCCGGTTCCGCGTCCGGGCCGATCCCCTCCACGGTGCCATAGCGGCCCTGCTCGGGCTGGCGGCTCACGAACGCGAGGGTACGGCCGTCCGGCGCCCATACGAACTCGGAAACGCCCAGTCTGCGGTCGGTGACCGCCACGGGCTCTCCCCCGGCGGCGTCCACGACATGCAGCTGCGGTGGGGCGTTCGGGCCCGCTCGCAGGAACGCGAGCAGCCGGCCGGCCGGCGAGAACCGCGGCACGCTGTCGCGGAATCCGCGCGTGAGACGGCGCGGCGCCGCGTGACCGGCGAGCGGGATGGTCCAGAGCTGGCCGACCTCGGCGTCCGCTTCGAGCGAAGGATGCGTCACCGACACCACCGCGCGCTCCCCTCCCGGGTGTACGGCCGGCGCGGAGACGCTGGTCAGGAGGCCGAGGTCCGCCGGTCTCATCCGGCGATCGGCTCGAAGCTCGAAACGTCGCCGACCAGGCGGGTGTGGTCGGCTGGCACCGGTTCGACGACGGCCTCAGCCACCTCGGCGGCGAACTCGCTGACATTGTAGAGCTTGCCGGCGGCCTCCTTCCGGGCGTCGATTGCGCCGGGGTTCAGACGGTTGAGCAGCGTGGCGGTGATCGTGCCCTCGATCATGTCCCCGGAGACCACGACGAACTCGACACCCTTCGCGGTCAGCTCCGGCAGTAGCGCACGGAGTGCGTCCTCGCCCGCCCGCTTGCTCAGTGCGACTGCCTCGTACTCGGGCATCGTGGGTGTGGTCCGGATGAAGTGCGCCTGATGGCTCGTCACGAACACGACGCGCGAACCCGGGCCGAGCAGCGGGAGTGCCGCGTTCAGGACGCTGACTTGGGCGTCGCGGTTCAGCCGCATCGCGTAATCCTCTGCCATCCCGGACTCCATGCCGCCCGAGGCGTTGAGGACCAGGATGTCCAGGCCGCCCCACTCCCCTGCCACGGCGCTGAACATCGCGGCGATCGAGGCCGGGTCGGTGAGGTCGGCCCCGACGGTCAGCGCCGACGCCCCCCGCTCGCGCAGCGCCTCGGCCAGCTTGACCGCTCGAGCCTCCTTGTTGCGGTAGTTGATGGCCACGGAGGCGCCGGCTTCGGCGAGGTACTGAACGGTTTCGGCGCCGATTCCGCGCGAGGAACCGGTGACGAGGGCGCGCTTGCCAGCGAGGCTGCCGTCAGCGAGGGGATTGGACACGAGAACTCCATCGACGGGGTTTAAGGACTGCTCCCGAGACTACCAAGCGGGCTCGGATCGGCCGAGCCGGAAACTGATAGCGTCATAACGAAAGAAAGGGGTCGCTGTGGACATCGCATCCTTCGCTTGGATCGCCTGGCTCGTTCTGATCCTCATCTTCATCATCATCGAAATGCTGACACTGGACTTCGTGTTCCTCATGATCGCCATCGGCAGCCTCGGCGGGCTCGTCTCCGGTCTGTGCGGCGCGCCCTGGTTGTTGCAGCTGATCGTCACGGCCACGATCTCAGTGCTGCTGATTTTTTCCTGCGCCCACCGCTGCTGCACCGTCTGAAGCGTGGCGGCGACCCGGCCAAGAGCAACGTGGAGGCGCTCATCGGCATGGGGGCCACAGTCGTCTCGACGGTCTCGGCCACCGCCGGCCAGGTCCGACTTGCAGTCGGCGAGATATGGACGGCACTGCTCGGCGCTGAGGCTGTTCGTCCCGAGGCGCCCGGCCTCGTACCCGGCGAGCGCGTCGTGGTCGTCAGAATCGAGGGCGCCACCGCCGTGGTCGCGCCCGCACCGGCGTCGGCGGGAGCCGACGACCTCACCGAAAGGAGCGCGCCGTGACAAACACCACCGGACTCGCTGTGACTGTCGTGATATCGGTCATCGTGGTGGTGATCACGATCTTCGTGCTGGTCACGCTTTTCCGCGCGATCCGCATCATCCCGCAGGCGAGGGCGGGTGTGGTGGAGAGGCTGGGCCGATACCACAAGACGCTCACCCCGGGCCTCAACGTGGTCGTTCCGTTCATCGACAAAGTGCGTCCGCTGATCGACATGCGCGAGCAGGTCGTCTCGTTCCCGCCACAGCCGGTCATCACCGAGGACAACCTCGTCGTCTCGATCGACACCGTCGTCTACTTCCAGGTGAATGACGCACGAGCGGCAACCTACGAGATCGCCAACTATCTCGGCGCGGTCGAGAAGCTTACGACCACCACGCTGCGCAACGTGGTGGGCGGCCTCAATCTGGAAGAGGCTCTGACCAGCCGGGACAACATCAACGGCCAGCTGCGTGTCATGCTCGACGAGGCCACCGGGAAATGGGGAATCCGCGTTGCGCGCGTGGAGCTGAAAGCGATCGAGCCGCCGCTGTCCATCCAGGACTCGATGGAGAAGCAGATGCGCGCCGAGGGCGAGGCGAAGGCCATCGAAACCGTGTTCGGGGCCATCCACGAAGGCAACCCGGACAACCTGCTGGCTTACCAGTACCTGCAGACGCTTCCGAAGCTCGCCGAGGGTCAAGCGAACAAGCTGTGGATCATCCCCAGCGAACTCACCGAGGCCCTCAAAGGCATCGGGACGGCGTTCGCACCGAAGCCGGGAGGCGAGGTCTCCACGGGAGCGGCGACACCCCCGGAAACGCCCGTCCCGTGACGTTCCTCGCGGGGCCGCGACCGCGCATCATCGCGCGCTGCGGCCCCGCACTCGAAGCGACCAGGAACACGCTGCTTGCCTTCCTCCACACGGTGAACACGGGAGCGACCCACCGGGAGAGCGACGTCCACACCTGCGCGAACGGTGTCGCAGTGATCAGCCACGACCCGGCCTGAGGGGGGCGAGGGCCGTTCGGTGCGGGTCGAGCAGCTCACAGGAATGGGACTCCGCCGCTGTGCCCCGGCCAGTCGTTCGCGGCGCTCCGCAAGGTGCGTTTCACCATCGATGTCAAAGACGAACGCACGGCCCTTCCCGCCGCCGCAGCGATCCGCGCCACCGTGGACGTGCTTTTCGCAAGTGGCGTCCTCCCCCTCCGTCCGTGAGTCCGTCCCCACCCTGGCGCGAAACCCGGGCTCCGGCCGCTTCTGCCGCGCGCACCGCGCGGATTCACCGCAGTGCAAGTCCCCGAACGCCAGAGCTCTTCGAAGATCCTCACTCAGCAAAAAATCAGCGTCATTCGGGCTATTGTCGCTGAGTTTTTCGTCTGGACAGTGAACGGGCGCGAGGCCACGCCCCGCTTACTGGAGCGAGGATTCGACGGAATCGTCACCGACCGCTGCGATGTCCTCACGTCTTTGGCCGAGGCGCGAATCCCGCCACTGAGCCACCGGGGCGGCTGTGACTTCATTGAGAGGATCTCCGCCACGGAAAGAGAACACCCAGCTTGGTGGTTTATAAATGTGAAGATTCGCGCGAAGAGGAGACCACCCCATGGCTGATCGCAGTCTGCGCGGAATGAGACTTGGCGCCCAAAGCCTCCAGAGCGAAGCAGGCGTCGTTTACTCTCCGCGGTCCCGTTACACCTACCAGTGCCCGTCTTGCGGCAAAGAGACCGAGGTCGTGTTCGCGGCCGAGGCCGAAGCCCCCGACGCCTGGGAGTGCCGTCACTGCGGCCACGAGGCTCTGCGCCTGGTCGACGACAAGCCCGTCGAGATCGACCACGCGGATGTCAAAGTCCCCCGCAGCCACTGGGACATGCTCTTGGAGCGCCGCACGCGCGCCGAGCTGGAGGAGCTGCTGGAGGAGCGCCTGCACTACCTGCGCTCCCGCCGTGGCACCGGGGAGCACAAGCACAGCGCCTGACGCCGGGGTTCCCGGAGGCCGCTCTCACCGCATCGGCGGGAGCGGCCTCCTCGCCTCCGGCGCCGTGTTGTTCCGGCCGCCGAACGCCACCAGAAGCCCGAACAGCCCGAGCCCCGCCGCGAGGAACTCGATCCCCCTGCTCAGCAGTGCCGCGGGCGTCGTCGTGGTCCCCAGCGGCACATCCGCCACCATGTGCCCGGCTGTGAACGGCGGAATCTCGCTGATCGTGCGCCCATCCGGGCCGATGATCTGGCTGCTGCCGACGGTCGAGATATTCACGAGCGACCGGCCGGACTCGATGGCTCGGAGCCGGGCGATGGCCAGCTGTTGCTGGTTCTCGTCGGTCTGGCCGAAATCCGCGTTGTTGCTCTGAGCCAGGATGACCTGCGCACCGTCCCGCATCATATCGGTCAGCAACTGGTCGTCGACAATGTCGAAGCAGATCGAAACGCCGACGCGCACACCGTCGATGTCGATGGTATTGGCCCGTGTGCCCGGTGTGTAGTCGCGGGCGATGAGTTCGATGAGCGAGGGCGCGAACAGCCTCCAGAACGCCCGATCGGGGACGTACTCGCCGAACGGAATCGGATGCTTCTTGTCGTAGTGGTCGACGGCTCCTTTTCCCGCCTCCCACTTGAGCGACGAGTTGAAGTACTCGCCGTCGCGGTCCGTGATGGTGCCGACGAGGAACGGCGCGCCGTAACGACGGCTCAGTGCGTCGAGAACGGTGGCCGCATCCGGGTCCCGGGTCGGGTCGGGCAGTGCGGAGCCCTCGGGCCAGACGACCAGATCGACACGCTCGGCGGGGGAGATCCGCTGAGTCTCCTCGATCTGTGTGGCCAGCACGGCGCCGGCCGGCGCGGTGTCGAAGTAGCCCGCGGGGCCGTTGCCCTGGACTGCGGCGATGCGGATGGTTCCGTGCGTGGGCATCGGCCAGGCCGGAATGGCGAGCACGAGGGCGACGGCGGTGCCGGCCAGAGCCGCGCGCTGGACACGGCGCACCTCCGCTGCGAACCTGAGCTCGATCAGTAATGCCACCAGCCACACCATCGCGAATCCGAGGCCCGAGATGCCGAGCCAGGCGACAAGCGGCGCGAGAGGGCTCTCCGACTGCGACTCGGCGACACGCCCCCAGGAGAAGCCACCATAAGGCCAGTTCCCGGTCGCGTACTCGCGCAGGACCCAGAGACCCGAGACGACCACCGGCACGAGGCCCAGCCGTCCCCACCGCGTCGGGAAAGCGCGCGGAACCCAGCGGAGGGCGAGCGCGATCAGGATGCCGCCGACTCCCCATAACAGCGCTTCCAGCGTGGAGAGCGCAACCCAGGGAACCGGACCGAGGTAGAGAGCGCTCCAGGAGACATGGACCAGATAGAACGTCTCCCCCGTCAGCCAGCCGATGAGGAACGCCGAACCGGCGCGACGGCCGGGCAGCGCGAGCAGCGCCATCGCGATGCCGGCGAAGGTGAGCGGCCACCAGTCGCGATCGGGGAAACCCGCGTCCAGCACTGGTCCCGCAGTGGCGGCGAGGAGTATCGCGAGCCAGAGCGGGAGTGGAGCGCGAGGCGATCGGGTCACGAGTCGAGAGCCTAAGGCATCGCGCTCGGTGCGTCGTTCAGGCAACGGAGGAGTACGCCACGATGCCGCGGCGGATGGCCTCCAGTGCCTGCCGTGCGGTGCGCCCCAGGTTCCCCTGAGCGACCAGCGAGAGCTGATCGAGCAGATCGATGGTCTGTTTCGTCCAGCGGACGAAGTCGCCCGCGGCCATATCCGCCTCGCGGAGCACGGCGTCCAGCCCCGAGCCCCGAGCCCACTGGTGCATCGCGAGCGCCAGAGCGGTGGAAGGCGGCTCGCTGCCGGGCAGGCGGTTCTCCCGCTCCCGATCGTCCAGGCGCGCCCACAGGTCGGTCGTCTTGTCGAGCGCGGGAAGGAAAGCCCCCCGCGGCAGTGCCCGGTCGTGCCCCAGCCCGTCGTCGCGGCGGGGCTCGAAGACGAGGGCGCAGGCCATCGCGGCGAGACTCGGAGCGTCCAGCTCCTTCCAGGTGCCACGGCGCAGGCACTCGGCGACGAGCAGGTCGCGCTCCCCATAGATACGCTTCAGGGTGCGGCCGTGGACCGTCAGCTTCGTCACGCCGTCTTCCACGACAAGGTAGCCGAGCTCATCCAGGACATCCGAGACTCGGTCGAAGACCTTCGCGACGGCGCCGGTGCGGGACTGGATCTGCGCGCTGAGCAGGTCGGTCTCGCGTTTCAGCTTCCACCAGCGCTCGGCCCACCGGGCGTGCTGTTCACGGTCGGAGCACCGGTGGCAGGGGTGCTCGCGCATCCGCTTCCGCAGTTCGGTCAGCTGTCGCTGACGGCGGTCCCGATCAGCGCGCGAGGCGCTGTCGAGGCGCTGGCCCTTGCGTTCCAGATCGGTGAGCTCGCGGCGGACACCGGAGTACTCGCGGAAATCGCCCAGGTGGCAGGTCATCGCTTTCTCGTAGCCGGCGAGCGACTCCTCCTGCTGCCGGACCTTGCGCGCAAGATCGACCACCGCGCGGTCGGCCTGGAACTGCGCAAACGACGACTCCAGGATCTCGCGCGTGCGCTGTCGGCCGAACTGGTCGATCAGATTGACCGCCATGTTGTACGTCGGCCGGAAGCTGGAGTTCAGGGGGTAACTGCGCCGCGAGGCGAGCGATGCGACCGACTGCGGATCAAGGCCGTCCTCCCATTGGATGACCGAGTTCCCTTCTACGTCGATGCCGCGACGCCCGGCGCGCCCGGTCAGCTGCGTGTACTCCCCTGGTGTGATCGGAACGCGGGACTCGCCGTTGAACTTCTCCAGCTTTTCGAGAACGACGGTCCGCGCCGGCATGTTGATGCCGAGCGCCAGCGTCTCCGTCGCGAAGACGACCTTGACGAGCTTGCGCCGGAACAGCTCTTCCACGACCTCTTTGAAGGCCGGCAGCATCCCGGCGTGGTGGGCGGCGACACCGTGCTCCAGCCCTTCCAGCCACTCCCAGTAGCCGAGCACGGCGAGGTCCTCGTCCATCAGCGTCCGGCAGCGCTCCTCCACGATCGAGCGAATATCGTCGCGCTCGCGCTGTTCGGTCAGCCGGACACCAGCCCGCAGAGTCTGCCGTACGGCGGCGTCGCAACCGTTGCGGCTGAAGAGGAAGAAGATGGCGGGAAGCAGGTTGTGCTCGTCCAGCAGCCGCACGATCTCGGCGCGATTCATCCGGAACGAGTCCGGCCGTCCGCCTCGCGAATGATACCGTCCGATATCCCGCCGCTGCCGGCTGCTGAGCACGCGGCCCCCGGAGCGTGCCATCTGAACGAGCTCCGGGTTCACTCGGTTGGCCGCCGCCAGCCCCGACGAGTCGAACAGGTCGATCAGCTTGGAGCGCATCAGGATGTGCTGTTCCAGCGGCACCGGACGCTCCTCGGAGACGACGACATCGGTGTCGCCGCGGACCGCCTGCAGCCAGTCGCCGAACTCCTCCGCGTTGGACACCGTCGCGCTGAGCGACACCATCCGCACCGCCGGGGGGAGATGGATGATGACCTCTTCCCACACAGCGCCGCGGAACCGGTCGGCGAGGTAATGCACCTCGTCCATGACCACGTACGCCAGATCGCCGAGCAGATCGGAGTCCGCGTACAGCATGTTGCGCAGCACCTCGGTCGTCATAACGACGATCCGGGCATGCGAGTTGATGTTCGTGTCGCCGGTGAGCAGACCGACCGACTCGGGACCGTAAGTGTCCTGGAACTCCTGGAACTTCTGGTTGCTCAGGGCTTTCATTGGAGTGGTGTAGAACACCTTCGCGTTCGCCTGGCGCATGGCGAGGAACACGGCGAACTCCGCGACGATCGTCTTGCCCGCGCCGGTGGGCGCGGCCACGAGCACGCTCCGGCCGTTCTCCAGGCACGTACATGCCTCCCGCTGGAACGGATCGAGGTCGAAGCCCAGCCCCGTCAGGAACGTCTCGAGCAGGGGCTGCCGGGCACGCTGGTGCGAAGCGGCGAAGCGCTCGGCCGGGGAGAGCTGCTGCTGATCGGTCACCGCACCAGCCTATGCTCTCCCCCAGCGCTCACAGCCGCCCCCAACGGCCGGTCTCCCTAGACGGGGAGGTTAGCTTCCAGCCGCTCGGCAGCTTTGACGGCCCGGCGATCGTGCAGCCACGACACCCCGTAAGCCCCGAAGTAGAGGACGACCATCGGGATCGCCAGCAGGAACATCGAAAGCACATCGGCCGCGGGCGTCGCGATTGCTGTGAAGAGGACGATCGCGATCATCGCCCAGCGCCACGACGCGATGATCGTTTTGGCGCTCAGCACCCCCACGAAGTTGAGCAGCACCAAGAACACGGGAAGCACGAACGCGACCCCGACGGCGATAACCAGCTTCATGATGAAGTCGAAGTAGGTCTTGGCGCCGATGATCGCTGAGTCCTGCTCGGGGGCGAAACTTGTCAGCAGGCTCACGATGTGCGGCACCAGCAACCAGCCGACGAAACCTCCCGCGATGAACAGCGGCACAGCGGTGAAGAAGAACCCGAAGGCGTACTTCAGCTCCCGGCGCGTCAGCGCGGGGACGAAGAAGGCCCAGATCTGCCAGAGCCACACGGGACTCGAGATGATGGCGCCGATGGTGATCGCCATCTGCATCTTGAGGTCGAACGCCCCCGTGATGCTGTCATAGTTGAGCATGGCCTCACGGCCCTGCTGCGCGGCGATGTCGGTGACAGGTCCACGCATCGCGTTCATGACAGGTGAGGCGAGAAACCAGCCGATGATGGCTCCGGCGAACAGAGCGATCGCCGAGCGGAAGAGGCGTTTGCGAAGCTCGATGAAGTGCTCGGCAAGCGACATCCTGCCTTCGCTGTTCTTGCCTCGTTTCTTCGAGGCCACGGCGTTACTTGGAGTTCTGCTCGGACGAGGCGCCTGTGTCGGTCGCCGGGGCGGTGCTGCCGCCTTCGCCCTTGTCCTTATCGCCGTCCTTCTTCATCTCGTTGACTTCGCCCTTGAAGATCCGCATGGACTGCCCGACGCTCTTGGCCAGAGCGGGAAGCTTCGGCGCGCCGAACAAGAGCAGGATGACTGCGAGAATGATGAGCAGATGCCATCCGGTGAGGCCACCGAGCATGATCAGGTCCTTTGGGTGAGGTGGGTTTGACGAAACGGGTCCGCGTTAACCAGGAGTTTACCTCGCCTAACTCGGGAATCCCTGCGAGCTTGCCGAACAAAGGCGCGGTCCGCGAGCGCTTGCGTACGCCGATCGCGAAGCTGCGTGGCGTCCAGGAGCACAGCAGGGTGAAAGGGGCCCTCCCGCACCTCCTGCGCGCGTCGTGTCAGTATTTCAGTGCTGTCGAGGAGAGCCGCCGCCTCGGAGGCGGCTGCCATGAGCTTGCGGAACAGCCACCAGGCGAAGAACGCGAGCATCCCGAGGAGACCGAACACAAGTACGGTCCAGATCAAGAGCCACGACCACCAAACCATGTACCCATTTTACCGGTATCGGCGAGCGCCCGCACGGCCCCATTCCGCGACGACACGACGCGCCTCGGGCGGATCGAGAACGGTGAGCACACCGGAGAGGCCCGCGACCAGCCGCTTGAGGCCGTGGAAGTGGGCGACGCGCATACTCGTGCGCAGCCGCCCGTCGCGCTCCTCGCGAAACGCGTTCTTGGGGATGTAGTCCTCGATCAGGGGCACAGCGGAGGCGGAGACCTCGATCGTGACCAGTAAGTCATCCGGGGCGCCCTCGAACAGACTCTCCGGGAGCGTGACATCGCCCGGCCGGTACGCGATCGGCTCATCGGTGACAACGAGGTCGTCGATGCGGTCGAGGCGGAACGTGCGGATCGCGGTCCGAAGATGGTCCCAGCCGCGCAGATACCAGTCCTGGTCGATGGATTCGACGCGCAGCGGATCGACACGGCGCCGCTCCCGTTCGCCGCGCGAATTCCGGTAGGCGAACTGGAGCTGGGCGCCGGCGACCACGGCATCCCGGATGGTCGCCAGAGCCTCGTCCGACTCCGACCGGGCGACGGCCACCTGACTGGGGGCCGCGGAGGCTCCTCGGGCTAGCTTAGCCATGAGCGAGCCAACGACATCGCGGTCGGCGTTCTCGGGCAGGGCCGTGAGGTACTGGAGGCCTGCGATGAGCGCGGCGGCCTCCCGGGAGGAGAAGCGCGGCGAGTCGTCGATCGCGACCTGGTGGGTGAGGACGATCTGGTCGTTGTCCTCGAAATCGTCCCAGGCGATGTCGAACAGGTCACCCGGCTGATAGGCGGTGGTCTCCCCCGGGATGCCAGAGACCGCGATGAGCCGGACGGCGTCGCGCACACTCTCCTGATCGACGCCGAAGTGCTGAGCTGCCTCGGCGACGCTCACCCTGTCCCTGTCCATCAGGTAGGGCACGAGTGCGAGCAGGAAGGCCAATTTGTCCTGTGCCTGCATCGGGCGCCTCCGCTCAGCCATGCACGCTCCCCTCGTGCGCCGCCGCTGTCGTGCGCAGCCGTCCGAGCACCTTCTCACGCAGCTCCTCAGGGGCTATCACGAGCACCTCTGGGCCGAAGCTCGCGAGCTGATCGGCGAGAATGTTGATGTCGGAGAAGTTGACCGCGAGCCGGAGCGCTTCCCCGTCACCTGCGATCGGGACCGCATCACCGGAACGTTTGCCCAGACGGGTCGCCGCGTCCGTGCCGGCTGTGACCTCGATCTCCGCGACATTGGCCGCCCAGATCGCATCCAGCTCCGCAAGCGCCTGAGCGGCGAAGTCGCGCTCCTCCTGCCGGAACCCGAGCGCGGTCAGCTTGACCGGGCCCACGATCCGGGAGAGGAGGAAAGTGCGCGCCTCCCCAGCCTCCTGATCCATGCCACGCATATGCCAGCGCCCCTGGTGCTGAACCAGAGCGAGCGGAGCGACAGTGCGCACCCGGGACGCGCTCTCGCCGGGCTTCAGGTAGGGGAACTGGACGAGGACATGCCGCTCGAGCGCCTGACCAAGCGGCTCGAACGCGCTCTCCCGGGCGCGCAGACGGGGCGCGTAGCCGACGACCGGATCGTCCGCCTCCACCCCGAGGGAACGCAGCTTCAGGAGCGCACGCCGGGACTCGCCGGAGAGCGAGCCCTCGCGCCAGACCGTGGCCGCGAGGCCAAGCAGGGTGATCTCCTCGGGCGAGAACACGACATCCTGAGGCAGGTCGTAGGCGCCCTTCGGGATGCGGTAGCGCAGCAACTGGTTGTTGCCGGCCGCCTCGGGCGACTCCACCGTCTCCAAGGGCACGCCGAGCTCCCGGATGTCATCTTTGTCGCGCTCGAACTGGCGCTCCAGGGAAGCGTTGCCGCCGCGGGCGTCGAAACGCTGGCGGTAGCCCTGGACCGTGGACAAGATCTCGCTTTTGGTCAGCCCGTTCTCAGTCGCGAGCAGCGCCAGCACGAGGCTGAACAGACGTTCCTCGACCGGGACACGCGGGGGCGAGGACGAGGATCGAGGCACCCGCTCATTCTAGTCCGCCGACGAGTCCGGGCAGCCGAGGCGGGTCAGCGGATGCCGAGGATGTCCACGACCCAGGCCGAAGCCGGGAAGCCGCCCGACTCGGGCGTTTCGATGACCAGCTGCGAGCCGGTCTTCTGGCCGACCAGTTCCTTCAGCATGCTCTGCGGGAGCACGCTCTGGTTCCGGCTCTGGATGGTGCTCTGGCCGGTCGCCAGACTCGCGAGGTCCGGAGCCCCGGTGGCCCACGAGCTGGTGACGATGTTCTTGTTCTCCCAGCCGACGGCCGTGTAGTTCAGGACGATCTCGCTGTCCTTCTTGACGGTCGCGCCGTCACCGGCCTTGAGCAGTTCGCTGCGCACGCTCTGGGGCGCGGAGCCCGACGAGGGGATGGTGATGCCGGGCTGGCCGGTCGGCGCGAGCACCACGGTCGGGAAACCCGAAGCGGCCGGACGTACCGCGCCGTTCGCGGCCGAGGGGTAGGACTTGACGATGTCGATCACGTAGATCGGCGAGGTGCTGTTGTCCTGCGCGCCGGCGTCCGAGGGCGACAGCACGATCGCGACGCGAGAGCCGACGGCCGCGCACTGCAAACCCTTGCTGATCGGGTCGGAGCCGAGCGGGAACCACTGTTTGCCGCGGCTCTGCCCGGCGACCTGGCCTGTGCTGCCGTTGACCACAGTGTAGGTCAGCTCGATCGAGTCGCCCTTGTGGACGCGGTCTCCGCTGCCGGCGGTGAGGACGCTGCGCTGCGAGGCGGTGGTATAGATCGGGGACGGCGCCGTCACCGTCGGCTGGCTGCCGAACGCGCCGGTAGCCGACACCAGACCGGAGGCCTTGCCTGCGGTCAGCTCGGTGCCACAATCGGCGTTGCGGTCCGAGGAGCATCCGCTGAGCGCGGCGGCCACGACGGCGGCGGCCAGGACGACGGCGGACGTTCTTCCGAGTGCGGTTGCTCTGCGCACGGGTCCTCTTTCGATCCGATCGGTGGTGAGCGGTCGCTGCTTTCGCGACGGCCTCCCTCATGTTAGTCGACGCCCGGAGCGTCCCCGTCCCGGTCGCGGGCGAGGCCGGCACTCGCCGCCGCCTCGCGCATCCGCTTGCGGAGGCTCTTCGGGCTGGACTGGCGCTCGCCCAGCGCTCCGGGCGTCCAGGCCTCGACATCCGCGTCCGAGTAGTCGCTCTTGGAGAGACGTCGCTTCAGCTCGGGAAGCACTGTGCCCGGCGCCAGCCGGCGGGCGGTGAGAAGGAAACCGGTGTGCGCGATCATGCGGTGGTCGGGGCGGACGGCCAGCCCTTCGACATGCCAGCCACGAACCATCGTCTCGCTGGACTGGGGATGTGCGTAGTGGCCGGTCGACCGGATCGCCTCGGCCACGCGCGAGAGCTGGGTCACGGTCGCGATGTAGCAGAGGACGACACCGCCAGGTTTGAGCGCGGCGGACACCGCCTCCAGCGTCTCCCAGGGCGCGAGCATGTCCAGCACCACGCGGTCGACGGAACCGGGCTCGACAGCGGCGGGCAGGGCTTCCTGCACGTCGCCGACAGCGACGGTCCAGTTCTCCGGATCGCGGCCGAGGAAGGAAGCCGCGTTGTCGCGCGCGACCTCCGCGAACTCCTCGCGGCGCTCGAACGAAAGCAGCCTGCCCTCCGGTCCGATCGCGCGCAGCAGCCACAGCGAGAGGGCGCCGGAGCCCACGCCCGCTTCCACGACCGTGGCGCCGGGGAAGATGTCGGCGAGAGCGAGGATCTGCGCGGCGTCCTTCGGATAGACGATGGCCGCGCCACGGGGCATGGACATCACGAAGTCGTTCAGCAGCGGACGGAGCGCGAGATGCTCGACGCCCGCATTGTTGACGACCACCGAACCGTCGTGCTGGCCGATCACGACGTCGTGCTCGAGCACGCCGCGGTGGCTGTGGAACAGCGCGCCTGGGACGAGGGTGATCGTGTTCATCCGGCCTTTGGGACCGGTGAGCTGCACACGGTCACCCGCGCGGAACGGTCCGGAGCTGCGCGGGGCGCGCTCGGGCCTGACGCCGGTCACAGGGCCGCCCTCCTGGCCGCGGCGACCGCGGCGACATCCTCGGCCGAGCGGCCGTCGAGGGTCGGCCACAGCGTGTGCTCCTCCGACTCGGGCAAGGGCACGATGTGGGGCACGCCGATCGCGACGGCGCCCGAGGCGACCGCGGAGGCGAGGCCGACCAGCGAATCCTCGATGGCCACGGCTTCGCGCACCTCCACGCCCAGCAGCCGCGCTGCCCGCAGGTACGGCTCGGGATGCGGCTTCGGCTCGTCCACCTCGTCGCCGCTGACGATGGCGTCGAACGCGGCGAACGGGATGCGATCGACGATCTGCTCCGCCATGCTGCGCAGTGACATGGTCACGAGGGCCGTCGGAACATGCCGCTCGCGCAGGCTCGCGAGGAGTTCGCGGGCTCCCGGACGCCACGGCACACCATCGTCCGCGAGACGCTCGCGGACCCGACCGGTCAGCCAAGCGACGATCGCATCCGCCTCCATGTGGACGCCGCGGCTGCGGAGAATCTCGGCCGAGTTCCAGAGCCCGAGACCGACCATGAGGAGGGCATCGTCGTGGGTCCAGACGCCGCCGAACGAGGCCACCAGCTCGCGCTCCGCATCCATCCAGTAGGGTTCGGTGTCGACGAGCGTGCCGTCCATATCCCAGAAGACGGCGGCCGGCATCGCGTGCGGAGTCAGTTCGGTCACGGCTGACAAGTCTATCCCGGCGGCCCCGGGCCTATTCTTGAGGGACGGCGTCCTGACCGGTCGCCGGATGAAAGGACCAGAACGCCCCGTGACTGACGCGAACAGCATCCTCGGAGGGCGCATCCTCGTGGTGGCCTTCGAAGGGTGGAACGACGCTGGCGAGGCCGCCAGCGGGGCCGTCAAGACGCTCAAGGACCAGCTGGATGTCGTCCCGGTCGCCGAGGTCGATCCCGAGCTGTACTTCGACTTCCAGTTCAACCGGCCGGTCGTCGCGGACGACGACGGCCGCCGGCGCCTCATCTGGCCGTCCGCGGAGATCCTGGGCCCAGCTCGCCCCGGCGACACCGGCGATGCGCGCCTGGACGCCACCGGCGCCAACGCGGGCAATATCTTCCTTCTCCTCGGCACCGAGCCGTCGCGCAGCTGGCGCAGCTTCACCGCGGAGATCATGGATGCGGCCCTGGCCTCCGACATCGGCGCCATCGTCTTCCTCGGTGCGATGCTGGCGGACGTACCGCACACCCGCCCCATCTCCATCTTCGCTTCGAGCGAGAACGCGGCCGTCCGTGCGGAGCTCGGCATCGAACGCTCTTCGTACGAGGGGCCGGTCGGTATCCTGAGCGCGCTCGCCGAAGGGGCGGAGGACGTGGGCATTCCGACCATCTCCATCTGGGCGTCGGTTCCGCACTATGTCCACAATGCGCCCAGCCCGAAGGCGGTGCTCGCACTGATCGACAAGCTCGAAGAGCTGGTGAATGTCACCATCCCGCGTGGCTCGCTGGTGGAGGAGGCCACGGCCTGGGAAGCCGGGATCGACGCGCTGGCTCTGGACGACGACGAGATGGCTACGTACATCCAGCAGCTGGAGCAGGCACGCGACACCGTGGACTCCCCTGAGGCCAGCGGCGAGGCGATCGCCCAGGAGTTCGAGCGCTACCTCCGCCGCCGCGACGGCCGCGCCGGCGATGACCCCCGCCGTGGCTGACGTCACCCCCTCTCTGCGTCCGCCGTCCTCTGTTCCCCCCGCTCGGCCTCCCCTGAGGCCGAGGAGTCGCGCCCACATGCCGGAAACTCCTCCTTTCCTGACTTTCTGGAGAGAGTCGCCCGACTTCCCTTCCCTTTCCGGCGATGGCGCAAGAAAAGAGGAGATGTCTGGGGTTGCGGCGGGGCGACCGGAGCAGGAGCGCCGGGAGGAGGCCAGGGCTCCGGAGAAAGAAGGTCAGGGTGCGAGGACGCCGGTGCTCAGCAGGATGATCAGCAGCGCACCGAGGGCGATGCGGTAGACGACGAACGGCAGGAAGCTGCGGCGGGAGATATAGCCCATGAAGAAGGCGATCACCAGGAGGCCGACCACGAAAGCGACCACGGTCGCCGCAGCGGTCTCGACCGGTCCGAAGACTTCGGGGGTGCAGTGTCCGGCCTTCGCGAGCGCTTCGGCGCAGGGCTACTTGAACGCCTTGTAGAGCTGGTACAAGCCGCTGCCGAAAACTGCGGGGATGGCGAGCAGGAAGGAGTACCGAGCGGCGGCGCGACGCTGGTACCCCATGAACAGCCCGGCGGTGATGGTTCCGCCGGAACGGGACACACCCGGGATGAGCGCCTGCGCGAAGCCGAAGACGATGCCGTTCCCCGAGGTCAGCTCGCGGAGGCGGCGTGTCTTCGCGCCCACCCAATCAGCGACGCCCAGCAGGATGCCGAAGACGATGAGCGTGACGGCGACGATCCAGAGCGAGCGGAAAGTGGTCTCGATGGCGTTCTGGAATACCAGGCCGAGGACAACGATCGGAACGCTGCCCAGGATGACCAGCCAGCCCATCCGGGCGTCCGGATCGCTGCGCGGCACGCTGCCGGACAGCGATCGGACCCAGCGTGAGACGATCCGCGCGATGTCGCGCCAGAAGTACAGCAGCACGGCCGCCTCCGTGCCGAGCTGGATGATCGCGGTGAAGCGGGCGCCGGGGTCCACGCCCGTGCCCAGCAGCTCACCGATGATGCGGATGTGTGTGCTCGAGGAGATGGGCAGAAACTCGGTGAGTCCCTGGACGAGGCCCAGGATGAGGGCGTTGAGGAAATCCATGCATCCTTTCAGTAGCTACGCAACAGGTCGCGCAGGACGGTTCTCCCGAACACTAACGCCTCAAGGGGGACACGTTCGTCGACACCGTGGAACATTGCGGGGAAGTCGAGCTCCTTGGGGAGTCGCAGCGGCGCGAAGCCGTACCCGGTGATCCCGAGCTTGCTGAGCGCTTTGTTGTCCGTGCCGCCGGAGAGGAGGTACGGGAGCACGGGCGCACCGGGGTCGTGGCGTTCGAGCGTCGCGGCGATCGCTTCGACCAGTTCACCGCCGAAGTCCGCTTCCAGCCCGATGTCGCGGTGCAGGACCTGGATCTCCACTTCGTCGCCGATCAGATCGCGGATCTCGGCGAGCACGCGGTCTTCGTCGCCGGGGAGGGTGCGGATGTCGATCAGCGCCTCCGCGGTGTCCGGGATGACGTTGTGCTTGTAGCCCGCCTTCAGCAGCGACGGGTTGCTCGTCGCGCGCAGGGTGGCCAGGATGAAGCCCGCCGCCGTACCGGTGCGCAGCACGACCTCGTCGGGGCCGATCCGCTGGGGGTCGACGTTCAGGAGGCGACCCAGCTCCGCGACCAGCCGGGTGGTGGTCGCCGTGAGCTGGAGCGGCCATTCGCGACGGCCGATCGCGACGACAGCCTCCCCGAGGCGGGTGATCGCATTGTCCCGGATGAGGCGGGAGCCGTGTGCGGCGGGACCCCGGGCGATGAGCTTGATCCAGACCAGGGATTTCTCTCCCGTCTGCAGCAGGTAGGCACGGCGGCCGTCGAGGTCGATCGAGTAGCCACCGACCTCGCTGATCGCCTCGGTGGCTCCGGCGAACAGCTCGGGGTGGCTGTCCACCAGAAAGTGAGAGCCGCGCCGTCCGCCGTCTTCCTCATCGGCGAAGAAGGCCAGGACGAGGTCGCGTTCCGGCCGCTCCCCTGTGCTCAGGATGTCCCCGACCGCGGTCAGGATCATCGCATCCATCATCCATGTTCTTCATATCGACGGCCCCGCGCCCCCAGAGCATTCCCTCTTTGATCTCGCCCCCGAACGGGTCGACCGTCCAGGTGCGCGGGTCGGCGGGGACGACGTCGAGGTGGCCGTGGACCACCAGCGCAGGCTTGCCGGGGTTCCTGCCCTCGACCCGGGCGACGCCGCTCGTGCGGCCGGGCTCCGAGTCGAACAGCTTCGGCGCGAGCCCGAGCGCGCTCAACCGCGCCTCGACGTACTCCGCGGCGGCGATCTCGCCGTTGGATGTCCCCTCTCCGTAATTGGTGGTGTCGAAACGGATCAGGTCCCGCGCGATGATCGCGGTGTCGTCGAGCTCAGGGGGTGTGGTGGCGTCGGACAGAGCATCGGTCATACGGCAACGCTACCGGGACCCCCGCCACGCCCGGGTTGCACGACGGAATGAAGCCGTCGTTCGCATTCGTGCTAATGTCTTTCTTCGGCAGCCGGAAAGATCGGCGGCTATGTACACCTCGTCCGGGTGGCGGAAATGGCAGACGCGCTAGCTTGAGGTGCTAGTGCCCGTATAGGGCGTGGGGGTTCAAGTCCCCCCTCGGACACCGGTTCTCGTTTGTATAGATGACGTGAAATCCTTTGTGCGGATGACCTCGAAGGTCCGTGTTCGGAACGGAAATCGTTCGGATCGCGGGCCTTCGGCGTTCCCGCCGTCGCTGAGCGGCGCTGGTGGCAACACGGATCGGCAGAGGCAGGAATTGGGCGGGAGATGCTTCGTCCTAGTGTGAATTCGGGGCCGGTGCCGTGTGATTCCCATCTTGCGTCGTAAACAGCACGGACCACCCCGCGCTCGCCCATCGCCTAGGCTTGCACACTGATGGTCACCACGTCCCACACCCCCTCCGACATCAAGCGCTGGCGGCGCTATCTGGCCAACGAGCGTGCGGAAGCCGCCGTCTACCGCGATCTGGCAGGACGCCGCGAGGGCAAGGAGCGCGAGATCCTGCTCGCGCTAGCCGAAGCCGAGGGCCGCCACGAGCAGCACTGGCTTGACCTGCTCGGCGACCAGGCCGGGCGGGCTCTGCGCGGTGACATCCGGACCCGGGCGCTGAGCGTCCTCGCCCGTCGGTTCGGTTCCGTCTTCGTGCTCGCGCTCGCCCAGCGGGCGGAGGCGCGCTCAC
Source organism: Leifsonia xyli subsp. xyli str. CTCB07 (assembly GCF_000007665.1). Taxonomy (NCBI): domain Bacteria; kingdom Bacillati; phylum Actinomycetota; class Actinomycetes; order Micrococcales; family Microbacteriaceae; genus Leifsonia; species Leifsonia xyli. The sequence goes on along the minus strand of NC_006087.1, from coordinate 828,397 downwards.
CGTATGCGACGGACGCAGACGCCACCGCGCAGATGGTGGCCGACGAACAAGTACACGAGGAAGTCGTGCGCGCGCTCGCCGCTCGCGGACGGCAGCGACTGTCGGGGACATTCCGCGCGGCGGTGTTCGGAGCGAACGACGGACTCGTCAGCAATCTCGCATTCGTGCTCGGCGTGAGCGCGAGCGGCGTCGCCACAGAGATCGTGCTCCTCACCGGTGTATCGGGGCTACTCGCGGGGGCGCTGTCGATGGGCGCCGGCGAGTATGTTTCGGTGCGCTCGCAGCGGGAACTGCTGGAGGCGTCCACCCCCAATCCGGCGACCCGTTCTGCGCTGCCGGACCTGGATGTGGATGCGAACGAACTCACACTCGTCTACCGGGCTCGTGGGATGTCACCGGAGGAGGCGACCGCGCACGCGCACCAGGTGCTCAGCACCCTCGGCGCTCATTCCTCCCCCCTGCCAGGCCCGGGTGTGAGGGACGAGGAGCACGAGGAGATCGGCACCGGCTGGAACGCGGCGCTGTCGAGTTTCTGCTTCTTCGCGTCGGGTGCGCTCATCCCGATCCTGCCCTACCTCTTCGGACTCACCGGGACGACCGCCGTCATCGTCGCCTCGGCGCTCGTCGGGCTGGTGCTGCTCGGGACCGGCGCGATCGTTGGGCTGCTTTCGGGCGGATCCCCGTGGAAGGGCGCGCTGCGCCAGCTCGGCATCGGGTTCGGCGCCGCCGCCGCGACCTACTTTCTCGGTCTGCTCTTCGGCGCGACCGGGTGACCGGGTGACCGCTGCGCTGTCACGCACTCCGTCCGGATGCGTGGGAGCGCGCATGGCGCACGGCTTTCGGTTCGAGCGCAAAGCTCGGAATCGGCACCCTGAGGAGGGACCCGCCGCCACCGAGCTGCCCGCGTGACGCCGACCAGCGTTGCGAGAACGAGCGGGCGGGCGATTAGGTGGGGTTCCACGTCGGGCGCACGACGGTGCGCCTCGGCCACCGCTCCCACGGCATCCCCTAGCCTCCTCATGTGATGGACGACCGCTACGGAACCGATGTGCTCGCTGGCGACTGGCGGAAGGCCGGGCGCCGGCCCGTCCCCGAAGCGGAGGCTGTGCGCGACCTCGTCGTGGAGGAGGCCGCCAGCGGCTTCTGCGGTGCGATCACCCGGCTCGAAGCACAGACGGTCGAACTGGAGGACTACTTCGGGAAGAGACGGGTCTTCCCTCTCAGGGGCTCCTTTCTGATCGACGGAGCGCCGGTGCGGCTGGTCGCGCCGAAGCGCGCGGCGGGCGGACGAGCGCGAACCGCGTCCGGGTCGTTTCCGGCCGGTGAGGCGAAGGCTCGGGTGGCGCGCGCCTCCCGGATCTTCGTCGAGGGCCGGCACGATGCCGAACTGGTGGAGCGCGTCTGGGGCGACGATCTGCGCGTCGAAGGCGTCGTGGTGGAGCATCTGGACGGTGTGGACGATCTGGATGCGATCGTGCGCGATTTCGCGCCGGGTCGCAGCCGGCGGATCGGCGTGCTGGTCGACCACCTCGTTCCCGGATCGAAGGAGAGCCGGATCGCCGAGCAGGTCGCGCGGGGGCAGCACGGCGAGCACGTCCTGATCGCCGGGCATCCGTACATCGACATCTGGCAGGCGGTGAAGCCCGAGCGGATGGGACTGACGGCGTGGCCGAGCGTCCCGCGCTCGATCCCGTGGAAGCAGGGGATCTGCCAGACGCTCGGGATGCCGCACGCGACCCAGGCCGACATCGCACGAGCGTGGAAACGCATCCTCGGCCGAGTGCGGACATATGCGGACCTGGAACCGGACCTGCTCGGCCCAGTGGAGCGCCTCATCGACTTCGTGACCGAACCCGCTTAGCCCTGCCCCACCACCCCGCAGCCGGGGAGGAACGGCGTCCCGGTCCCAGTCGTGCTTTGCGGCTTCTGACTTCTCGGTGCGGCTGTAGCCGCCTCTCCGCCGTTCTGAGCGGGGATCGGCAAGCGCCCCGGTCCTAAGCCTCTTTCGGAGTGGGGCCGGGGCGCTTGCCGAGAGGGCCGGCTCAGCCCTTCTGCAGCACCGCCTGGAATTCCAGCGTGATCGTCACATCGTCGCCGAGCAGCATGCCGCCCATCTCCAGCGCCGCGTTGTAGGTGAGGCCGAAGTCCTCGCGGTTGATCGTGGTCTTGGCCGTTGCTCCGGCTTTGTCGTTTCCGTACAGATCGTGGACGAAACCGCCGAAGTCGAACTCGAAGGTGACCGGTTTCGTGACACCTTTGATGGTCAGGTCGCCATCGACCAGGAACTCGCCGTCCTCCTGGCGCACGCCGGTGGAGACGAAGTCGATGGTCGGATGCTCCTCGGCGAGGAAGAAGTCGCCGGTGCGGAGGTGAGCGTCGCGGTCGGCGTTCTTGGTGTTGACGCTGGCGACCCGGACCTGGGCACTGACGCTCGACTCGAGCGGATTCTCGGCTGTGACGAAGGTGGCGTCGAATTCTTCGAAGATGCCCTTCACCTTGCTGATCATGAGGTGACGGATGCTGAAGCCGACCTCGCTGTGCGCAGGGTCGATGGTCCAGGTGCCGACCTTGTAGCCCGGAATCTCGATGGTCATTCAATTTCTCCTTGATCGGAAGCTATCGCTGAAGATCAGCTGTCAAAGCCCATGCAACGGCCGGCACCGGACGACTATTCCAGAGAACCCGAAAAAAGCGCCTCCCCACCCCGCTCCCAGCGCCCGAAAGCTTACGATGGGCCCATGCCGGCCCGGAGCGCTCCCCTCTCGCTGCTCCTTTCCAGCCACCCCGGCCCCAGCCTCGTCGTCACCGTCGTCGCCACAGGGCTCGGACTCGCACTCGGCTACCCTCCCGGGCGGCTGGCGCTGCTCGCTCTCGCCGTCCTGCTCGGCCAGCTCTCGATCGGCTGGTCGAACGACTGGATGGATGCCGCCCGCGAACGCGAAGTCGCACGCCGCGACAAACCCGCCGCCCGCGGCGACATCCCCATTCCGGTCGTCCGCACGGCCGCGTTCGCCGCCCTGGCGCTCGCGCTCGCCACAACCGCCCTGCTCGGACCGGGCGCGCTCCTCGTCCACACCATCGCGATCGCGGGCGGCTGGAGCTACAACGCCGGACTCAAGCGCAGCGCCATTTCTTTCCTCCCGTTCGCAGTAAGCTTCGGGCTCCTCCCCGCCATCGCCGCACTCGGCCGGGCAGCGCCCGTGTGGCCCGCATCGTGGGTCATCGCAGCCGGCGCTCTGCTCGGGGTCGCCGCGCACCTCACGAACGTCCTCCCCGATCTGGCCGACGACGCCCGCACCGGCATCCGGGGCTTCGCCCACCGCATCGGCCCGCTCGTGAGCGGCGTCATCGCTTTCGTCTGCCTGATCGCCGCGACGGCGCTCATCGCTCTCGGCCCCGGCCTCCCTGTCCCTCCGCTTCTCATCGCCGGCTTGGCCCTCGGCCTCGCCGCCGCCGTCGCCGGCATCGTGCTGCTCCTCCGGCGCAGCCCCACCCGCCTGCTCATGCAGCTCATCATGACGTGCGCGGTCGTGGATGCCGGGATGCTGGTCCTCGCCGGTCAGTCGGTCGTGGCCTGAATCGGCTCGGCCGCCGGCTCGTGATTGCGAACCCCGATTGCGGACACCACGCCGCCCACGATCAGGAGTCCCGCGGTCACGATCATCGCACGCTGCATCCCGGCGGTGTCTAGCCGCTGTCCGATCACGATCCCTGCCATCGCGACCGCGACCAGGCCCGCGATGCGCGCCACCGCGTTGTTCACCGCCGAGCCGATGCCCGCTTGCCCCGGGTGGACGCTGCCTAGGATGGCGCTCGTGAGCGGCGCCACCGTCATCGAGAGTCCGACGCCGAACAGCAGCACGCCCAGCAGCAGGTTCAGCCCAGAGGCGACGCTGTCTCCCCTCAGCAAGAGCCACAGGAAACCGGTCGAGGCCAGCAGCGGCCCGGCAGCCATGAAGAACCGCGGCCCGTACCGACCCGCCAGGCTGCCGAAGTATCCCGAGAGCAGCAGCATGCACACCGTCGAGGGGATGAAGACGAGGCCTGCCGCAGTCGCCGAGAATCCGGCCGTCTGCTGCAGATACAGCGTCACCATCAGCGGCCCGAACGACAGAGCGCCGTACACGAAGGCCGTCGCCAGGTTTCCCACCCAGAAATTGTGGACCGCGAACAGTCCCAGCGGGAGCATCGGCTGCTTGGCCCGGGTCTCGGCGATGAAGAACCCGGCCAGCGCGAGCACACCGACGACGAACGGAACCCACACCCGCGGGCTCCCCGAGCCGTAGGATCCCTGCACGATGAGGGCGAAGACGGTCCCTGCCAGCCCGGCCGAGCCGAGAACCGCACCCAGCGCATCCACCCGGACCCCGGTTCCCCGGCTAGTCTCCCCGAGGGTCGGCATCAGGATGAGCGTCACGGCGATCGGGATCACAGTGATCACGAACACCCACCGCCAGGAGAGAGTGTCCACGAACACCCCGCCGAGGACGGGACCGGCGATCATGGCGATGCCCGTCCACGCCGTCCAGCGCCCGATCGCCTTCGCCTGGGCCTGCCCGTCGAACCGGAAGACGATGATCGCCAGCGGGCTCGGCACGAGGAGCGCGCCCGCCACGCCCTGCAACGCCCGGGAGACGACCAGGAAGACACCGTCCGGAGCGAAGGCGCACAGCAGCGAGGTGACTCCGAATCCAATGAGGCCCATGTACAGCACGCGCTTGCGGCCGAGCACATCGGAGAGCGAGCCCGCGATGAGGATGAGGGAGCCCAGCGTCACGAGGTACGCGTCCACCACCCACTGCTGCAGAGGCAGTCCGCCGCCGAACTCCCGGTCGATCGCGGGCAGCGTCACGGTGATGACCGCGCCGTCGAGGAAAGTCACGAAACTCGCGAAGATCGCGCCGAGAAGCACCCGCACCTGCACCGGTGTCATGGCCGCCGAGGTCTTCCGGCGCCCTTCCCGATCGGCTTTTCGGCGGGCATGGGCTCATTGAACAGCTCGGTGCGCGCCGCCGCAAGCCGCTGTGGCTCCCGCGATTCGGAACTTTCTCGATGCTGTGCTGGCCGCACGCGTGGCACGGCTCACCGTCCTGCCGTTCCTGCGCTGGTGGTGGGTGGGGCTTTCTGGTCGCGCCGTCCCCGCCGTGACGTCTGGGCTCTCGCCGGCGGGCGGTGTCAGTTGTTGCCTCTCGTGCAGGTCTGCTGTGCTGCGGTCTGCCCAGTGACGTTCGAGGGCAGTTCGACAGACCCCCCGCCGGTCGGCGTCGACGTGGCCGGTTGCTGCGTCGCCGCCCCGGTGGCAGCCGGAGCCGGCGTGGGCGTGGGATTCGGGTCCTCCGCCCCACGGCCGGTCGTCCCGGTCAGCTTCACCGGTTGATCCTGCACGAGGGCCTGATTGACCGCCTTCGCGGCCGAACTCTGCGGAACCACCCGATTCGCGTTGTCCGGATCGGCGACCGTCGGGTACTGCAGAAACACCATGTTCTCAAGACCGGTGTCCTTCAGCGCCAGTGCGATCTGGACCAGGGTCATCGGGTTCGTCAGCGTCTGCGACGGTGTCACATTCGCGACGACAGCCTTCGCGAGCGTGTACAGCTGCACAGGATTCGATAGAACTCCGCCGCTCACGATCTTGCGTGCGAGCGCCGAGAGAAAGACCTGCTGGTTCGAGATGCGGCCGAGATCGCTGCCGTCGCCGACGCCGTGGCGGCTGCGCAGGAAGGAGAGCGCCTGGTCCCCGACCAGCGTGTTCTTCCCCGCCGGCAGATGGAGCGGCGGGTTCGTGTAGCCGTCGCTCACCGGTGTGGCCAGGCAGACCTCCACCCCACCGACGGCGTTCGACATGGCGCTGACGCCGTTGAAGTTCACCGTCGCTGCGAACGGGATCTGCACACCGGTCAGTTTCTCGACCGTCAGCACCACGCACGGCAGCCCGCCGCGTGAGAGGGCCGTGTTGAACATCGCAAAGGAAGAACCGGATGTTCCACCCCCTTTGAGCCCAGGGCACTCCGGTATGGACACCATCAGGTCACGCGGGAAACTGACGACCATCATGCTCTTATGATCCTGGGCGATATGCAGAAGCATCGTCACATCGTTGTTCCCTTGGCCGGTGGACGCGTCTTGCTCAGCGGGATTGTTGTAGACGCCGCCGAGTCCGCTCCGGCTGTCCGTGCCCACGAGGAGCAGGTTGACGCCGCCGTCGATGGCACCAACATCCGGGATGTCCTGCGGCGCGGCCGTGTGCCCCGGGAGCGCAGACAGCTGGACGCCCTTCTTCACCGAGCGCGACACATCCCACACCGCGTAAGCGGAGACGAACGTCGTGCTGATGAGGGCGACCACGATCACACCGGACACCAGCTTCAGTGCGGAGATCGCTGTCCGTCGGCGCGGCAACCGCCCATGCCGAACAACAGTCGGACCGCGGGTTACGCGGACATGTCGGTGCGGAAGATCGATCATGGATATCCTCACGGGGATTCACTCGTCGAGGTCGAGCTGGGCAGAATCCTACCGACCGTGGCATTCAAGTGCCGGCGAAACGAGCACTGACGCTGAGAAGGATTTCACACGCCGAACCCCCGTCCCGGAAGAAACCAGGAAATCATGGTGGATCTGAGGGGACTCGAACCCCTGACCCCCTGCATGCCATGCAGGTGCGCTACCAGCTGCGCCACAGACCCGTGATTTACGTTTCCCTGGCTTCCCAGGACAACTCATTCAGCGTACTACACCCGGGCAGCCCGGCGAAAATCGGTGCCCCATCCCGGGCGTGTGCTGCTTGCGACCTCAGTCGAAGAGCTCGCTGAGCCAGTTCTCGCGACGCTTCTTCTGCGGATAAGGGTTGTGAGGGTGCAAACGCCGCTCATCGTACCGAGCAGGGATCGGCTCAGCCGCAGGCGCTGCGGAGCGCTCGATGATCTTGTCGAGCTCACCGCGATCGAGCCACACGCCGCGGCACTCCGGGCAGTAGTCGATCTCGATGCCGGTGCGCTCGCTCATGATGAGGGTGCTGTTGTCGGTGGGGCACTTCACGGCTCCATCCAAACCAGCTTTCATGAGAGAACTCCCAGACAAAGCCGGGAACCAGCCGAGATTACTCGGCGCGCTCAGGGACGGGCAGCGGGAGAGCCGGGCAGTCTTTCCAGAGGCGCTCAAGGCTGTAGTACATCCTGTCCTCTTCGTGGAATACGTGGACGACGAGGTCGCCGAAATCAAGGAGAACCCAGCGCCCCTCAGACGTGCCTTCGCGGCGCAGCGTGCGGATGCCGGCCTCGTTGAGGCGGTCTTCCACTTCGGAGGCGATGGCGATGACCGTGCGCTCGACCCGGCCGCTCACCAGGAGAAAAACGTCCGTCAGTGGCAAGGGGCCTGAGACGTCCAGCGCGACGATATCTGTCCCGCTCCTCGCGTCGGCGGCGGCCGCTGCGATGAGCAGGATGTCCCTGGCGTGCTGGGTGGCGGTCACGGGTGGCGGTCCTTCGTACGGAGTCGGCGGAGGCGGTGAAGCAGCGTCATCAGAACATGTTCAGCGCATAAGCGGTGATGAGAAGGCCGAGGACGCCGACGGCGAGGACGCCCGCGGTGATCATCAAGACGACGGGCAGAGCGTTCCCGCGCTTCTTCGGCGGCGGGATCACGCTCCGCGTGGACGTGTGCGAACTGATCGCACGCGACGCGAGAATAGGAGCGGAATCGGAGGTGTTGAACTCGTTCTCCTCGCCGTCGAGCAGCCGGTCGATGTCCGAGGAGTCGATGCGGTCGGGCATAGCTCCGGTCGCACCGAGCGCGCGCGGCAGGTCGATCGAGCCGGTAACAAGGATCTCACCGGTGCTGGTCAGAGGCAGTGTCGCATCTGGCTTCGGCAGCGAAGGCAGGATCAGTGCGTTGGTCGTCGTCGCAGCTGCCGAGTGCGCGACGTTGCGCGTGGTGACCGGCTCGTTCTTCTCGTCGAACTCGGTCCCGGCCGACCAGTGCCCCGTGGGCGGTGTGAACGGCCGGCGCTCCTCAGCAGCTGCCGGGCCGCCGTCCCCGCTCTCCGGTGCAGTCAGTTTCCCGGGTGAGGGAAACGTCTGCGCGGGCGCCGCGGGCGCCACCGGGCGGGATGCCCCCGGGTCGACCTGCGCGCCGAAAGCGGTGAACGGCGAGACCGGCGACGCTGTGACGCTCGTCTCCGCTTCCGGGGCCGCGAACGGCCACGCCGCCTTCTGGCCACTGGGCATCGCGCCGCCGGAGGCCGCGGGAGCGGACGGCGGCACACCCGCTGCCGGCTCTATGGGACGCACCGCGTCCAGATCGGGGGTGAACGTCACCGGGAACGCTGGGGCGACGCTCGGCGCGACGCCGGTCGTGTGCTGGTTGGCTTCCTGAGCCTGAAGCATCGCGCGCAGCTCGCGGCGGGTGAGCCGCCGCTCACCGGAGCTGCCACCCTCGTTCGCTGGCGGCATGACGGGCACGGGCCGGGTGGACGATGCACTCTCTTCCGGGGCGGACGCCTGCCGGAACAGCCCGAAGCTGTTCTCGACCGGTTTCTCCGACTCCGCGGCGGCCTCAGCCCTGAACAGCAGACTTTCGAAACCACCCGCCGCGAAGGCCGTGGGTGGGATGGTGGGCTGCTCGTCCGCGGCGAAAGGAGCCTCGGCGGCCCCTGCCCCGGTATCGCGCGACTGCGACCTGGCGGCAGCCGCGGACTCCCCCGCCGGGGTCGACGCGCCGGCCCGGTGGGTCGCCGTGCGCTCGTTCTCCCGGACCTGTCGCCGTGTGCGTGGCGGGGTATCCGCATCTGCCTGGTGATCAGGCCACAAAGTCATGCCACGCTCCGATACAAATGGTGTTTGGAGATGTACTGGACAACCCCGTCTGGGACGAGATACCAGACCGGCATTCCCCTGTTCACCCGATCCCGGCAGTCGGTCGAAGAGATCGCGAGGGCCGGAACTTCCAACAAGCTTACGTCCTGTTGTGGGAGTCCAGAAATACTCAAGTCATGTCCCGGGCGACTCACAGCCACGAAGTGCGCGAGCTTCCACAGTTCCTCGACGTCGCGCCAGCTGAGAATCTGCGCGATGGCGTCGGCTCCGGTGATAAAAAACAGTTCGGCCTCGGGCCGCTCCTCGTGGAGGTCGCGCAGAGTGTCGATCGTGTAGGTCGGGCCGATGCGGTCCACATCCACCCGGCTCACCGTGAAGCGCGGATTCGAGGCGGTGGCGATCACCGTCATCAAGTACCGGTGCTCGGCCGGGGTCACCGCGCCCTTCTGCCAAGGGCGGCCGGTCGGCACGAAGACGACCTCGTCCAAATCGAAGGATTGCGCGACTTCGCTCGCAGCCACGAGGTGACCGTGATGGATGGGATCGAAGGTTCCGCCCATCACGCCGATGCGTGGCCGGCTCTTCTCCGTCAGCTCCATGCCGAAGCGGCTCAGTGCCCCTGGGTCGGATGGCCGCTGCCGTGGTGGGCCGCGCCCGGGGCGCCGGCGTGCGCGGCCGCATCCGGGTCCGAGCGGTGGCTGTGGCGATTCGCGACGTCGCGGTAGCTGAGCGTGACAATCAGGAGCGCAGCGAAAATCACGGCCGCGATGGCGCCGTACGCCCAGGCGGGCATTGGCAACTCGATGTGGGCCTCCGCAGCAGCGAGTACGGTTGTCAGGTGAGACATCGGTTGGTGATCCTTTCGAAGCGCATGGCCCGGGGCCGTTACAGAGTCTAGCGAACGGTCAGCTGCGGACCTGACCGGCCCCGCGGACGATCCATTTCGTGCTGGTGAGCTCCGGCAGCCCCATCGGGCCGCGGGCATGAAGCTTCTGGGTGGAGATCCCGACTTCGGCGCCGAAGCCGAACTCGCCGCCGTCGGTGAAGCGCGTGGAGGCGTTGACCATGACGACCGCGGAGTCCACTTCGTTCAGGAAACGCTCCGCATTGGCGAGGTCGTTCGTCACGATCGCCTCGGTGTGCTGGGTGGAGTGGGTGCGGATGTGCTCGATCGCAGCATCCAGATCGTCCACGACCCGCACCGAGACGTCGAGGCTCATGTGCTCGGTCGCGTAGTCCTCCGCGGTCACGGCGATCGCGCCCGGCGAGTGCGGCAGAGCGATCTCATCGGCGTGGATGGTGACCCCGGCTTCGGTCAGCGCGCCCAGGACCGGAGACAGCAACCGCTCCGCGGCCGCCCGAAGCACGAGCACCGTCTCCACCGCATTGCATGCGCTGGGACGCTGCGCCTTGGCGTTGCGCACGATATCGACCGCCCAGTCTTCGCGCGCGCTCTCGTCCAGAACGATGTGGACCACACCCGCGCCGGTCTCGATGACCGGGACCGCCGACTGGGTGACCACGATCTGGATGAGGCCGGCGCTGCCGCGCGGGATGAGCACGTCGACGAACCCGCGTGCCTGCATGAGCCCATTCGCGCCCTCTCGCCCAAAGTCGTCGATCGTCTGCACCGCGTCCGCGGGGAGTCCCGCGGCGGCCAGAGCCTCCTGGATCACGCCGACGAGCACGCCGTTGGTGGCGATCGCAGCGCTGCCGCCGCGTAGCACCGCTGCGTTGCCGCTCTTCAGCGCGAGCGCCGCAATGTCGATGGTCACATTGGGTCTGGCCTCGTAGATCGCTCCCACCACGCCGAACGGGACGCGGATCTGGGTGATCTTCACTCCGTTCGGGAGGGCGCTCCCGCGCACCGTCTGGCCGACGGGATCGGTGAGCGCGACGATCTCGAGCACGGCGTCCGCCAGTCCCTGCAGCCGCGCGGGGGTGAGCGTGAGACGGTCGAGCAGGCCGGTCGAGAGCCCGTTCTCCCGCCCGGTGGCAAGGTCGACCGCGTTGGCCGCCAGAATGCTGTCCGCCGCAGCGAGGACGCCCTCGGCGATACCGCGCAGGGCGGCGTCCTTCTCGGCGTTGGAGGCGATGGCCAGAGCGATCGAAGCGCGTTTGGCGGCGGAGAACCGGTCGGTCAGCGAGGTGGCGGTGGAGGTCGGTGACATATTCCTCATCCTAGGACGCCGGAGCGCTTTCCACGGCCGTCTCCTGCGCCGGCGCGAACCAGGTGCCGACCGGCTCCCCGCGAAGCGCATCCACCACGAGCGAGGTCGCGGTGAGCACCACCGCTGTGCCGTGCTCGGCGGCCTGACGAGCCGCCGAGACCTTCGTCAGTGCGCCGCCGGTGCCGACGCCGGAGGGACCGGCCGAGCCGATCTCGACGCCCTCCAGCTGGTCGTTCCAGCCGACGTGGGCGATCCGCTCGGCGCCGGATTCCTGCGGGGGTTTGGTGTAGAGCGCGTCCACATCGGAGAGGAGTACCAGCAGATCGGCCTCGACCAGCTTCGCCACGAGCGCGGCGAGGCGGTCGTTGTCGCCGAAGCGGATCTCATGCGTCGCAACGGTGTCGTTCTCGTTGACGATCGGCAGAATGCGCAGATCGAGCAGCCGCTCCATCGCGCGTTTCGCATTGCTCCGATGCGTCGGATTCTCCACGTCGCGCGCGGTCAGCAACACCTGACCGGCGACGATGCCGTACCGGTCGAGGCTGTCCTGGTAACGGTAGATGAGCACATTCTGCCCGACTGCGGCGGCAGCCTGCTGAGTGGCGAGATCCTTCGGACGCTCCGTGAGGGCGAGATACGGGATGCCCGTCGCGATCGCGCCCGAGGAGACGAGGACGACCTGCGAACCGCGGCCGTGGGCTTCGGCCAGGGCGTCCACCAACGGGCCGATCTGGCCTGCGTTCTCGCCGCTGATGGAGGAGGAGCCCACCTTCACAACGATGCGCCGGGCGGAGCGGATCTGGCCGCGGTCGTCGATGGTCATTCCCTTCCTGTCTCCTCGCTCCCACCCTGAACGGCCGCGTCGTCGTCCTTCCAGAGGCCAGCCTCGCGCTCGCGGAGGAGTTCCGCACGGGCTTCGGCCTTCGCGTCCATGCGATCGAAGTAGTCTTCCCGCCGCTGAGCGCGCGTCGGACGGGCGTTCACACCGATGCGTGCATCGGTGCCGCGCGGGGAGGAGATCAGCTCCGCCGCGGAGGTCAGCGTCGGCTCCCAGTCGAACACGACGCCGTTCTCGCGCCCGATGACGACCGTCGAACCGGCGACGGCGCCGACCCGCACCAGCTGATCCTCGACGCCCAGCTTCGCCAGCCGAGCGGCGAGGTAGCCGATCGCCTCGTCGTTCTGGAAGTCGGTCTGGGCCACCCAGCGCTCGGGTTTGGCGCCCAGAACACGGTAGACCGGGCCCTCCGAGCCACCTTCGACCTTGACGACGAAGCCCGAGTCGTCCACGGTCTTCGGGCGCACGATGATTCGCGGACGGGTCTCGTCGAGAACAGCCTGCTCCTTGCGCGCCCGCTCCACAAGCTCCGCGAGGGCGAACGACAGCGGCCTCAGCCCCTCGTGGCTCACCGTGGAGATCTCGAACACGCGGTAGCCGCGCGCTTCCAGGTCCGGGCGCAGGAAATCGGCCAATTCCCGGGCATCTGGCACGTCGATCTTGTTGAGCGCGATCAGCTGCGGACGCTCGAGCAGGGGCAGCTGGCCCTCCGGAACGGGGTAGGCGGCGAGTTCGGCCAGGATGACATCCAGGTCGCTCAGCGGATCGCGGCCCGGCTCGAGGGTCGCGCAGTCGAGGACGTGCAGCAGAGCCGAGCAGCGCTCGACGTGGCGCAGGAATTCGAAGCCGAGCCCCCTGCCCTCGCTCGCGCCTTCGATCAATCCGGGCACGTCGGCGACCGTGTAACGGACGTCGCCCACCTGTACGACGCCGAGGTTGGGATGGAGGGTGGTGAACGGATAGTCCGCGATCTTCGGCTTCGCCGCCGAGAGCGCAGCGATCAGGCTCGATTTGCCTGCGGAGGGGTAGCCCACCAGCGCGATGTCCGCGACAGTCTTCAGTTCGAGGAGGATATCGCCCTCCCAGCCCGGAGTGCCGAGCAGTGCGAACCCGGGAGCCTTGCGCTTCGGGTTCGACAGCGCCGCATTGCCGAGGCCGCCGATGCCACCGGGCGCGGCCACGATGCGCATGCCCGGCTCGGTCAGATCGGCCAGCTCCGCACCCTCAGACGACTTCACGACCGTGCCGACCGGAACCGGCAGTTCCAGGTCCTCGCCCGTGTGGCCGCTGCGGTGGTCGCCCATCCCGAAGCCGCCGTTGCCGCTCGAGCGGTGCGGGCGCCGGTGGTAGCCGAGCAGCGTGGTCACCTGCGGGTCGGCCACGAGAACGATGTCCCCGCCGTTTCCGCCGTTTCCGCCGTCCGGTCCTGCCAACGGCTTGAACTTCTCCCGGCGGACGGACACGCACCCGTTTCCGCCGTTTCCGGCGCGCAGATGCACCGTCACGCGATCCACGAACGTCGCCATGTGGTGCTCCTCGGTCTGATCAGGGGTGGAACGACGAATGGGCGGGCCGAAGCCCGCCCATTCTCAGGTGTGAACCGTGATCGCGGCTCAGGCCTCGACGGCGACGATGTTGACGACCTTGCGGCCGCCCTTGGCGCCGAACTCAACCGAGCCCGCCGCCAGGGCGAACAGGGTGTCGTCGCCGCCGCGGCCGACATTGGCGCCCGGGTGGAAGTGGGTGCCGCGCTGGCGGACCAGGATCTCACCGGCATTGACAGTCTGGCCGCCGAAGCGCTTCACGCCGAGGCGCTGAGCGTTCGAGTCACGACCGTTGCGAGTGGAACTCGCTCCCTTTTTGTGTGCCATGTCTTCTTCTCCTCGAAAGGTTCTCTCGGCTACTTGATGCCGATGATCTTGACGCGCGTGAGCTCCTGACGGTGGCCCTGGCGCTTCTTGTAGCCGGTCTTGTTCTTGAACTTCTGAATGACGATCTTCGGGCCGCGCAGGTCCTCCAGCACGGTGGCTGTGACCGTGACTTTCGAGAGCGATTTCGCGTCCGAGGTGATCTTGTCACCGTCGACAAGCAGCACAGCGGCCAACTCGATGGTGCCGTTCTCGCCGTCCTTCACGCGGTCCATCGTCACGATGGTGCCGACCTCGACCTTCTCCTGCCGGCCACCGGCGCGCACAACTGCGTAAACCACTTTCACGTACCTTTTTCGTCGGGGAGCAGGTCGCGGCGTGACCGCAGACCTGATCCTGCTCTTTCTGATGTTCAGGAAGTTACTGGCGAGTCCGTCCCCGTCGCTTCGCACGCCGGGGGACTCTCAGAAAACCGTGTGGATGGCCGGGATTCACCCGACGCACACCATTGATCAAATTTACTCGACACCACACAACCCGTCAATCTGACGAAGGGCACCGAGACCGCCGGCGCCGTCGATCGGGCCGGTTCCTAGAATCATTCTATGACGGTCCTGATCGATCCCCCGGCATGGCACGCGCACGGCATGTTGTGGTCCCACCTGGTCAGCGATTCCTCGATCGACGAACTGCACGCTTTCGCCGCCGCCGGCGTCCCAGCGCGAGCGTTCGACCTCGACCACTACGACATCCCCGACAAGCGCTACGACGAGCTGATCGCGGCGGGAGCGCGTCCCGTGCCTGGGAGGGAACTCGTCGCACGCCTCATCGCCAGCGGACTGCGGGTGCGCGCACGCGGCCTCCGCGGGCACTGAGCCGGCGGCGGTCGCGGAGGACGCCGATCAGGGCTGCTGGTCGCCGTCCGCAGGAGCGAGCTCGCCCCCGGCGATGACCGCAGTGGATTCGCGGCGGCTGCGCTTGCGCCCCGCGTCCGGCGCCTTCGGCTGCGGCAGCGAGTCAAGGACCGAGTCGAGCAGCAGTTCGGTTTCGACGGTCGATGTCTTCGCTGTGGGAGCAGGAGCGGCGTCCAGCAGGTCGACGACCGGCAGGACGACGCGGTCCGGACCTGCGGCGGCCGGGACGTCCTCGCCGGAAGTCCCGGCCGCCGCGGTCTTCTGCTCGTCGCGCTGCGCGCTCTTGCCCTTGCGGCGACGCTTCTTCGGAGCGGGCGTCTCCTGAGCCTCCGCGACGGAGGCAGCGCCCTCCACGGGCTTCGCCCCCTCGTCGACGGCGTGGGCGTGGATGGTGGAGGCCGCGATCTGCGCGAGCGCGTTCTTCGCGTCATCGGTGATGGCATGAGTGCCGGAGCCGCTGTGTGCCGGAGCAGAAGAGCCGCTGCCGTTGCCACCTCGGCCGCGGCGGCGCTCATTCTGCGGCTGCTGAGGCTGGCGGCTCTTCACAACCGGATCGTGATGCACGATCACACCGCGGCCGGCGCAGACCTCGCACGCCTCGCTGAAGGTCTCCAGCAGGCCGAGGCTGAGCTTCTTGCGGGTCATCTGCACGAGGCCGAGCGAGGTGACTTCGGCCACCTGGTGCTTCGTGCGGTCGCGACTCAGGCACTCGATCAGGCGGCGCAACACGAGATCGCGGTTCGACTCGAGCACCATATCGATGAAGTCCACGACGATGATGCCGCCGATGTCGCGCAGCCGGAGCTGGCGCACGATCTCCTCGGCCGCCTCCAGATTGTTCTTGGTGACGGTCTCTTCGAGGTTGCCGCCCGAGCCCACGAACTTGCCGGTGTTGACGTCGACCACGGTCATCGCCTCGGTGCGGTCGATGACAAGCGAGCCGCCGGAAGGCAGCCAGACCTTGCGCTCCAGCGCCTTCTCGATCTGCTCGGTGATGCGGTGCTCGTCGAACGCATCGCGCTCGCCGGTGTAGGCCTCGACGCGGTCGAGCAGATCGGGTGCGACCTGACGCAAGTAGCTCTCGATCGTCTGGCGCGCGTCGTCCCCGGCGATGACGAGCTTCTGGAAGTCCTCGTTGAAGACATCCCGGATGATCTTGATCAGGAGGTCGGGCTCGCTATGGAGGAGCGCGGGCGCCTGCTGGGTCTCGTTCTGCCTCGAGATGTCCGCCCACTGCGCGGTGAGGCGGGTCACATCGAGCGTCAGCTGCTCCTCGGTCGCCCCCTCTGCGGCCGTGCGCACGATCACGCCGGCGCTCTCCGGGAGCACCTCTTTGAGGATCTTCTTGAGACGCGAACGCTCGGTGTCCGGGAGCTTGCGGCTGATGCCGTTCATGGAGCCGTTCGGTACGTAGACGAGGTAGTGGCCCGGGAGCGAAATCTGGCTGGTGAGCCGGGCGCCTTTGTGGCCGACCGGGTCCTTCGTGACCTGGACGAGCACACGATCTCCGGGCTTCAGCGCCAGCTCGATGCGGCGCGGCTGGTTGCCGGTCTCCACTGCATCCCAGTCGACCTCGCCGGAGTAGAGAACCGCGTTGCGGCCGCGGCCGCGGCCGATGTCGACGAACGCCGCTTCCATGCTCGGCAGCACGTTCTGTACCCGGCCCAGGTAAACGTTGCCGATCAGCGACGCCTCCTGCGAACGGGCGACGTAATGCTCGACCAGGACCTTATCCTCCAGGACGCCGATCTGGATGCGGCCACCTTTAGAGCGGACGACCATCTGCCGGTCGACGGACTCGCGCCGGGCGAGGAACTCGGCCTCGGTGATGACAGGCCGGCGGCGGCCGGCGGCGCGGCCGTCGCGGCGACGCTGCTTCTTGGCCTCCAGGCGCGTGGAGCCCTTGACCTTCTGCG
Source organism: Leifsonia xyli subsp. xyli str. CTCB07 (assembly GCF_000007665.1). Lineage (NCBI taxonomy): Bacteria > Bacillati > Actinomycetota > Actinomycetes > Micrococcales > Microbacteriaceae > Leifsonia > Leifsonia xyli. The sequence goes on along the minus strand of NC_006087.1, from coordinate 811,877 downwards.
GCTCGGTGATGAGCTCCGGCTCCCGCGGCGCGCGCACCTTCACAACAGTGCTGGCGGGGTCGTTCGTGTCGGAGCGGCCCGGCTCGCCGGCACGGCGGCGCAAGCGGCGGCGGACGGTGGCCGAGGGCTCCTCCTCGCCGTCAGGGAGCGGCGGCAGCGGAATGATCTCTGGCGCCTGGAAGAGGAGCGCCGTCGGCGGCAGGCCCGGAACGGCCGGGAAGAGCGTCGCGTCGGCGTCCGGCTGCTCGCCGTGGGGCTCCGGCAAGGCGGGCGGCTCATGGGCGGCGACAGGAGCGGACGGCGCAGAGCCCGGTTCTGCCGCGACCTTCTCGGTGGTTGCCCTCTCCGCTGCCGGGCCGGCGCCGTCTCCGGGAGCGGGCAGCGTCTCGGCGCGCCGATCGACCGCCACTGCGGCGGTCTCGACCGGTTCAGCGGTGATTGCCGCCGGCTCGGCCGCACCCGTGGACAGAGCAGATCGTCCGGCGCGGCGGGTTCCGAAGATCCCGCGGCGCTTGCGTCCGGTGCCCTCCCCTTCCGTGCTCGTAGCGTTCGTGTTGTCGATATTCTCGTTTTCCACCATTGCTGATGCACTCCTCGACCGGCGGCGGTCGCCCACTCGCCGGGTACTCTCCGTCGGGGCGGCTCAGGCGCTCCCCGTAATCCTTGTCGGACGCGGTCGGCTCGTGGCGCGGCCCGCATCCGGCTCACTGTCTTCGCCGGCCAGCGTGGCCAGCCATTGTCACGGGCGCACCGTGCGCCTGTTCAAGCCTTCAATCGGCGTCTCCTGGTGCTTCCCAGGACGACTACCCAACGATTATCGTACGGCAACGGCTCCGGCACCGTTAGCGCCGGGCCGCCTGTCTCAGTCGGCCCCTCGGCGCGCATGCCATAATCCGACTTGTGTCAGATTCGACTGCCCCGGCGGCTTATCGCCGCCCGAACGCCCTCGCCATCCTTCTCGTCGCAGCCGGAGCCATCGGCCTCTGGGGAGCCTTCATGCTCATGCTGGACAAAGTGCATCTGATGGAGAATCCCGACGCGCATCTCTCCTGCAACTTCAACGTCCTGATCGGGTGCAGCAAGAACCTGAACTCCTGGCAGGGATCCCTGCTCGGCTTCCCCAACCCGATCATCGGCCTGGGCGGCTGGACCGCCGTGATCGCCGTCGGCATCGGCCTCCTCGCCGTGAAGTCGCGCTTCGCCCGCTGGTATTGGCTCGCCTTCAACGCGGGCATGGCGCTGGCGCTGGCGCTGGTCGTCTTCCTCATCACCGAATCGCTGACCACGCTCAACGTGCTCTGCCCCTGGTGCATGGTCACCTGGGCCGTGACCATCCCGATCTTCTGGTCGGTTACTCTCTACAACCTGAAAGAGGGCACCATCCCGCTGCCCGAGCGCGGACGCCGAATCTTCGAGATCCTTTACGGCTGGGTACCGCTCATCACTGTGCTCTCCTACGCGCTCGTCGCCATCCTGGCCCAGATTCAGCTCGACTGGATCAACCGCGCTTTCGTCTAAACCCCTGTCCAGAGCCTCTCGGCTCCGAAAGAGGCGAAATGCGGCAAAGGGAGGAGATCTCGGCCAGCTTGGCCGTGATCTCCTCCCTTTTGTGCATGGCCTTTGCCAGCGTGAGGCTGCCGAGAGCGGAGCGGGGAGAGGAGGGGCTCAGCCGAACCAGAGAGCGAGCTCGCGGGCTGCGGATGTGGGTGAGTCGGAGCCGTGGACGAGGTTCTGCTGCACCTTGAGGCCCCAATCGCGGGCGAGGTCTCCGCGGATGGTGCCAGGGAGCGCCGTAGTCGGGTCGGTCGCTCCCGCCAAGGAGCGGAAGCCTTCGATGACCCGGTTGCCGGCGAGCCGGATGGCCACGAGGGGACCCGACTCCATGAACTCCACCAGCGGCTCGTAGAAGGGTTTGCCCTCGTGCTCGGCATAGTGCTTGGCGAGGAGTACGCGGTCGGCCTGCACCATCCGGATATCGACGAGGGAGTAGCCTTTGGCCTCGATGCGGCGGAGGATCTCGCCGGTGAGGTTGCGGGCGACTCCATCGGGCTTGACGAGGACGAGGGTCTCTTCGACGGCGGTGGTCATGGGGTCTCCGTTTCAGTTGGTGATCGGTCGAGGCGGGCGGAAACGATCATGCAGTAGGTCCACATGGCCGTGAAGATCGCACCCACAATGAAGAAGGCGGGGACGAGGAAACCGGCAGCGATGACGATCAGCTGGACGACCCAGCCCAGCCACACACCGACGGAGGCCCGGAGGAGGCCTATCGCGACGATCGTGAGCAGGACGACACCGGCTCCCCCGCCGAGAGCGACGGCGGGGGAGAGCGCACCGAGGCCGGAGACGACGAGCGCGCCCAGGAAGACGATGATGAGTTCGAAACCGAGGACGATCGAGCCGAGGCTCTCGCGGAGGGAGCGGCGGCGACTGGGGCGACCGGCCGGGGACTCCGGCCGCTGCCTCTCCGGACGCTCCTGCTCTCCGGCCGGGCTCACGAGGCGGCTTCCTTCCAGCCTCGCTCCTCGGCGTACGCCATGGCAGCGCCGACGAGAAGGATGGAGCCGGTGACCACGACGGCGCGGCGCGCTCGCTCACCGGCCCACTCGCGGGCCGTTTCCAGCGCGTCGAGCGCGTCGGAGAAGACGAGGGCGGCTTCCTCACCGGCCTCGTCGCGCACGATGTCGCCGAGCTCCTCCGCGGGGAGTGCGCGGTCGGAAGCCGGCTCCGTCACGAAGTACTGCGTCGCTCGCGGGGCGAGCGCGTGGATGACGCCGCGTGCGTCCTTGTCGCCAAGGCTGCCGACGACGAAGGCGATCTCCTCGAAGTCGAAATACCGCCCGAGCGCCTCCGCGAGCGCCTCGGCGCCCGCAGGGTTGTGAGCCGCATCGACCAGGACGCTCGGCTCGATGCCGATGAGTTGCAGCCGGCCCGGCGACGTGGCCGTGGCGAAGCCTTCCTCCACCAGCTCGGCCTTGAGCGGCGGTACGCCGCGGCCGAGGAACGTCTCGACGGCCACCACCGCTACCGCCGCGTTCTGAGCCTGGTGGTCTCCGTACAGCGGCAGAAAGACATCCTCGTAGGTCGCAGCGCGCCCGCGCACCGTCACGAGCTGCCCGCCGACGGCGACACGCGTCCTGACGACATCGAAATCCCGCGGCTGCCGCATGAGGCTGGACTCTGTGAGCCGCGCCGTCTCCTCCAGCTCGAACAGGGCTTCGGGAGGCTGCGCGGAGGTCACGACATCCGCCGTCGGTTTGATGATCCCCGATTTCGTGCGGGCAATCTCCCGCACGGTGCTGCCGAGTTGCTTGGTGTGCTCGAGCGAGATCGGGGTGAAGACCGCCACCTGGCCGTCGCCGACGTTGGTGGAGTCCCACTCCCCGCCCATCCCGACTTCGATGATCGCGACATCCACGGGGGCGTCCGCGAACGCCGCGAACGCGAGCGCTGACAGCGCCTCGAAGAAGGTCAGAGGGGCTTTGCCCTGCTGCTCCAGTTCCGCGTCCACAAGCTCCAGGAACGGGTGGATGTCCTCCCAGGTGCGCACCAGCGCCCCATCTCCGATCGGCTCGCCATCGATCACGATGCGCTCATTGAAGCGCACGAGGTGCGGGCTCGTCATCAGTCCGGTGCGCAGACCGTAGGCGCGCAGAATGCTCTCCGTGACGCGGCCGGTCGAGGTCTTCCCGTTGGTGCCGGTGATATGGATGATCGGGTACGCCCGCTGCGGGTCGCCCAGCAGTTCCATGGCACGACGGGTCGCGTCTAGACGGCGCTCGGGGGCCGCTTCGCCGATGCGGCCGAGCAGGGCCTGGTAGACGGCCTCCGCTTCGTCCCTCAGCCTCTCGTCGTCGCTCACTCGTCCGCCTCCTCGATCTTCGTGATGCCCACCGTGAAGTCCCCCACGTTGGCGAACTGCCCGGCTCCGAACGTCTTCACGAACGCGCCGGCCGCCGCCGCGACCTGGACGGTCCGTGCGAGCGTCTCACTCGCGATGTCGACCTCCGTCGCGAGGCCGAGCACGCGGGCATCGCCGCCGTTCTCGAACGCGAGAGTGAGGGCGATGCGGTCGCTGACGCCCAGGCCGGCCGCCTTGCGGGTGTCCTGCACGGCGCGGATGATGTCGCGGGCCAGACCCTCGGCCTCCAGCTCCGGTGTGAGCGCGGTGTCCAGTTCGATGTACACGCCGTTCTCGAACCGTGCGGTCGGCGCGGAGATCACGACAGCGAGCTCGTACTCGCCCGGCTCCAGCTCGACGCCGCCGGCGGTCACGACACCGTCTGCCTCCGACCAGTCGCCACTCTTGGCGGCACGGATGACCTCTTGGACCCGCTTGCCAATGCGCGGGCCGAGCTGGCGGGCTTTGACGGTCAGCGCCCGGTCGACCCCGCTGTGCTCGCCCTCGACCAAGCAAACGGCTTTGACGTTGAGCTCATCGCGCAGGATGGCCTCGAACGGCGCCAGAGCGGCGGCGCCCTCCGCCACGACCGTGAGAGAGGCGAGCGGGAGCCGCACCCGGAGCCCCGCCTGTTTGCGCAGCGACAGCGCAGTGGAGCTGATCGCGCGCACCCGGTCCATCGCGGCCACCAGGGCGTCGTCGGCCGGGAGCTCGGCGGCGTCCGGCCAGTCGGTGAGATGGACGCTGCGCCCGCCGGTCAGATCCTTCCAGATCCGCTCGGTGACGAGCGGCAGCAGCGGTGCGGCCACGCGCGTCAAGGTCTCGAGGACCGTGTACAGCGTGTCGAACGCCTCAGCGCCGGCGCCCTCCCCATCGACACCCGCCCAGAACCGGTCGCGCGAGCGGCGCACATACCAATTGGTGAGCAGATCGGCGAAGTCTCGCAGCTTCGCCGAGGCGAGCGTCGAGTCGAGCGCGTCGAGGTCGGCCGTCACAGCCTCCACGAGATCACGGGTCTTGGCCAGCAGGTAGCGGTCGAGCACAGCGGCGGATGCCGTGGACCGCTTCGCCTCGTACCCCGTCGCATTGGCGTACAGCGAGAAGAAGTACCACGTATTCCACAGCGGCAGCAGCACCTGGCGGACGCCCTCGCGGACGCCCTCTTCGGTCACAACGAGGTTGCCGCCGCGCAGCACCGGGCTCGACATGAGGAACCAGCGCATAGCATCCGATCCGTCGCGGTCGAACACATCGTTGACGTCCGGGTAGTTCCGCAGCGACTTCGACACCTTCTGGCCGTCGTTGCCGAGCACGATGCCGTGGCTGATGACGTTCGTGAACGCGGGCCGGTCGAACAGCGCCGTCGAGAGCGCATGCAGCAGGTAGAACCAGCCGCGCGCCTGCCCGATGTACTCGACGATGAAGTCGGCGGGATTGTGGGAGTCGAACCAGTCGCTGTTCTCGAAGGGGTAGTGAACTTGCGCGAACGGCATCGAGCCGGAGTCGAACCACACATCGAGCACGTCCGGGATGCGGCGCATGGTCGAGCGCCCGGTCGGATCGTCCGGATTCGGCCGGGTGAGGTCGTCAACGAACGGCCGGTGCAGATCCGGCTCGCCTGCGGCATTCAGCGGCAGGCGGCCGAAGTCGCGCTCCAGCTCGGCCAGCGAGCCGTAGACATCCACTCGCGGATAGTCCGGATCGTCGCTTTTCCACACCGGGATCGGCGAGCCGAAGTAGCGGTTGCGGGAGATCGACCAGTCCCGTGCCCCCGCGAGCCACTTGCCGAATTGGCCGTCCTTGACGTTCTCGGGCACCCAGGTGATCTCCTGGTTGAGAGCCACCATCCGGTCGCGGAAATCGGTGACACGAACGAACCAGCTCGAGACCGCCTTGTAGATCAGCGGATTGCGGCAGCGCCAGCAGTGCGGGTACGAGTGCTCGTAGCTCGCCTGGCGCAGCAGGCGGCCTTCTTCGCGCAGCAGCTTGATGAGCGGTTTGCCGGCCTCGAAGACCTGCAGGCCCGCGACATCCTGAACGGCCGGCAGGAACCGTGCGCCGTCGTCCACCGAGATGATGACCGGGATGCCCGCGGCCTCGCAGACCCGCTGGTCGTCCTCGCCGTAGGCCGGGGCCTGGTGGACGATGCCGGTGCCGTCCTCGGTGGTGACGTAGCCGTCCACGAGAATCTGCCACGCGTTCTGCGTGCCCCAGGTCGCAGCGTCCGCGTAGTAGTCCCAGAGGCGGTCGTAGGTGACCCCCTCCAGCTCACGGCCCGGGATGGTTCGGGTGACGGCGGCGCGCGCGGCCTCGGGCGAGCCATAGCCCAAGTCTTTGGCGTAGTTCCCGACCAGGTCGATGGCGAGCAGGTACTCGCCGCTCAGCACCTCGTCGTCCGGCCGCCCGTGCGCGTCGGCCGCACCGTTCGGGCCGGCGGGCACCACGGCGTACTGGATATCGGGGCCGACCACCAGCGCCAGGTTTGTGGGCAGCGTCCACGGTGTCGTCGTCCAGGCGAGCACACGCACACCGGTGAGCCCGAGCGACTCGGCCTTCGCCCCGGTCAGCGGGAAGGTGACCGTGACGGTCTGATCCTGCCGCATCTTGTAGACGTCGTCGTCCATCCGCAGCTCGTGGTTGGACAGCGGCGTCTGATCGCGCCAGCAGTACGGCAGGACGCGATAGCCCTCGTAGGCGAGCCCCTTCTCGTGCAGCTGCTTGAACGCCCAGATCACCGACTCCATGTAGGTCGTGTCGAGCGTCTTGTAGCCGTTGTCGAAATCGACCCAGCGCGCCTGGCGGGTGACGTACTGCTGCCACTCGCGTGTGTACTTGAGCACGGAGTCCTTCGCGGCCTGATTGAAGGCGGCGAGGCCCATCTCCTCGATCTGGCTCTTGTCGGTGATGCCCAGCTGCCGCTCGGCCTCCAGCTCGGCAGGGAGACCGTGGGTGTCCCAGCCGAAGCGGCGCTCGACCTTCTTGCCGCGCATGGTCTGGTAGCGCGGGAAGACATCTTTGGCGTACCCCGTCATCAGGTGGCCGTAGTGCGGCAGGCCGTTGGCGAAGGGCGGGCCGTCGTAGAAGACCCACTCGGGAGCGCCGTCGCGGTTGTCGATGGAGGCGTGGAAAGTGCCGTCCCGGTCCCAGAACGCGAGCACATCCTCCTCGATCTCCGGGAACACCGGCGAGGGGGTCACAGGCTGAGCCTCGGGCTCCTGGCCGTCCGGCGCGGGCAAAGGGTACGGCATTTCTCTCCTGGCAGTTTTCGCTGTTCTGCACGAGGACGCCGGACGCTGTCGCGACCGTCGCGGTACCACCCCGCTTGCCCCTTCCGGCCACGACACCGGATGAGGCCACTCATTCACCGGCTGTGACGGGCCGCACCCGTTCGGTTCTACTGAGCGGGCCGCCCCACTGTTCTTCCGAAGACTCGCCGGTGATGGCCGGGTCGATGTCTGTGCCGTCCATTCTAGCCCGTTCCGCGGGGCCGGCCGTCGCGGAGAGGAGCGCGGTCGTGTAGCCCCGGCACACCGGCTCGACGGCCTCCCGCACCAAAGGTTTCAGCGGCCCTCGTCCGACCCCCGCTCGGGCCCACACCCCCACTGCGGCGACACCGGCGCCCACGACGGCCGCCGCCGCGCCGCGGGGCAGCGGCCCCTCCGCGTCGTCCCCCGTCCGCGCGGCTATCGCCGCCGCGATCTGTCTCACCACCGCCAGAAAGCGCGGCAGCGCAGACGCCTGAAGTTCAGCGTCCGTCTCCATCAGTTCGACCTGGGTGACGGCCAGCGGAAGCCGGCCGGGGCCGAATCCCTCCGCGAGCCGGAGCACGGCGATCAGCACGGCGTCCATCGGCAGGATGCCCGCGCCTGGCGCGACGAGTAGCTCGGGGAAGCCCTTGAGCGCCTCGTCGACCTCCAGCCAAAGCAAATCGCTCTTCGACGCTAAGTAGTTGAAGAAGGTCGCCCGGCTCACGCCCGCCCGACGTGCGATGTCGTCGACTGTCGTTCCCGCGTAGGTCTGTTCCAGGAACAGCTCGGCCGCGGCCTCGGCCAGCGTCTCGCGCGAGGAGGCGCGCGGACGGCCGGACCCGGAATTTCTGGAGTTCATGCGCTGTCTCCTCCTTGCTTTATTATGAGACCCGGTTCCCTATCCCCGCCAGAAGGGCGACTGTGACTTCCACCGCCACACCCGTCGCCGACGACGCCGAGCGCCCAGGCATCCCCCGTGGCACGGCCCGCCGCGTCACCATCGCGTCATTCGTTGGCACTGCCCTCGAATCGTACGACTTCTCCCTCTACGCCTTCTTCGCGGCCTTCTTCGCCGGGCCGCTGTTCTTCGCGCCGCTCGGGCCGTTCGGCGGTGTGCTCGCGGGCTTCCTCGCCATCGCGGCAGGGTACGTCATCCGCCCGGTCGGTGCGATCCTCTTCGGCCATCTGGGCGACCGGATCGGGCGGCGGCCGGTGCTACTGACGACGATCCTGCTGATGGGCGTGAGCACCGGCCTGGTCGGCGTGCTGCCCGACTATGCGGCCGCGGGATGGTTCGGCGGCGTGGCCTTCGTCGCCCTGCGGCTCGTGCAGGGGCTCTCGCTGGGCGGCGAATGGGGCGGCTCCATCCTCCTTGCGACCGAGTACGCGAGCCCGAAGCGCCGCGGGTTCTCCGCGGCCCTCCCCCAGCTCGGCTCGCCGGCGGGGAGCATCCTGAGCGCTGCCGTGTTCATCGTGCTGACGGTCGAATTGCCGAGCGCCGACCTCGCAGCCTGGGGCTGGCGCATCCCGTTCCTGACGGCGTTCCCGCTGCTGCTCGTCTCCCTCTACCTGCGCTGGTCGATCGACGAGACGCCAGTGTATCAGTAAACTGCTGGAGGCCGGCCGGCGCGAGCGCTTCCCGCTGATCGAGATGTTCCGCAAAGCGCCCGCCGGCTTCGCGCTCGCGGTCGGCGCGGGAGTGCTGGGCATCGGGTCGTACTCTCTCATGAACACCTACATGGTCGACTACGGCACGTCCGTCCTGAAGTTCTCCTTTCGGGATCTGCTCATCGCCACTACGATCGGCGGCCTGCTCCAGCTGGTCACCATCCCGCTGTTCGGCCTCTGGGCCACCCGGATCGGCTCAGCGCGCATCGTCGCCATCGGAGCGGCCGGGACGCTGCTCATCGCCTTCCCGATGTACTTCGTGCTCCAATCGGCGACTTTCGGGGTGCTCGTCGGCTCGATGGTCGTCGGCGGCATCCTGCCCACGCTCGCCTGGGCGGGGCTCGGCGGGCTGATGGCGGATCTGTTCCCGAGCGAGGTGCGCTACAGCGCGCTCTCGGTCGCGTACAGCATCGCGGCGCTCCTGACCGCGTTCGTGCCCCCGCTGACGCTGATGCTCGGCAACGCGACCGGCAACGCGTGGTGGCATCCGGGCATCGTCCTGACGGTCATGTCGGTGATCTCCCTGCTCTCGGCGTGGGTCGCATCTCGGCGTCAGCCCCTGATCGACGCCTGAGGCGGCCCACCGTGCCAGAGACGGGTGTGCGCTAATCTTGACGACGGACAACGACACTCAGGCACCCCGTGGACACGGTGCCGCATATATCGCGATCGGAGACACCATGAGCGCTGTCAACTCCGTGCCCGAGAAACCCGCACTGGAGGGGCTGGAAGGCAAGTGGGGCAGCCGCTGGCAGGAAGACGGAACCTATCTGTTCGACCGCGCCGCGGCCATCGCCGCCGGCCGTGACGCCGTCTACTCGATCGACACCCCGCCGCCCACCGCCTCCGGCTCCCTGCACATCGGCCACGTGTTCAGCTACACGCACACAGACGTCGTGGCGCGGTTCCAGCGGATGCTCGGCAAGCGCGTCTTCTATCCGATGGGCTGGGACGACAACGGCCTGCCCACCGAGCGGCGCGTCCAGAACTACTACGGCGTCCGCTGCGACCCGACGCTCCCCTACGAGCCCGGACTCACACCGCCCTTCGAGGGCGGCGACAACAAATCCAGCAAGGCCGCCGACCAGAAGCCCATCTCACGGCGCAACTTCATCGAACTGTGCGAGCGGCTGACGGTCGAGGACGAAAAACAGTTCGAGGCGCTGTGGCGCTCACTTGGGCTCTCCGTGGACTGGTCGCAGACCTACCGGACCATCGGCGAGGAGTCGCTGCGCACCTCGCAGCTCGCCTTCCTGCGCAATGTGAAGCGCGGCGAGGCCTACCAGGCGCTCGCGCCGACGCTGTGGGACATCACGTTCCGCACCGCCGTCGCGCAGGCGGAGCTGGAGGACCGCGATCAGCCGAGCGCCTACCACCGCGTCGCCTTCCATGGCGAGGCCGGACCGGTGTTCATCGAGACCACCCGGCCCGAACTGCTGCCGGCCTGCGTGGCGCTGGTGGCGCATCCCGACGACGAGCGCTACCAGCCGCTCCTCGGCACGACCGTCCGCACGCCGGTGTTCGGCGTGGAGGTGCCGGTGGTCGCCCACCACCTCGCCCAGCCGGACAAGGGATCAGGCATCGCCATGATCTGCACCTTCGGCGACATCACCGACGTCACGTGGTGGCGCGAACTCGACCTGCCGAACCGCGCGATCATCGGCTTCGACGGCCGCATCGTCAGCGACGCCCCGGAGGCGATCGACACCGAAGCGGGACGGGAAGCCTACGCCCAGCTCGCCGGCAAGACCGTGTTCTCGGCCAAGCAGACCGTCGTGGAGCTGCTGCGCGCCTCCGGTGATCTGGTTGGCGAGCCCAAGCCCATCCAGCACCCGGTCAAGTTCTTCGAGAAGGGCGACAAGCCGCTGGAGATCGTCTCCACCCGCCAGTGGTATGTGAAGAACGGAGCCCGCGACGAGGAGCTGCGCGAACGGCTGATCGAACTCGGCCGCGGCATCGACTGGCACCCGGACTTCATGCGGGTGCGCTACGAGAACTGGGTGAACGGGCTGACCGGCGACTGGCTGATCTCGCGCCAGCGCTTCTTCGGCGTGCCGATCCCGGTCTGGTATCCGCTCGACGCGGGCGGCAATCCCGTGTTCGACGCGCCCATCCTGCCGTTGGAGGAGTCTCTGCCGATCGACCCGTCCTCGGCTGCGGCCCCCGGCTACACAGAGCAGCAGCGCGGACAGGCGGGCGGCTTCGTCGGCGAGCACGACGTGATGGACACCTGGATGACCTCGTCGCTCACCCCGCAGCTCGCGGGCGGCTGGCACCGCGACGATGAGCTGTTCGCCGCGGTGTCCCCGTACGATCTGCGACCGCAGGGCCAGGACATCATCCGCACCTGGTTGTTCTCCACTCTGCTGCGCTCTCAGCTGGAGGACGGCGTCGCTCCGTGGACGCACGCCGCCCTCTCCGGATTCATCGTGGACCCCGACCGCAAGAAGATGTCGAAGTCCAAGGGCAACGTCGTCACCCCCGCCGACGTCCTGGAGCGTCACGGCTCGGACGCGGTGCGCTATTGGGCCGCCTCCTCGCGACTCGGCACCGACGCCGCCTTCGACCCGCAGAACCCGACGCAGATCAAGATCGGCAGACGGCTCGCGATCAAGCTGCTCAACGCGGCCAAGTTCATCCTCGGCTTCGACGCCCCGGCCTCGCTCGACCTCGCTCAGGTCACCGTCCCGCTGGACCGCAGCATGCTGCAGCAGCTCACGGACGTGATCACGGACGCGACCGCAGCGCTCGACGCCTACGACCACGCCCGTGCGCTGGAGACGACGGAGACATTCTTCTGGACGTTCTGCGACGATTACCTTGAGCTCGTGAAGGAGCGCGCCTACGGCGAGGCTTCCACCGGACAGGTGTCGGCCGTCGTGGCGCTGCGGATGGCGCTCTCGGCCTTCCTGCGCCTGTTCGCTCCGGTGCTTCCGTTCGCGGCGGAGGAAGCGTGGAGGTGGTGGAACGAAGGCTCCGTCCACCTCGCCGCCTGGCCGGCAGCGGCCGAGACCTCCGTGGGCGGGAACGACGCCCGCGCCGTCCTCAACGTGCTCGGCCGCGCTCTGACCGGCATCCGCGGGGCCAAGACCGCCGCCAAGGCCTCGCAGCGCACGCCCGTCGACTCGGCCGTCATCGCCGGTCCTGCGGGCGACCTCGCCGTCATCGAGTCGGCCGCTGACGACCTCCGTTCGGTGGGCAGAATCGTGGAACTGCGTTTCACGGCGGGAGCAGACCTGGCGGTCGCGGATATCGTTCTCACGCAGGCGCCCGAGGAGGAGCGATGACGGCAACTGTCCGGCGCGTGGAGGACAGCGAGTTCTTCGCCTGGCTCGACCTCTACACCGGGTACGGGGAGTTCTACGAGACCCCGGTCACCGATGAGAAAGCGCTCCTGGTCTGGAGCTGGATCACCGACGCGGGCAACCCGCTGGAAGCCTACTTCGCTGTGGACGAGAAGGACACTCCGATCGGCCTCGCGCACGCCCGCGAGTTCGTCCGCCCCCTCGACGGGAACAGGGGCCTGTACCTCGACGACCTCTTCGTGCGCCCCGGAGCGCGCGGCGCGGGCGCGGGCGCCGCACTGCTGGAGCGGTTGCGCGAGACCGCCAGGGAGCGTGGCCTCTCCGTGGTCCGCTGGATCACCGCGAAGGACAACGAGACCGCCCGCGAACTCTACGACAGGGTCGCGGAGAAGACGAAGTGGGTCACCTACGACCTCGTCCCTTGAGACCAGCCGAACGGTGTCCGGAGACGAGAGGAGGAACCGATGTCGATCGACGTGCGGCCGATTCGGGAAGGCGATTTCTTCGCCTGGCTCGATCTGTATGCGAAGTACGCGGAGTTCTGTGAGAGCGAGCTGACCGATCAGAAAGCGCTGACGCTCTGGTCCTGGCTCACCGATGCCCAGCACGAAGAGTCGGGCTACCTCGCCGTGGACGACGGCCGCATCGTCGGTCTCGCCCATGTCCGCGAGTTCGCACGCCCGCTGGAAGGCGACCGCGGACTGTTCCTCGACGATCTGTTCGTGCTCGACACTGAGCGCGGGCACGGCGTCGGCCACGACCTCATCCAGGCGATCCGTTCCCTCGCTGAAGAGAGCTGCCTCGGCGTGGTGCAGTGGATCGCCGACCACGACAACGCCCACGCCCAGCGCGTCTACGATTCGGTGGCGAGCCGCACTTCCTGGGTCACCTACGAGATCGACCTGGTCGCCCCGGAGAAGGGAGAGAAGACCTGATGCAACTGGGAACCCGCTGGGCCGTCGGAGAACAGGCTTCCGCTTCCCTCCCCGCTGCCGTCTCCGATGCGGTCACGGCTGTCGAGCGGGAACTGGCCGCCACCGGTGTGGAGACCGACGGCTGGCGCTGGACGCTGACCTGGCTGGAGGGCCGTCCCATCGTCGAACTCGACGACGGGACGGTCATCCACTACGACCCCGCCGAGGAGTCCGCGGCCATCGCCCAGCCGGCCGAGACCGATCCGGGCGACGCCGAGGAGCGCTGAGGCTTCCGTCTGCGACTCAACGCAGCGGCGGGGTCAGGACGGCGGCAGTGTCCCAGGCAGCCTCCACCGCATCCGCCTTTCGGCAGGACACTCGGCGCGGAGAATTCGGGATGGCCCGGCCCGCGTGCGGGAGACCGATGCTCTTAGAGTGGAGGAATGGCCGACACCTCCAATCCGTTCTTCGCGCTCAGTCCCCTCCCCTATCAGCTGCCGCCCTTCGCCGAGATCCGCGATGAGCACTACCGGCCCGCTTTCGAGCGCGGGTTCGCCGACGTGGCCGCGATCGCCGACGTGGCCGCGCCGGCGACCTTCGAGAACACGATGCTGCCGCTGGAACGCTCCGGGCAGACACTGCTGCGCGTCGCCGAAGTGTTCTTCAACAAGTCTTCTGCCGACAGCACAGACTTCACCAACGCGCTGGAAGAGGAGATCGCGCCGCTGGTCTCCGCACACTAAGACGCCATCCGGCTCAACCCCGACCTCTCGGCTCGCATCTCAACGCTCTACGATCAGCGCGACTCGCTCGGGCTCGACGCCGAATCGCGCTACCTCATCGAGCGCTACCACACCGAGTTCCTGCTCGCCGGCGCCGGGCTGAACGAGGAGGACAAGGAGAAGCTGCGCGACCTCAATCAGCGCCTGTCTATCTTGACCACCCGCTTCGAGAAGAACCTGCTCACCGACACCAACGAACTCGCTGTCGTCTTCGACACCGCCGCAGAGCTCGACGGACTCGGCCACGGCGAGCTCTCCGCCGCAGAGGCGGCCCGCGACCGTGGACTCGATGGCAAGTACGTGGTGACGCTGGTGCTCCCAACCGGACACCCGTGGCTCGCGAATCTGAGGAACCGGGCGACCCGGGAGCGGATCATGGCCGCCTCCCACGCCCGCGTCACCCGCGGCGGGAAGCACGACAACCGCGATCTCATCCTCGAAATCACCCGCCTGCGCGCCGAACGTGCCCGCCTACTCGGCTTCGACACGCACGCTGCCCTCGTGATCGCCGACGAGACTGCGAAGAACCCGGAGGCCGTCGCCGACCTGCTCGGCCGCCTGGCGCTCCCGGCTGCCCGCAACGCACGCGCCGAACAGGCCGACCTCGCAGAGCAGTCCGGCGGCGAGCCCGTCGCCAGCTGGGACTTGGCGTACCTCACCGGCAAAGTGCGTCAGGCCAAGTACGACGTCGATTTCGCCGCGATGCGTCCCTACTTCGAGGCGGAGCGGGTCCTACGAGACGGCGTCTTCTTCGCCGCGAACCAGCTCTACGGCCTGAGCTTCGAGGAGCGGCCGGATCTGCTGGCCTACCACCCGGAAGCACGCGTCTTCGAGGTTCGCAACGAAGACGGCTCCGGCCTCGGCCTCTACATCCTGGACCTCTACACGCGCGACTCGAAGCGCGGTGGGGCCTGGATGAACCCGCTCATCTCGCAGTCGGCCCTGCTCGGCACCCCGACCGTCGGGGTGAACAACCTCAACGTCCCGAAGCCGGCCGCGGGCGAGCCCACGCTCCTCACCTACGACGAGACCAACACGCTCTTCCACGAGTTCGGTCACGCGCTGCACGGTCTGTTCGCGCATGTCACCTACCCGAAGTTCACCGGAACGAACGTCTTTCGCGACTTCGTCGAGTTCCCGAGCCAGGTGAACGAGATGTGGATGCTGTGGCCCGAGATCCTGGCCAACTACGCCGTCCACCACTTCACCGGCGAACGGATTCCGCAGGAACTCGTCGACAGGCTCCACTCCTCGCAGAGCTTCAACGAGGGCTTTGCGACCAACAAGTACCTCGCCGCCGCCCTGCTCGACCAGGCCTGGCACACGATCGCCGCCGGCGACACCGTCGCCGATGTCGCCGCGTTCGAGGAGGCCGCCCTGGCAAAAGCGGGTCTCGACAACCCGGCTATCCCACCGCGGTACGCCAGCACCTCCTTCGCGCACACGTTCTCCGGCGGCTACGACGCCGGATATTACTCCTACATCTGGAGCGAAGTGCTCGACGCCGACACCGTGGAGTGGTTCAAGGAGAACGGTGGCCTGAGCCGTGAGAACGGCGAACGCTTCCGGCAACGCCTTCTGAGCGTCGGCGGCTCCAAGGACCCGTTGGAGGCCTACCGCGATTTCCGCGGCCGGGATGCCGTGATCGAGCCGCTGCTGAAGCGGCGCGGGCTGGGCGGCTGACGAACTGAACGAGAGCGGCCTGCGCGCACGGGAGCAGCCGCAGGGCCTCTCGCCGCGCCGGGGCGCTCGTCTCCCGCTCCGCCGCCGAACGAACCGGCTCTACGCCGACTTCTCCTCGCGGCGCGGGCGGTGCGGGACGATCGTCGGGGCCGCGTTCTCGAGCACGGCCTCCTTCGTGACGACGACCCGGGCGACCTCCGAGCTAGACGGGACTTCGAACATGATCGGCCCGAGCACCTCTTCCATGATCGCGCGGAGACCGCGGGCGCCGGTCTTGCGCAGCACGGCGAGGTCGGCGATGGCCTCCAGAGCCGCGTGGTCAAATTCGAGCTGCACGCCATCCAGCTCGAACATCCGCTGATACTGGCGGACGAGCGCGTTCTTCGGCTCGGTCAGGATCTGCATCAGCGCGTCCTGATCGAGCTGGGTCACGGTGGTCACCACCGGGAGGCGGCCGATGAACTCCGGGATGAGCCCGAACTTGTGCAAGTCCTCGGGCAGCACCTCGCTGAAGAGGTTGATGTCATCGCCCTTCGAGTGCAGCGGGGCGCCGAAGCCGATGCCCTTTTTGCCCGCGCGGTTGGAGATGATGTCCTCCAGCCCGGCGAAGGCCCCGGCCACGATGAACAGCACGTTTGTGGTGTCGATCTGGATGAACTCCTGGTGGGGATGCTTGCGTCCACCCTGCGGCGGGACCGAGGCGACCGTGCCCTCCAGGATCTTCAGCAGTGCCTGCTGCACGCCCTCGCCCGACACATCCCGTGTGATCGAGGGGTTCTCAGCCTTGCGGGCGATCTTATCGACCTCGTCGATGTAGATGATGCCCGTCTCCGCACGCTTGACGTCGTAGTCGGCAGCCTGGATGAGCTTCAGCAGAATATTCTCGACGTCTTCGCCGACGTATCCAGCCTCGGTCAGAGCGGTCGCGTCCGCTACTGCGAACGGCACGTTCAGCCGGCGGGCCAGCGTCTGCGCGAGGTAGGTCTTGCCGCAGCCGGTCGGACCGATGAGCAGGATGTTCGACTTCGCGATCTCGACATCGTCGATGGCGTCCGCAGCGGTGATGGCCTGCCGTGCGCGGACGCGCTTGTAGTGGTTGTAGACTGCGACGGCGAGCGAACGCTTGGCCTGCTCCTGGCCGATGACGTACTCCTCGAGAAAACCGAAGATCTCCTTCGGCTTCGGCAGATCGAATTCGCTGGAGGCCTCTTCGCCCGCCTCCGCCAGCCGCTCCTCGATGATCTCGTTGCAGAGTTCGACGCACTCATCGCAGATGTACACCCCGGGCCCGGCGATCAGCTGCTGCACCTGCTTCTGACTCTTGCCGCAGAAGGAACATTTGAGCAGATCGGCGCTCTCCCCAATGCGTGCCATCTGTCTCCGCCCTCCTCCGCTTGCGGGTCTCAGGCATGAGCCTAGACCGTGGCGCGGACATTTGGCTCGCACTTTGCGTGTATTTGCCGTGCGCGCCGTTTCGCCAACAGCAGAACGGGACGGCTACCGCAGCGGCCGTCCCGTTCTGTCGTTGTTATGCCTATTTCACCAGCGCCGGGAGAGTCTTCCGGCTGGTGAGGACCTGGTCGATCAGGCCGTATTTTAGGGCCTCGGTCGCAGACAGGATGTTGTCGCGCTCGATGTCCTTGTTGACCTGCTCAAGCGTTCGGCTGGAGTGCTTCACGAGCGTCTCCTCCAACCAGGCGCGCATCCGGTTGATCTCGTTCGACTGGATCAGGATGTCCGATGCCTGCCCGTGACCGGCCTCGCCCACGGCGGGCTGGTGGATCAGGATGCGGGCGTTCGGCAGAGCGAGCCGTTTGCCGGGCGCACCCGCAGCCGTGAGAACGGCGGCGGCCGAAGCGGCCTGGCCGAGCACGACCGTCTGGATCTGCGGCCGAACGTACTGCATGGTGTCGTAGATCGCCGTCATCGCGGTGAACGAGCCGCCGGGAGAGTTGATGTACATGACGATGTCGCGATCCGGATCCTGGCTCTCGAGCACGAGCAGCTGGGCCATGATGTCATCCGCCGAAGCGTCGTCCACCTGGACGCCGAGGAAGATGATGCGGTCCTCGAAGAGCTTGGCATACGGGTCCTGGCGCTTGTAGCCGTAAGCCGTACGCTCCTCGAAGCTGGGCAGGATGTAGCGGGCTCCGGGAGCCTGCACACCGCCGAAGACCGGGCCGCCGTGAGCGGAACCGCCGAGCATGGGGATGTTCATAGTGGTGTCCTTCGTTTTTCCGGCGGTTCCTACTTGCCCGCCGGGGCGGTTCCGCCGCCGCCCGCGACGAGGAGCGCCGACTCGCGGATGTGGTCCACGAAGCCGTAATCCAATGCTTCCTGCGCAGTGAACCACCGGTCCCGGTCACCGTCCGCGTTGACCTGGTCGACCGTTTTCCCGGTCGCCTCGGACGTGATCTCGGCCAGGCGCTTCTTCATGTGCAGGATGAGCTGGGCCTGCGTCCGGATATCGCTCGCTGTGCCGCCGAAACCACCGTGTGGCTGGTGCAACAGGACGCGAGCGTTCGGGGTGATGTAGCGCTTGCCCTTGGTGCCGGCGGTCAGCAGCAGCTGGCCCATCGAAGCCGCCATGCCGATGCCGACGGTGACGATGTCGTTCGGCACAAACTGCATGGTGTCGTAGATCGCCATGCCGGCCGTGATCGATCCTCCGGGCGAGTTGATGTAGAGGTAGATGTCCCGCTTCGAATCCTCCGCGGCAAGGAGCAGCAGCTTCGCGGCGATCTCGTTCGCATTCTCATCCCGCACCTCGGACCCGAGCCAGATGATCCGGTCCTTCAGCAGTCTGTCGAAAACACTGGGCTGGATACCCATGTCGGCCATGTTCGCTCCATTTCCTTCTGTCGCTTGGAAATGAATCTATCGGAGCGCTTCCGCCATTTCGGCACTGTTCGCCCTGGGCAGATGCAGTGTCGGCGCTGAGGCTCCGCGGCAGCCGCCCCGCGCTACTGGCCTATGAGCTCCGCTGGATAGGCGGTGACCGCGCGGCGGTAGAGCGGCAGGTGCGCCGCGAGCGCGCCCAGCGCCTCCCGCACCGCCTCTGCGGGAAGCCCCGCGTCGAACAGCGCGAGCGCGGCGAAGGCGCACACAGCGTCTCGGAGCTCGTGCCCGGGGTGCCCGGTCAGCAGTTCGCGGAGCAGGATGAGCGCATCCTCGGGGCGCCCAAGGACGCGAAGCGTGCTGGCGAGCTGAATCGTTGCCTGTCCTCGCTGCGGCTCGGGAAGCCCGTTGGCGAGCGCCCGGCGGTAGAGCGGCTCGGCCGCCGCCTCGTCACCCACGAAATCGCGAGCGCCCGCCGCCTCGAAAAGCGCGTGCGGTTCATCCTCCGGCCGTTCCGCCACGAGAGCGTCGATCGCTGCGAGCGTCTCCGCTTCCGGGCGCTCGGAGGCTGCCAGCCACACCGCGTCGACACGACGCTGCCAGTCGTCCATGCGCCCTCCCGACTTTGCCGCTCCCGGATATGCGGAAGCCGGGCGCCATACGCGACGCCCGGCTTCCGGGATACTACTTGTCCGCGGCCTTCTTCTTGGCCGCGGCCTTCTTCTTCGGCTTCTCTGCGGCGGGGGCTTCCTCAGCCGGCGCATCGGTGTCCTCGGGGGTGGCGTCCTCGTCTACGGCCTCGCCGTCGTCCGGGAGGGCGACGAACTCGGTCAGGTCGACCTGCTTGCCGTTGGTGTCCACGACCTCGGCCTTGCCGAGGACGATCGCGAGCGCCTTGTTGCGGGCGATCTCGCCGACCATCGAGGAGATCTGGCCGTTCTCTCCCAAGATCTTGACGAACTCGTTCGGGTCCATGTTGTACTGCGCGGCGCCCTGCACGAGGTACTGGGTGAGCTCGTCCTGGCTGACCTTCACGTTCTCCCGCTGAGCGATCTCATCGAGGAGGATCTGCGTGCGGAACGTCTTCTCGCTCGACTCGGTCACCTCGGCGCGGTGCTCGTCGTCTTCGAGGCGGCTCTCCTGCTCCAGGTGGCGGCTCACCTCGTCCTCAACCAGCTGGGCCGGAACCGGGATCTCGACCAGCTCGAGCAGCTTTTCGACCAGCTGATCGCGCGCCGCAGTGCCCTGCCCGAACGACTTCGCACGCTCCACCTGGCCGCGCAGGCTCTCGCGCAGCTCCCCGATCGTGTCGAACTCGCTGGAGATCTGGGCGAAGTCGTCGTCCGCCTCCGGCAGCTCGCGCTCCTTGACTGCGTTCAGCGTCACGGTGATCTGCGCGTTCTCTCCCTCGTGGTCGCCACCCATCAGCGGGGCCTCGAACGTGGTGGTCTCCCCCGCCGTCAGCGTGTCCAGCGCCTCGTCGATGCCCTCGATGAGCTCGCCCGAGCCAATCTCGTACGAGATGTTCGCGGCCGTGTCGACCTCCTCGCCGCCAATCTCGGCGACCAGGTCGATCTGCGCAAAATCGCCCTTCTTGGCCGGACGGTCGACCGTCACGAGGGTACAGAACCGGCTGCGCAGCCGGTCCAGCTCCTCCTCGACATCGTCCGGGGTCACCTGGGCGGCTTCGACGGTCAGCGTGATGCCGTCGAACGCGGGCAGCGTGATCTCGGGGCGGACATCCACCTCGATCGTCAGCAGCAGGTCGCCCGAGAAGTCCTTCTCATTCGGCCACTCGGAGATGTCCGCCTCCGGACGGCCGAGGGGACGCACCTCGTTCTCCTCGACGGCGAGGCGATAGAACCCGTCCAGGCCCTCGTTGACCGCGTGCTCCAGGACGGCCTCCTTGCCGACCCGCTGGTCGATGATGGCCGGGGGCACCTTCCCCTTGCGGAAGCCGGGGATGTTCACCTGCCCGGCGATGTGCTCGTAAGCGTGCTTGATGGACGGCTGCAACTCCTCCGGCGTCACCGAGATGGTGAGCTTCGTGCGGGTGGGGCTGAGCTTCTCGACCGTGGTCTTCACGATGTCTGGGTTCTCCTGAATGTTCGAACGATGGTCTACTCGCAAGGAACGAGGTCCTCGTCGGGGCGACAGGATTCGAACCTGCGACCTCCCGCTCCCAAAGCGGGCGCTCTAGCCAAGCTGAGCTACGCCCCGGCTGAAGCGGTGCGAAAGACCACGCGCCAGTCTACTGCACACGGAATGGCCCTCGTGATGTACTACGATTGACTCCGCCCGCTCCCACGTGACGGGCAACGGGGATGTAGCTCAATGGTAGAGCCTCAGTCTTCCAAACTGATTACGCGGGTTCGATTCCCGTCATCCCCTCGGGATTTTCTCCCTTAAGTATAGCCGAAAGTGTAGCCCATCCACACTTTATCGCGCATGTACGGTGGCGAGTTCACCGCAAGGTGAGTAGTAATTTTCTCGATCAGTCGCGGATTTACTTCGATCTGCACCTGACGCCCAAGAATGGAAAATATCTAATGACAGATGTGGCTGAGACTGCTAGGCCTTCACCGAAGAAGCCGTGGTTCAAGCGTTGGTGGGTATGGGCGATTGCTGTCTTCCTGGTCATAGGTGTTATCGGTTCCGTGGCCTCTGGCGGAAGCGATGGTAAGAGCCCGGCGGCTTCCAAGACGGCATGGGCGCAATCTACTGATCTCGATGAACCGCTCGACCCATCCGCAGTCGTCATATCCTCCAGTAGACCAACAGTCGCTATCTCCAATAAGAGCCTCACCACCGGAACGGCAGTCGACGTACTCGCTGGCCTGCCGGTGAAAAGGGAAGCTTCTGCAACCGGATATTCCCGCACCGCGGACTTCGGGGCTGCATGGCTCGACGTTGACGGTAACAACTGTGACACGAGAAACGACATCCTGCACCGGGACCTCACTGACGCCGTACAGCGAGGCGGTTGCAAGATTCTTTCCGGCACTCTCAACGACAAATACTCTGGGGAGAGCATCCACTTCGTCCGTGGAGCGAAGACATCCGCGCTCGTACAGGTTGACCACATCGTGGCACTCAAGAACGCATGGGTGACAGGCGCTCAACAACTCACCCAAGCGCAGCGGGTCAGCTTCGCAAACGACCCGCTTAACCTGATCGCTGTCGATGCGCACTCCAATGAGCAGAAGTCCTCCGGCGACGCGGCCACATGGTTGCCGGCAAACAAATCGTCCCGATGCGAGTACGTTGCGCGGCAGATCTCCGTGAAAGCAACCTATGGCCTCTGGGTGACACCCGCGGAGAAGTCGGCGATGATGGATATCCTCGCTGACTGCAGCGGACAGATGGCGGAATCGTCAACGTTTACTCCGCCTGCGCCCACGCCAACACCGATTGAGGCCCCTCCAGCTCCTGCACCTCCAGCTCCTGCACCTCCGGCGCCGTTGCCTGCTGCTCCGTGCCCCAGCCGATCGCCCCGGGAAATGGTGCCACCGCACTGTGCAACGATGGCACGTACTCTTATGCCGCCCACCATCAGGGGGCGTGCTCACACCATGGTGGCGTCGCGCATTTCTACAAGTAACGAAGGGTCGCTGGAGAGTTGGTGACCCTCCGAATGGTGGCTTGTTGCCGTTACTTCCGCGGGTTTACGGGCCGGTTCACCTCGTTTGGGGCTGGTTGGGATCGGTTGGTCTCGGGGTGTTTGTGGGCAAAGTGTGGGCAGGGGGGTGTGGGGTTGGCGGGGTTGGTGGCCCGGTAGACAATGTGAATGTTGCGGTCGTGGGCTTTGGAGCAAAGTTTCCTCGCCACAGTGGCGGAGCAGTCCGCGCGAGTTCGGCGATGAACGAGAGGACATTCAGAATGCTGAGCAGTCATCCAAGAGTCATGAAATGGTTGGTAGCGGCAGCGGCTGTAGTAGCACTTGCGGGGGCGAACTCCGTTGTGGCGGTTCCCGCGCAGGCGGTTCCGACGATGAGGGTCTGCGGAACGAAGAAGTGCGTGACAGTTCCCACAAGCAAGTACTGCCCGACCAGCAAGTCTGGGTGCGGTCATGTGGTCTTCGTACCCTGGAAGTAGACGAGTCCATGGGATTCGTGTTCGCCGTCTATCGGTTGCGTCGTTTTGAACGGACGACCCTATCTCATCAGTGGGAGACTTCCGAGGCCGACCGCTGCGCAGGCTAATGCGATCTCTCAGTGTGCGGCGTCGATAGGTCTCAACGTGGCTTCTGCTTCGGCTGGAGGGCCGATAGGGTGGGCTTTGGCAGGCGTTGTATTGACCATTTGGGGGTGTGCATCTGTATGAACGGCAAGAGTGGTTGGGTGGCAGCCCTGGTGATTGCGGGCCTGTGGGTGATCTTCACGATTTCGACGTGGACTACGCCTTCGTCGTGGGCGTTCAGGATCGGTTCCCCTGTCATGGCAGTCGGATTCGCAATCGCAGGATTCCTGCAATACTGCCGCCAACGACACACGCCTTGACGCCCCCGGCTCAGCGTTGCCGAGTCGGCCATGCTGGTTGGTTCGGTGGGTGTGATATGCAGGCTGGTTGGTTGTGGTCGAATGTCACACCGTAGGCCGGGTGGTGGTGCCAGGGGTGGGGATTTGGTGGCTTTCGGTGCTTTGCGATTGCTCATTCCTGGCGGTCCGAATGCCAGCAGCGGCCTGCGTTCCCCGTGCTCATAGTCGATTTAGACCGCTGATCCTCGGCCTTGTGGGCGGATTGTGGTATTTTTCACGTATGGTGGGCCTTTTGCGGGAACGTCATCCGCCTGGGGGTCTCGCTGAGCGAGGCCTTCAGTGCTTTACGGGGTCAAGGCTTTAAGGTGTCCACACGTAATACGAGTGGAGGAAGGGGCGTGCGAGGTCGCTGAGCTTCGCCACTTCCCGCGTTGGTCGCTGATGGGCGTTCTGGACGAACCTCTTGCGGAGGTAGACGTAGGTGAGCATTAGGTGAGCATGTCGACTGCTTGGAGCGCCCGGTGTGCCCGCGAGTCCTCCCATCTGAAGTTGGGCAGTATCGTTGAGAGATCCCGATGGTTGTAGCCGGGCGTGCGCCCCCTGGCCTGGAACTGGTTGATTCGAGCCTGATGTTGCGTCGCGTCTGGCACCTGATCTGCCGTGATGACGACTTTCTCATCCTGCGAAGATGCGTTAGTCATGAACGCGCTCGGTTGTCGGTTATTGTGCAGACTTTCCATGTTTCCTTCGGTAGTGTGAGTGTCACGACGGGCCGGTTACCGGAACGTTGCGATCCTAAGGCCCCGCGGCGAGCGGGGGTCTTAGTGTTTCAAGGCCACACCCACACGCGGTGCCATAATGGCATGACGATTTCCAACGGAACCGTCCCGGCGGACAACAGGGCGAAGACCTTTCATCATCTCCAACGGGAACCGGTACTCCTTTACCGCACCTGGTGACGGTACCCGCATCAGAACCTGCAAAGCATTCTCGGTCGGAAAAACACTCAAAACCGTCCCCCCTACCTTTGTAGAACCCAAAGCATCCCCGGTGCCATGAAACAGTCGCCGGGAAACACCACCCGCATCGACAACCTCATTCGTCTGCTCGCCTGGCACGGTGAACGAAAAACCGCCATCATCTTCCAACGGCCCCTCCTCCGCAACCCGGGGAACCGGGCGGGTGCGAGAATCAACCACCGTCTTGGTATCACGCATCGGTGACCCCACGGCCGAGTCCACACGCGAAACCAGCACAACAGAAGACCCGGCAACCACCCCCGCCACAACCAAACCAGCCACCCCCGCCACAACCCGAACCCTCCGAGACTGTGAGAAAACACCCAACATTAAAACCTCCTCAATAATCCTTACCCCTCGCACCATACGAGCGAGCATCCCCCCACGCAGGCCCCCTCATGAGGGGGCCTGCATGTGTGGGGGCGGGGAAGAGGCTAACCCCATGAGCGGGCCTGCGGGGATGCCTACCCCAAAAATGGTGGAAACGGACGGTGACCCTAGCCTCTCCCGTTACGAGCCGGGATAGCCTGTACGACCCTGGAACCGGGCACGTGTCATTCGGTCCAGACAACACCCAACCAGAATAGGGCGTTCGGGACTGCTGGGGGTTAGGTCGACCCTTGACCTGTCCCACTTGATTGTCCGCCGTGTCACCCTGCCCGCGCGCCGGTCACCACAGATCAGGAATCACCCAAACCCTCAGCAGTCCTACGCGACTCCTTGCCATAGCTGGTTATCACGAACGACTTCACTTGTTCCCCAGAAGATCCCGGTTCGCTTTACCCGGCATTGACACTCGGCCGGCGCCGGTGGCATTGTGATGGCTCTCCGTAGATACACCGAGTTCTTTAGGAAACGAGGTCATTCTCAATGAACGTTCAAAAGATGATGCGAGGACGTCGAGCTCATTCGGTGCGTGTCGGTATGGTCTCGGCCGTGATAGCTGCGATCCTGGCGGTGGGGCTCGGTGGTTCCTTGTCCGCCTCGGCGACGGAGCCGGACAGAGGCGCTGGCGATCCCACCCAAGACCACGCTGGTAGCACGCTCGCTCATGACGACAGCATGCTCGCTCGCGATGGAAGCTCCCAAGAGTTGCGGCAACGACCGCGACCAATTCCGCCTTTGGATTATGTGCCTGGCGATGATGTGAGTGGTTGGCAGACCGACGTCAACTGGAGCGATGCGGCGTCGAAGGGCGCCCGTTTCGTTTACATCAAAGCGACCGAGGACGACGACTACGTGAGCCCCCAGTACGAGACGCAGTGGAAGGGAGCCCAAGATGCCGGGCTTTATCGCGGGTCTTACCACTTTGCACGACCGTTCGAGTCGAGCGGCCACGTGCAGGCGGAGCACTTTATGAACACCATCCACAACTGGAAGCCCACTCAGCGTATCCTGCCGCCGATGATCGACCTGGAGCACCGTTGCAGCGACCTGAAGAAGCGTTGGGCGGTCAGGAAATGCGAGAAGATAACCCCGAAGGTCATGGTGCAGTGGATCCAAGACTTCGTCTCCACCGTGGAGAGGAGGACGGGTGGTGTGAAGCCGGTCATTTACACTACCTTGGCTTGGTGGATTGAGTACACCGGAAACACCACGAAATTCTCCTCCTACCCGTTGTTCATCGCCAACTGGAGGTGGGACGTGTCGACCGGTCCCGGCGCACTGCCCGGCGGGTGGACAGGGACCGGCTGGACGCTGTGGCAGCACGGGGACGACACGACCAGGTACACGTATCTGAAGGATCTCCTGCCCGGGGACCAGGACTTCTTCCACGGCAACATGCAGGCGCTAGAACGATTCTCCAATTTGCCGCCATTGACCTGAAAACCCTCGCCCTCACCGCCGCCGCGATCCTCACCTCCGGAGCCCTCGCCGCCGGTAACATCCTCACCAACGGCCTCCCCACCGCCTACCAAAACCCCACCACCCCCACACCGGCACCGACTACCGCGCCCGCCAACCTGGCACCCACCCCAGCGGAAACCCCACCCACAACCGGCTAACACCCAACATCGCCACCCTGCCCCGCCCATCTCTTCACAGAGGTTGGGCGGGGCGGGTTTTTGTCGTGCTTTTCGGTGGTGGTTGGGGGTGGAGGCCGACACGGAACGTGTTCGCGATCACCTTCGCCGGCCGTGGCCGACTCCCTGGTTTTGACTGAGACTTAGGGTCATCGTCCGTTTCCACCATTTTTTGGGGTAGGCCTCCCCGCAGGCCCGCTCATGGGGTTAGCCTCTTCCCCGCCCCCACACATGCAGGCCCCCTCATGAGGGGGCCTGCGTGGGGGGGATGCTCGCTCGTATGGTGCGAGGGGTAAATATTGAGGAGGTTTTAAATTTTGGGTGTTTTCTCACAGTCTCGGAGGGTTCGGGTTGTGGCGGGGGTGGCTGGTTTGGTTGTGGCGGGGGTGGTTGCCGGGTCTTCTGTTGTGCTGGTTTCGCGTGTGGACTCGGCCGTGGGGTCACCGATGCGTGATACCAAGACGGTGGTTGATTCTCGCACCCGCCCGGTTCCCCGGGTTGCGGAGGAGGGGCCGTTGGAAGATGATGGCGGTTTTTCGTTCACCGTGCCAGGCGAGCAGACGAATGAGGTTGTCGATGCGGGTGGTGTTTCCCGGCGACTGTTTCATGGCACCGGGGATGCTTTGGGTTCTACAAAGGTAGGGGGGACGGTTTTGAGTGTTTTTCCGACCGAGAATGCTTTGCAGGTTCTGATGCGGGTACCGTCACCAGGTGCGGTAAAGGAGTACCGGTTCCCGTTGGAGATGATGAAAGGTCTTCGCCCTGTTGTCCGCCGGGACGGTTCCGTTGGAAATCGTCATGCCATTATGGCACCGCGTGTGGGTGTGGCCTTGAAACACTAAGACCCCCGCTCGCCGCGGGGCCTTAGGATCGCAACGTTCCGGTAACCGGCCCGTCGTGACACTCACACTACCGAAGGAAACATGGAAAGTCTGCACAATAACCGACAACCGAGCGCGTTCATGACTAACGCATCTTCGCAGGATGAGAAAGTCGTCATCACGGCAGATCAGGTGCCAGACGCGACGCAACATCAGGCTCGAATCAACCAGTTCCAGGCCAGGGGGCGCACGCCCGGCTACAACCATCGGGATCTCTCAACGATACTGCCCAACTTCAGATGGGAGGACTCGCGGGCACACCGGGCGCTCCAAGCAGTCGACATGCTCACCTAATGCTCACCTACGTCTACCTCCGCAAGAGGTTCGTCCAGAACGCCCATCAGCGACCAACGCGGGAAGTGGCGAAGCTCAGCGACCTCGCACGCCCCTTCCTCCACTCGTATTACGTGTGGACACCTTAAAGCCTTGACCCCGTAAAGCACTGAAGGCCTCGCTCAGCGAGACCCCCAGGCGGATGACGTTCCCGCAAAAGGCCCACCATACGTGAAAAATACCACAATCCGCCCACAAGGCCGAGGATCAGCGGTCTAAATCGACTATGAGCACGGGGAACGCAGGCCGCTGCTGGCATTCGGACCGCCAGGAATGAGCAATCGCAAAGCACCGAAAGCCACCAAATCCCCACCCCTGGCACCACCACCCGGCCTACGGTGTGACATTCGACCACAACCAACCAGCCTGCATATCACACCCACCGAACCAACCAGCATGGCCGACTCGGCAACGCTGAGCCGGGGGCGTCAAGGCGTGTGTCGTTGGCGGCAGTATTGCAGGAATCCTGCGATTGCGAATCCGACTGCCATGACAGGGGAACCGATCCTGAACGCCCACGACGAAGGCGTAGTCCACGTCGAAATCGTGAAGATCACCCACAGGCCCGCAATCACCAGGGCTGCCACCCAACCACTCTTGCCGTTCATACAGATGCACACCCCCAAATGGTCAATACAACGCCTGCCAAAGCCCACCCTATCGGCCCTCCAGCCGAAGCAGAAGCCACGTTGAGACCTATCGACGCCGCACACTGAGAGATCGCATTAGCCTGCGCAGCGGTCGGCCTCGGAAGTCTCCCACTGATGAGATAGGGTCGTCCGTTCAAAACGACGCAACCGATAGACGGCGAACACGAATCCCATGGACTCGTCTACTTCCAGGGTACGAAGACCACATGACCGCACCCAGACTTGCTGGTCGGGCAGTACTTGCTTGTGGGAACTGTCACGCACTTCTTCGTTCCGCAGACCCTCATCGTCGGAACCGCCTGCGCGGGAACCGCCACAACGGAGTTCGCCCCCGCAAGTGCTACTACAGCCGCTGCCGCTACCAACCATTTCATGACTCTTGGATGACTGCTCAGCATTCTGAATGTCCTCTCGTTCATCGCCGAACTCGCGCGGACTGCTCCGCCACTGTGGCGAGGAAACTTTGCTCCAAAGCCCACGACCGCAACATTCACATTGTCTACCGGGCCACCAACCCCGCCAACCCCACACCCCCCTGCCCACACTTTGCCCACAAACACCCCGAGACCAACCGATCCCAACCAGCCCCAAACGAGGTGAACCGGCCCGTAAACCCGCGGAAGTAACGGCAACAAGCCACCATTCGGAGGGTCATGGTCCCCAAGCCTGTCACACCCGCGGGGGAGTCCGTCAGCTGGCAGGCTGTCAGCCACGGCTGTCACAGGACGATCCGGGCCGACCAGGCCCGGGCTCCCACGATGACGCTCCGGCCATCACCGAACACCGGCAGGAGGAAAACAGCGTGGCACAGGTACCAGCAGTGAAAACCCTGCGACGGAACGATCGCAGCGAGTCCGGCGCCGACGGCGACGAGCGTTCCCGTCAGAGCCACCACGGCGATCTGCCACCCCCGCATGACCCCTTGAGGAGCCAGCGAGAATCGGAAACAGCGAAGACGACAGCCCACTCTTCGCACGCCTGGTGTCCGTCGCAGCCCATAGGCATGGGCCGTTTCGTGAACGGTGAAGCTTCCCAGCAGGCCACCGAACCCGTAAAGAACACTGCCAGGTCTACGAAGCCGCTGCCGGCCGTGACCGCCAGGAGCAGACAGGAAACAGCCAAGCCCGCAATGGCGGCCAGAAACCATCTGCCACTTCGGACAAACCTCCCTACGACCAGCCGCAAAGTGAGATCCTCGATTCGGAGGGTCTCACCCGTCTCACTCACTCTGCGTCGCCATGAGGACCTTCTTGCGCTCCCGCTTAGCCGAGCCAGAGCCAGCATGACCGCGAACGCGAAAAGCGACAGCAGCGCGAATGCGACGATGAGCGGGACGGCGTTCTCCAAACCGACGCCCAGATCCAGGGCTCCTGTCGGTTTCTCCCTCGCCTCGAAGAAGAGGGCTCCGAAGAACCCGTACTGCCGAGGATCTCCCGGATGTGTCGTGAACATGACCCAGACCAGGCTCGCCACGGAAAAAACATGGTGATAACGAACCCCAAGGTGAGTGACGCTCCTGCCTTAGAAAGCCACGTCATTTTCGTTCCTCCGACCTCTCTCAATGCGATGAATCCCCACTACTCCGTACCCTGCCGCCACCATCGACAAAGTCACGATGAACGCTATGTTCACGAACGCCGGCAAAGCGAAGAGGTTGAGACCGATCGCGACCACTCCGACGATCACCAGCATCAGCACAACTCCGATGAACACAGAGAAGGGGTTGCCCTTCGAGCGGATTCCAGTGGTTGTTGCAACACGACGATTAGCTGGCGAGTAGTTTAGCGAGGCGTTCGGCTGGGGTTTCCCAGCCGAGCGTTTTGCGTGGGCGGGTGTTGAGCTCGTGGGCGACGTTCGTCAGGTCGGTTGCGGTGAATCGGGCGAGGTCTGTTCCCTTTCCCTTGGGGAAGTATTGGCGAAGGAGTCCGTTGGTGTTCTCGTTGCTGCCGCGTTGCCAGGGACTCGCGGGGTCGCAGAAGTAGACCGGGATGTCGGTGGCTATCGTGAACGACTTGTGAGCTGCCATTTCCGAGCCCTGGTCCCAGGTGATCGAGCGACGGAGTTCGCGTGGGAGTGTCTTGACGGCGCTGATCAGTCCGTCCCGGACGGATTCTGCGGTGCGATCGATGGGGAGATGGATCAGCATCACGAACCGGGTGGAGCGTTCCACGAGGGTGCCGATGGCGCTGTTGCGGTGTCCGCCGATGATGAGGTCGCCTTCCCAATGTCCGGGAACGGCGCGGTCCTCGATTTCGGCGGGACGGTCGGAGATCATTACCATCGGATCCGCGAAACGATGTCTGCGAGCGGCGCCAGAACGATGCGGTTTCCGCTTGGCCCGGCCGGTCCGCAGCACCATCGTGAGCTCGCGGCGGAGTTGTCCACGGCCCTGCACGTAGAAGGCTTGATAGATCGTCTCGTGCGCCACGCGCATCTCCGCATCGCCGGGGAACTCGCGGATCAGCGACCGGCTGATCTGCTCCGGCGACCAACGTAGCGTCAGCTTCCGTTGAACGTAACTGCGCAGCTGCGGATTGCGGACCAGCCTCGTGGCTTTCGGTCGCGGTCGGCGGCTGGCCGCTTTCCGATGCGCCACGTATGGATGGTAGCCGCCCTCTCCAGGAAGCTGATTCCGGCGAATCTCTCGACTGATCGTCGACACCGAGCGACCAAGCTTGGCCGCGACCCGACACAACGAAAGGCCGGCCCTGGTCAGGTCCCGGATCAGCTCACGCTCCTGCAGGGAGAGGAATCGTGGGTGGAGTGCGGCTTCGAGCGAACGCATCGACGCCCGCTGAACAGGATCAACAACGACAGGCACCCTGTCTTTGTAATCGACCACGCGACCATCTGGATAAATGCGTCGCCCGTTCGACTGTCCCAGAGGTATCCCGTGTTCGGGCTGATTCCGACTCGTCCCACCGCTTCGCGGCGCGAGAGCCCGCTGCTCCGCAGCTCCAGGTACTCGTCCTTGCATGGGTGCGCGCTCATGCCGCCGCCGGTGTAGCCGTGACTAGCCAGGCCCGCCTTGCGAACCCATTGCGCGCACGTCGCGGGGTTGAACCCTAGCTCCCTCGCCGCGATCGTCGTACTCCTGGACTCCTTGAAAATGACGAAGAAGGCTTCACGCTCCGCCTGGACGCTGTGGCAGCACTGGAACGATGTGAGCCCCTACGCGGGCCCAGGCGACCTCATGCCGGGGGACCAAGACTTCTTCCGCGGCACCAGGCTGGCGCTCAAGCGATTCTCCAATAACGTTCATTGGTGACCTTGACCTGTGGCGGAGGAGCTCGTGGAACCGGCATGGTAATGGCCTGCACCCCGGAAGGGTGCAGGCCATTACCATGATGCGTCTCCTGTGGAACTTTTTTACAC
This sequence comes from Leifsonia xyli subsp. xyli str. CTCB07, assembly GCF_000007665.1. NCBI lineage: Bacteria > Bacillati > Actinomycetota > Actinomycetes > Micrococcales > Microbacteriaceae > Leifsonia > Leifsonia xyli. Next base: position 780,778 of record NC_006087.1, on the reverse strand, counting down.
CGCTTGTGCGGGTGGGCCTCCGTGGCGATTGAAAGGCCATCCGGAGAAGGACGGATGAGTGGGTTCCCTGGGCCCGAATCGGAGCGGGATTCGCGGCAGCCGTATCCTCGAGTGATCCGGCACCCGGCTGGTCTTGCGGTGAGGATCCGGGCTGATGATCGTGGTCATGCGCCGACCTCCTTCCGCCCTCGCGCCGAGCCGATCTGAATCTTCCGCGGCTTGGCACGCTCAGCCATCGGAACGATGACCGAGAGAACACCGTGCTCATAATTAGCCGTGATCTTCTCCACATCCACACCGTCACCGAGAGTGAACTGGCGCATATACGAACCATACGGTCGCTCATGCACAAGCCACTTGACGTTCTCACTCGACGGTGCGAGACGCTCCGCCCGAATCGTGAGCAACTGACCATCAACATCAAGGTCAACGGAATCAGGATCAATACCCGGAAGATCAGCACTGAGAACGTACTGATCACCTTCGCGGAAAAGGTCGACCGGCATCACCCGGGGCGACCGGGCCGTGTCGAACACGCTAGACGCGAAGCGGTCGAGCTGGCTCAAAACATCGAACGAATTTGACATGATCTATCTCCTTTCGCGATGCGAACGAAGGGTCACGCGGGGGCCGCCTGACCCGAACCCCATATTAGCACTCACCCATGGAGAGTGCTAAGCGGACAGTCAATCCCAGCCTGCGGCGATCAGGACGCCACCGGGTGAGATGCGCGACAGGTCGACGTCAACCGTGTGCTTCCTGCTCACAGCCCAGGAGCGCGAGCTGCTCGTGACCGGCTACGTCAGCCATACCCTTCCCCCATCGACGGCGTCGACCATGCCTACACGCCGGCACAGTACGCGGCCGAAGCATCCTTCCCGCACCTGAGACGAAACGCCACGACCGGTCAGTCCACACGAACTCAACTGTGCGGGGCGCACTGTACCTCGCGTTCGGGGATCTCGGCATAGCGATCATAATGGGGCTACCGAGGTTCTTTTGGTCCTTCAGCGACGCCACCAAGCGCACCACGGACGCCCTCGACCGCCTAACGCTTGGCAACCCTAAGAGCGCCGGTGAAGGGGAACGACGTGGTTGCGGACCCGAGCGGCATGACGAGGGCACAGCAGGCTGCGAGTGTCAGGGGGCGGGATAGGTCGGTAAGGTGCAGGTGGGCGCGTTCGGCTGCCCCGGAGTTATCGTCACGTCCACGCCGGGCCGGTTGACGGCAAGCGGCAAGCCCCCGAACGTCACTCCGGATGCCGAGATGGTCGCGAGTGCGACCGTCACGTGACGCGCGTCCACGACGGCGTTCGACATCGTCAGGGCGAGCGGATGCGCTTCGTCGAGTCCCTTGAGCATGCTCTCGGCGTTGGTCGGCGAGTTCGACGACCGGAACCCGTCGATCACGATGTCGGTGAACCACGGCACCGTCGAGCCCGTCCTGTTCGCGTAGTTCGGATCGAACTGGATCGGCGCCTTGACGGCGTCGACGCACACGTTCCGATACGTCACCTGCTGCACGAGGCCGCCCGCCTTGGGCGAGCTCTTGATCCGGATGCCCGCCGATGAGGCGCTGACGTTGCCGAACGCATCCGTGCCGCTGACCGTGACGTCCGACACGAACACGTCGCTGACCCCCGCCTCCGTCTCGCTGCCGATCGAGATCCCGTGGGTTCCGAAGAAATGGTCCCGGATGACGGAGATATGGGCGGAGGGAGCAGAAAGAGCCTTGATCGCGATGCCGTCGTCACCGTCCATGATCCACGAGTCGGCGATCGTCACGTCCTGCGCACCGGCGGGGTCGATGCCGTCGGTATTGCGGGCGGCCGCCGGCGTCTGGATGCGCACACCCCACACGGTCAGGCCGTCGCCGTTCTGATACGAGACGTGGAATCCCGGCGCGTCGACGAGGTCGACATCGTGCAGTACGACGTCGTCGACCCCGCGTGCCTGAATGAGCCGCGGCACGTTTTGCGTCCCGTGGCCCTTCGCGGCAGCCGCGAGACCCCACCAGCTCCGCGCCGCGCCCAGCATCGTGCTCCCGCCGCGGCCGTCGATGCGCCCCTGCGACCTGTCGGCCGCAGGGACCGACTCGATGCCGCTGTGCGCACCCGCGAGAGTGACGAAGGGCGCACATCCGCCGCCCTTCTTGGAGATGGTGCCGCAGGCCGGGTGGTCGTCGACCTGGTAGTCGGCGGGATTGCGCGATGCATAGAGGACAACTCCCGCGTCCACCAGCAGCACCTCCCCCTCGCGCACGGTCAGTGGCCCACTCAGGAAAGCCGCCGCATCCGGCGTTGGGCTCAGACGCACGGCGACGACGTCCGTCCCTTTCTGCGCGCACGCATCGAGCGCGTGCTGGATGCGCGCGGTGTCGGGCGGCGATGCCTCACCCGCGTCGCTCGCCTTCCCGCCGGGCATGGAAAGCCGCGCGGTCACGGTGGCGCACACCGTGTCGGGGGCGCTCGGTTCCGTCACGTCTCGACGGTCGCCCGCGGCGACCGTCGAGGTCGTCGGGGTCGCTGCCAAGACTGGGCTCGCAGGGGGAGATGCGGTGGGCGCCATGGATCCCATCAGGATGAGTCCGGCGAGAAGCGCGTTGAGGAACGCAGGCAGTCGTGTGCGCACGCATGCATGGTAACAGGATCGCCTATGCGTGCGCCGAGCGCTCACGAAGCATGCGCAACGAGGACCGTTCAGGAACGCCCTTGACGGGTCGGGGGACGCCCAGCGGTAGCACACAACTAACGCAACGAAGCCGTCGAAGAAGCCACCGTCAGACGACTGGGCCAGGCGCGCCCGCAGCAGACACGAATCCATCGACACAGTCGACAGAATGGTGCCCCCAAGAGTGCCGAAGGGGTCAAGAATCAGACGGCACCAGAGGGTGATTATTCACTCGGAAACCCTGGAGTACGTAACATTGGCGCGTACACGGAAATCGTTACACCAAGGCCTTTGATTTCGCGGTTCCGCCCGGTTCGATGGAGCCTTGTATTGGTAACGATCGTTACCGGACAGTTCTTGTGCGGTGGGGAAACTGCCGCCGAAGGGCTTGATTGGTCACCTTGGGTTCGAACGCGGCGGGGTCGAATGTGGCGGCGGTCGCACCAGTCATCCCGGTGACCCGAACAATATCGCCATCGTGCAACAGATTAAGGTAGAGCTCGGCTTCACCCAGGACGAGGGCCGAGATCCTCGGATCAGCCTCTGTACGCTTTGAATATGGCAGCGAGCGAGTTGGAGAACCCCGATGGGTACGACCATGTTCTCCGATCTCAAGGCCCGTGTGCGTTCAGCGCAACGGCGTGCTCACCAAGCCGTGCAGAACGAGATGGTCACTCTTTACTGGTCGATCGGCAAGACCATTCTTGAGCACCAGCAGAAGGCCGGCTGGGGCGCTCAGATCGTTTCCGTCTCGCCGAGGATCTCCGTGTCGAGTTCCCCGAGACCACCGGCTTCAACCGCCGTAACCTTCTGTACATGCGCGCCTTCGCCGCAGCGCGTCCGGAAATAGTGCCACAGGCTGTGGCACAAATCGGGTGGGGCCACGTGCGGCTTCTCCTCGACAAGCTCAAAGACAACGACGACCGCGAGTGGTACGCCGCTGAGGCCGCCGCGAACACCTGGACCCGTGCTGTGCTCGAGCACCAGATCATGAACCAGCTGAGGTCCCGGCTCGGAGCTGCACCGGCCAATTTTCAGGCCCAGCTTGAGTCTGCCGACGCCGCTCAGGCGCAGAGCCTGGCCAAAGACCCGTTCGTATTCGACTTCCTGGGTCTGAAGCCATGGGTCGCCGAGCGCGACCTTGAGCAAGCGCTCCTGGACCGCATCGTTGAGACGCTGCGCGAGCTCGGCCCCGGGTTCACCTTCGCCGTCCGCCAAATGCGATTCGACGTTGGTGGCGACGAATACATCCTCGATCTTCTGTTCTTTCACACGATTCAGCTGCGCTATGTCGTTGTCGAGCTCAAGATCGGCCGGTTTGAACCCGAGTACGCGGGCAAGCTCGGCTTCTACGTCGAACTCGTCGACGAACGACTACGACAGCCGTCCCACGCACCCACCGTCGGCATCCTGCTATGCAACGGGAAGAATGAAGTGTCGTCCGCTACGCCCTACGCGGCACGGCTCAGCCAATGGCGATCTCCACTTACACCTACGAGTCGCTGCCTGCCGACGAGCGGAAGGCTCTACCCGATGCCAACAAGCTCACCCACGCCCTTGGCCCGTTCAACCCTACCGGCAACAGGGCTGGGTGTTGTTCTGGATGTTCGGGTCCGGTCGTCTCACCGAACTTGGAGCGTCGGCACCAACCAGCAACCCGTACCAGCCATCGCCAGTTGGAGGGTCCACACCCGCACCGTGGACCCTCACCAGAAACCGCCCCGCCCCACACAATTCCAGTTGTGCGAGACGGGGCGGGTTAGGTCGTCCGGTTATCTGAGAGGCCCGTTGGCAAGGAGTGTAACGCCGGGCTCACAAACCTGTCGCGATGTTAGGTGTTGGCGGAGTTGTAGAGGTCATAGACGTCGTTCCCATCGGGCGTGGTGATCAGGTATGGGGTCCCGAAAATGTTCTTCCCTCCACGAGACGTGACGGCATAGATCATGCCGACGTGGTCGTCGGTAAGAGATGCGTACCAGGGGCCACCAGAGGAGCCGCCGGTCATCGGACAGCCCATCCTGGTGTCTGACGTGAACCAAACCCAGCTGGTTTCTCCCGAGCAGTAGTACTGAATGTTGCCGTGATACGGATCTGCGGCCGGGTAACCGTAGATGGTCACCCCAGTGCGGCTGGTACCGCCGTTGAACATGAGGCCGTTCCCGCCGAAGTACTGTTGCATCGATATGCCCTCGGTGTGAGGGTAGAACGAGATAAAAGCCTGATCGTGTGAGTAGTCTTCGTCGTCAGCCCAGGCGGTGAAGGTGGAGGCGATATCGCCATTCCACCCTCCGTGCGGTCCCGTTCCGTCTGTGTAGCTGGGGACGAAGAAGAAGTTCTTCATCCATCCCTTCTTGGCCTCATAAACACAATGTCCCGCGGTGTGGACCAGGTTGCCGCTGCGACTAGTGACGACGGCGCCGCTGCACACGTAGCTGTTGCCGTCGGGACCATCGAAGAACAGTTTTCCCACGCTCGACATCGCCTGGGGTGGTTCGTTCGACGTGGCACTCTCGGTTGGTTCCACAGGGTTCACCACGATCGGCGAACGCCCGTTCGCCGATTTGGTAGTGGTGGTGTGACTGCGGGTGCTCGCGCCGCGCTCGACGAGGCTATCCTCGATGGGAATGGCCGAGCGCATCCTCTCGGGAGTCCAATGACCGAGCGTGTCGATGACGTCACCATTCGCGGGCGCGTTTCGCGGAAGGCGATGACCAGGAGCGGAATGAATGATGTCGCCGGAGGAAACCGGCTCGGTTGCGGCTCGAGCTGCGCTCGGGACGCTGACCCCAGCCACAAGACCACTCAGTAGCACGAAGGCAGTTGCGCCAGTTCGCACCGCTCGATGGGGAATCTTCATTGGCTGGTCCTCTCAATGTTGACGACAAGAGACAATGCGGCAGAGCCCCGATTGGCCTGCACTCAGGAGCAGTGACACGAAAATAAGGAGCCCCTCGGAGCCCTATTCATCACACCCTAAACAAACCCGAACAGCGACCGGCCGGGCCTGCGCCCTCTGAACAGAAGATCACCAGAAGGATGAACCGAATACGGATATCACTGAAAGAACCCACCGAAACACTCTGAAGCGTTCCGGGTTTTGTGGAGGCTGGGTTATCTGGAACTGGCTCCGACTGGACCCTGTTCTCCAACGTAGCTGACGGTCTGGTGGGATGCCCAGTGCGCGGCCTCGAACTCGACGGGCGGGACCTGCCCAATCTCGCCGTGCAGGCGTCGGTGGTTGAACCAATCGATATACTCGGCGGCCGCGATCTCGACGTCCCGGACCGACGCCCACCCGCCCTTCGGTCGGATGACAGGGTTGCGGATGCACTCGGTTTTGAATAGCGAGTTGAACGCCTCGGCCATCGCGTTGTCGTAGCTGTCGCCCCTGGATCCGACGGAGGCGACCGCGTCGGCCTCGGCGAGCCGCTCGGTGTAGCGAATCGCTCGATACTGGACTCCATCATCACTGTGATGAATCAGGCCAGTGACGTCATGATCTGCCCGCTGGCGCTCCCAGAGACCCATGTCAAGCACGTCCAGCGCAAGATTCGGTGCGCAAGTTCGTGCTCACCTGCCAGCCCACGACACGGCGGGAGAATACGTCCAGGACGAACGCGGCGTAAACCCAGCCGGCGTGGGTGGGGATATAGGTCAGATCCGCGACCCAGAGTTGGTTCGGCGCGGACGCGGTGAACGCGCGCTTGACCAGGTCGGCGGGCCGGTCAGTCTCCGCCCCGTCGCCGAACGTGGTGCGGCGGGTCTTGTCCCGGCGGATCCCTGCGATTCCTTCCTGCCGCATCAGCCGCTCGACCGTGCAGCGCGCGACCTCGATGCCCTCACGCTTCAGGGCGGCGTGGACCTTCCGCGCACCGTAGACGCCGAGGTTCGCCTTGCGGACGACGCGGATATCCTCGGTCAGTCCTGCGTCCCTGACCGCCCGCGCGGACGCCGGACGGCCCTTGCCGGCGTAGTAGGTGCTCGGGGCGATCTGCGTACCCGCGTCAGTCAGCACGCGGCAGATCGGCTTCATCTTGACGCAGCAGCTCGTCGATGACCTGGTCGGTATTCATGGACTCCTCAATCACCGCGACCGGTCCCCCTGCCGCGTCCTACTGTGAGCCAACCTCGAACACGAGGGCTCGCTTTTTCCTGTCAAGGCCAGCAGGCTCCGTCGGTGCTCTTCCCAACCCTAGCGGTTGGGAATCGTGGTCTAAGATCGACTCACGGAGGGTAGCCAGCATTGAGTCTGGTATCCAGACTCCGCCTTCGCCTCCTGGTTTCGGTTTGGTTGTTTATGGGCTTCCAGCCCAATCCCGGTAGGAGGAACATTGTGGAGGCGGTGAATCGTTCGCGTCCAGTGCGGAAGATTTTGTCGTTCTCTGCTGCGGAATGGGAGCGGGTCGAGCGGCGAATCCGGTTGGTGGGGGCGCGGTCGTTCGAGGCGTTCGCTCGGCAAGTGGTGCTTGAGGGTGAGGTGCGGGTGACGGCGATCGCGTTTGACCCGGCCGAGATGCGGGTGGCGTTGTCCCGGATCGGGAACAACGTGAACCAGATCGCCGCGCTTGCGAACACCGAAGAGAATGCGACGTTTGAGCAGGTGCAAGCGGTTCGTAAGTTGCTCGTGGAACTGCAGGGCGTAGTCACTCACGCGGTCGATACCGTTGAGGCTCGCAGCTGATGGCAGTCGTGCGAATGTGGCAGATCAAGACTCGTCCTTGATAAGGCTTTGGCACACGTGGTGCGCGATGAAGTGACCCGGCGGGGTCTGTGGGTTTCTACCAACGCTGCGGTGATTGATCCATCTGACTATCTGGCAGTGGCAGGCGAGGTTTGGCGCACAACGAGCCAGCTAGCGGTGAGGTCTCCGCAGACTGGCACAGTGCAGGCTCATCACGTGATTCAATCGTTTGACCCGTCGCAAGAGCACGATTTGAACACCGTTCATAATGTCGGCGCGCGGTTAGCCGATGCGATTACAGCCGGTGAGAACGAGTATCTGGTAGCTACCCACGTCGATGCGTACCCGGTGGTGAATCACATCATCTTCAACGCAGTCAGCTTCGAGACCGGTCGCCGATACCGGGTACAGAAGAGCACTCTGGCGCGGATTCGGCAGGTCTCGAACGAGTTATGTGTCACAGAAGGGTGGCGGGGTTCTGCCGCGCTACTCTCCGTTTTCTGGGGCGGCGGTCGCTGACTGATGGCCGTGGTAAAGATGGGCCAGATCAAGTCAACGGTCGAGAAGGCGTTGGCGTATATTTCTCGTCCGGACGCGACCTCCGACGGGTTGTGGGTGTCCACCAGCGCGGCCGTCATCAACCCGTCCGATTTCAAAGCGGTTGCCCGAGAGTTCGAGCGGACGGCGAGACGGAAGGCGATCACCGCGCCGCGAAAAGGGTCCGTGCTGGCGCATCACGTGATCCAGTCCTTTCCTCCTGGTGAAGCGATTTCCGCAAACCGGGCGCACCAGCTGGGTGTACAACTTGCGGAGCAAGTCACCGGAGGCGAACACGAATACATGATCGCGACCCATCTGGATAAGGGTCACGTCCACAACCACATCATCTTCAACGCCATCAACTTCGAAACCGGGCGGAAGTTCCACACCGACAAACACACCATCGGCAAAATCCGGGACTTGTCGGATGCGCTGTGCAAAGCAGAGGGGTTGAGTGTTCTTCCGCCGTTGCAGAAGCCGGCTGCCGGACGGTCGTTCGCCGACATCTACCGGGTGATGAAGGGCGACCGCGGCAAGGAATACTTGCGAACGGAGATTGACAAGGCCGCCTGCCGTGCCACCAGTTGGAACGACTTCGAAGCGATCCTCGCCCGCGCCGGCATCGAAATCAGTGTGCGCGGTGGCCGCAATGGCACGGTCTCGTTCCGGGAGATTTCGATGAGCCGGCCGGTGCGCGACTTCCGACTCGGCGCCGCTTACACCGAACAGTCGATCATGACCCTTATGTCCAAGAGCGTGGTCAACATGGTCGGCGTCGACGTGTCGATGGTCGTCAAGGAGTCGCTGGACACCATCACTGTCACTGTCCCCGGCACGCAACGTGAGTTGCAGCTCACGGTCGCGAAGCGGCAGGTCGTGCGTCACGGCCGCACCTTGCGCATGTACGTTCCCGCGGAGGAACCGCAACGGCTCGCGTACAAGAACGGTAACCTGACCAGGACCGTGACGACGGCTGAGTTGTATGAGTTCTTCTCCGAGCCCGACCTAGCTGCGGCGTTCGACGGCGGGAAACGGAAGAACACTGACACCAGTCTGCTCGCCGGGTGTACGCCGGCGATCGCCGCGTTGCGCGAGCTCGAGGAGCGTGTGAACGCGAAGGCCCGGTGGATGCGACCGGACATGCTCGACGCCACTACGGCGCTCGCCCAGGCGCGCGAGCACCTGAAAGAGCAACGGATGACGTATCAGACGGTGATGGTCGCCGCTGCGGAAGCGATGGCGGACCCGAACGGCAATCCCTACCAGCTGGAGGGGCTGAAGGCGGAGCTGCGGATCATCGAACGCGACATGGCCACCGTCAGCACCGACATTCGAGCGCTCACCGTCCTCACCACTGACGAAGCGAAAGCGTCCATCGCCGAACGCATCGGCACCACACTCACCACCTCCACCGCGGCCGCTGAACCGACCGCGGCTGCCGTCACCCTGGAGCGCACTGACCGGGCGGAGCACACGGAGCAGCAGGCGGCGGAAGAGTCGCCGGTCGCCGGTCGACGCTCGGCCGGCGCGGCGTCTGTCCCTGCAGGAACGCATTGATGCGCAGGTGGCGGAACAGAAACGGCAGCAACCGCGTAAGGACGACGACCGTCGCGGCCCATCTCGCTGACACCCGGTAAGCGGGACGTGTTCCGGCCCTTCCTGCGCGCCTCCGGGGACGGCGATGTCGCAGGCGGTGCGGCGGCAACCTGTTTCGCGATCCTCGCCTGGAGCGCTGCCCGGGTCCGCTCCGGCGAGGTCACCGTCTCCGACTTGGCGCGCAACGCTGCGGCCCGCTCGACGACAATCCTGGACAACGTACTGGTGCCGTGGAAGAAGCAACCCAGCCGGGTAGGTGCGCTCCAACAAGGCGATGCCGTCGTCGGCTGTGGTATAGCAGGCGCGCACGAATAGGGTGGCTGCATCGGCGAGGTCGCGCTCGTCGCGGGCAGCGTGCAACTTCATCGCCAGCAAATACTCCGGCGAGGGAACCTGCACCAACAGGGACTCGGATTCGAACACGGTGCGCGGGTGTTCGTCGGTGCCGGGCATGAATCCTTTCGCCGCGTCGTTGATCCAGTCCGGCTCCAATCCGTGCTCATCGCCTAGCTGCTCGGTGAGCTCGCGCACGATCGGGGCCGGCACGAAGATCGCGTCGACGTCGCGGGTGATCCGGCCGCCGTCATATGCGAGCGCCATTGCAGCGCCCCCGACGACGAACAGTTGCGCCTGAGCGCCGCGAGTAGCCAAGCCTGCGGAGAGCTCCTCGAACAGGTTCAGCAGCTGCGCGGCATCGAGCTCTTCACCGTCGACGGTCATGCCCGAGCCAGGGATCATTCGGTGATGAAGATTCCACGCTCGCGGAATGCGCGCGGACTCTCTACCTCCGCCTCCGCACGGAAAATCGATGGCACGGCGGGATACCAGACCGGGTCCGTCACTCGAGTGCTGTCCAACGTCCACTTGGGCGCGGCCCAGCCGTCCCGTTCGGAGAGAAAGTCCGCAAGCGCGGCGAACGCTGCATCCAACTGAGGGGATCCGGTCGGCGCCGGCTCAGTGTCAAACACTCGCGCTGCAAGCTTCGGACCACCGCGGCGCAGCGTGGATTGGTAGTCATCCAGTGTCTGCAGCACGCCGAACCGCCAACCCGCATCCAACCCTTCGCCAGCCGCCACAGCCTGGAGCGCGTTCATGGCCGCCGTGTGATGCACTCGCCCGTCCGACTCTGTGGCCACGGACTGATCCTGCAACGCCAGCTGCAGCAGCGCGGACGGAGTCAGAATTGTGCCCTGGAAACCCACGGTCCCTCCAATCTGTCACAGCGACTCTTTCCCCTATTGTTGCAGCCACAGCCCAGATCCGTTGAGGAAGGAGCATCCATGCTCAGCAGCGTGGTGCATGATCTTGGCGCCGACCGAGAACGTGAAAACGAGGTGTACCGGCACGTTGGACGGATGACCTCGTTCATGGCCGGCAGTCGATGACTGCGCAGCCGTCATCCTCGCCCGGGCCGTCGCCCGTCCGCCCCTGACGCTGCGCTTGCGCTCTTTCAGAGCGCCTTCTTCGCCACGAAAATGCAATACGGGTCTGCTGCTGGAGAGTTCCGAGGGCAGCATCAGATTCAGCCTGTAAGAACGTCGGCCCGGTGCGGCAGGCTGGGTACTTTGTCAGACGGCGAGTTTTTTGGATCGGAACGGGTTCATTCCGCGGATCTTCAAGATCGCTTCATCATCGGGGAGCCGGCCGATTTCGTCGGGCATCATCAGCTCGCGTTTGGTGACCCGCATCGACTTGGACCAGGAGCCGTGGGAGCCGCGGCTTTCGGAGTACTCCGAGGTGACGATCGTCTGGTAGCCGAGCAGCTGGGACACCCATTTGGTGGTCTGTTCTTCGTCGCCACCGAGGAAGAGTTTCGTGTCGCAGTTGTTCTCCACGCCCGCCCACGCGTCACCGAAGAGGGTCTTGCCCTGGGAACGGGACTGCATGATAATGCTGGCGCTGATGCCCCGAGAACGGATCGTGGCCATGACTTGCTCGAAGGCGGGGATCTTGCCGATGTTCGCGAACTCGTCGAGGAACATGTGCAGCAGCTCTGGCAGGTGCCCGGTCTTCTCGTGGTCGGCCTGGTAGACGGTGAGGCTGAAGAGGGTCTGCCAGAACATGGCCGAGATGAATTTGAAGATGTGGTGGGTGTCCGGGATCTGCAGGAACAGCGCGGTGCGCTCGTACCCGATTCGGTCGATGGCGAGGTCGTCGGTTGTGAGTATGGTTCGAACGTCGTGCATGTCCAGCAGCGCGAGGCGCACGCCGAGGGAGATGACGACGCTCATCCGGGTTTCGGCGGGGCCCTGCTCGTAGATGCGGTACTGCCGGCATGCGAAGTCCAGCACCTTCATCACGGCCGGGTCATCGTCCGGGTTCGGGTTGCTGTGCCATTCAGCGACGATCTCTCGGGCGGCCGCGAATCGTAGATCGGTTTCGCTGGTCATCTCGTCCTTGTTCTCCTCACTGCCCTGCATCCCCTTCTGCAGGTCGAGGACACCGGGTAAGTTCGGTTCCGTGGAGCCGGTGTGCGCAGTGGTGGCCCACACGTAGGCGGTGAGGGCGGTCAGCAGGGCGCGCTCGGCACGTTCCCAGAACCCGTCACCGCCGTTGTCCTTCTCCCCCGTCGTGTTCGCGATGATCGTCTCGGTGAGCTGCGCGAGCCCGGTCTCCGGGTCGTCGAGCTGGGCGAGGAAGGCGGCGGTGAGGAAATAGCGGCCATGGCCGTAGTTTTCGATGGTGACCGTCCCGGACCCGTCGACAGCGCCGACGTAGCCGACGTGGCCGACGGCGCTGGTGGAGGACCCCAAGACGCCGGCTCGTCTGATCGAGATGACGTCGCCGGGAACAGGACGGCGAGTGTAGGTCCAGCCGGGCAGGTTACCGATGTTGCCCCAGTCAGCCCCGTTCCCACCCTGCGGGGTCAGGTCCTTCCACGTGAGCTTCCACGGCGCGGCGCCGCCGCCGGCGTCCCGGTTGATCCGCCAGGCCACGAAGTCGGTGCAGTTCCCATACGCGTAACCGAGAGGAGACATGTCGTCTTCGGAGTACATGCCCTTGTACGGGTAGTCATCGGCCATCGCGAACGACCCAGAATCCTCCCCGGTTCCCTGCGCCTGCTGAGCGGCGGGCAGCAGCCATGCGACGGCCACGAGCGCTACCATCGCCGCCACGATGACAACTGTCGCGGCCGCCAGGATCGGGGTGGAGCCAATCACGCTGGCGGCCGCGGCAGCGACAGCCCGGGCAGTGTTGCCGGCCGCGGCGGCAGCGCGCCCGGCGACCACCGCAGTCCGGGACGCAGTGGCCCCTGCGCTGCGGACGAACTGCGCCGTTTTGGCTTGCTTGCGCCCGGCAGTGAGTGCGCCGCGGACTGCGCCCGCCCCGTGACGTTGCGTGCGAATCGATGCCCGCCCGTCCCTTGCGCCGGCGACAAGGCTCTTCTTCGTCTCCGATGTCTTCGGAATCAACCGCCGCCCGACCCCCCGCGGCGCGCCCGGGCGATGGTGCGCCCGCTCCTGCGGGTCTTCGTCCTCCCTGGCGGCCCGAGCCCCGGCACCGGCGGCTTTGGAGCCATACGTGACCGTCTTGCCGAACGTTTTGGCGGCGGACGGGAGGGCAGGCGGCTTACCTGAGGTGCCCGCCCGGGCGTCGCCGATGAGCCGTTGCGATCGCCTGCTCAGGCTGAGCCGGCCCAGGTGGTCGGTGGCGGCGTGGCCGACGTCTTGCCGGCGGAGATCCTTCATCCGTTCGCCTCACCGAACTTGGTCGAGAACAGCCGGTATAAGAGAGCGTCCTCCGGGATTCTGCCGTCGAAGGGGATCACCCGTCCGCCGCTGCGCAGCAGACCCTGTCCGGGCAGGACGTTGGTGAACCGTCGACGCTGCTCCGCGCTGAAGCGCAGTAGGTCGACGAGGGTTTCAGCGTCGACCGGGTTCTGGCTCAGGAGCGCGAGGAAGTCCGATTTCGCGAGCATCAGGCGGGCGTCCTCGTGGGCGAGGACTGCTTCGATGTTCTGAGTGATGCCGGTTGCGATCAGCCCCCATTTGCGGGCGCGCGCCCACAGCGCACGGAAGTACTCGCTGATGAACCGGTCGACCAGCAGCAGATGGAACTCGTCGATGTACAGCCAGGTGCGTCGCCCGGCAGCACGGTTCCGCGCCACCCGCGACCAAATCTGGTCGAGGACGACCATCATGCCGAAGCTTTTGAGCTCGCTGCCGAGCTGGCTGATGTCCCACGACACCACCCGCGAGTTCAAGTCCACGTTGGTACGCTGCGCAAAACCGCCCAACGAGCCGACGGTGTAGATCTCCAACGATGCTGCAAGCTGATGCCCGATGGGATCGCCGGTTGCGAGCAGCCCCTCACGCAACTCAACGAAGGTCGGCATCGCCCCACGCTCGGCGGCGTACTTCCGATACAAGCCGACGGTGACCCGGTCGGCGACGCTGCGTTGGGCGGCGGTGAGACCGGAGGCTCTTCCGATCAGATGGTCGAGCGCGGCCAGGACGAAGTTGCTCTTGGCCAGGATCGGGTCACCGTCGCTTACGGCGATGTCCAATTCGATGTCCATCGGGTTCACCGAGTGGGGGCTGCCGGCGTGGATGCGGGCTGTGGCGCCGTTGAACGCCTGCACGCAGGGTTCGTACTCCCGTTCGGGGTCGATGATGATGACGTCGTCCTCGGGCCGATCGAGGATGATCTGAGTGATCTCGTTCTTGCCGAACTGAGACTTCCCCGACCCGGACGTGCCAAGGAGGAACCCATTTCCGTTGACGGTCGCGGTGCGGTCAGCGACCACGGCGTTTGAAGATTGGGCGTTGACCCCATACCAGATGCCGCCGGGGACAAGGAGCTCCTGGGTGGTGAACGGGACCAGGATCGCCGCGGACGCCGTGGTCAAGGTACGGCGCATCGGGATCGCCCGGCGCCCGATCGGCAGCTCGGTTGTCAGACCGCCCAGTTGCATCCACTTAAGGATCTCCGCTTTCACGGACTGCTTGCGGATGACCGTCATGGCACGCTTCACGTTCTGGTCCAGCGTCGCCCTTCTGTCGGCGCTGACGCCGATGACCATGACGGTGCTGAACATTTTCTGGTTCGACGTCGACAACTCCTGGCGCAGCTGGCGGCCTTCCTCCAGCGCGTCGACGAGCTTGCGGGGAATCATGTCCTCCCCGATTCCCTGCTTCCTCGCCTTCTTCCGCTCGGTGATGGTCTGCATCTCCAGCTCGGCGATCTGCCGCTCCACAAGGCTCATTCCCTCGACCTGGTCATACGGTTCCAGATGCAATGACACGGTCAGATCGCATTTGATCTCGGTCAGTTCCGTGATGAGACGGTCGGAGAGCCACACCGGGTAATCCCGCACCCAGAGCACCTGATGAAACGTATCTGCGGTCCCATTGTGGAACTGCAGCGGGCCGGCCTTGTCCAGGACCTCGATCCCCCACGGTGCAGCGTAGTCGGCGGTGGCCTGGCGGCGTGTGCCGGCGAAGCCATGCTCGGTGAAGCCGAACAATTCGTGCGGGCGCAGCACACGCGCCAGCGCTTCCAACCGTTCGGTGCGATTCAGTCGCACCGCCTGGCACTCATCCATGCTCTGCAGAGAAGCCTCGATCTCATGCGCGATCCGCGTCAAGGTCGCTTCCGCTTTCTCTACATCCGGCTCCTGCACGGTGACCGTCACATACTTCTCGGTGACGGTGTTCCCGCTGGCGTAGGCGAGCTTGTCGCGCACGATGCGGTTGAAATCGTCCCGGTACGTGTCGTACGGGTCGCTCTGGAGCCTTTTCTGCACCATCTCAGCGACATCCGCATCAGCCAGCACCCGGTTGGTGACCGTCTCCTGAATGCGAGTCCCGGCGCTAAAGCCGTTAATGAACCGGGCCCACCGGTCGATGATCGACTCCTGATGCGCCTCGGACGCGGCGACGTAGTTAATGTCCGAGATCCGCATCGTCATCGACCACTCGTCCGCGCCGAGCCATGCGATCCCGCCCGGCAGCATGGTTTTGTAGCCGAGGACATCCCTGGTGGCTTTCGGCGCCGATCTGAATACGCCGCCCGCAGCCGAGCTGTCAGCGCCGGTTCTGCCGCTTCGCCCTCGCCGCTCTCCCGGGACGGGCAGCGCGGCTTTCTTCGTGCTCCGTAAGCGTTCGCCGCGTCCGCGCTTGCGCCCGTTCGAGGGCGCGGCTGCGGCGGCCTGCCCGTCCGGCAGAATCGCGGACGAGTCCGGCGCTGCGCTGTGTGTAGGTGTCGACATACGGGATGACCCTTCTCAGAAAATGAGAAACGGAGGAAATACAGGGCGTGGATTTCGGGTTTGAGACCCATCGGCCGGAACCATCCCCACCACGCCGCGGGAAGGTCGATGACGAACATGGCGGCGTTGGTTGCCTGCTCCCAGGCCTCCTTCGTTCCGCCCTGCGGGGCCGCGATAGCGAACGCGATCCCGGCGAACGTGCCGCCGCCGCCGACGGCCATGAACAGCAGTGACCCAAGGCGGCGCCAGGACATCCCGAACATCGGTTTGGCCTCATAGGCGGTGATCTCTTTCGGGACCTTCATCTCAAGGGCCATGGTTCAGCCCTCCCCGACGAGCGTCTTGGCCAGACCATTCGCGCCCAGCACCAGGAACACCAGAACCGCCGGAGCGACGAAGAAGCTGCCGTAGTTGCCGATGATGTACCCCCACGGGTCGCCCTGATAGCTGGCCATCCCGCCCAGCCAGCCGCCCAGCAGAGCCTGGTAAAGCTTCACGGCCAGCACCATCACCGTCCCGGCGAGAGCGGCCACCGCGAAACGCTTCAGGTACCCGATCCCGATCTGCTTGGTGTCCTCGTTCGTGGCCGAGGAACGCGATCGGCAATGATGCGAACGCACTCATCAGATACATCTGCAGGAACCGGACGAACACCAAAACGATCACCACGACCGTGCCCAGCTGCGACACCAGGAACGGCAGAAACAACACCACGATCAGACCCAGCTGCATGAAAATCCCGCCCGAGGAGATATCGGACTTCATCGCATCGCCCAGCATGGTTCTCCCGCCGCCGGCGCCCCCGACATTCAGGCCGTTCGCCGCCTTCGAGATGATCGTCGACACAGCCGAGATCGCGTTCAAGATCACCGCCGCGTTCGAAGCCGCCAGGAACACCAGGACAACTTTTCAGCAGCGTCCCGGAGATGATCCGCACACCTAGCTCCCTGTCGGCCTCAATACGGGTCGAGTTCGACGCCAGCATCAACATGAAAATGATCGCCAAAACGATCGCCGTGACCGGCTTCACCGCAGTGTCCTGAAGCAACATCGCCGCGTCGTACAACGGCTTGTTGTACTGCGCCGGCGACTGCAGCAGACTGTCCGTCCCGCCGCTGACGCCGGCCGACAGAGCGTTCAACATCAACACGACGGCGGATGACAGATCCACGAGCTACCAGCCCCCGGTCAGCGATGTGAACAAGGCGGCCGCGGAGATGATCATCCCCCGCCCACGATCTGCCAGATACCGCCCTGGATCGCCGGACCCTCATGGTTCTTCAGCCCACCCGCCAACGCGATCACACCCCACAACAGCCACAGGCTCCCGCCCAGCACTGCGACTTTACTGATCAACTGCAGGATCGAATTCAACAACTCCACGTCGGCTGTTCCCTTCCAAAAAGGCGCGGCGAGAATTCGCCGCCACCTACAGATGTGCATTGGCGCGCAAAGTGCACTGCGCGCCAATGCACATCTTCAGTGCGAGAGGAATAACCCTCACCACACCGACTGGAGGCCGCCCACGATGACCATTACTCCCCTGACCCGCCGCACCGTGACGCTCGCATGCGCACGATGAGCGGACCCGACACTGTGCAGACCACTGCCCGGATCAGTGAGCCGATCCCGCTGAATCCCAGCACACCCGAGCTGACCGCCCGCGAACGGGAGATCCTCACCGCCTGGGACGCCCAAGTAGCGGAAATCGAAGCCGCCGGCTGGGTCATCGAATACGCCAACACCATGAACAACCCACCCACCAACACCTACCGCAAGTACTACAGCTTCACCCGCACCCAGCCATCGCACGGAAAGGGCAACGACGCATGAACACGCCGATCACGACCGACCTGGATGAGATGCAGAACGCACCTCACCTGCGAGACGCGCTGAAGGATCAGCTTCTCCCGAGCGACGGCAAAGATTCGAAACCGCTGGGCTACCAGCTGCCCGAGGCCTACAAGGACACTCCCGGAGACATCCGACTGGCACACATCAACCTGCAACGAGCCCTCGCCTCCACGGAGAACTCCATCAAACGCCGCCGGAAGGCCGGCGGGCAGGAGGATATCATCGAGTCCTTCTTCGAGCCTACGGCCACCACCCTGCGGGGCGACCTCGCCGCGCTCGAAGAGATCGTCTACACCGCGGCCGCCGATGCCTTCGCTCGACGCCGTGCCATCGGTGAGCAGCGATCCTCGGAGGTGACCCCGTGACCGGCAGCGGCGAAGAGCGCCGATTCGTTGTTGAGCTGACGGAGACGCAGCTGAATGCGATCTACGCCGCCTTCGCCCGTCACGAGGAGGTCTGCGACGTCGTCGACGAGGGCGCCCCTACCGTCCCGGCGAGCATCGCCGGCCGGTAGCCGCCGGCCAAGTGGATGTGGTGCTAGCACCCTGAGCCGGCTGCCGGCGCCGTTCCGTCAGCCGGCAAGGGGCCCCCTTCGGCCCCCTGCACCCCCACCGCTGGCAGCTGCTTGAACCGGCGATCATATGTCGGCCCTCCCCCCGGGGTAAACCCGGCCACTGTCGCTCCCACGAAAATTCTTCCCCCGCGGTCGCACGCTCCCTCACCCGGCGAAGATTTTTCCCTCCCGCTCTGCACCCGGGTTGACCCCTCCCCCAGCCCGACGTCTGGTCCCCCTATAAAGCAACTGCCCAGAACTAAGCACGGCAGAACAACAACGACCCAAAGGACAGACCCCATGACCAACGGCGACATCAACACCACCAAGACGGACGAGCCTGCACCCGGTGCGAACCTGCAGAACATCGGCGGATACGCCGTCCCGATCGACCCCATGGAGGACCTCCACTGTGATTCCTGCCAGTAGGACCGGGGCCAGATAGCGAAGACCCACGCAGAACGATTCCGAAGGGAGAACCCGTGCCCTCCTACACGCCGGCCGAGATCCTCACCGCTGGGATCACCGACACCGAATCGACCTGCGCGACCCCGCCCAGGCGATCGGGCTCGCCGACTCGGTCGCCTCGGCGGGGCCGCTCGACATTCTCATCAACAACGCCGCGCAGACGGTGAAGCGCTCGCCGGGCGCCTACTCGCTGCTGGCCGAGGCGGAGTCGCAGCCGCTGCCGGAGGGACCGCTGCCGGAGCTGGAGACATTCGGCCACACCGCCGACCCGCACCCGAAGGCCCTGGAGGCATCGGTCGCCGCGCACCCGCTGCTGTCGGCGGCGGAGGCGACGGGCACGATCGCGCAGTTCGCGCGAGCGGGCGACGGCACGCTGAGCGCCGGCGACCTGGCCGCCCTCGCGATGGCCCCGGGCTCATCGTCGCTCGCGAAGCACTCGGACGGCAGCGCCATCGACGCGGGCGGACTGGTGCCGGATGTGGCCACTGTGAACAGCTGGACGCAGACCGTCGGCACTGTCGATCCGCTGGAGCTGCTGGAGGTGCAGCTGTGCAACACGACCGCGCCGTTCATCCTGATCGACCGGCTGCGGCCCTCGCTCGCCGCAGCCGCCGCCGCGGTGGAGGGCCGCCGCTCGTATGTCGTGAACGTCTCCGCGATGGAGGGCGTTTTCGGCCGACAGTACAAGGGCCCCAGCCACCCGCACACCAACATGGCGAAGGCCGCACTGAACATGCTCACACGGACGAGTTCCGGCGAGCTGTTCTCCTCCGACGGCATCCTGATGATCAGCGTCGACACCGGCTGGATCACCGACGAGCGGCCGCACCACACCAAAGTCCGCCTCGCCGAAGAGGGCTTCCACGCCCCCGCTCGACCTCGTGGACGGCGCCGCGCGGGTCTACGATCCGATCGTCCGCGGCGAAGCCGGTGAGGACCTCCACGGCGTTTTCCTGAAAGACTACCGCCCCTCGGCGTGGTGACCGTACAGTGATCCTCAGCGCCGGGGCCGCCGGACAGCAGTCCGGGCCCGGTGCCAGTGGAGGAGCGAGGATGTCCAGCACCCCCGAGAGCACTGACCGCGAGCGGGTGCTCCCACCCCGGATCTCCCCGGCCGTGCAGATCCCCGTCCCGGGTCAGGCACAGCCGTTGCGCGCGACAGCGAAGCCCGTCTCTGCGTTCCGGCACTGGCTGCTGAGCGGGATGGTGGACGAGCGCGGCACCCAGCAGGGCCCGCACGGCCACGAACCCGAGCGACAGCATTCCTGGTGGAAGGTCATGTGCCTCACCGGTGTCGACTACTTCTCCACCCTCGGCTACCAGCCCGCCATCGCCGCGCTCGCGGCCGGGCTCATCTCGCCGTTCGCCACCCTCGTCCTGGTCGCGCTGACGCTGCTCGGCGCACTGCCGGTGTACCGCCGGGTGGCGCGCGAGTCGTTCCGCGGCTCGGGGTCGATCGCAATGCTGGAGCGGTTGCTCCCCTGGTGGGCGGGAAAGCTGTTCGTGCTGGTGCTGCTCGGTTTCGCCGCGACGGACTTCACGATCACGATCACTCTCTCCGCCGCGGACGCAGCGGCGCACGCGATCGAGAACCCGTACGCCCCCGAGTGGTTCCGCGGCAACAACGTGCTCATCACACTGTTCCTGCTGGCACTGCTCGGCGCGGTTTTCCTGAAGGGGTTCGGGGAGGCCATCAGGATCGCGGTCGTCCTGGTCGTCGTCTACCTCGCTCTCAACGTGGTGGTCATCACGACCTCGATCGTGGAGGTGTTCGGGCATCCCACCGTGTTCGGCGACTGGTGGGACGCCCTGTTCCGGACCAACGGGAATCCCTGGCTCATCGGCGGCATCGCGCTGCTCGTCTTCCCGAAGCTCGCGCTCGGCCTCTCGGGGTTCGAAACCGGTGTGGCCGTGATGCCGCAGATCAAGGGCAAGCCGGAGGACAACCCGGACAACCCGCGCGGACGCATCCGCGGCGCCGGGCGGCTGCTGACCACCGCGGCCCTGATCATGAGCGCGTTCCTCATCACCTCAAGCTTCACGACGACGCTGCTCATCCCGCAGAAGGAATTCCAGTCCGGCGGCTCCGCCAATGGCCGCGCACTCGCCTATCTCGCCCACGAGTACCTGGGCAACACCTTCGGCACGGTCTACGACATCAGCACCATCCTGATCCTGTGGTTCGCCGGGGCCTCGGCGATGGCGGGCCTGCTGAACCTGGTCCCGCGCTACCTCCCGCGCTACGGGATGGCGCCGCAGTGGGCGCGGGCAGTGCGTCCGCTGGTGCTGCTGTTCACCGCGATCGCCGTCCTCATCACGATCGTGTTCCAGGCGGATGTGGACGCGCAGGGCGGAGCGTACGCGACCGGCGTGCTGGTGCTCATCACCTCCGCCTCGCTCGCGGTGACCCTCTCCGCGTGGCGCAACAAGCAGAAGAAGCACACCGTCGCATTCGCGCTCATCACCACGATCTTCGTCTACACGACCATCGACAACACCATCGAGCGCCCGGACGGGCTGCGCATCGCCGCGCTCTTCATCCTCGGCATCCTGGTCGTCTCCATCGTGTCGCGCATCGGCCGTTCCTTTGAACTGCGCGCGACGAGCGTGACGCTCGATGTCACGGCTCTCGACTTCGTCCTGGAGGACGCCGAGGAGGGAGAGATCCGCATCATCGCCCACGAACCGGACGTAGACACCACCCGCGAGTACGAGGAGAAGAACAAGGACGAGCGGAAGTACAGCCACATCCCTCAGCGCTCCCGCACCATCTTCATCGAAGTGCTCCGCTCCGACTCCTCCGACTTCGAGGAGGATCTCGTGGTGAACGGCATCGTGAAGTACGGCTACCGCGTGCTCCAGGTGCGCAGCGGCAACGTCCCGAACACCATCGCGGCCGTGCTCCTGGAGATCCGCGATCTCACCGGTGTGGTCCCGACTGTCTACTTCGAGTGGACGGAAGGCAACCCCATCTCGAACGTGTTCCGCTACCTCATCACGGGCGTTGGGGAGGTCGCCCCCGTGACGCGCGAAGTGCTGCGCGAGGCCGAGAAGGACCCGAAACGCCGCCCGGCCGTGCATGTCGCCTGATGCGTGCCGCTGTGGCAGCATGAGCGCATGGACGCGCACCCCGCCTTCGAGACGATCGGCACCGCCTTCGAGGTGGCCGGGGTCGCCGCCCTCGCGATCGGCTTCCTCCTCGCCCTCACCCTCGCTGCGGTCGCCTGGCGGCGCACCGGAAGCGGCGCGGCGGCCTTCCGAACGCTGCGCGAGAGTTTCGGCGGCGTCATCCTGCTGGGGCTGGAGATCCTCGTGCCGCGGACCTCGTGAAAACAGTCACCTCCGATCCGACGCTCACCGACGCTTTCGTGCTCGGCGTAATCATGCTGATCCGCACCGTACTGAGCTTCTCGCTGCAGGTGGAGATCGACGGGGTGGCGCCGTGGCGGCGGGCCTTCGTGACCGGGCCGGAGATGCTGGCGCGCGGCCAGGAAGACCGGCGAGCCGCAGCCCGAGCGGCCGGGCACGGCCGCGCCCGGAGCCTGAGCGTCAGTCCCGGGCTCGCGCGGCGCGATCAGCGTCTCGCCGCTTCACACGCGCGTTCTCGGCGCGGACCGCAGCCTGCGTCGCCCGCTCGACAACCAGCCACTGCGGCGTGGACACGAGAAGGGCCTTGATCTCGGCGGTCGTGAGCGCCTCGGTGACGCCGCCACGAGCGAGGCCCGAGTTGCTGACGCCGAGCTTGCGGGAGACCACGTCGCGGGGGTGGGGACCATCGGCACGGAGGGTGCGCAGCCACTCCGGCGGGTTCGCGGTCAGCTCGTCCAGCTCTGTCCTGCTGATGTCGCGGTCGCGGAACTCTTCCGGAGCCGCCGGCAGGTGGATGCCGAGCTTCCTGGCCGCAGTGGCTGCTTCCATGGTCTGGGGTTTCATGGCTTCCAGGGTACCGTTCGCTACCCTTGCGACTATGCCGCCGTCTCGCTTCACACTCGCCTTCCCGCCGGGGGTGACGATCGGGAAGTGGACACGCGCCTTCGCCGAGCGGCAACCGCAGGTCGATCTGGTGGTCGTCCCGAGCGCGGACCCGCTGGCCGTGCTGACGTCCGGAGAGGCGGACATCGTTTTCGCCCGGGACGCCGAGGCCGGCCCCGAGCGCCACCTCATCCCCCTCTACACCGAGGACATCGTGGCCGTGATCCACCACGAGCACCTGCTCACGCTCGCGGAGAAGTGGCATCTGGCCGACCTCACGAACGAGCCGCGAATCGCGGGCGAGCCCGGCGAGGCCACGATGCGCAGCGTGGCGGCCGGCGACGGCGTCGCACTGCTCCCCGCCTCGGTGGCGAAGGCGTTCCGGCGGAAGGATGTCGTCGCCCTGCGCTTGGAGGACGGCCCGGCCTCGGCGATCGGCCTGATCTGGCCGCGCAAGGGCCAGCACCCCCTGGTCGACGAGTTCATCGGCATCGTGCGCGGCCGGACCGCGCACAGCTCCCGCAACCCGGAAGTCGCCGAACGGGAGCGGACAGGCAAACAGCGGGCAAGCAAACAGCGGACGGGGCGGGGCGCGCCCAAGCCGAGGAGAGGCCGCCGCTGGCTAGGTGTGATGTCCAGGGAGGTTGTTGTCGATTCTGCTAATGGGTGGGGCTCTGATGGCGGAGTGGTGCTGGTGATGATTGTAGAAGTGGGGCCAGCCGGGGAGTGCTTCTCGTCGTTCGGCCTCTGAACCATAGAACTGGGCGTAGGCCCAGCCGTCGGCGAGTGTGCGGTGGAAGCGTTTGATCTTCCCGTTGGTCTGTGGTCGGTATGGTCGGGTCTTCTTCGCCCTGATCCCGAGCTCTGTGCAGGCGTCTCGCCAGGCGTAGGACTTGTAGGCGGAGCCGTTGTCCGAGAGGACGAGTTCGACGCTGACATCCCGGTCGGCGAACCAGGCGACAGCACGCCGCAGGACACCGATCGCGGTGTCCGCCTTCTCGTCGGAGCAGATCTCGGCGTAGGCGACGCGGGAGTGGTCGTCGATGATCGTGTAGACGAACGCGGTGCCCAACCGTGGCTCGTAGCGGTGGTTCCTGCTCTTCGTGCGGGTGGCGGTCGCTTCCCGGTTGCGTTCGCCCTGGACGCGGCCGACGAATCGTCAGCCGCCGCCGTCGGGGATGTTGCCGAACTTCGTCACGTCGACATGGATCAGCGATCCAGGGTGGTCGTGCTCGTAGCGACGGATCGGCTCGCCCGTGACCCGATCAATGGTGCAGAGCCGGTTGATGCGGCAGCACACCAGGACGGCGTGGACGGTCGAGGCGGGAAGGCCAAGCTCGCCGGCGATCTGCACCGGCCCCAGGCGTCGTCGCCACCTCGCCCGCACGATCCGCTTGAGCACGGGCAACGGCGTCCGCGTTGGCATCGATCGTGGGCGGCTAGACCGGTCGGTCATCCCTCCCGTGCCTTCGGCGCGGAACCTCGCCGCCCATTTCCGCGCGGTAACGGGCGAGACCATAAACATCTTCGCTGCGACGGAGACCAGCCAATGGTCCTCGACGATGAGCCTGGCAAGGCGCAGACGAGCGCGCGGTGTGAGAGCAGCGTTAACGTGGGACACGAAGGCCTCCTGGATCGTGAAGCGGTTGAACTGAACAGCTCCACTTCACAACCGGAGGCCCTCGCCCCTCAACTCCTCACGACCGTATCGCCGAAACAACCCCCCTGGACATCACACCTAGGGGCTGTCGCAGCGCAGCCCGTGCGGGCAGCGACGCCGCGAGCGCCTCCACGGTGCCCGTCGGGGGAACGCGGACACTACAACGCCGACGCCCCGATGAGCGACAGCAGAGTCTGCGCGTAGGCCGTCGCGGCGTCCTCCTCGAAGGGCCGCTCCTCGCCGCCGATCAGGATGGTGACGCGGTAGCCGCCCGGTGTGCGGGAGAGATGACGGAAGGAGCCGCCGAGGAGCTCGCGCAGCTGATCCTCGCGCGGCATCCACAGGGCGTCCTCGACGGCGAGCGAGTCGAGCGCCCACTCGGTCGTGCCGTTGAAACCCAGGATGGTCCCGGTGTCGACGTGGTGCGGCTCGATGGTCATCTCGCTGACGGTGAACCGCTCGCCGCCCATCCCCGGCCGGTCGATGGCGAACGCATCCCCCCGAAACGGGCTGCCAGAGCAGACCTACTGCCCGCAGCATGCGCGCCGTGTCCTCGTCGATCATGGAAGACCCTTCTCGTCTGTGACGACCACGATCTTCCCGCGGACGTGGCCGGCCTCCAGCCGCCCGTACGCCTCGACGACGCGCTCGATCGGGTAGACCGAGTCGATGGGCAGCACGAGCTCGCTCCCGGCCAGCAGCCGGGCGGCCTCCGCGAGCTCGGCGTTGCCGGCGGCTCTCGCGCCCACGGTCGCGGCGCCCTGGGCCTCCGGTCCGAAGGCGGCGATCGTGTTGATGCGCCCGGGAGGAACCCCCAGCTCGAGGGCGGCGGCGATCGTGTCCGGACCGTGGTTGTCGAGCACGGCCGTCACTCGGCGATGTCGCTGTCGCCGGTCGCCGTCGTCCATCGCCGCACGCACCCGGTCGGCGAGACCATCGCCGTAGCGCACCGGGATGACGCCCAGCGTCTCCAGGAATTCGTGGTTCTCCTCGCTCGCCGTCCCGATGACCGTTGCCCCGGAGCGGATCGCAAGCTGAGCCGCCAGCACGCCGACACCGCCGGCCGCCGCGCTCACCAGCACCGTGTCGTGCTCGCCGAGCCCGAGGGAGGCCGTGCTGGCCATCGCCGTCCGGCCGACGATGCCGAGGGCGCCGGCCACCGGGAACCTCAGCGCCTCCGGCTTCCCGATCACCTGGCCGTCGGCGGGCACGACGACGAAGTCCGCGATCGCGGCGAAAGGAGCGGTGCCGAGCACGGCGTCGCCCGCTGAGAAAGCGGTCACCCCCGCACCGAGCTCCTCGACGACGCCGGCAAAATCCTGGCCGATGCCGCTGGGGAGCGTGACCCCCATGCGGCCGGCCACCTGTTCGCTACGATAGGCCTTCACATCCATCGGGTTCAGGCCCGACACAAGGACGCGCACGAGGATCTGGCCGGGACCAGGCCAGGGCAGGTCCCGCTCGACAAGCTGCAGGAAGTCGCGGGAGCCGAACTCCTCGAACTGGACGAATCTGGGCACACCCACTCCTTCCTCTTCTCGGTAAGAAGCCTAACCCCGCGTTCAGCCGAAAAGGAGGGCCGCTTCGTCATAACGCGCCTGCGGGACCGTTTTCAGCCCGCCGGTCGCGTCCGCGATCGAGACGTTCACGACATCGGTGCCGCGCAACGCCACCATCGAGCCCCAGCGGCCCTCGTAGGCCGCATCCACCGCCGCCATGCCGAGGCGGGTGGCGAGCACGCGATCGTACGCGCTCGGGACACCGCCGCGCTGCATGTGGCCGAGAACGGTCGCGCGCGACTCGATCCCGGTGCGCTCCTGGATGAGGGGGGCGAGCATCTCGCCGATGCCGCCGAGCCGCGGCCGGTTGAAGGCGTCCAGGCCCTTGTGCGAGTGCGCCTCCTCCATCGTGTCGAGGTGGAAGCCCTCGGAGACCACGATGACGGGCGCACGGCCGCGGTCCCGGACCGACTCGACCCACTCACAGATCCGGTCGACGGACTGCGGCAGCTCGGGGATGAGGATGGCGTGTGCGCCACCGGCCATGCCCGAATGGAGGGCGATCCAGCCGACGTGGCGGCCCATGACCTCCAGGACCATGCAGCGCTGGTGCGACTCCGCCGTCGTGCGCAGCCGGTCGATCGCCTCGGTCGCGATCTCCACCGCCGTGTCGAAGCCGAACGAGTAGTCGGTGGCGGCGAGATCGTTGTCGATGGTCTTCGGGACGCCGACGATGCGCAGACCAGCGTCGGTGAGCCGGCGAGCCGCCGTGAGTGTGCCCTCGCCGCCGATCGCGATGATCGCGTCGATGCCGTTCTCATCCATCATCCGCTGGATGTTCTCGGGACCGCCCTTCTCCCCCTCGAACGGGTTGGTGCGGCTCGACCCGAGGATCGTGCCACCCTGCCGGGAGAGGCCGCGCACCGAGTGGCGGTCGAGGGGCATGATGTCGCCCTCGACCACGCCGCGCCAGCCGTAGCGGAAACCGGCGAACTCCGCGTCGAGGACCCGGTCGCCCTTGAGGACAGCGCCGCGGATGACCGCGTTCAGCCCCGGGCAGTCGCCGCCGCTGGTCAGGATGCCGATCTTCATGCTGCTCCGTTTCTCGTCTCCCCCGGCCTTGTCGCCGCCCCTGAGCATCATGCCTGACACAAACCCCCAGCACAAAAGCGCCCCCACCCTCACCCGCTAGCCGGGTGGGGAGGGGAGGCGTGCGCGGCGCAGAAGTCGCCGCCGTGTACAGGTTCTCTCCGCGGACGCGGTCGTCGCACGGTGCGGCCGGCCGCAGCTCAGAGGCCGAGCGCCCGCTGAAGTTTGGAGGAACGGGCGGACGGACGCGCGCCCGCCGCCAGCAGCCGCTCCTCGATACCGTCGAGGAGTTCGGTCCGGCCGGAGCGGGTGCCGGGCGCGCCGCTCAGCAGTTCGACCTCCCACTCCCGCCAAGCGTCCGTGCCGCCTGTGCGGAGATTCTCACTGCGGACGTGTTCGTCGCAGAGTTCCGCGAGGTCGCGGCCCGCGGCGTCCCGCAGCACGGTCGTCACGCGCGTGTTCGTCACGCAGGCAACCGGAGCGATCGGCGGAACGGGGCCGCCGAGGCGCCCGGCCACCGCAACCAGCAGCTCCCCCGGCGGAATGCGGCCCTCGCCGAGGGGCCAGTGCAGCTCACGGCGGCCCTCCCCCTCCGGCGGGAGTTTGACGTGCCAGCCCTCATCGTCGCCGCCGCGCCGGGCGCGCACACTGATCCGGGCCCGGGCGAGCGTGAGCTCCGGCGTGTCGTAGTACGTGGCGACCAGTTCGCCCGTCGCCGGATCGAGCGCGACGGCGACCGCGCCGACGCCGACGAGGTCCGGCGGGGTGAGCGCGGAGCTGACATCGTATGTGCGTTCGATCTCGACTTGGGAGCGGTGCGGGGCCATATCCCCTGTTTAGCACCATGACGATGTACCGCCATGACGGGAGAGTCCGGCACAGCCTGCGGGAGGCGCGCATCCGGAACGACGACGCGGACGGTTCCCTCATTTTTTCCCCCGGCTGAGCCGGCCGCCGTAGGCTGGCAGGGTGAACCACTCCGCCCTCACACCGGTGTTCACCGCGCTGCGCATCGGCCTGCACGCGCTCGTGGTGGGACTCTCCGCCTCCGTTCTCGTGCGCGCCTGCGTCGAAACGGCCAGCGGCGACGCGCGGCAGGCGGGTGCGGTGATCGCTGTGGCGCTGCTGTTCGTGTTCACCTACGCGGCGGGCGGGCCGCTGAGAGCCCGGATGCGCGGCGGTCTGCGCTGGCTGTGGCTGGGCGCTCTGACGGCCGAGTGGATGCTGCTGGCCGCGCTCACGCAAGACGCCACCTTGCTCGTCTTCCCTCTTTTCTTCCTGTTCCTCCACCTGCTGCCCTCGCCGTGGAGCGTCGTCGCCGTCGGCGCCAGCACGGTCGCTGCCATCCTCCTGTTCGCCGCGCACTCGGGGTGGACGGCGGGCGGGGTCCTGGGCCCGGCCATCGGCGCGGGCGTCGCCGTCGCGATCGGGCTCGGCTACCGGGCGCTGTTCCAGGAAGCGCAGGAGCGCGAGCAGCTCATACGCGACCTCGTGGCGACCCGGGAGCAGCTGGCCGCGAGCGAACGCTCGGCGGGAACGCTCGCCGAACGCTCCCGGCTCGCGCGGGAATTGCACGACACCGTCGCCCAAGGGCTCTCGAGCATCCAGCTCCTGTTGCACGCCGCGGAACGCTTCACCACGGAACCGGCCGCCCTCGACGCGGTGCGCCTCGCCCGGGAGACCGCCGCAGCCGACCTCGCCGAGACACGCCGCTTCATCCACGCGCTCACCCCGCCCGCGCTGGAAGACAAAACCCTGCCGGGCGCGCTGCGGCGACTCGCCGGGCAGACGGAGCGGACGAGCGGCCTGCGGGTGACGGTGAGCGTGAGCGGGGAACCGTCGCCGCTGCCGATGCCGGTCGAGACCGCACTGCTGCGAAGCGCGCAGGGATCGCTCGCGAACGTCGTGCAGCACGCGGAAGCCACGGCGGCCCGCCTCACGCTGACTTATGACGACGACGCGGTGACGCTCGACATCGTGGACGATGGCCGCGGTTTCGACACGGCGACCGCAGGCGGCGGGGAGCGGCATCCCGGCTCGTTCGGCCTCCGCGCCATGCGCGAGCGCGCGGCCGGGCTCGGCGGCGAGGTCGCGATCGAGTCGGCGACGGGCCGGGGGACGGCTGTCGCGGTGACCGTACCGACCGGGAGCGCGCGGTGACGGCGGCCATCCGGCTCGTGCTGGCGGACGACCACCCCGTCGTGCGCGCCGGCCTCCGCGCGCTCTTCGCGACCGAGCCGGATATCGAGGTGCTCGCCGAGGCCGGCACCCCCGACGAGGCTGTCTCGCTCGGTGAGCGGCTGACGCCGGATGTCGTGCTGATGGACCTCCAGTTCGGGGCCGGCGCGAACGGCGACGGCACGATCGCCACCCGGCGTCTGCGCGGGCTGCCACAGCCGCCGCGCGTCCTGGTGCTCACGAACTACGACACCGACGCGGACATCCTCGGCGCCGTCGAGGCTGGCGCGAGCGGCTACCTCCTGAAAGACGCGCCGCCCGCCGAGCTGATCGCCGCGGTCCGCGCGGCCGCGACCGGAGAGAGCGCCCTCGCCCCCGCGGTCTCGGCGCGGCTGGGGTCGCGGCGCGAGAAGCACAGCAGCCGCCTGAGCGGCCGCGAGATCGAGGTGCTCGGGCTGGTGGCCGGCGGGCAGACGAACGCCGGGATCGGGCGAGAGCTGTTCCTCAGCGAGGCGACGGTGAAATCCCACCTCGTCCACATCTTCGCCAAACTGGGCGTCTCGTCGCGGACCGCCGCTGTCGCCCGAGCCCGCGCACTCGGCCTCATCCGCGTCTGAACGCCCTCGACGGGCACCGGGCGCAGCGGTATCCTCTGGGCATGGACGACAGGGCGAGCGATCCCGGCGAGGCCGGCTTCCGGGAGACGCAGAACGCGGACTACGAGCCCGAGCCCGTCGTCCGCGACCAGGACGACCGCCCCGTGGACAACGACCAGGACGACCGGCTTCTCCCCGACGACGAACGCCCCGTCAGCCTCGACCCCGACGACACCGACCCCGCCTGACCGCCGCCCCTCCGGCTCGCCTCCGCCCACACCGGCAACGGCGATCGTCCTCCTTTCCCGGCGACACGCCGCACCCAGCCTCCAGGATTCATCCCTGGGGGACGGCTAGGAGGGGCTATCCGAGCGCTTCTTCCAGGAGGTGGATGAGGGCCTCCAGCTGCACGGAGTCGGTGGAGCCCATCTCGACGTCGCTGCCGTCGAGGGCGCGGGCGGCCAGGCCCTGCTTGGCGTCGATCAGCTCGGCGATCTTGGAGTCGATGGTCTGAGCGGCGATGATGCGCCAGGCGGTGACCGGCTCCTCCTGGCCGATGCGGTGGACACGGTCGATCGCCTGGGTCTGCTCGGCAGCGGTCCACGAGAGCTCTGCGAGCACGACGTTCGAGGCGGCCTGCAGGTTGAGGCCGACACCGGCGGCGGTCAGCGAGCACACGGCGACCGACACCCCGGGATCGGTGTTGAAAGCGTCGATCTCCTTCTGGCGGACAGCGGCTCTCTGGTCGCCGCGAATGGAGACCGTCGTGAGGTCGCGCGCGGCGAACGCCGCCTCCGCTGCATCCATCACGTCGATGTGCTTAGCGAAGAACACGACCTTGCCGACCGAGCGGGCGAGCTGGGCGGTGTAGTCGGAGGAGAGACCGGCCTTGGCCTGGCCGATCTTCCGCACCATCGTGAAGACGTTGTCGCCGGTCTTGGCCGACTTCGACTCCTCAAGCTCCGACTGGGCGACCAGCCGGATGAGGTGTTTGCGGTGCGCTGCGTCGTCGCCGTCGAACGAGTCCGGGCGCCCCGCAGCCGCCGCCCGGTGGAAACGCGCGACCAGGCGGTCGGCGAGCTCCTTCTCCGCCTGCAGGAGGGAGCGTCCGAGGTCGCCGTCCAGCTCGACGGGGAGGTCGACCACACAGCGGCTCGGCAGGTCGGCAGCGACGTCGATCTTGCGGCGGCGGACGATGCCGAGGTCGATGACAGACGCACGGGCGGCCGCGTAGAAGCCGAGATCCGCCGGTGTCATCCCCGTCTCCTCCAGGCTCTCCATGAGTTCCGCGGCCGGCCGGTCGCCGTCGATCCAGCCGAGGAACTGCCAGATGGCTTTGAAGTCGTCGATGTCGTTGATCAGCGGGGTGCCGGTGAGGGCGATGAGCAGCGGGTCCGGAGTCTTCTCGCGGATGGCCTCGGCGAGACCGAGCACCAGACGGGAGCGCTGCGAGTGCAGGTTCTTGATGAAGTGAGCCTCGTCCACGACCATCCCCTTGAACCCGAGGGTGCTCAGCCAGGAGAGGTGCCGGTCGAGCACTTCGTAGTTGACGATCACGACATCGGCGAAGGCGTCCAGGCGCTCGCCGTCGCCGTGGATGACCGTGGCGCGGCGGTGCGGCGTCCAGCGCTCGACCTCACGTGCCCAGTTCATCTTGACGACGTTCGGGACGACGGCGAGCAGCGGATAGGCTCCCGCGACGGAGGCGGCGAGCACCGACTGCGCAGTCTTGCCGAGGCCGGGCTCGTCCGCGAGGAGAAAGGTGCGGTGTCCCTGGCGCACGCTCTCGATGAACCGCGACTGGTAGTGCATGAGTTCCAGGCCGTGCGGCGAGTAGCGGTCGGTCCTCGGGGCGGGCGGCAGCTCCATGCTGGCCGCCTGGCCACCGGAGCCGTATTCGAACGATTTGAAGAGCGGCCCAAGCAGCTCCCACGAGTCGAGCCGCCGCCGGGGCGCGGGAGTGGCGGCGGCGCGCGAGAAATCGGGGGCGAGGAACGGGTTCGACAGCTGGCGCGCTTTCACGCTCTGCGGCACGACCTGCTTCTGGGCGAGCTCCGGCGGGAGAACGGTCTCCGGCCGGACAGGGCGCTCCACCGTGATGATCAGCTCGTCCGGGCTGAGCTCCGTCCCCGACTCCAGCAGCCAGTCTCGGCGCATCTTCTGCGCGGTGGCAGTCGGCGGGGCTTCACTCTCGAGCAGCGAGAGGAGAGAAGTGTCGCGCGCGGCGGTCTTGGCCAGGATCGTCGCGATGCCATCGAGGCGTTTGAGCTGTTCGGCGCGCTGGGCGTCGATCAGCTCGGCGTCGGACTTCACCCGGGCGCGCTCTTCGCGCATCAGGAAGGCGATCACCTGAAACTTGGTTCGATTGGTCGGCCCGAGTTTCTTGCCGTCTGCGGCCTTCGCCTCGACTTCGCGCACCTTACGGGCGAGGATCGGGATGAGGCCATCGTTGTTGGGGTGCTTGTTCCGCCGCTGCTGCGGCCGCGACGCGGTGCGCTGTCCAGACGTGTGCTGACCCGATCGAGACATGGTCCTCCAGTGGGGGCGTCGCGCACTTGCCGGGAGCGCGGGGCTGTTGTGGCGTGAGGGCCGACGCGGCGGCGGCCGGGAGCCGAGCGGTCCCGAGCCGACGCGAGCACGCCGGAAGCACGACGCGGGATGGCCGTGCGTGTGCCACTTTACCGCACAGCACGGCAAGAGCGCTGGGAATTCAGCGGCGAGTGTCGGCTGCTGGCAGGTGTGGCCGGGGCGCAGCAGGCCACTGCCGCTCAGCGCTCTGGTGCGTTCCGGAGGAGCCCGTCTGGCCCTGGAACGAGAACAAGAACGCGCGGGTGATGGGGCCCGCTCCGCCCAAACCCGCCGCGCTGGGATTCGCTGCGCACTCGCTGCTCTTCGGCCTCCACGCCTCCGTCAACTGGTGCAGGTAGTCGTAGCGGAAACACTGCGTATCCGCCCCCGCAAAACCCGTCGTGACAATACTGGTGACATCTCCTGCCGCGTTCCGCTTGAACGAACGATTCGCCTGCGTCGCCGCCCGTATCCGTAAACGACGTATCAATCACCTGCGCACGATCCCCCGTCCCCGGGTCATACCCAAACGTCGTCCGCAACGTCGAACCAGACGAACCCCGATCCAGCACCGACAGCTGTGAGATGGGCGTGTAGGAGGCGATCGCATACTTCGTCGACCCCATCACTGCGGCCAGGTTCCCCACCTAGACCCACGTGGTGCCATCGTTGAGCTAACCTTCTACGTCACGAACACAATCCCGCGCTTCTTTCAATAAATGAGAATAATCGCTACGAAGTGGCTCGCTCATCTGCTTTTCCAGCATCGAGAGGATATCCCATAGCACTCTAAGTTCGGCTTGATCTTCGACAGGCAAAAGATCCAAGTCACTCGATCGAGACAACCACTCAAAAAAATCAGCGCTTCATCACTTGATAATTGAAGCCGGATCCCACTCATTGCACGTTTCCAATTCGCAATAGATTCATAGATTGAGTCTCGGACAACAGCCATCCACTCATGTATTGTCCACGCTGTCCCAACATCAGATTCAAGCCGGTTGATTCTTCGAAATAGTGCGTCGTGGGAATATCACCGCGATAAGTGCCTCGAATTTCAGCCACACCAGCTTCGTTAAGATGCTGATTAATTGCTGATCGATATTCAGTCGCGGTTGCTTGTTCCAATTGCCTTTTACGCCGAAATCGGCAGCATGGCTAAAGTGCTTTTGGAGGGTATTCCCTTCCTGTATTGCAACTTTACTTGAGGCAGCGGTCGCGCTTGTTTCGGCCATCGTTGCTGCTGTGTTGCTGGCGGCTTTGGCTGCGACCGTGCTGAGAGCTTTCCCCGCGACCGCACCAACAGCCCCACCCACGAGACCACCGGCCGCGCCAGCACCCACCGCCGAAGCCAACCCAGCACCGGCGATCGACGCCGCCTGATACTGGACCAGCTTCGTCTTCTCCCCTCGACTATTGGTGACCGTCGTGGTCGGGGTGCCCCGGCCGGTGGAACCATATCGGTGCGATCCGCCCCCGGATACACATACCCCGTACGCGAGGTCTCATCCCCATACGTATACAGAACACTCGCCGTCACCCGCCCCACCGCATTAAAAACCGTGTCCGTTCGGGAAGGCACCTGAGCCATACTCGTCGGGATGAACAACTTCCCACTCGGGGCCTCACTCGCCCAATACGGCTTCGTCGTAGACACCGTACGGCCCTGAGAGTCATAAACGGTGTCCGTCATCACCCCACCGGAACCGACCGCGGGCGCCTGGGACTGCACCACACGCCCCAAACCATCAACCACCTCGATCGTGGTCTTCGTCCCACCCGGAATCGGTCTCTTCGTCGTCACCGTGGACGCCTGCGTCTGCGACACCCCATAAGCGAACGCGCTCGAGGGCGACGAGGCGTTCTCCGCCTGCGAACGGTTCGGCAACCACACCGCCGTGCGCCGCACCAGCGCATCATAGGTAGCGCTGGTGACTTTCCCGTTCTCGTCCGTGACCGACAACTCCGAACCCCACGCCGGGTCCAGCACCGTGCTCGAGGTCCACCCGACCGGATTCATGGTCTCCACCTTCGTCGTCGGCCCCGTCATCGCAGGCGGCGTGTATGCGGTCTTCGTCACCCGCCCCAGCACATCCGTCACCGCCACCGGCCGGCCCACAGCGTCATACGTCGTCGTGGAGGCAACCGTCCACGTCTTCGCCATACCCGACATCCCGGTGACCGCCTCGGTCATGGTCACATCCCCCGCGTCGGCGCCGCACCCACCGCAGCCCCGTCATAAGCGGTGCGGACATCACTGATCAACCGATCCGCGCCCGCCCCCGCCGCCTGATCACACGTCCCCGCCGTGGTCAGCACCTCCGCCACCGACCCCACCAGATTCGCCGCCGCATACACCGTCGTCGTACACGTCGCAGGCGCGTCACTGGGCACCACCTGCTGTGTCACCGGCAACCCCCACGCCCCCTCAAACGCGGTGCTGGTCGTCGTGGTGCGACTCCCCCCAGTCGACACCGGCTCCGTCGTCACCACCGTAGCGTCACCGGTGTACCACGCAGCGTGATAGCCGTTGTTCGCGGTCTGCGCACTCAGCCACGGCGTGGTCTGCGTGGTCGACACCACCGCACCACCAACCCCGAGAGTGGTGGTCTGCTGCCGCACCCGCCCGCGAACGCCCGCTCAAAACGAGTGCCAGGGCTAACAGCAGGAGGCGAACAGACGAACGAGAGAATGACAGACCCGCGAACATCCCGGCCGAAGCGTTTAGGCTGACGGCATGACCGACCGCTTCGACAAAGTCACCGTGTTCGGCGCCGACTGGTGCCGGGACTGCATCCGCTCCAAGGCCCTGCTCGACCGCGTCGGGGCCGACTACGAGTACATCGACCTGGTAGCGCGCCCAGAGGAGGCCGATCGTGCACAGGCGATCAGTGGCCGCACCAGCATTCCCGTGATCGTGTTCCCCGACGGCCGCCATCTGGTCGAGCCGACCGACCCGGAGCTGCTGGCCGCACTCAAGGGCTGACAGCCAGCCGTCCAGGTCCCTTGCACACTCATGCAGCTCTCCTGCTGCGACAGAGGAAGGACCACCTGGAATATGAGCGTTGCTTGTCTGGAATTGAGATGCCAGAGTTGACGGGTCCGCTTTGTGAAAGGCCCCTATGAGTCACCGCATCCTCCGCCGAGCCGGGGCGGGCGTCGCCCTCTCGGCGCTGGCCCTCTCCGGCTCCCTCGTCGCCCTGCCGGCTTCCGCCGAC
The DNA here is from genome assembly GCF_000007665.1 of Leifsonia xyli subsp. xyli str. CTCB07. Classification (NCBI taxonomy): domain Bacteria; kingdom Bacillati; phylum Actinomycetota; class Actinomycetes; order Micrococcales; family Microbacteriaceae; genus Leifsonia; species Leifsonia xyli. The sequence goes on along the minus strand of NC_006087.1, from coordinate 745,425 downwards.
ACGAACCAGGAGTTCCCCACCACCGGCCCCGCCTTCGAGGCAGAGGCGACCGCCCTGCTGCTCCCCCTCGAGGGACTGGTCTCCATCGGGCGCGATGCGCAAGGCAAGCTCGTCGTGGCACGCGCAGCGGACGCCCCCACGGCCACGGTGGCGGCGATCGACGGGCTGCAAGCGCGCTACAGCAACGTGGTCGAGCGCGTGAGCGCGACCGCCCAGCCGTTCGCGACCACGGATGTCGTCGGCGGAGCCGGCTACATGATCGACACCGCGAACGGCCTCGCAGCCTGCTCCCTCGGTTTCAGCGCCTGGACTCCGGGAGGAGGCCCAGCCGTCATCACCGCCGGTCACTGCGCCGAGGAAGCCACCGGATCGCCCCTGCGGACCCTGCCCTCGGCCGAGCCCGCTGCCGGGGGACCGAGGTTCGCAAGGATGTCTGCCCTGGGCAATGTCGGTTTCGCGCAGTTCGGCGACGCGGGCGGCTCTGCGGGCTTCACCGGAGACCCGGACAGCATAGACATCGCGGACATCGACGTGACCGAGCCCTCGCTCACCCTCCTGCCGGCCGTGACGAACTGGACGACCGCGGCCTCGGACGACCTCTCCGCCGCCGCCATCTCAGTCAAGGCCGTCGCAAATCCCGCCCTCGGGTCACACGTCTCGAAGTCGGGACGCACCACGGGCTTCACCACAGGCGGAACCGTGGTCGAGGAAGGCTGGGCGATGATCGGCGGTCGCTGGGTGCGCGGCTTCAAAGCCGACGGCCTGACCGCCGGACCCGGCGACTCAGGAGGCGCAGTCATCCAAAACAACACGGCGGTCGGCCTGGTCAGCGGCGGGGTCGAGGGCGACTTCACGTGGGTCGCAGACATCGTAGACGCCCTGGCCCTCACCAGCGGCTACACGCTGAGGCTCGTCCTCGACGCGGCGGCGATCTCCGTGGCGCCGGGCGCCTCCGTCACACGCGGCTCGCGGATCACGGGGACGACCGCGGCCGGGGCGACCGTCACGGTCAGCGGCGATAACGATTTCACGGCGACCGCGACCGCCGCCGCAGATGGATCGTGGTCGTTCGCCGCTCCGATGACCGAGGACCCGTTCAGCTTCACCACCCAGGCGCAAGACAGCTTCAATGTCTCGGCGGACCACACCACCTCGGTCACCCTCGTCGCGGCGCCGCTGACGGCTCCCGTCGTCACCTCCCCGGCCCCCGGGGCACGGGACACGCCCGTGACCGCCATCACCGGCACGGCGAATCCAGGCTACACGGTCACCGTGTCCGGCGACGCGGCGGGCACCGCGGTCGCAACCCCCGACGGCACCTGGACAATCCACACCACGCTCAACGCCGGCACGCACCGCATCACGGTCACACAAAGCTTCGACGGCGACACCTCCGCGGAGACAGTGGTCACGTTCCAGATCGCTGAGACGGCGGCGCCCGTCACCCCACCGGAAGGAACACCGGGCAGCGCTGCCTCACCGGTCAGAACAGCCACGGCGAGCGTGCGGCTAGCAGACGCCGGCTCCGATACCCTGCCCACCGCGAACGGAGCGGTGGCACTGCTGCTCACGGGACTCACGTCTGGTCATCCGCCGACGACGCGCTGCGGCCTGATCGGCTTCCTGTGAGCGGAGGCCAGGAACCGACAAAGTTCCCGGCCTCCGTACGTTCCCGCACCCAGACAGCCCGGCGCTCGCACGGGATCGTAGACGGCGATCGGGTTGGCAGCGTCCAGCCCCTCGCGGCCCGAATGCCGAGCGCCAATCTAAAGAGGCTTGCAAACAATGCATAACGATAGCCGAGATAAGTTGCGGGCAGCGCCCAGCGCTTCTGGCGCCGTCAGCTCGGCTCAATAACACGGAAATCATCACACTCGATCGATGAACTCTCCCCTCACGGGATCCACGACCGCATCCAAATCCATCTCGGTCGTGTCCGACACGGCCATCTCCTTTTCGGATCAAGCCGAGCCCCCACACACCGTTACTCAGAAAGTCCCCCGGTAGGGGCGTACCCGAACGGCGGCAGACCACCATTCCACCCACCCGCTTCCGCGCGGGCTTTCGCCGCCCGGGCGACACGGCGGGCCGTGTCGGCGCTGGACTTGTGCGCCATCGCGACCATCACCCGTGCCATCGCGACATCCGCATCCGCGTCCAGCCGGAGACTCCCGGTCACCGACCGTACCCGAAACCCGTGCAGGGTGCGCACGTCGATCAAGTCCTCCAAATCCCGCGGGTCACGCACCGCACGGTCGAGGTCGTAGGCGATCAGCACGTCCCCGCCGTCGTTGGCCATCAACTGGAGCATCGCCCTAAACTTCGGGCGGATCACCCGCCGGACCTTCTCACCCGAGGGCAACACGATGGTGCGCTGCTTGAACGCGGACGTGTCGTTCTCACGGAACACCGCCACCACCTCCAGGCCCTCCGCGGCGGCCACCGCCCGGAAGTCCTCCTCCTGCCGGTCCACACCCCGCTCCAGACCCTCCGGGTCATCACTGATCCGCACATACACAACCGCACGCTTCCCACCTTCAAACATCACCCGTACCTCCCGTTCAACAAACCAGTACGTTTACCCACCCCAGACACGCCGGTCCGGAGGCGGGCAAAGACCCGCGTGCTCCCGCCAACGTCCCCAGGCACCGCGTCCCGCGGCGTCCCGCGTCCATTCCGCCATCGGAATGCCTTGCTCAGAAGCGGCGGAGGCGGAGGCTGTTGAGCACGACGAAGACGCTGGAGAACCCCATGGCCGCGGCCGCGACCATGGGGGCGAGCAGGCCGAAGGCCGCGACCAGGAGGGCCGCGACGTTGTACGCGAACGCCCAGAACAGATTCCCCCGAATGACGGCCGCCATCCGGCGCGACAGGCTCAGGACATCGCCCACGATCACCGGCTCGGGACGCAGCAGAGTGATGTCGGCGGCGGCCATCGCCGCATCCGTGCCGGAGCCGAGCGCGATGCCCAGATCCGATCCGGCGAGCGCCGCCGCATCGTTGACGCCGTCGCCGACCATCGCGACACGACGCCCCTCCGCGCGCAGGCTCGCGACCGCATCAGCCTTCCCCTCCGGGCTCACTCCCCCGAGCGTGCGTGCGATGCCGAGCCGCGCGGTCACAGCGGCGACCGTCGCGGGGTGGTCGCCGCTGAGAACGATCGGCTCCGCGCCGGCTACGCGGACGCGGGCGACAGCCTCAGCCGCGTACGGGCGTAGCGGGTCGCCGACTCCGAGCACAGCCGCCGGGACACCGTCGACGCTCACAGCGATGGCGGTTCCGCCGGCGCTTCTGATGCGCGAAGCGGCGGCCGCCAGGTCGGCCGGGAGGGGTTCGCCGGGTTTCCCGACCGAGACCTCCCGGCCCGCCACGCACGCGGTCACTCCGACACCGGGCAGCGCACGGAAGCCGGTCACCGGGCCCACCGCCGGGACCTCGGCCGCGATGGCGCGCCCGAGCGGGTGCTCCGACCCCCGCTCGGCGGCAGCGGCGAGCCGCAGCGCCTCGTCCGCCGCCCATCCGGTGCCAGCCACAGTCTCCAGAAGCGTCATCCGGCCGGTCGTCAGCGTGCCGGTCTTGTCGAACACCACCGTGTCGATCCGGCCCGCGCGTTCGAGGGCGTCGGGGCCGGAGAGCTGGATGCCGCGCTGCGCAGCGCGGGCGGTCCCGACCAGCAGCGCGGTCGGCGTCGCAAGCCCCAGCGCGCAAGGACAGGCGACGATGAGGACGGCGACCGCGGGCGACAGCGCCACCGCCGGGTCGCCCGCGACGACGACCCACGTGAGGAAGGTCAGCACAGCGAGCCCGAGCACGACCGGGACGAACACCGACGAGACCCGGTCCGCAAGGCGCTGTGCCCGGGTCTTCGCGAGCTGCGCCGCCTCCACCCCCGCGACGAGACGGGCGACGCGGGTGTCCGGCCCGACGCGGGTGGCCCGCACAATGAAGGAGCCGCCCGCCGCGATCGTCCCCGCGGTCACTTCGTCTCCCACGGCGACCTCGACGGGCACGGACTCCCCCGTCACAGCGCTCGCGTCGATCGCCGCAGCGCCCTCCAGCACGATCCCGTCGGCGGCGATCCGCTCCCCCGGACGGACGGCGAACCGCTCGCCAGCGCCGAGGAGATCGACGGGAATGCGGCGCTCGCGGCCCGCGTCGTCCACCCGGGACACCTCGCGCGCGCCCGCCGCGATCAGATCGCGCAGGGCGGCGCCCGCCCGGCGCCGCGACCGCTCCTCGGCAAACCGGCCGAGCAGAAGGAATGTCGTCACCACGGCCGCGACCTCGACGTAGATGTGGCCGCCTGCGCCGAGCGCGAGCACAGCGACCGACCACGCGAAGGCGACGAGCGTCCCGAGCGACACCAGCGTGTCCATCGTCGTCGCGCCGTGCCTCAGATTCACCGCAGCCGAGCGGTGGAACGGCCAGCCGGCCCAAAGCACGACCGGGGCCGCCAGCACCAGAGACACAAGCTCCCAGCCCGGGAAGCGGAAGGCGGGGACCATCGCGAGCAGCGCGATCGGGACGCTGAGGGCTGCGGCGGCCAGGAGCCGCAAACGCAACCGCTGGGCGTCCGGCCTCTGCTCCCGGGTGATGTCGCGGGAGCCGGTGAGGACCCGCGCTCCATAGCCCGCTCTCTTCACCTCCGCGACGAGCGCTTCGGCCTCCACCCCGGCCGGCGCCAGGACGCTCGCGCGCTCGGTCGCCAGACTCACGACCGCCTCCACCCCGTCGAGCCGTCCGAGCCGTCGCTCGACGCGGGCCACACAGCTCGCGCAGGTCATCCCCTCGATCGCGAGGTCGATGCGGGTGAGCGCCGGTTCCGTCACGGTAGCCGAAGACGGTCCGGGCGGCCGAGCGTGTATCCGGCTTCTCCCACGGCGACGGCGACGGCGACCGGGTCGAGGGCGACGGAGCTCGTGACGGTCGCTCTGCCCTCCGCGACGTCCACGTCCACGCCGGTGACACCGCCAAGGGCGCTGAGCTCGTCGCTGACGGCCCGCGCACAGTGGGCGCAGGTCATGCCGAGGATGTCATAGGTGGTCTTCATGCCGTCGAGAATACCACCAATACCCCATAGGGGTATATTTAGGAGTATTCTGTAGAAGGTGATCGCAGACATCAAGAAGCGGGCCCTCCACCGCACGCGCATCCTCTCAGGCCAGCTCCGCGGACTGGAGAAGATGATCGAGAACGAGGACTACTGCATCGACATCATCACCCAATCGCTCGCGATCCAGAATTCCCTCGGCTCCCTCAACAAACTGCTCGTGGAAAACCACCTGAAGACCCATGTCTCCGAGATGTTCGAGGAGGGCGGGGAACAGCGCGACAAGGCGATCCTGGAACTGCTGAAAATCTACGAGCTCTCGAACAACCGGGGCTGAGATGACGGACCCGATCGAACTCGTCCGCGGCGACCTCACCGAACAGAGCGCAGACGCCATCGTCAACGCCGCCAACGCCTCGCTGCTCGGCGGGGGCGGCGTCGACGGGGCCATCCATCGGCGCGGGGGGCCCGCATTCCTGGCCGCCTGCCGCGAATTGCGTGCGACGGTTCTGCCGGACGTGCTGGCGACCGGCAGGGCCGTCGCGACCACCGCAGGAGACCTCGACGCACACTGGGTGATCCACACGGTCGGGCCAGTGTGGACAGCGAGCGAGGACAGGGCCCCGCTGCTGCAGAACGCGTACCGCTCATCGCTGAGGGTCGCCCGCGAACTCGGCGCAGCGACGGTGGCCTTTCCCGCGATCTCGGCGGGCGCTTACGGGTGGCCGATGGACGATGCCGCACGCCTCGCCGTGAGCACGGTGCGTGCCGTGCTGTCATCCGGAGTCGGATCGGTGGAACGGGTTCGGTTCGTGCTCGTCAGGGACGCCGCCTTCGCCGCCTTCCGTGCGGCGGCCGGCGGGTAAACGGGCCAGGCTCACGGGTGAGAGTGTCCTCCGTTTCGGCGGAGCGGGACTCGGTGGGGTGGGCTTAGGCGGGGCCGCCGAGGTCGGGGAGAGCGATCGCCCGGGAGGAAGGCGGCAGCTGGCGCACGCGCTCCAGACCCGGGATGAGCTCACCAGCCCACGCGCGATAGCCCTCGTCGTTCAGATGCAGCCGGTCCTCAGTGAACGCCGGGTTGAGCTCGCCGTCCGCCAAAGCCAGCACCGGCCAGAGATCCAGCCAGCCGGCGTGGACGGTCGGCGCGAACTGCCACAGATGCCGGTTGGCGTCGCGGATCTGCTCAGCGAACTCACGGCCGCGCGGCAGCACCGACTGCATCAGGATGCGCGCCTCCGGCAGCTCTTTCCGGAGCATGACCAGGATGGTCTCGGCGTTCCGCACGACATGCTCGGCCGAACGCCGCCAGGCGAGGTCGTTCGTGCCGATCAGCAGGGCGAGCGTGTCCGGGCGGGACTCGATGACGGTGTCGAGGCGGGCGAGGAGATCGTCGGTGGTGTCGCCCGCAACGCCGAAGTTCCGCACGTCCTCGCCGGGGAGCAAAACCGCCCAGTCCCCGCCCTGCGTGAGGCTGTCGCCCACCAGCGCGAGCGCTCCGCCTGCCCCGTGCGTCATCCCGGTCCTCCCTCGCGCGTTTTCAGCCATCCTCTCGCACTTTCCGCGGCGAGGCGAGGGAGAGACGCATCAGCTCTGCGTCTTGTCGATGACGACATGGTCGAAGCGGTCACCGGCCCAGTCCACATCGTAAGCCTTCCCGAACCCGACGACGTACCGGCCGGCGAGCGGTTCGAGCCGGTAGAGACGGAAGTCGAGGGCGCGGAGCAGCCGGACGAGCGCTGGACTCGTGACCTCCACAAACCGATCGAACACAGCCTCGTCGCCTTCATCGTGTACGACCCGCACGGCGCAGCGGAACCGCGCACGTTCGAGGGCGAACAGGTTGGGCGCGCCGGCCTCATCGGCGCGGAAGAGCACAGCGACCTCGTCGGCGGCGGCGAGAGCGTCATGGTGGTCGGCGAGGGCACTGACATAGAGATAGAGCGCATCGTCGACCGCGGCAAACGGAGTCACGGCGACCATCGGCACGCCGTCGCGGTCGGCGACGCCGAGGGTCAGCGTCGCGCGCTCGGCGAGGAAGGTGCGGTAGCGCTCACGCTCGTCGGCGTGCTCGACGGCGGTGGTAGAGGTCATGGTCTCTCCTTCTGGTCGGGATGGGTGCGCTGGCCGCGCCGCACACGGTGATCGAGGTGGATGCGCGGCGGCCTGCCGTCCACGCCGGGGGTGACCTCGGCGCCGACCCCGTAGAGGGCGTCGATCGTCTCGGGCGTGAACGGTTCGGCAGGCGTCCCGGTCGCGAGCGCGGCGCCCTCGTGCAGGGCGAGCACGCGATCGGCGACCGCAGCGGCGTGGCTGAGGTCGTGCAGCACCAAGACGACCGTCATCCCAAGCGCTCTCCGCAGTTCGCCCGCCACCTCCAGCACGTCGGCCTGGTGGGCGATGTCGAGGTAGGTGGTCGGCTCGTCGAGGAGCAGCACACGGGGCCGCTAGGCGAGGACCATGGCGAGCCAGGCGCGCTGCGCTTCGCCGCCGGAGAGCTCGGCGACGACGCGATCCGCGTCGGCGAGCATCCCGGTGTGCGCCAGCGCCCAGTCGACGGCGTCGCGGTCGGCCTCGCCCCCGCGCTCGAACCAGCGGCGGTGAGGATGCCGCCCATACCCCGCGAGTTCGCGGACGGTGAGGTCGGCCGGAGCGGGGTTCCTCTGTTCGAGCAACCCGGCGGCACGGGCACGCTCGCGGGGGCCGGCGCGAGCGATGTCCCGGCCACCGATGCGGACCGAGCCGCCAGCGACCGGCACACGGCCAGCGAACGCGCGCAGCAGCGACGATTTCCCCGAACCATTGGGACCGATGAGCGCGATGGTCTCGCCCGCGGCGACGTCGAGGGAGACGCCGCGGACGGCCCGCTTGCGGCCGTAGCCCACGGACACGTCCCGGGCGGAGACCAGCGCGGCGGGAGGAGCGGCGCTCATCGCGGCGCCCCCGAGCGCCGCAGGAGGAAGAGGAAGTACGGCGCCCCGACGAAGGCCATGACGATCCCCGCCGGGATCTCGACGGGAGCGAACGCGGTACGGCCGATCGTGTCGGAGATGAGGAGGAGCGCGCCGAGGAGGGCGCTCAGCGGCAGCAGCACGCGATGGTCCGAGCCGACCAGCAGCCGCGCGAGGTGCGGGACGACCAAGCCGAGGAAACCGAGCACACCGACCGCGGCGAGCGCGACCGCGGCGAGGAACACGGCGACGGCCGAGAGCAGCAAGCGCGTGCGGGCGACGTTCTCGCCGAGATTGCCGGCGACGGCGTCGCCGAGGCGCAGGATGTTCGCTTTGCCGGAGCAGGCCAGCGCGGCGACCAGACCGACCGCGGCATATGGCACGAGCAGCAAGACGGTGTCCATGCCTTTCGCCGCTAGGCTGCCGTTCAGCCACTGGATCGCGGCCGGCAAACAATCGCTGAACCGCAGCGAGAGCAGCCCGATGACAGCGCCGGCGACCGCGTTGACGGCGACGCCGGCCAGGACGATGTCGAGCGGCCGCATCCCGGACCGGCGCCATGCGAGCGCGTAGACGAGCGCGGCGGCGACGCATCCGCCAGCGAAGGCTGCCAGCGGCACGAGTCCGGTCGCGGCCGGGAAGGCGAGCAGGATCACGAGAACCACGGAGGCCGCGCCCGCCGTCACCCCGGTCGCCCCGGGTCGGCCAGCGGGTTGCCCACGACCGCTTGCAGCAGGGCCCCGGTGACGGCGAGGCAGGCGCCGACCAGCAGGGCGAGCAGGATGCGCGGCAGCCGCACATCCCACACGATCGCCGCGTGTGCGGTGGAATCGGCCCTCCCGGCGAGCACGGCGAGCACATCGGGGGCGGCGATGACCACACTGCCGACGCCGAGGGCGACGACCACCCCTGCTGCGAGCGCGACGCCCACCGCCGGGAGGACGACAGCCCGCCGGCGTGAGCGCGCCCCGAGGACAGTGCTCGTCACCGCAGGAAACCGCTCAGCTCGTCGGCAGCGGCCGGAAGCACGGCGAGCGAGGTGTAGCCGAATCGACCGTAGTCGAGGACGTGTACCCGGCCGTCCACGACCGCCGGGAAGCTCCGCCACGCTGGCCGTGCGGCGAACTCGGCGTCGATGGCCCGCTGAGCCGCATCCGTGCCGCCCGAGGAGAGGACGAGAACGACATCCGGTGCGGCGGCGATGACCTTTTCGAGGTCCACCGCGGTGAAGGCGCCGGTCGCGCCCAGCTGGGAGTCGGCGATGTTGTCGGCTCCGGTGAGCGCGACCAGGGAGCCGGCGTAAGAACCGTCGCTCATGACCATGAACGAGTCGGCGGCGCCGATGAGCAGGAGCGCCTTGGTCGGCTTGCCTGCTGTGGCCGGCCGCAGGGCGCGCAACTTGGCCTCGGCTGCGCCCAGCCGGTCCAGGACGGCGCTCGCCTGCTCCTCGCGGTCGAAAGCCGCGCCGAGGGTCTTCACCGCGAGCTTTGCGTCCGCGAGCGTATCGGTCTTGAGGAAGGCGCTCGGCGTGCCGGTGTCCGCGAGCGATGCCTCCACAGTGGACCGCGCCGACTCGGCCGCGATGACGAGGCCGGGGGCCAGTTCGACGATCTTCTCGACATCGGGCGCCATCGAGCTGCCGATGCGCGGAACATCGGCGAGCGACTCCGGCAGCTGCTGTGTCGTGGTCGACGGGACCCCGGCAACCGGGACCCCGAGCTCGTGGAGGATCTCGGCGAGCGGGACGGACGCGCTGACGACATTCGAGGGCGGCTCGGCCGGGAACTGTCTGAGCGCCTTGGCGAGCGCGGCCGGGTCGACGCCGCCAGCGAGGGGCGTCGCGGACGGGACGGTTGTGGAGCCGGTGTCGGCTGGGACGCTGCACGCGGTGAGCCCGGCGAGCAGCGCGAGAGCGGCGACGGAGAGGAGACGGGAGGCCGGCAGGCGCATGGGAGAATTCCTTATGGTTACCTTATTGAGGATAGGCTAAACTAAAGAATTCTGCATGTCATCTCGGCGGCTGGGAAGTCCTCTCAGATCACAGAAGACTCTTCATGTGCCACAGGGTCTTCGTCTCGGTGAAGAACGCGATCCGGTCGAGGGACGGCGGAGCCGCGTCGGGGCCGTTCTCCGGCGGGAGGACGCGCTTCAGGGTGTCCGCCGCGGCGATCTGCAGGTCGATCCACTCCAGGTCGCCCGCGCCCACAAGGTCGAGCACGTTCACATCGGCGTGCGAAGCGAGCCAGGGCGCGATCTCGGCGGGCGATCCGGTCAGGATGTTGACCACGCCACCGGGGACGTCGCTCGTCGCCAGCGCCTCGCCCAGGCTGATGGCCGAGAGCGGGAAACGCTCGCTCGCGACCGCGACGACCGTGTTGCCGGAGACAAGGGCAGGGGCGATGGCGCTCACGACGCCGAGCAGGCTGGAGTCCTGCGGTGCGACGATGGCGACGACACCGGTCGGCTCCGGCACCGAGATGTTGACGTAGGAACCGGCGACCGGGTTGGCGTTGCCGACGACCTGAGCGAACTTGTCCGCCCATCCGGCGTACCAGACCCAGCGGTCGATGGCCTCGTCCACCTGGGCTCCCGCGGCGGCGCCGACGCCCTCCGCCTGCTGGATCTCGTCCGCGAACTGCGCGCGACGGCCCTCCATCAGCTCGGCGATGCGGTACAGCACCTGGCCGCGATTGTAGGCCGTGGCACCGGACCAGCCGGAGACAGCTGCGCGCGCAGCCACCACCGCATCCCGGGCGTCCTTGCGCGAGGCTTTGGCCGCGTTCGCGAGGAAGGCCCCCTGGGCGGAGACCACCTCGTAGGTGCGGCCGGACTCGCTGCGCGGGAACTTTCCGCCGATGTAGAGCTTGTAGGTCTTCGGCACGAAGAGCCGGCTCATTTCTTGGCTCCTTTGCGGGTCGAGGCGGTGGCGGCGACGGCAGACGGCAACGGCGAACGCCCGGGGACGAGGTAGGCGCCGAGCCCGTGCCGGCCGCCCTCGCGGCCGTAGCCGGACTCCTTGTAGCCGCCGAACGGGCTGGCCGAGTCGAAGCGGTTGAAGGTGTTGGCCCAGACCACGCCCGCGCGCAGCTTGTCCGCGACCGCCAGGACGCGGCTGCCCTTGTCCGTCCAGATGCCCGCGGAGAGCCCGTAGGGAGTGTTGTTCGCCTTCGCGATGGCCTCGGCGGGCGTGCGGAAGGTCAGCACCGAGAGCACCGGGCCGAAGATCTCCTCGCGAGCGATGCGGTGGCTGGTCGAGACGCCGGTGAAGATCGTCGGCGCGAACCAGAACCCGTTCTCCGGGATCGCGCAGTCGGCGCTCCAGCGCTCCGCTCCCTCGGCCTCCCCGATGTCGGAGAGCTCGCGGATGCGCTGCACCTGCTCGGCGCTGTTGATCGCGCCGATGTCGGCGTTCTTGTCCAGCGGGTCGCTCAGGCGCAGCGTCGACAGGCGGCGCTTCAGCCGGTCGACGACCTCGTCGTGAATCGACTCCTGCACCAGCATACGGGAGCCCGCGCAGCAGACATGGCCCTGGTTGAAGAAGATGCCGTTGACGATGCCCTCAATCGCCTGGTCGATCGGCGCATCGTCGAAAACAATGTTCGCGGCCTTGCCGCCGAGGTCTTGATGAAGTCCGCGCCCGCCAGAATGCTGAGCCAGGACGCTCGGCGCACGTTGTCGTAGGTGTTCAGCTCGCCGGTCTCCAGGATGACCTTGAGGTGCGCGTACGTGCCGTCCGCGCGGTGGCACGCCTCCTTGACGGCCACGATCTCGTCGAAGACGAGGCCGATCCGGCCGGAGAGGAAGGCCCCGCGGTCGATGACCATGTCGATCTCGTCCGCGCCCGCGGCAACGGCCGTGTCGGCCAATTTGACCGCCAGCGAGGCGCGGCCGCTCGGGAAGGCGGCGGCGACGACGACGGCGATGCCGCCCTCGCGGCCCGGCCGGCTGCCCGCGTGGGCATCGCCGAGCGCGGCAATCGCGTCCGGGACGCTATCGCCGTACACGCACACGGCGGCAGGCCGCGGAGCGGCCGGATCGCCCGGGTCCGGTGTGAGGGCTTTGGCCACCAGCAAGCGGACCTTGCCGGGCGTGTCCGCGCCCTCGAGGATGGTCAGGTCGATCAGCTCGACGATCTTGTCGAGCGCCCAGGCTTTGCTGGCGGTCTTGATGGAGCGCGTTCCGAGTGCGGCGGCGCTGTTCGAGGCCGACCGCGTCCACGCCCGGAATCTCGTTCAGGCAGCGGCGCAGCGAACCCTCGGTGAGGTCGCCGCCGAGGATCTCGACGGCGCGGGCCGCCGACGCGAGGGCGCGGGCGGGCGGGGAAGTCTCGATGGTCACAGTGCGGCCTGCTCTCTGTCGGTGGGCGTTGTGCCGGGGTGGGAGTTCTGTCGTCCGGCGCGCGGCCGAGCATGTCGCTGGCGGTGGCCTCGTCGGTGATGAGCGTCGTGCAGAGCCCGCTCGCGACGACGGCGTGCGCGATCCGGTGCTTCGCCTCGCCCGCGATGACCGCGATGGAGACGCGTGCGTTGCGCAGGTCATCCAGGCCCAGTCCGAGCGTGCGGCTGTCGAGGACGGGGGCGGCCACCCGGCCCTCAGCGGTGATGAACCGGCCCACGACATCCCCCACAGCGCCCTTCTCGGCGAAGGCCCGGACATCCTGCGGGGACAGGTAGCCGGAGTCGACATGCACCGAGCTGATGTCCACGACACCGGCGCTGAAGAGGAACGCGCTGGCGGTGCGAGCGAGTTCCAGCACCGACTGCACGGATCGGTCCGCCTCGATGGCGCGTCGCGTGGCCGCATGCTCGAAGATGGCCGGGCTCGGCAACAGCGTTGCCGTTCCCTGCGCCTTCCTGGCGATCACGACGGGCGTGTCCGCGGCGGCCGTCGCCTGGCGGTTTCTGGAGACGCTGCCGTTGATCTGCACCGGATCGACACCGGTCGCCCAGCCGGGCCGCAGCCGCGACGCGACGGCGTGCAGTGTCCGCCCCCAGCTGACGCCGAGCGTCCGGGGAACGGGGCGGAGCGTCGTCAGATAGTCGGCCGCCGCCTGCACGACCCGGGCCTGGGCCTCGGCGTCGGACTCGGCGGACGGGACGACGACCGCGTCCGCCAACCCGAAGAAACCGCAGAGCTCGCGCTCCAGCGAGAACTTCCTCGCGCTCGGATGCACGATCTCGATGCGCACGACCCCCTGCTGGCGCGCCGATGCCAGCAGCCGGCCGGCCTTCCAGCGGAAGACGCTGAGAGCGGCACCGATCTCATCCTGCGTCTTGCCCGCTTCGTAGTAGAGTTCCGCGGCTTTCACAGCCAGGATCTCGTCGGTGTCGTTCAGGGCCACACATCCAACCTAGACGAGGCACAACGCTTGTGCGATGGATGCTCATCTGAGCAGACGAGTGACCGCGCTTCCCCGCACCGCCTACCGGTCTTCGAGCGGCACGGGCCGGGCGACGACGGCTCCGGCCGCAGCGGCCGCGAGGGCGGTGGCGGTGAGGAGCGCGAGGGCCAGGGTCCAGGCGCCGGTCACCTCGTGCAGGAGGCCGACGGCGAGCGGGCCGAACGAGCCGATGACATAGCCGATGCCCTGGGCGAAGCCGCTGAGGGCGACGGAGCCGGCGTGCGTCCGGGTCCTCGTGTTGATGAGCACCAGACTGAGCGGGAACAGCAGAGGCCCGAGACCTGCGATGGCGACCCAGAGCACCGTCGCGGTCGTCGGGGCGAAAATGAGCCCCAGATAGCCGATCACAAAGAACGCGACCCCGGCGTAGACGAGCAGAGCGACGTTCCGCATCCGCGCGGCGAGGAGCGGCACCAGCAGCCCGGCCGGGACCCCCATAGCGGTATACACCGACAGGAGCGTTCCGGCCTCCGCGGGCGGCGTTCCCGCCACATCGTGCAGGATCTGCGGCAGCCAGCCGAACATCGCATAGGCGTTGAGGCTCGAGGTCGCGAACACGATGGCCATCGCCCAGCCGAGCCCGGACCGCCACACCCGCGCGACCGCCGAGTGGTCCGCCTGCTCGACCTCGACATCGTGGTCGGGATGCGCGGGTGTGCGGGTGAGCATGATGCGCAGCCACAGAACGATGGCGAGCACACTCACCAGCGCCCACATCCCGAGCGAGACATGCCAGCTCGACGCGTCGGCGACTGGCACCGCGACAAGCGGCGGCCGCAGTGTGCTGACCGACATGACCGTCGCGTACAGCGCGGTGACAAGACCGATCCGGTCCGGGAAGTACCGCTTCACGAGCGGCGGCAGCAGAACATTGCCCACGCCCATGCCGGCGAAGGCGACCGCCGAGCCGATCGCCAGCTGGACGAACGAGCCGGAGGCGGCGCGCACGAGGTGCCCGGCGAGCATGAGGCCGAGCGCGATCAGGAGCACAGCCTCCAGCGAGGCGCGGCGGGTGAGCCGGGGGCGATCAGGCCGAACAGCGCGAAGCAGGCCGGCGGCATCATCCCGAGCAGCCCGACGCCGACGCTGGAGACCGGGAACTCGACGCGGATCTCCGCGAAGATCGGGGAAAGGACGGCGACGGCCGTGCGCAGATTGCCAGCGACGAGGAGGATGCCGAGGAGCGCTACCGCCCGGCCGCCACAGCGAGCGCGCCGGAGTCTCTGCGCTCACTCCGCGGCCCCGGGCGCCAGGATGCGGCGCGCACGCTCCACATCGTCGCGGATCTGCGCGATCAGCGGCTCCACCCCCGCATACGCGACCATCCCCCGGATGCGCTCATGGAAGGCGAGCTCGACCGTGTGGCCGTACAGGTCCAGCTCCCGGTCGAGAGCATACGCCTCGACCTGCTTGTGCGGCACGCCCTCGAAGGTCGGATTGTTCCCGACCGAGATCGCTGACGGCCAGCGCTGGCCGTCGTCGGTCAGAAAGCCCGCGTACACACCGTCGGCCGGGATCAGGCCCTCCAGCTCCGGCGACAGGTTCGCGGTCGGGAAGCCGAGCTCCCGTCCGCGCACGGCCCCGTGTACGACGACGCCGCGCACCGTGGGGACCTGACCCAGCAGGAGCGCCGCGTGCGCGACATCCCCCTCCGCCAGCAGCTCGCGAATCCAGGTGGACGAGACCCGGCGGCCGCGCTCCGGCCGCACATCGTCGATGAGCTCGACGGCGAAGCCGTACTGCTCCCCCCGCTCGCGCAGGAACGCCACGTCCCCCGCGCCGCCCCGCCCGTAGCGGAAGTCGCTGCCGACCAGCACGACGGCCGCGCGCAGCCGGTCGACCAGGATGCGACGCACGAACTCATCGGGGCTCAGCTCCGCGAGGGCGCGGTCGAAAGGCACCATGAGCGTCGCGTCGATCCCGGTGCCGGCGAGCAGGTCGAGCTTCTGCCGGTTACTCACCAGCGCGGGCGGGCATTTCTCCGGAGCGATCACCTCGAGCGGGTTGCGGTCGAAGGTGATCACCGTCGCGGCGAGCCCGCGCTCGTCCGCGACCTGGCGCAGGCGCGCGATGACAGCGCGGTGACCGGTGTGGACACCGTCGAACTTGCCGATGGTCACAGCGCTCGGCCCGTATCCAGCGGGGACGTCGGCGACCGCGGTGAAGACCTTCACGAGGCGGCCCCGGCCGCGTCGCGCGGGCGGCGCTTCGCCAGCCAGAACATCCCCAGGACCGGCAGGGCCAGCGGGACGAAGAGATAGCCCATCCCGTAGACTGACCAGACCGTCGCGTCGCGCCCGAACGGGTCGATGTCGTGGAGGCCGAGGGCGGCGGGCGCGACCAGGCTGAGTGTCCCGCTCGCGAGCACACCGGCCAGCTCGAAGCCGATGGTGATCCACGCGACCTGGTACCAGACACGGCCGGGTGCCACGAGCGCAACCGTCGCGACGATGTAGACGACGGCCGCGACCGCCGAGAGGGTGAACGCGACCGGGGCCTCGTGGTAGCGGTCGAGGATCTGGAACACACTGCGCCCGGTCGCGGCGAGCGCGAGCACACCATAAACGAAGACCAGCAGACGGCCGGCTCCGGAGAGGGGGCGGCGGGAGGCAGCGCGGTCGCGATTGCGCGCGGGCAGGGTGTGGTGAGACATCGCTACCGATTCTATTCGCGAGACGACCGTGCGCTCTTCGCGGATCAAGCGCCCTGCACGAACCAGATCTGCCCCATCCGGTACACCATCACCGCGATCGCGAAGCACACACCGCCCAGGATGACCGTGCTCCAGCGGCTCCGTTCGATCAGCGCCCAGAAGCCGCCCGCGAGGGGCAGGACGAGCGCCGAGATCAGATAGATGTAGAACTCCGCGAGACTGCCGGACGGGGTGTTGCCGGTCGCGGGGGCGACGATGGCGATGACCAGCTGGGCGATCAGCAGCAGTTCCACGAGCGCGACGGCCCCCATCGAGAGGTCGCTGGGCACGCGGCCGGCCAGCCCGAGGATGACGCAGAACACTCCCGCGATCACAGCGACGGCGACCTGTGCCGCGACGAACCAGTCGATCATGCCAGTCCAGCGATCGTGCGCGGGCCGGGCATCACGCAATCTCGTCCGCCGGGAAGTTCACGAGGGTCCTCGCTTCCTTTCCCCGGAACTCGATGAGCCCGACCAGGCTTCCGCTCGGGGCGATCGCCGCGACCGGCTCGCCCCGGGGTCCCTCCCAGCCGGCGAGGTGGAGGCGCTTCCCGTGCGCGAGGTCGGTCGCCTGCTGTTCGGTCAGCCGGAGCCGCTCGAACAAGGACGACGCCGCCTCGGTGGCCGGGATGAGCGCAGCCGCGGGCTCGAGCGTGGCGAGTTCGTGGGCGCGGCGCACATCATAGCCGCCCACCCGCGTGCGCCGCAGGGCCGCGAGGTGCCCGCCGACGCCGAGCCGAGCGCCAAGATCGCGCGCGAGCGAGCGGATGTAGGTGCCCGAAGAACAGACGACGCGGACCTCCAGGTCGATGGCATCCTGCTCCCGGCGCTCGGAGAGCAGGCGGAACGCGCTCACCGTCACCGCGCGCGCCGGAAGGACGACCTCTTCGCCCGCCCGCACTCGGGCGTACGCGCGCTTGCCGTCCACTTTGACAGCGCTGACGGCGCTCGGAACCTGCTCGATCTCGCCGGTAAGCGCCGCGATGCCCTCGGCGATGGACGACTCCGCGACCGCGGCGAGGGCGGCCGGTTCCGCCCGCTCGAGGATCTCACCCTCGATGTCGTCGGTCGTCGTGGCGGCGCCAAGCCGGATCGTCCCGACATACTCCTTCTCAGCGCCAACGATGTACGTCAGCAGCCGGGTGGAGGAGTTCAGGCCCAGGACGAGGAGCCCCGTCGCCATCGGGTCGAGCGTCCCAGCGTGACCGACCTTGCGCGTGCCCGCCAGGCGCCGGACGCGGGCGACGACATCGTGACTCGTCCAGCCCCCGGGTTTGTCGATCAGAAGGAGACCGCTGCCGATCATGCCCACCCGCCCGCGGAGTCAGCGAACCGCTCGCGCCGCTCGGCGAAGGGTTCCCGCTCGCTGATTGCCGCCGTCATGGTCGACAGGCTATCAGCCGATCGCCACAGCCCCCGGGGCGTCCTCGGTCGTCCCCACCTCGAACACTGCCCCGGCCATCGTCACTCTGATCGACACTTTCACACCCGTCGCCGCCACACCCGTCAAGTGCGCAACGGCTCGGATCCTGGGCTCCTGCGCCTCACTCCGTCTCTCAGAAGTTAGATTTCCAACATCTAGAAACAAAATGTGCAATATGCTAACATGAACAGTGTTCATACCGGACGCCGTTCATACCGAACGATGTTTGTTCGGCAGGCGTGTCGGTTGAGGCAGGAGGGGGCATGAATGAACCGCGTAGCCGACGGGGTGGAGCTGTCAAAGTGCCCCTTACGAGGCAGTGCATCGTGGACACGGCGCTGGGGATCATTGCGAAGCGAGACTTTGATGGGCTCACGATGCGCGCGCTTGCGCAGGAACTCGACACGGGTCCCGCAGCTTTATGCATCTATTTCGGCAACAGGAAGTCGATGCAGCCTACGCCCATCGAACGAGATCGATGGGCTATCCGCACGCTCATCGCGAGAATAGCAGCGAACCAATCCGTAGACGAGCCGGGCTTCAAAAGCATTCCTGAAAAATAATCGAACCCGAAAGGAAACGACATGCTTGAGACCTCCGGAATAACTGGCTCGCTTACGGCCAAAAGGGTTGCTATCACCGGGATCGGTTTCATTGCGCCGGGAAAGGCAGGCCGAGAGGCTTTCTTGTCTTTGATTACTTCTGGAGGCTCGGGCGTACGTCGCATCAGCCGATTCGATCCGAGTCCGTCTC
This sequence comes from Leifsonia xyli subsp. xyli str. CTCB07, assembly GCF_000007665.1. Taxonomy (NCBI): domain Bacteria; kingdom Bacillati; phylum Actinomycetota; class Actinomycetes; order Micrococcales; family Microbacteriaceae; genus Leifsonia; species Leifsonia xyli. The sequence goes on along the minus strand of NC_006087.1, from coordinate 727,156 downwards.
GTTCCCAGATCGCTGGAGAATGCGACATCGACGATGAATCCATTGTCTTCCAGACGGCCGATGAGGTCGCTGGCCCAGTCCCGGTCGACCGAAGTATTCGCTTGGCGATCGCAGCGACAGACGAGGCTCTCAAAGATGCGTTTCACAACGGCGCTGACGCAGAAGACCTCACTGCTCTCCTGGGAGTGTCCTACGGTTCTGCGGTTGGCGGCTCGCTACGCATGGTGGACTTGTTTGACCACTTCACTGACGAGGGAAAACGCTGGCTGTGCCCGTTTGGGGAAAAATCGGCTCCTCTCTTTGAAGGCCTTCTGCCCAGCACGCTTGAAGTGCGTTTGGCTGATCGGTATAACGTCGCCAGGCCTGTTTCCATCGTGTCAGCCGGGTTTACCTCCGGTCTGAACGCTGTCGGTCAAGGCGCAGAGATGATTCAGCGTGGAGAGGCGCAGGCCGTTATTGCTGGTGGCACTGACGCGCCCATCTCTCCGATCACTGTGGCCTGTTTCGACGCGATTAAAGCCACGACTTTGCCGTGGTAGGCGGCGCCGAGGAGGTCGTCGATCGAGGCCGGAGCCGTCGTGATGGCCTTCGAGTCGTAGCCGATCGACATCAGGCCGGTGTAGTCGTAGTACCACGCGCCCTTGGGGTCTTTGAACTCAGCGGGGATGTCCGACCATTTCGACACCTTGTACGGCGTGACGAGGTCGAGGTTCTGGCTGAGCACCGAGGTGCCGATGTCGAAGACGTCGGGAGCGCTGCTCTGTCCTTTCTGCGCCCGCGCTGCGGCGACCTCGTCGGCGCTGGAGCCGTTGGGGTTCTCGGAGTTGACCTGGATGCCGGGGTACTTCTTCTGGAAGCCCGCGATGATCTTCCCGTAGTTGGCCCAGGACGGCGGCAGGGTGATGACGTTGAGGTGGCCCTCCGCCTTCGCCGCAGCGACCAGAGCGTCCATACCGCCGAAGTCGGCGACGCTGGCCACCTTCTGCTTCTGAACGAGCGTGAGGCTCGAACCGTTCGTGCTGGCCGACGAGGCGCCCGCGCAGGCGCTGAGCGTCGCTGCGATCGCAGCCGTCGTCGCGATGAGGGCCGCGACGCGCGCGACACGCCGACGGGGACGGCGTTCGATCGGGTGCTTTTCCATGGGGACGTTCCTTTCGGAGTTTCGGTGGTGCGGGGATGGTGAGGGTCCGTCGGGGTTCGGGGCCGGGGAGAGGCGGACTGCGCATCACGGTCGGGCACGGTGACGGGCAGACCAGCCCGGCTGTCTTCCACTGTCCCCGAAAAATGCCGGATGCTGAACGAAACAGCCCACTTGTCATGATATGTTCACCCCGCCCGTAAAGAGGAATATCCCGGGCAAAAAAGGTGAACGGCGGAAGAACGGCTCCGAAATCACCGCCACACGCCCCACCTGTATTGTCAAGATATGAAGGTGCCCCTGCATGAGACCGTCCGCACCGCTCTGCGAGAGCGCATCCTGAACGGCGGGCTCCCCGCCGGTGCGGCGTTGCCCAGCGAAGCAGAGCTGTGCGCGCAGTTCGGCGCGTCTCGCGGTCCGGTGCGGCAAGCCCTGACAGCGCTGAACACCGAGGGGCTCATCGAGACCAGCCAGGGGCGCGTACCGGTCGTCGCCCGCGCTCCCCTCGCGCACGCGATCGACGACTTCTTCTCGTTCTCAGCCTGGGTCCGCGCCCTCGGCCGCACTCCGGGTCAGCGCACGATCGAGATCGCCCTGCGCCGGCCCCGGGCGCAGATCGCCCTCGCCCTCGGACTCGCCGACGGCGAGCAGGCCGTCGAACTGGTGCGTGTGCGCTCGATCGACGGGGAACCGGTGATGATCGAACGGACCGCGTTCGCCGAGCGGGTCGGACGGCTCCTGTTCGAGTTCGACCCGGATGCCGGATCGCTCTTCGACGCGCTGCTCACGCGGGGCGCGCAGCTCGACCGCGGCGAGCACACGATCGACGCCGTCGCGGCCGATGAGCTCGCCGCCGCAGAGCTGAGCGTCGCACTCGGCGCTCCCCTGCTGCGGGTGCGCCACGTCACGACCTCCGACGACGGAGACATCCTCGAAGTCTCGGACGACCGGTATCGGCCTGATCGAGCGACGCTGATCATCCACAACTCCCGCTCGCGTTCCATGCCCCGGCCCTTGGTGGCGCGCAGCATAACCCCGGAAGGCACAGCATGACCATCTCTCTCGTCTCCCTCGACCTGGCCGGCACCACGATCGACGAGGGCGGCATCGTCTACGACGTGCTCCGGCAGAGCGTCACCGAGGCCGTGGGAGCGCCTGTCCCCGCCGAGGTGCTCGACGGCTGGACCGGCACCGACAAACGGGAGGCGGTCGAGGGGCTCCTCACAGCCCTCGGGGCGGACCCGGCGAAGACAGCGGCGGTCCACGCCGCCTTCGCCGAGCGTCTGGACGCCGCCTACGCGGCCGCCACGCCGCGCCTCTTCCCCGGCGTGCGCGAGGCCGTCGCCTCGCTGCGCGCGTCCGGAGTGAAGGTCGGACTGCACACGGGATATGAGCGGGTCGTGGCCGAGAGGCTGCTCGAGAAGGTCGAGTGGGCGGTGGGCGCGGACGTGGACGCCCTTGCGACCTCGGAGGATGTCGCCGCGTCCCGCCCCGCGCCCTATCTGGTGTTCCGGACCATGGAATCGACAGCGACGCGCTCCGTGCAGGAGATGCTCGTCGCCGGCGACACCCCCAATGATCTCCGTGCGGGCATCGCCTCCGGGGCGCGGCTCGTCGTGGGGGTCCTCAGCGGCGCGAGCAGCGCGGAGACGCTGGGCCGGCACCCGCACACCCACCTGCTCGCCAGTGTGGCGGCGCTGCCCGAGCTGCTCGCCGCGGCCGGGGAGCTGCCGCGATGAAACGCGGACGGCGGACCCGCCGCCCGCACCGGGAGACGGTTCCGCGATGATCCGCCGCAAGCTCCTCCTGATCGGGATCGACGGTCTGCGCATCGACGACGCGCTGCGCCGGCCCCCCTCTGGCTCGGCCCCGCCGCTCGCCCCCGTCTTGTCGACGTGCGCGAGCGCGGGAACGATGCTGACCATGACAATGGAGGTCCCCACGATCTCCGGTCCCGGCTGGTCATCGCTCCTGACCGGCGCTCCGCACGCGGAGCACTCGGTCTCCGAAAACTCGTTTCGCGGTCACACACTCCACCGCCACCTCGACCTCCTCAGCCGCGCGTACATCGCCGATACGTCCCGTCGCACCTTCGCGGCGGCGAGCTGGCCGCCGATTGTGGACCCCGCCGGCCCGGGACCGATCATCGCGAGCCGCCCGGATCAGACGCGGACCGGACAGCACCGGGGCGTCGTGCGAGACGGCGAGACCTACGGCTACCGCTGGGCCGACGGCGAGATCGCCGCCTGCGCGCGGCTCGCGCTGCGCGAAGCGGGGCCGGATGTCTCGTTCGTCTCCCTCGGAGAGACCGACGAGGCCGGACACCTGTACGGCGGCAGCTCAGCCGAATACGCGGTGGCTGTCGGCCCCGTCGACGCGCACATCGGGCGCCTCCTCGCCGAGATCGAGGCCCGGGTCGCCCGCGCCGGGGCGGAGGAAGAATGGCTCGTCGCCCTGACGACCGACCACGGCCACCTCGACGAGGGCGGGCACGGCGGCGGTGAGGCAGTGCTGAGCCGGTCCTTCCTCGCCCTGCGCCGATACGGGTCGGAGGATCCGCTCCCCGCCGGGACCTCCATCCATCCTTGGGAGGTCGTGTCCCTGCTCCTGACGGATCTGACGCGCTGACCGCCTCCCGCCGTTCCTTCGCGTCTCGCCCCGTCGCCAGCCTTCCCCCACCGCCTGCCGGAGGAGACACGCTCTAGGCTTGTCGGGTGCGTATCGGCGTGATCGGAGCGGGAGCCATCGGCGGGACCATCGCGGCCCTTCTCGACCGCGTCGGCCATCTGGTCGAGGTGACCGCCCGCGGCGAGCACCTCGCCGCGATCCGCACCGAGGGGCTCCGTCTCGACGGTGGCTGGGGCGCGCACACCGCACGGGTCGCCGCAGCCGAGACGCTGCAGACCCGGCCTGAGCTGGCGTTCCTCTGCACGAAGGCCCAGGATGCTGCGTACGCCCTCCGCGACAACACCTCCCTCCTCGATGGTATCCCCGTGGTCGTCGTGCAGAACGGCCTCACCGGCCTCCGCCTCGCCACCGGGCTGCTGCCCGGCTCCGAGTGCGTCGGCGCCCTCGCGCTGTTCGCGGCGGGCTTCCTCTCCCCCGGCCGCATCGTCGTCACGACGACGGCGAACACCTATCTCGGCGCGGGCGACGGCCGTGCGCCCGCGGCCGCGGCCGCCACCGCACGCATCCTCGACGCCGCTCTGCCGAGCGTCGCTGTCGACGACTTCACGGGCTGCCAGTGGACCAAGCTCATCGTCAACCAGGTGAACGCCCTGCCCGCGATCACCGGCCTGAGCGTCCAGGAGACACTCGGTGACCGGCGGCTGCGGCGGGTGATGACGGCGAGCCTCCAAGAGGCGGTGCGGGTCGGGTACGCGCACGGTGTCCGCTACGGCAGCATCCAGGGCCTGAGCGACGGCCTCCTGCGTTTCGCCGCCCACGCGCCGCGCTGGGCGGCTCAGGCTGTGCCGCTGCTGATGCGACGGAGGATGGGGGCGACACCGAACCCGGGCTCCACCCTGCAAAGCGTCCGTCGGGGGCAGCCCAGCGAAATCGACTACCTGAACGGAGCCGTCGTCGCAAAGGCGCGGGCAGCCGGTGGCGAGGCGCCGGTCAACGCCGCGCTGACCGCGCTCGTACACGAGGTGGAGCGTTCGGTGGCGTTCCTGCCGGCCGAGACCGTCGCGGAGCGGATGCGGCCACTCCTGACAGCGGGGAGACCACCGGCCGCACCGCGAGCGCCGGCGAACGGAGGTCGCGCGGCGTGAGCGCCCTCGGCATCGGCCTCCTGGAACGAGCCCGACCGGCTAGCCTCGGAGGTATGCGTGAACCTTTCGCGAGCGCCGTCGTGGACTGGTACCACGCCAACCGGCGCGACCTCCCCTGGCGCCGCGCCGGCTTCATAGCCTGGGGCACGCTGGTGAGCGAGTTCATGCTGCAGCAGACACCCGTCTCCCGGGTGATCCCCCGCCTGGAGGAGTGGCTGGCGCGCTGGCCGACCCCGGCCGACCTCGCCGCTGTCCCCCCGGGCGAGGCTGTGCGAGCCTGGCGCTCGCTCGGCTATCCGCGGCGCGCGCTGTGGCTGCACTCGGCGGCCGTCGCAATCGCGGAACAGCACGGCGGAGTGGTCCCCGACGACGTGGACGCGCTCCTCGCCCTCCCGGGCGTCGGCGACTACACCGCGCGCGCCGTCGCTGTCTTCGCCTACGGAAACCGGCACCCCGTGGTCGACACCAACATCCGCCGGGTCATCGCCCGCGCGGTCGAGGGCCAGGGCGAACCCGGCCCGCCCAGCGCCAAGCGCGACCTCGCCGCGATGGAGGCGCTGCTCCCCCGCGATCGCCCCGCCGCCGCCGCCTTCAACGCGGGGATGATGGAGCTCGGCGCCCTCGTCTGCGTCGCCCGCACCCCGCGCTGCGACGTCTGCCCGCTCGCTGCGGCCTGCGTCTGGCGCGCCGCCGGCTTCCCGCCCTACGCCGGTCCCCGAAAAGCCGTCCAGAAGAAGTACGAGGGCAGCGACCGCCAGGTGCGCGGCCGCATCCTGGCCGAGCTGCGCGCCGCGCACCTCCCAGTCACCGCCGCAGAGTTGGAGTCCGTCTGGCCGGATGCCGCACAGCGAGACCGCGCACTCGCAGGCCTTCTCTCCGACGGCCTGGCGATCGCCGACGAGGGCGGCTACACGCTCCCCTGACCTCCGGCTGCACCACCGGGGCCGCGTTTGGGCGGCGAAGCCGGACCCCCTTGCCGAAGACGGCGGCCCGCACCGCCTCCCCCCGGCGCGCTCACACCACCCGAGCCGCCGCCAGGGCCGAACGCAGCACACCGCCCAGGGACTCGGAGGAGCTCTGCGTGAGGTGGCTGGAGTCGAGCCGGACGATCACATCGCCGACCCTGATCGGGCAGCTGCCGTCGCTGGTGCAGAACCATGGTTCCGGGTCGATGTAAGCCGCAGGCAGGCCCTGGGCCGTGGCTTGCCGGACGGCCTCCACCTCGGCAGCTCGTTTCTCCCGGTCGACCGCGGCGATCGTGGACGCGCATCGTTCGGGCCCGAAGATCCGGAGCGCGCAGTCTGTCACCCGCCGCCCTTCGGGGGGATTGCCGATCACCACGACCGGCGCTCCCACCGAGTACACGGCTTCTATGCTCCGCAGCGTCGCGCTCGTCCACTCGGCCTGGGCCGACGCTCCGGTCTTGCCGCTCTCAAGCGTTTTGTAGGGTCCCAGAGCGCTCGCGAAGACGATCAGATCGGGTTTCGCCGCGGCGACGGCGGCCAGGTCGGACTCGCGCATCTTCTCGCAGTCGTCGGTGAAAGTCGTGCGGTCGCGCACTTCGCCGACCCGCGTCGAGGCGGCCGGGCACCCCTGCAGGCCGAGCACGGTCACCTCCCAGCCGGAACCGAGGGCCGAGCGGAGAGCGGGAACCCAGCTCAGCGCGATCGAGTCGCCGACGACGGAGGCCGTCCGGCGTTCTCCGTCGCCCGACGGGACGCAGGGCTCCCGGAGGTGCGAACGATCGCCCGGAGCCACCGACACCGCGTCGCGCAGGCAACCCTGGAAATCGACGGGCTGGAGCGGTGCGGAGAGTTCGGCCGAGAACGGCCTCCAGGAGTCCCCGACCGAGGACTCGGCCAGCGCCGCCGCAAGTTCTTCGGGGGAAGACCAGGAGGCCGGGGCGGTGGTCGCCGGAGCGGGCTTCGGGAGCAGTTCGACTCCGCGGAACTGGCCGACAGACAGGACAGCCACCAGCAAAGCCGCCACGGATAATCCCCCAAGCGGGCCCGGTTGCCGCGCTCTGACAGCCACGCCCCGAGGCGCTTCCAGACAGCGGCTTGCCACGCCGGCTGCTCGATGACGTAGTAGGACAGGGCGGCGATGGCCACCGACGCCGCCACGCAGAGCAAACCGTGGACGAAGCCTTCGCCCGGGAACAGCGCCGCAGCGAAGACGATGACCGGGGCGTGCCACAAGTAGAGCGAATAGGAGATGCGGCCGATGTAGCGAACGGGGGCCAGCGTGAGAACCCGTCCGTAGTCCCGGTCAGTGGCGGCGCGCTCGGCAGCGACGATCACCACGACCGTGCCGAGGACAGGGAGGAGCGCGGCGGCGCCGGGGAACGGCGTCGTCGTGTCGAAGAGCACGGCGGAGATCAGAATCGCCGCCAGTCCGGCCGCTCGGAGGGCCTTTGCCGGTACGCGGCGGGAGACACCGGCGAATCCGGCGGCGGCGATCACACCGGCCGCGAACTCCCAGACGCGGGTCGGGGTCGCGAAATAGGCCGAAGCGGGACGCGAGTCGGTCAGCCAGATCGAGAAGGCGAGCGAGGCGGCGAAGCCGAGGACGCCGACCACCAGCACGGTGCTGCGCAGGTGGGGAGGGCGACGTTTCGCCACGGCGGCCCAGACGGCCACAGCGGCCCAGGCGAGAATGAGCACCCACGGCCAGAAGGCGTAGAACTGCTCCTCGACCGACAGCGACCAGAAGTGCTGGAACAGTGAGACAGACGCATTGGCGTCGAGGTAGACGGTTCTCGCATGCACCAGGTTCCAGTTCTGGACCCACAGCAGCGACGTGAACGCCTGCTGATTCCAGGAGGCGTTCGTCACACCGAAGAACAGAAGGTTGGACATCGCTACGGTGACGGCGATCGTCGCGATCGCGGCCGGTGCGAGCCGAGCGAATCTCCGGGTGTAGAAGCGACCGAGCGAGATCGCACCCTTGTACTCCTTTTCGCGCAGGAGAGCTCGCGTGATCAGGTAGCCGGAGATCACGAAGAAGATGTCCACACCGACGTATCCGCCAGTGGGGAATCGCCACGCATGGTTTGCGACGACGACCAGGACGGCGAGAGCGCGGAGGCCTTCGATGTCCGGACGGAACCAGGTACGCATTCGGGTGTCCTCGGGGTTCTAAGAGAACACTATTCTACATGTTTATTCTTATATTTGAAAATCAGTATTCCTAGTTCGCCTCGCGTGGCTTCACATAGGGGTCCTGCTCCCCGGCGTAGGCGGCGCCCTCGGCGAGACCGGCCACTTCGGTGTCGTGATCGCGCGCCTGGCGCAGCAGGTCCTCGATGTGGGCCGCGTTCTCCGGGATGGCATCCAGCTGGAACTGCAGCGTCGGCGTGAGGCGAGCGGTGATGTTCTTGCCGACCTCGCTACGCAGCATCCCGGTGGCCGCTGTCAGCGCGGCTGCGGTGTCCGCGCGCTCCTGGTCGGTTCCATACACCGTGTAGAAGACGGTCGCGTGCTGCAAGTCACCGGTCACCTGGACGTCGGTGATCGTCACGAAACCGAGACGCGGATCGCGCAAGCCCCGGTCGAGACGCTCAGCGACGATGACCTTGATTCTGTCGGCGAGCTTCCTCGCCCGTGCCGGGTCGGCCATGATATGTCTCCTTCGTACGGCCAGGATGGAGAAGCAGCGAGGCCCGGCGGACGAACCGCCAGGCCTCCAGCGTCGATCAGACGCGCGGTTTCTCGCGCATCTCGATGGTCTCGATCTCGTCGCCCACCTGGATGTCGTTGTACTTGCCGAGGCCGATACCGCACTCGAAGTCCGTGCGGACCTCGGTGACGTCGTCCTTGAACCGGCGCAGCGACTCGATGGCCAGGTTGTCCGCGATGACCACGCCGTCGCGGATGACGCGCGCCTTGGCGTTGCGCGTGATCGTTCCGCTGCGGACGATGACACCGGCGATGTTGCCGAACTTGGAGGAGCGGAACACCTCGCGGATATCGGCGACACCGGACTGGACTTCCTCGAACTCGGGTTTGAGCATGCCCTTGAGCGAGCTCTCGATGTCATCGATGGCGTTGTAGATGACCGAGTAGAAGCGCACATCCACGCCCTCACGGGCCGCACGCTCGCGGGCTTTGACGTCCGGGCGGACGTTGAAGCCGATCACGATGGCGTTGTCGATGGTCGCCAGGTCGATGTCCGACTCGGTGATCGCGCCGACGCCGCGGTGCAGGATGCGCAGGGAGACCGAGTCGTCCACCTCGATCTTCATGAGCGACTCCTCCAGCGCCTCCACAGCACCGGAAACGTCGCCCTTGATGATGAGGTTGAGCGCTTCGACCTTGCCCTCTTCCAGAGCGCGGGTGAAGTCCTCGAGCGAGATACGCTTGCGAGCCTTCGCCAGCTGCGCATTGCGCTCGGCGGCTTCGCGTTTCTCGGCGATCTGCCGGGCGGTGCGGTCCTCCTCGGTGACGATGAAGGTGTCGCCGGCGCGCGGAACGCTGGAGAGGCCCTGCACCTGCACCGGACGCGACGGAGCCGCCTCCAGCACCGGGTCGCCGTTCTCGTCCGCCATCGCGCGGACACGGCCGTAGGCGGTGCCCGCCACGATCGCATCCCCGACGCGGAGCGTGCCCGACTGGATCAGCACAGTCGCCACCGCGCCACGGCCTTTGTCGAGTTTGGCCTCGATGGCCACGCCGCGGGCGTCTTTGTTCGGGTTCGCACGCAGGTCGAGCCCGGCGTCCGCGGTGAGCAGCACCGCGTCCAGGAGCTCCTGGATGCCGATGTTGTTCCGCGCGGAGACGTCGACGAACATCACGTCGCCGCCGTACTCCTCGGCCACCAGGCTGAACTCGGTGAGCTGCTGACGCACCTTGGCGGGGTTCGCCTCCGGCTTGTCGACCTTGTTCACCGCAACCACGATCGGCACGTTTGCCGCCTGGGCGTGGTTCAGCGCCTCGATGGTCTGCGGCATGATGCCGTCATCGGCCGCGACGACGAGGATCGCGATGTCGGTCACCTGGGCGCCGCGGGCACGCATGGCCGTGAACGCCTCGTGACCCGGGGTGTCGATAAAGGTGATCGCACGCTCAATGCCCTCGTGCTCGGTCCACACCTGGTAGGCGCCGATGTGCTGGGTGATGCCGCCGGCCTCGCCCTCCACAACGTTGGCGCTGCGAATCGCGTCCAGCAGTCGCGTCTTACCGTGGTCGACGTGGCCCATGACGGTGACGACCGGTGGGCGGATCTCGAGATCCTCGTCGGACTCGCCCTCCAGCTCGGCGTCGAGGTCGATGTCGAAGCCCTCCAGGAGCTCCTTGTCCTCATCCTCGGGGGAGACGACCTGAACCTTGTAGCCGAGTTCCTCACCGAGGATCTGGAAAGTGGCCTCGTCGAGCGACTCGGTCGCGGTCGCCATCTCGCCCAGGTGGAAGAGCACCGTCACGAGCGAAGCGGGGTTCGCGTCGATCTTGTCGGCGAAGTCCGAGATGGACGCGCCGCGGCGCAGCCGGATAGCCGTACCGCCGTCGCCACGGGGAACAGTCACACCGCCCAGCGACGGGGCCTCCCGCATCTCGAATTCCTGGCGCTTCGCGCGCTTCGACTTGCGGGCCTTCGACTTGCCGCCGCCACGGCCGAACGCACCCGCGGTTCCGCCGCCCGGTCCGCGACCGCGACCGCCTCCACCGCCCGTACGGGGACCGCTGAAACCGCCGGCTCCTGCGCCGCCGGGACGCTGGAGGCCGCCGCCCGCACCGCCGCCGGCACTGCCCGGGCGCTGCTGGAAACCGGGACGGCCGCCGCCGCCCTGGCGCTGGCCACCTCCGGGACGCGGAGCGCCGATGCGGGGCGAGCCCGGACGCGGCGGGGCCGGACGCGGGATGTTGCTAGGAGAAGGACGCTGGCCCATGCCCTGCGAGCTGGAGAACGGGTTGTTCCCCGGACGCGGGGCGCTGGGGCGCTGCCCCATGCCCTGATTGGAGGCGAAAGGGTTGTTGCCCGGGCGCGGGGCGCTGACGCCGCTGGGGCGGGGCGGGGACGACGGTTTGGCCGTGTCCGCCGGGGCGCCCGCGGCGGGCTTCGCGTCAGCGGCCTCGCTGGCCGCCACCTTCTCAGCCGCCGCTTTCTCAGAGGCGGCCTTCTCGGCCGCCGCCTGACGCTCGGCGACCGACATCGGCGCCTGCGGCTTGGGCGCGCCGGAGCCATCGGCCGTCGCCGGCCGCGGCGGGCGTGGCGCCGGGGAGGCTTGCGCGGCTGTCTTATCGCCGCCGGCGCCGGGCAGATGGCCTTCCGCCTCGAGGGCAGCGCGCAGCTTGCGGGCCACCGGAGGCTCGATGCTCGAAGACGGGCCCTTGACGAACTCGCCCATCTCCTTGAGTTTCGCGAGTGCGATCTTGCTGTCGACGCCGAGCTCGCTCGCCACCTCGTGTACACGTGGTTTTGCAGCCACAATTCTCCTGTCTGGGCCCACCCCAGACAGGGCAGGCGTTATTGGCGGACGGAACTCATTTCGAGCCGCTCATCGGTTGTCACTCATGTGAAGTCACTGATTCTTCAGCCTGTTCTCGTAGTAGGCCCGGAGGGCCGTCGGGTCGAGCGTCCCGTCCACCCGCAGCGCACGCCCGAAGGCGCGGCGCTTAAGGGCGAGGTCAAGACACCCGTCGACCGGATGCAGCCACGCGCCACGGCCGGGGAAAGCGGCAGACGGATCGACCACCAGTTCCGAATTCCGGACGACGACCCTCAGAAGAGAAAGCCGCGGGGCGCGAGAACGGCATCCGACGCACGTTCTGACAGATTCCATCTTACACCCGCGCGGAGCCGCCTTTGCCCGACGGGGCCCCGCCGCTTTCCGATCTACTCGCGGTCCAGGATCGAATCCGGCTGGATGTCGATCTTCGCGCCCGTCAGCTTGGCGGCGAGGCGGGCGTTCTGGCCTTCTTTGCCGATCGCGAGCGACAGCTGGTAGTCCGGCACCAGCGCACGCACGGCCTTGAGGCTTTCGTCGATCACGAACGCACTGGTCACCTTCGCCGGCGAGAGGGCGCTCGAGACGAAGGTCGCGAGATCGGGCGAATAGTCGACGATGTCGATCTTTTCGCTGTTGAGTTCGGCCGTGACCGCGCGAACGCGCTGCCCGAGCTCCCCGATGCACGCGCCTTTGGCGTTCACACCGGGCTCCGTCGCCCGGACGGCGATCTTGGTGCGGTGCCCGGCCTCGCGGGCGATCGACACGATCTCCACCACGCCGCTCGCGATCTCTGGCACCTCGAGGGCGAACAGCTTCCTGACCAGCGTCGGATGCGTGCGCGAGACGGTGATCGACGGACCCTTCGGACCCTTGGCGACACTCGTGACGTACACGCGGATACGGGAGCCGTGCGGGTACTCTTCGCCGTGTACTTGCTCCTCCGGAGGCAGAATGGCCTCCACGCTGCCGAGGTCGATATGCACCATCCGCGGATTGGGGCCCTGCTGGATCACCCCGGCGACGATGTCGCCCTCGCATCCGCGGAACTCGCCGAGCACCGCGTCGTCCGCGAGGTCGCGCAGCCGCTGGTTGATCACCTGCTTCGCCGCGAACGCGGCGATGCGGCCGAAGTCGCTCGGGCTGTCCTCGGCCTCGCCGATGACGTTGCCGTCGTCGTCCCTCTCGGGGACGTAGACGGTGACATGACCCGTCTTGCGGTCCAGATGCACCCGCGCGGCAGGCGGCTCGCCGTGGCGGTGATCGGCCTGGTCGGTGTGCTTCAGATAGGCGGTCAGGATGGCCTGCTCGATGATCTGCACCAGTTCCTCGAACGGGATCTCCCTCTCGCGCTCCATGAGACGCAAGACGCTGAGGTCGATGTCCATGCCGGCCTCCTCTATTCAGATCTCGCCGCCGCGCGGAAGGCGCAGCAGACCCGAATGACTACGCTACCGGAGATTTCGGAAGGCGGAAACGGGAGAGGCGAGGGCATCGGCAGCCGCCGGGGCCGCAGAATCGCCCTCGCCCCGATAATCCCGTTCCGCGAACGGCGTCAGCTTCCCAGCGCTTACTTGGCAGCCGGAGACTCGGGGCCGGGGTCCCCGAGTCTCCCTGGTCACCCGGCTGCGGCTCGACACCACCGCCCTGGTCGCCTGTCCAAGTTGTCGCCACCCGGGTCCGTCGCCGCGTCGTCAGAATCGCTGGGAGCGAGGTCCCAGTCTGCGGTGACACCGTCAGCCGGGAGCTGATCGCCTTCCCCGTCACTGTCGGGCAGGCTCGTCGGTCCCAGCGTATTAGGAGCTCAATTCCTGGAAGACCTGCCGCATCGGGGTATAGAGCAAGAACCCTCGACTGAACCTGTCTTCGCGAAAGATGATACCGAGAAGATTCATATCGTGGTCCACCAGAGGCCCACCCGAATCGCCGCCCCAAAGGACGTTCGGCGTGGGGAAACGGCGGCTTTCAGGACCGCGAGCCCGAGGGCCGCCACGACGGAGGTCACGATCGCAAGAAGGCGGCACCACCTCCGCTTCGGCCGATCCCTGGTCGTGTTGAGGCGTCCCCCTCACAACGCCGATCACTGCGGAACCCGCACCGGTCGGCATTGCAGGAGAAAAGCGTGTGATCGCGACGTCAGGAGGAACGAGGATAATTTTCACATAACATATATTTTTATGCGCAAGTTTTACTGAGGCGAGACCGAGTCGTCAAGACGCATCGAGTGTCGTCCAGCAGATACTCGTTCTTTATGGTATTGAGAATTATTATCAACAAGCTAGAGTAGGTCCGCCGGAAGCCCCTTCCCCGGCTCCCCCACAACCCGATCTGCAAAGGTGACGATGCCCTCACACGTCCTTGTCCGGGCCGCAGCAGGCGCTGCGGCCGCTCTCACGATCGGCGGCCTCGCTCTAGCCGCCAGCCCCGACCCTTCACGAACCCCCCTGACCGGCTCTGTGCCGGTCTGGACCGCGACGACGACCTCGTCGCCCGCCCCCGACGCCGACACGACCCTGGCCGTCGTGCTGCGCGACGGATCGAGCGCGGCCGACGCGCGAGCCGTCGCCGAGTGGCTCGACAGCCACGGGCTCGACGCATCCGGATGGGACCACCGCACAGGCACCCTCCGGGTGAACGGAACACGATCGCACGTGGCCGAGGCCTTCGACACCGCGTTCGCCGTGTACTCCCTGTCATCGGGCTCCACGGTCGCACCGACGACCGCACTCTCCGTCCCCGCCTCCCTGCCGCAGATCGTCGGAGTCTCCGGCGCGGTGACGGGAGACGGCTACCGGCCCACGGCGTCAGCGGCTGAGCCGTCGATCGACAGCCCGGACTGCGCCGCCTACTGGGGTGAGAAGCTGAGCTCGCAGTGGCCGGCCTCCCTCACCGTCGAACACCGCTCCAACTCGCTGTGCGGTTACACGCCCAAGCAGCTGCGAGCCGTGCAGCAGGTCCCCGACGGCTACCGCGGCGCGGGGACGAAGGTCGCGATCGTGGCGGCCTTCGACGATCCCGCCGTCGCAGCGAACACGGACACCTACTCCCGGCAGATGGGCGAGCCCGTGCTCACCGATGACCAGTACGCGCACCACGCACCTGCCCACCCCGCTGTCTCCCGCTGCGGGGGTCCGTCCTCGTGGACCGAGGAGCAGCACCTGGATGTGCAGGCGGTCCACGCGATGGCGCCCGATGCGAAGATCGAGTACTGGGGGGCGGACGACTGCACCACCGCACCGATGTTCCTGCGCATTCTCGACGCGGTCAACGCTGGACCCGACGTGATCTCCCTCTCCTTCGGCTCGCCGGAGAACCTCGACACCGCGGACGATCGGACGCTGCTCAACCGCGTGCTCGTCGATGCCGCAAGCCGGAACATCTCCGTCTTCGCCTCGTCGGGCAACGACGGCGACTACTCCGCCCAGGGCGACCACAACACAGGCACGAGCGTCTCCTCCCCGGCGTCAAGCCCTTACCTCACCGCCGTCGGCGGCACGAGCACCGGGATCGCCAAGGATGGCACGATCGCCGTCGAAGCAGGCTGGGAGATCCAGTCGCGCTTCGCGCGCAACGGCGGGCTCATCCCGCCCGGGTTCGCCTTCGGGTCAGGCGGCGGGGAATCCACCGTCTACGACCGCCCGAGCTGGCAGCGCACCGCGCTTGCCAGCCACTCGGGAGCCGGGCGTCTCGTCCGCGATGTCGCGTCTCTCGCCGATCCCAACACGGGCTTCGTCGTCTACGGGCCCCACGACGGCACCACCGCGGCGGTGAGCCACGGTGGCGACAGCCTCGCGACTCCGATGGTCGCGTCCATGGTCGCCCTCGCGAAAGCGACGACGGGCGTGAAGATCGGCCTGGCGAGCCCTGCTCTGTACGCGCTGGCCGGAACCCCCGCGCTTCGCGATGTCACCCCGGCTTCGGCGGCCACCTGGTCCCCGAAAGGACAAAAGGGCGCGATCTATCCCGAGACAATCTTCGTCTGGGACACGAAACCGCAATCGCTGCAGTCGTCGAAAGAGTGGGACGACGTCACCGGCCTCGGC
This sequence comes from Leifsonia xyli subsp. xyli str. CTCB07, assembly GCF_000007665.1. Classification (NCBI taxonomy): domain Bacteria; kingdom Bacillati; phylum Actinomycetota; class Actinomycetes; order Micrococcales; family Microbacteriaceae; genus Leifsonia; species Leifsonia xyli. The sequence goes on along the minus strand of NC_006087.1, from coordinate 711,760 downwards.
GTGCCCACAGGAATCGACTTCATCAAGAACTTCGGAAAGAAGACGCAATGACCGCGCGAACCCTTCTCCGGCGACCGGCGGCTCTTTTGGCCGCCGCGGCCGTCGCAGCCGCTGCCCTCGGCGCGGCCCTGCTCCCCGCGACGCTGCTCCCCGCAGCGCCGGCTACGGCCGCCGCAGCGGCCACAGCCGCGACATACAGCGCCTCCGGAGTCGAGATCATCGACATCGACGGCGGCACCCTCCAGGCGCCGAAGCCCTCCGTCTCGTGGACAACCAGTGCCGAGACGTCATCGCGGCTCGACGCCACCGGCGACCTGCTGAAGCTGAACACCACCCGCACCAGCGACCTGGCCGTCACAGCCGGCCCCACCGGTGCGACGGCCACCATCGGCTCCGGCGAGTTCACCCTCCGCGACCGTGTGCCCGTGACCTTCCGCGGTCTGAGCGTGGTCTGCAGCCCGACACAGGCGTCCACGGTCTCTTTCACTGCGCTCACGGTGAACGGGACGGACATCACGGCGACAGCGACCGCGACACCGGGATTCACCTACCAACTGCCCAGTTCCCAGTACGGGGCGACCAAGATCATCGTCGGTGAGCGCACGACCAACAAAGACGGCTCCATCACCACGACCGCGCTGCGCGTCGAGGCGGAGGCGGGAGCCTCCGAGATCTGGCGCATCCGCGCGGGCCGGATCACCTGCCCGCCTGCTGCTCCGGCCCCCGCTCGCGTCACGGCGACAGGGCTCCGGGTGGCCGCGCCCGATGGGTCGGCGCTTGTGGCCGGCGAGCCGAGTGTGTCCGGGGAGGGACAGACCAAGACGGCCGCCACCGTCGACGCCGCCAGCAGCTACCCGGCGCACTCCAAGAATGTGAGCGTCACAACCGCGGCGGACGGAAGCGCCTCGGTGGGGATCGGCGAGTTCACCCAGGTGCCCGACCAGACCTCCGGTGTGGGCGAGTACCGCTGGAACGCTCTCCGCGTCTACGGCCTCCGGCTCTCGGTGGCGGCCGACGGCTCCTCGACAGTGAAGTTCGACAACGCATCGAGCGCCGTCTTCGCCAACGGAGTCTGGGGCAACACCGCCACTGATCTCTACACCGGTCTGGGCTCCGACGGTGCGGAACGGGTGCGGGTCCACTTCAACGAGCGGACCACAGCTGCGGATGGATCGGTCACGATCAACGCCCTCCGCTACGAGGACCTGACGCACGCGAACCCGGGAGTCACACTCGGAACGGTCGTGCTCGCCGCACCCAAGGCCATCGCACCGGCCAAACCAGCGGACGGCCCTGCGGATCCGGACAATTCGGGAACGCTGCCCGCCTGGAACTCCTACGGCATCGCGGCGACCGGGCCCAGCCCCGTGAGGCCTGTCGCCGTGTCGCGGGCGACGGCTCAGCCGCAGAAGAGCGTGAAGGCGCTCGCCACTCCAGCGGAGGAGAGCGCTTCGGCCCCCACAGCCGGCGACGGCAAAGCAGGCCAGATCGCGGTCGGCTCGGTGACCACGACCTCCAGCGCCACCGGCGCGAGCGCTACGGTCGGACAGCTCCGGCTGTACCCCGGCACCACCGTCGAGGTCAGCCTCAAGAACCTGCTGGTGAAGGCAACGGGCACCGGTGTCGTCGTCTCCTCCGACGGCGGGACGGTCGCCGGCCGGCCTCTCGCCGCCGGAACGATCGCCCCAGACACCCGGATCGAGGTGCCGGGGACGACGATCAGAGTCGTCCTGAACGAGCAGTCCCGTAACGGAAGCGAAGTGACCGTCCACGGCTTCCACCTCACCGATGCGTCCGGGCTCGCCACGGATGTGGTTGCGGCGGTGCTCACCACGGCGGCGGTGCCCGCCGACACGGCTCCGCCACTGACGCCGGCGAGCACGGGTCCTGGCGGCATACTCGTTCCCGGCGCTCTCGCACCGGACGGCAAGAGCCCGGCGGGAATGAGCGACACCGGCTCCTCGGCGCTCGCGAGCACAGGCTCAACAGCGACACCGGGGCTGCTCGTGGGGGCAGGCCTCCTGGTGGCGGCCGGAACGGGGATCGCCGTGTTCCGTCGCCGCCGTCGCAGCGGTCCCCCAACGCAGGACTGACCTGCGGAAACGGAGGCGGTGGTCGAACAAGCGCGCCCGTGCGCGACTGGTCCGGCCACCGCTTTCGTGGCGCGACCTCGGCGCATCGCGGCCGCTGGTCCCTGTCGGATTTCCGCGAGTGAATGTCGGAAGCCAGCCCTAGAGTCGAACCATGAGCAGTTCATCCCGCTACCTCCTCAGCGTCCCGAGCCCCATCGGGCGGATCGAGCTGACCGGCGACGGCGAGGCCGTCACTTCTCTCTCGATCGCCCGCGGCGGAATCCTGCCGCACGGTGAGCGCCCCGAGTACACAAGCGCCGTCCTCGACGACGCTGCCGAGCAACTCGCCCAGTACTTCGCGGGCGACCGGCGCGACTTCGACCTCCCGCTGCGTCTCGAGGGCACGCCGTTCCGCCGCGCAGTGTGGGAGCGGCTGGCTGGCTTGGGATTCGGCACGCTCACCACATACGGCGAGCTGGGTCTCGCCCTCGGCCATTCGGGGTACGGCCGGGCCGTCGGCGGCGCGGTCGGCGCCAATCCCGTGCCGATCATCGTCGGCTGCCACCGTGTGCTGTCCTCCTCCGGCAAGGTCACCGGCTACAGCGGCGGCGAGGGCATCCCCACCAAACTGTGGCTGCTCGAGCACGAGGGAATGACGCTGGCCACATGAGCGAGAGCCCCGCCGCCGCACCGGCGGCCGCCTCGAACCGTCCAGCGGTGGTCATCGGCGACGACGGCGTCCAACGCTGCTCCTGGCCCGCGAACGACGCCAAGTACACCCGCTACCACGACGAGGAGTGGGGAGGTCCCCAGCACGATCCGAAGGCCCTCTACGAGAAGATCTGCCTCGAAGGCTTCCAGGCCGGCCTCTCCTGGATCACGATCCTCCGCCGCCGCCCGGCCTTCCGCGAGGTGTTCCTGGGCTTCCAGCCCGAGCGCGTCGCGGCGATGACCGAAGCCGACGTCCTCCGCCTGCTGCAGGACGAGCGGATCATCCGCCACCGCGGCAAGATCGAGGCAACCATCGCGAACGCCAACGCGGTCCTGAAGTTGGATGTCCCACTCGATGATCTCCTCTGGAGCTTCGCTCCCCGGAAGCCCCCCCCCCCCCCCCCCCAGGCGTGGTCGGAGGTCCCGGCGGTGACCCCGGAATCCACGGCGCTGAGCGCAGAGCTCCGCCGCCGCGGCTTTCGCTTCGTCGGCCCGACCACGATGTACGCGCTGATGCAGGCGACCGGAATGGTGGACGACCATGTCGAGGGATGCTTCCGCGCGGCGGAGTGAGACCTCGCGCGCGGTGCGTTCATGGCCGCAGCATGGCCCGGAGCCTGCCGGGTGAGCCCGCCACATCGGGGACGATCAGCTCCAGATCGCGGCTGCCGTCGGCTGCGCGGGTCAGGGTGTATCCCTCATCCGATGCCCAGGTCAGCAGGTCGTCCGTCGTGGCGAGGTCGGCGACGGCTTCCACGAGGGCCCGGGTCAGAAGCCCCTTGGCCTGCTTGTTGAAGTGGTTGAGCGCGCGCACCGTGCCCGATTCGTCCCGCGCGAGAACCCGCACGTAGTGCGCCCCCTCCCGCAGCGGAAGCGGCGCGAGCGCAGCGTACCCTTCCGAGCGCAGGTCGAGGATGAGCCCCGGATGCGATCCCAGAACCGCAGCGCACGGCTCTGCCCAGCGTTTCTTCAGCGACGGCGAGAGCCGCGAGTCGAACGAGAGCCGGTAGGCCGGAATGGGATCGGCCGCACCGACCACCCCGAACAACGCCGACTGGATGGCGACAGCGGAGGCGGCGAACCGCCACTGTTCCTCGGTGAAGCCGTCCGCCTCTAACGCGTCGTAGAGCACACCCGTGTAGCGCAGGAGCGCCGGCATCGTTGGCGCGGATTCCAGCGCACGGTTGCGATCGACCTCCACGGCCTGCTTCGGTCCGAGCTTCAGCACTTTGACGGCAGTGTCCCGGTCGACGGAGAGCGAGATGAGGTCGGCGAGCACGGCCGCCCGGATAGGGGCGAGTGCCCCGAACCCGAGCCGGTCGAGGACGAGCGGGACCGGTGCTCCCCCGTCTCTCTTCGTCTCAGAGGGCGGGAGAAGGACGAGCACGCTATCCCTCCAGGAAAGCGTGCGCGGCGTTGACGTTCTCGCCGAGCGGCAGCGAGGTGTCGAGGGTGACGCGCGGCAGGGAGGCGCAGGGGCCCGTCCACTCCGCGTAGTCATCGATGCTCTGCTCGACCGCGAACGCGGCGGTGACACCGGTCCGGTCGGAGAGGCGCTCGTCGTGCAGCTTTTCGTCGGAGCAGACGGTCTCGATGACCCGCAGTTTGACATCGCAGCGCTCTGCGAGGGCCTTCCACTGCAATCGGGCGGGCTCGACGGCGTTGACGGCGTCCACGATGACGGAGTAACCCGTCAGCAGCACTTGCTCGGACATCGTTTCGGCCACCAGATACGCAGCGAGTCCGGTTGGCTGGTCGTCGTCGATGCCGGCGCGCAGGATGGCGGCCTCGATCGGGTCGACGGAGATCACCGCAGCGCCGAGACGCGCGGCCACGATTCCGGCGATGGTGGACTTGCCGGAGCCGGGCAGCCCCGCTGTGACGACGAGGACCGGGACACGCATGTCGCCGAAGTGCCGTTCCACCGGGGCCGCCCGCTCCGCCATATCAGACGAGCTCCGCCTGCCGGGCCACGACAGTGACCACGTTGTTCTCCACAGAGAGGAAGCCGTCGTCGGCCTGCGCCGCGATCGACTCCCCACCGTTCAGAGTCACGCGCACCTCGCCCGAGGCGAGAATGGCCAGCAGCGGCTCGTGGCCGGGCAGAATACCTATTTGCCCCTCCACGGTCCGCGCCACGACCATGCTCGCCTCGCCCGACCACACCTCGTGGTCGGCGGCGACGACGCTAACGGTGAGCACAGCCATGCTTAGCCGTTCTCCTTCTGGATCTGAGCCCACTTCTCTTCAACGTCGGAGAGGGCTCCGACGTTGAAGAAGGCCTGCTCGGCCACGTGGTCGAACTCGCCCTTGGCGATGGCGTCGAACGACTCGATGGTCTCCTTGAGCGGAACCGTCGAACCCTCCACACCGGTGAACTTCTTCGCCATGTAGGTGTTCTGCGAGAGGAACTGCTGGATGCGGCGCGCGCGCGACACCGTGATCTTGTCCTCTTCGGAGAGCTCGTCGACGCCGAGGATCGCGATGATCTCCTGGAGCTCCTTGTTCTTCTGGAGGATCTGCTTGACCGTGGTGGCCACGCGGTAGTGGTCGGCGCCCAGGTAGCGGGGGTCGAGGATGCGCGAGGTCGAGGTCAGCGGGTCGACGGCCGGGTACAGACCCTTCGACGCGATCTCACGGGAGAGCTCCGTGGTGGCGTCGAGGTGGGCGAACGTGGTCGCCGGGGCCGGGTCGGTGTAGTCGTCGGCGGGCACGTAGATCGCCTGCAGCGACGTGATCGAGTGGCCGCGGGTCGAGGTGATGCGCTCCTGCAGGAGGCCCATCTCGTCGGCGAGGTTCGGCTGGTAGCCCACCGCGGAGGGCATGCGGCCCAACAGCGTGGAGACCTCGGAACCGGCCTGCGTGAAGCGGAAGATGTTGTCGATGAAGAGCAGCACATCCTGCTTCTGCACGTCGCGGAAGTACTCCGCCATCGTCAGGGCGGAGAGGGCGACGCGCAGACGCGTTCCCGGCGGCTCGTCCATCTGGCCGAAGACGAGGGCGGTCTTGTCGAAGACGCCGGCCTCCTCCATCTCGTGGATGAGGTCGTTGCCCTCACGGGTGCGCTCACCGACGCCGGCGAACACTGACACACCGCCGTGGTCCTGCGCGACGCGCTGGACCATCTCCTGGATGAGGACGGTCTTGCCGACGCCCGCACCGCCGAAGAGGCCGATCTTTCCACCCTGCACGTACGGGGTGAGCAGGTCGATCACCTTGATGCCGGTCTCGAACAGCTGGGTCTTGGACTCCAGATGGTCGAACGACGGCGGCTGGCGGTGGATGGGCCAGCGCTCGGCGATCTCGATCTTCTCGCCGGGCTCGGCGTTCAAGATCTCGCCCGTGACGTCGAACACCTTGCCCTTGGTCACGTCGCCGACCGGCACCGTGATCAGCGAGCCGGTGTCGCGCACCTCGCCGCCGCGGACCAGGCCGTCGGTCGGCTTCAGGGAGATCGCGCGGACGAGGTCGTCGCCGAGGTGCTGGGCGACCTCGAGCGTGATCTCGGTCGACCTGTCGCCGATCGTGATGGTGGTCTTGAGGGCGTTGTAGATGCCCGGGATCGAGTCGTGCGGGAACTCGATGTCGACGACCGGACCGGTGACGCGGGCGATGCGTCCCACGCCGGCCGGCTGCGCGGTCGAAGCCTGGGCCTCGGCGGTAGCGGTAGTCATGATTCGTTCTCTCTCTGGATGGACGTTAGTTGGCCGAGCTCAGCGCGTCCGCGCCGCCCACGATCTCGGAGATCTGCTGGGTGATCTCCGCCTGGCGGGCGTTGTTGGCGAGTCGCGTGTAGTCGGTGATGAGCTTGTCGGCGTTGTCGCTGGCCGCTTTCATCGCCTTCTGCGTTGCGGCGTGCTTGGACGCGGCCGACTGCAGCATGGCGTTGAAGATGCGGCTCTCGATGTAGACGGGCAGCAGCGAGTCGAGTACGGTGTTGACGTCCGGCTCGAACTCGTAGAGCGGAAGCACCTGCGTGCGGTCCGGCTCCTCGACACCCTCCACGACCTCCATGGGCAGCAGGCGGACGACCTGCGGCTCCTGGGTCAGCATGCTCACGAAGCGGTTGTAGATGACGTGGATCTCATCGACCCCGCCGTCCGCCGAGTCACGCAGGAAGGACTCCAGGATCGCGTCGGCGACCTCCTTGGCCTGCTCGAACTCGGGGGCATCCGTGTTCCCCGTCCACACCCGTTCGAACGCGCGGCGGCGGAAGCTGAAGTATCCCTGCGCCTTGCGCCCGATCAGGAAGTAGACGACCTCCTTGCCTTGGCTGCGCAGCAGCTCGGCGAGCTTCTCGGACTCCTTGAGCACGTTCGAGTTGAACGCGCCGGCGAGTCCGCGGTCCGAGGAGAAGATGACGATCACGGCGCGCTCGATCTTCTCCGGCTCGGTGGTGAGGACGTGGCCGACGTTCGAGTAGGTCGCCACCGCCGACACCGCTCGCGTGATGGCGCGGGCGTACGGCGAGGAGGCGGCCACACGAGCCTGCTCCTTCTGGATGCGTGAGGCGGAGATCAGCTCCATGGCACGGGTGATCTTCTTGGTCCTATGGGCAGACTTGATCTTCTGCCGGTAGACCCGAAGCTGTGCTCCCATGTGTCTTCCTCAGTTCCTTCTGTGTTCGCTGTTCAGCGCGAGCTCAGCGCTTCGCCTTGACGATGCGTTCCTGGTTGACGTCCTCTTCGGCGATGGCGTCGAAATCCTCGCGGCCGACCGCAGCGAGCGGCTTGCCCTCACCGGTCTGGAACTCGAGCTTGAACGCGTCGACCTCGCTGGAGAGCTTCTCCACCGTTTCGTCGTCCAGGACGTTCGTGTCGCGGAGCGTCGTCAGGATGCCGGTGTTGCGGCGCAGGTGGTCCAGCAGCTCCGACTCGAAGCGCAGAACATCCTCGACGGCGACCTCGTCCAGCTTGCCGTTGATGCCGGCCCAGATCGAGACGACCTGCTCCTCCACCGGGTACGGCGAGTACTGCGGCTGCTTGAGCAGCTCGGTGAGGCGGGCGCCGCGGGCGAGCTGGCGACGGCTGGCCGCGTCGAGGTCGGAGGCGAACATCGCGAACGCTTCGAGCGAGCGGTACTGCGCCAGTTCGAGCTTGAGCGTGCCGGAGACCTTCTTGATCGACTTGACCTGTGCGTCGCCGCCGACTCGGGAGACCGAGATTCCGACGTCCACGGCGGGACGCTGGTTGGCGTTGAAGAGGTCGGACTGCAGGAAGATCTGGCCGTCGGTGATCGAGATCACGTTGGTCGGGATGTACGCCGAGACGTCGTTCGCCTTGGTCTCGATGATCGGCAGACCGGTCATCGAGCCCGCGCCCAGCTCGTCGGAGAGCTTCGCACAACGCTCCAGCAGACGGGAGTGCAGGTAGAAGACGTCGCCCGGGTAGGCCTCGCGACCCGGCGGACGGCGCAGGAGGAGCGACACGGCGCGGTAGGCCTCGGCCTGCTTCGACAGGTCGTCGAAGATGATGAGGACGTGCTTGCCGCCGTACATCCAGTGCTGGCCGATGGCCGAACCGGTGTACGGAGCGAGGTACTTGAAGCCCGCCGGGTCGGAGGCGGGGGCCGCGACGATGGTGGTGTACTCCATCGCACCGGCGTCCTCGAGGGCGCCCTTCACCGCGGCGATGGTCGAACCCTTCTGGCCGACGGCGACGTAGATGCAGCGCACCTGCTTGGTGACGTCGCCCGACTCCCAGTTGGCCTTCTGGTTGATGATGGTGTCGATCGCGATGGCGGTCTTACCGGTCTGGCGGTCGCCGATGATGAGCTGACGCTGACCGCGGCCGACGGGGATCATCGCGTCGATGGCCTTGATGCCGGTCTGGAGCGGCTCGTGCACCGACTTGCGATGCATGACGCCCGGAGCCTGGAGCTCCAGCTCGCGGCGGCCTTCGGTGGCGATCTCGCCCAGGCCGTCGATCGGGTTGCCGAGCGGGTCGACCACGCGGCCGAGGTAGCCGTCGCCGACCGGGACGGAGAGGACCTCGCCGGTGCGGGTCACCTCCATGCCCTCGACGATGCCCTCGAACTCGCCGAGCACGACGACGCCGATCTCGTTCTCGTCGAGGTTCTGGGCCAGGCCCAGCGTGCCGTCGGCGAAACGGATGAGCTCATTGGCCATCACACCGGGGAGGCCCTCGACGTGCGCAATACCGTCGGAGGCGTCCAGGACGTGACCGACCTCGGCGGTCGCGGCCTTCGCGGGCTCGTACTTGGAGACGAAATCCTTGAGGGCGTCCCGGATCTCATCGGGGCTGATCGAAATGTCTGCCATCGTTGTGTTCCCTCTCTTGGGGGCGGTCAGCCCGCCAGCTGAAGTCGGAGTTTGGAGAGACGCGAGGAGACGCTGCCGTCGATGACGTCGCCGCCGATCTGCACGCGCATTCCCCCGAGGATCGACGGGTCGACGACCTGATTGAGTTTGAGGTCGCCGTACTTCGCAGCGAGGCTCGCGCGCAAACGCTCGGCCTGAGCCGCGGGCAGCGGTGTCGCGGTGACGACCGTGGCGATCGTCTGCCCGTCCTGGGCGGCGACGATGCGGGCCGCTTCGCGCAGAGCCTGGCGAACGCTGCGGCCGCGGGGCTGAAGAACCAGCTGACGCGTGATCGCGACAGTCTGCCCTGCGGCCTTGCCCACGAGCAGCCGCTCGACCAGCGCCGCCTTCGCCGACGGATCCGCGAGCTTGCTGCGGAGGGCCAGCTCGAGCTCAGCGTCGGAGGTCACGGCGCCTCCGAACGCGAGCAGCTCCGCCGGGATGTCGACGGTGCGAGGCGCGGAGGCGGCGATCGAGCGGATGCCGAGCTCCTCGATCGCGTCCAGGACATCGTCTTGACCGGACCAGCGCTCGCCGGCGATGACGCCGAGCAGTTCCACTGCGGGGGCCGAGAGCGCGCCGAACACACGCTTCACGAGTACGTCCTTGCCCGAACGGTCGGCCGCAGGGTCGCTGAGCACCGCTCGGAGCTGGACGGAGTCGGCAACGACTCGTCCTGCGGCGAACAGGTCTTCAGCCGTCGCCAGATCGGCTTTGGACCCGAGGCCGGCGAGAGCCGAGACGGAGCGGGCCCGTGCTTCTCTGGTGGCGCTTCCCATTAGTTGGCCGTCCCCGCCTTCTCATTGGACGTGGCTTTCTCGCTGGCTTCGAGATCGGCCAGGAAGCGATCGACGATCGCCTGGGCTTTCTTGTCCTCGGTCAGCACTTCGCCGACCACGCCGGAGGCGATGTCGATGGCGAGCGAACCCACTTCGCCGCGGAGCGAGACGAGCGCGGTCTGGCGCTCGGCCTCGATCTGCGCCTGGGCGCTCGCGGTGACGCGCGCGGCCTCGGCGGTCGCAGTGTCCTTGGCCTCGGCGACGATCTTCTGGCCGTCGGTGCGAGCCTGCTCGCGGATCTTGGCGGCGTCGGCACGGGCCTCGGCGAGCTGGGCGGTGTACTCCTCCAGCAGAGCTTCGGCTTTGTGCTGGGCCTCGTCGGCCTTGGCGATGTTGCCCTCGATCGCCTCGGCACGCTCATCCAGGAGCTTCTTCACGCGCGGAAGCACGAGCTTCCAGAAGAAGAACAGGATGACGACGAAGCAGATCAGCGAGCCGACGATGTCGGCCGGCTCGGGGATCAGCGGGTTGTGCTGTTCCTCCGACGCGGCGATCACGACGCTACTGAGCATCGTTCCTCCTTACGGGATGGGATAAAGAGGACTTACTGGAAGATGAAGTAGGTCGCGATACCGATGAAGGCGAGCGCCTCGGTGAACGCGATACCGATGTACATCAGGACCTGGAGACGGCCAGCCAGCTCGGGCTGACGGGCGACGCTCTCGATGGTCTTGCCGACGACGATGCCCACGCCGATGGCCGGGCCGATGGCGGCGAGGCCGTAACCGACGGTGGCGATGTTGCCGTTGATTGCAGCGATGTCCACGTTGTGTGTTTCCTTCCGTGATGGCGATCCGTGCGGGCGCGCGGATCGTTCTTAGTGTTCCTCTGCGACGGCCAGCTGGATGTAGACACCCGTCAGCAGTGCGAAGACGTAGGCCTGGAGGACGGCCACCAGGATCTCGAAGAGCGTGAAAGCGAAGCCGAAGGCGAAGGTCCCCACGCCGAAGAGCGACCACCAGCCGCCCGCGTCGAGGAGGAACCACGAGGTGGCGGTGAAGAACAGGACGAGCAGCAGGTGCCCGACGACCATGTTCATCAGCAGCCGGAGGGTGAGCGTGATCGGCCGCAGGACGAAGGTCGAGACGAACTCGATGGGCGTGACGATGATGTACAGCGCCAGCGGGACCCCGGGCGGGAAGAGGGCGTTCTTGAAGAAGTTCTTCGGGCTCTTCCGGATGCCCGCGTAGATGAACGCGATGTAGGCGACGATCGCCAGCAGCATCGGCAGCGCGACGACGGAGGTTCCGGCGATGTTCAGGAACGGGACGATGCCCGTCAGGTTGAAGAACAGCACCATGAAGAAGATCGTGGTCAGCAACGGCAGGAACCGGCGGCCGTCCTTGCGGCCGAGCAGGTCCTCCGCGATGTTGACGCGGACGAAGTCCAGGCCCATCTCGACGACCGACTGGAAGCGGCCGGGGACGACCTTCATCCTGCGGGTGCCGAGCCAGAAGACCAGGATCAGGGCGACCAGCGCGATGAGCCGGACGACGATGATGCGGTTGAACTCGAGTCCGTCGATGGTGAACAGGGTTGGGGGGAAGAACTCGTTGATCGAGGGGCCCTGGAAGCTTCCATCATCGGAGCTTGCGGCCTGGACCAGCAGGTTCACAGCGTTAGCTAACAGCGCTATCTCCTGTTTCGGGGCGTCGAGCTGAAAGCCCTCGCGACGACGAACGGTGGACACCCGCTTCTCGCGCCCCGATGCAGCCTGGACACGACGGATGAAGGATCGCTGACAACTCTACAAGAGTTTTCAAGCCGCACCCAATCGGATGCGCGTCAGCGCTTCTCGCCGGGGAGCAGGGCGTCGCTGACGTAGGGGATGCGCGAGCGGGCGACCACCACGACGTCGATCACGAGCGAGCCGATCACCCCCGCGATGAGGCTGAGGAAGAGGACCACGGGGTCGATCCACGGCTGGTCGCGCAGCACGATCGCGAGCACGAGGAACAGCACGAACTTGACGATCCAGCCCCCCAGAACGATGCCGAAGAACAGACCGACGAAGAGGTCGGAGGCGATGAAGCGGTTGGCGATCAGGATGCTGAGCGCGGTGACGCTGAGGAACACCGCCGCCATCGTCGTGCCGATCAACGCACTCGTCACCCCGATCCATCCGGCGCCGATGCCGCCGAGCACCATCCCGAGCACCGCGATGATGGCGGCGAGCACCAACCCGTAGCGGAGGATGGTGCGCAGGACGGGGGTCGACGTGGGCTGGGCGGGTGGCTGGTCCAGCCGGGGGGCCAGCTCCGGAACAGCTGCTCCGGCCTGGTGGTCGGTCATCGATTCTCCTCGGGCGGTGTCGAGAGGTCGGGGGACGCTGCGGGTGGGACCGTGGCCGGCTCCCTCGGCTCGCTCGCGGCATCCAACTGGTCGAAGCGAGCCGTCTCCTCGGCTTCTTTGCTCCCGGCCGGAGCGAGTTCGGCGACGGCCTCATCGGCCTTCCGCCGGCTGAGCGGCGCGAGCGTGAACGCGGTGCAGACAACCAGCCCGATAGCGACGAAGACGACCGCCATCCAGTACGGGTCGAAGAAGAACAGCAGACACCCGATCGAGAGCACGGCCGTCCACGCGTAGAAGATCAGGACCGCGTGCAGGTGCTTGTGCCCCATGTCGAGGAGCCGGTGGTGGAGGTGCTTGCGGTCGGCGCTGAAAGGCGACTTCCCCGCGCGCAGCCGCCGGATGACGGCGAGACCGAAGTCGAGCAGCGGGATGACCAGCACGGCGAACGGCAGGATGATCGGGATGAACGCGGGAACCAGCGAAGACTTCCCGAGCGTCTGCAGATCCTGCGGATTGATGGTTCCCGTCACCGAGATCGCTGAGGTCGCCATGAGCAAACCGATCAGGAGTGCCCCGGCGTCGCCCATGAACATCTTGGCAGGGTGCCAGTTGAGCGGCAGGAAGCCCACGCAGGCTCCGACCAGGATGGCCGCGATCACCCCGGCGAGGCTGAAGTAGTTCTGCGGGCTGATCTCACGCTGCAAGAGGTAGGTGTAGACGAGGAACGTGCCGTTGGCGATGAGCGCGACGCCCGCGACGAGACCGTCCAGCCCATCGATGAAGTTGATCGCGTTCATCACGAGCACGATCGCGAAGAGCGTGATGACGATGCTCATCAGAGGCGAGCCGACCGTGAGCCCGCCGATGGGCAGCGAGTAGATCTGCACGCCCAGCCAGGCGATGAGGCCGGCGGCCACGAGCTGGCCGGCGAGTTTGGTCGTCCAGTCCAGGTCCCAGAGGTCGTCGGCGACCCCGATCACCACGATGAGGAGCGCAGCGCCCAGGATCGCGAGGATCGGACCCGAGTCCGAGAAGATCAGCGTCAGAACGCCGAACCGGCTGGAAAGCAGCCAGGCGACGCCGAACGCGAACAGAATGCCGAGGAAGATGGCGGCGCCGCCCAGCCGGGGCGTCGGCCGCGAGTGGACATCGCGCGCGCGGATCTTCGGGTAGAGCCGGTAGCGCATCGCGAGCTTGTAGACGACGAAGGACATCCCGAACGTGATCACGGCCGAGATGAGGGCGAGGGCGATGAGCAGGATCACGGGATCAGGTGTCCGTCGGCTCCCCGGCGAGCGCATCGCCCGCAACCGCGCGCAGCCGCTCGGCGGTGACGACGCCGTGACGCAGGATGCGAAGCCCGCCGGAACCGGAGGCGAGCGCCGTCGCGTCCAGGATGGTCGAGGAGGAGTCTCTGCCTTCCACGCGATCGTAGGCACTGCCGGCTTCTCCCCCGTCGAGGTACACCGCGACGGCGTCGCCGAGCATCCCCTCCGCCTCCACGGCGGTGCGGGCGGCAGGACGGCCGCTGAGATTGGCCGAAGAGACCGCGAGCGGACCGGTCTCCGCGAGGAGTTCCAGCGCGATGCGGTCCTGCGGCATCCGGAGCGCGACCGTGCCGCTGGTCTCCCCCAAGCCCCAGACGAGCAAGGGCGCGGCGGGCAGCACGATGGTGAGGCCACCCGGCCAGAACGCCTCGACCAGCGCCTCCACCTCCGCCGGGACGCGCTCGGCGAGGGCGGCGAGGGCGGCGAGGCCAGGGACCAGCACCGGGGGCGGCGACTGGCGGCCGCGGCCCTTCGCGTCGAGCAGCCGTTGCACCGCGGCAGGGCTGAATGCGTCGGCTGCGACACCATAGACAGTGTCAGTGGGGATGACAACGAGTTCGCCGCGCCCGATCGCCCCGCGGGCCAGACGCATGCCGGTGAGGAGATCGGATTCGACAGAGCAGTCGTAGATGGTTGCCATGACGGGACAATGATAGCCGCGAGAACCATAAGGCTCCCTTATCTGCGCCCTCTCCCGCGCTAATCGATACTGGTGACAATGGACGTCTACTTCTTCGACTGCGATAAGACTCTCTACGGCTACGACTTCCGCAAGCGCCTGCCGCGACTGGCCGAACTGTGCGGCGTGAGCCAGTACCGGCTCGCCTCGACGTGGTGGGCGGGCGGGCACGAAAGCGCGGCGGAGAGCGGCGAGTACGCGACGAGCGAGGAATACCTGGACGCGTTCGCGGAGGTGACCGGCGCGCGGCTGTCGCTGACGCAGTGGCAGGAAGCGCGGAAAGCGGCGATGACGCCCATCCCGGGCGCGATCGCCGCGCTGAAGGAGGCGGCGGCGCTCGGGACGGTGTCGCTGCTGTCGAACAACCCCATCCCCTTCAAGGATTCGCTGCCGGTGCTGATGCCGGAGGCGGCCGGAACGCTGGGCGACAACGATCTCATCTCCGCGGTTCTCGGATCGCGGAAGCCGGAGCGGCGGGCCTACACCCGCGCACTCGGCCGGTTCGGCATCCGAGCGGAGGACGCCATCCTATTCGACGGCTCCCCCGCCAATGTCGAGGGAGCCCGGGAGGCGGGAATGCATGCCCACCGCGCCGTGACGCGAGAGGACGGCTCGTTCGAAAGCGGCGGACTGCTCGCGGCGATGTACGCCTTCGCGGAGCGGGAGAGGTGAGCCAGACGCCGCGCTGACCTACGCGCGCGTCGCCGTCGTCGCGCGGTCGCGCGCCGTCAGATCCCGGTGAGTCGCCGCCGCACGCCAGCCGTCGGCGGTGAGAAGGTCGCGGACGGCGGCGCCCTGCCGTTCGCCGTGTTCGAGCACCAGCGCTCCGCCGGAGCGGAGGAGACGCCACGCCACCCGGGAGATCGTGCGCACAACGTCCAGACCGTCCTCCCCACCGTAGAGCGCGACGTGCGGGTCGAAGAGGCGCACCTCCGGGTCGCGCGGCACCGCGGCGTCCGGGACGTAGGGCGGGTTGGAGATCACGACATCCACTGCGCCGTCGAGGTCGGGAAGCGCGTCGGCGAGGTCGGCGAACACGGCCCGGACATTGGGCGCGCCCGCAGCGTCGATGTTGCGGCGGGACCAGACGAACGCCTCCGGCGAATTCTCCACGGCGAAGACACGCGCGTGCGGTACCTCGGTCGCCAGAGCGAGGGCGATCGCGCCGCTGCCGGTGCCGAGATCGGCCACGATCGGCTCGGGCGACGGCACGGCGCGCAGAGCGTCGATGGCGAATTGGGCCACCTGCTCCGTCTCCGGGCGGGGCACGAAGACGCCGGGGCCGACGGCGAGCTCCAGCGAGCGGAAGGGCGCGCGCCCGGTGATGTGCTGAACAGGCTCGCGGGCGGCGCGGCGCTGAGCCAGGTCGCGCAGACGCGCGGCGTCGACCGGGCCGAGGGTCGCCTCCAGCACCGTCAGGGCCTGGACACGGCCCCGGCTCACGCCGAGGACGTGCCCGATGAGCAGTTCCGCGTCCACATCCGGGTCCGGGACGCCGGCCCGCGCGAGCAGGGCGGCCATCTCCTCGCGGAGGGAGCGGACCGTGGCGGCGGGGAGTTCGTCTGACATGGCCCATCGAGCCTATCTGTCACAGTCGGACACAGAACAGAAACGGCGGATTAGAGTGAACGTATGCCAGCGAACATTCACGAGAACATCGCGGAAGCCGTCGGCCGCACCCCGCTCGTCAAGCTCAACCGGATCGCAGCCGGAGCCGGCGCGACCGTGCTGGCGAAACTCGAGTTCTACAACCCCGCCGGGAGCGCCCCGGCGGCACGATCGTCGAGGGCACGAGCGGCAACACCGGCATCGCACTCGCGATGGTCGCCGCCGCCCGCGGCTACAAGATCATCCTGACGATGCCGGAGACCATGAGCAAGGAGCGCCGCGTGCTGCTGCGCGCTTTCGGAGCCGAGATCGTCCTCACGCCCGGGCCGGAGGGGATGCGCGGCGCGGTCGAGAAAGCCAAGGAGATCGTCGCGACGACCGACAACGCGATCTGGGCGAAGCAGTTCGCCAACGAAGCCAACCCGGCCATCCACCGCGCCAGCACCGCCGAGGAGATCTGGGCCGACACCGACGGCGGCGTCGACATCTTCGTCGCGGGCGTCGGCACCGGCGGCACCATCACCGGCGTGGGGCAGGTGCTCAAAGAGCGCAAGCCCGGGGTGCAGGTGGTCGCCGTCGAACCAGTAGACTCCCCCATCCTGAACGGCGGCCAGCCCGGCCCGCACAAGATCCAGGGCATCGGCGCCAACTTCGTGCCGGAGATCCTCGACACCGCCGTCTACGACGAGGTCGTGGACGTGGCGTTCGACGACGCGATCGAGACCGCCAAGAAACTCGCCAGCGAAGAAGGCATCCTCGCCGGCATCTCCTCGGGGGCGATCGTGTGGGCCGCCCTGCAAATCGCCGCACGCCCCGAGAACGTGGGGAAGACCATCGTCGCGATCGTCTGCGACACCGGCGAGCGGTACATCTCCACGGCCCTCTGGGCGGACCTGCTGGACTGAGGCGTGCCAGTGTTCCGGGTGTGCGAAGACCTCGGCAACGCGCGCAAGCACGATCCCGCCGCACGCGGCCCCGTCGAGGTCGCGATTGTGTACTCCGGCCTCCACGCCGTCTGGGCGTACCGCGTAGCGCACCGGCTGTGGCGCGCCGGGCTCCGCACACCCGCGCGGATGCTCTCCCAGTTCGCGCGCTTCCTGACCGGCATCGAGATCCACCCCGGCGCCCGCATCGGCCGGCGCTTCTTCATCGACCACGGGATGGGCGTCGTGATCGGCGAGACCGCCTGGATCGGCGACGATGTGCTGCTCTACCACGGGGTCACCCTTGGCGGGCGCGGCAGCGAGCACGGCAAACGCCACCCGACCGTCCACGACGGAGTGGTCGTGGGAGCGGGTGCGAAAGTGCTGGGCGCGATCACGATCGGGGCGCGCACGGTCATCGGCGCGAACGCCGTCGTCGTTCACGACGCGCCGCCGGACTCGGTGCTGACCGGCGTGCCCGCCCGCCCGCGCCCGCACCTGGGCCGCGAGCAGATCGCGGGCGACGACTGGCTCGACCCGGCGCTCTACATCTGACGCCACGCGGGCGGTCGCCGAGGTGAAGCTTGCAACGGACGGGGACAGGCTCGATCTTGACTCCGGCTCCTCCTCCCTTGTCGTGTCTGAGCGGAATGAAGAACTCGCAAGTCTCACGATCGTCGTCTGGGGAGAGCGATCGCAAAGCGGCCGCCGAGCACAGAGGTCAGTCGGTGCTGAGGTTCGCGAGGCGGGTCTCTTCGTCGGCGAGGATGCAGGACTCGATCACCGGGCCGAGCGCGCCGTTCATGACGGCGTCGAGGTTGTAGGCCTTGTAGCCGGTGCGGTGGTCCGCGATGCGGTTCTCCGGGAAGTTGTAGGTGCGGATGCGCTCGGAGCGTTCCATCGTGCGGATCTGGCCCTTGCGGAACTCGGCTGCTTCCGCATCCGCCTCCTCCTGCTGTTTGGCGAGCAGGCGGGCGCGCAGCACGCGCATCGCGGCCTCGCGGTTCTGGAGCTGGCTCTTCTCGTTCTGCATCGAGACCACGATGCCGGTCGGGGCGTGCGTGATGCGCACCGCCGAGTCGGTGGTGTTGACCGACTGGCCGCCGGGGCCGGAGGACCGGAAGACGTCGATCTTGAGGTCGTTGGGGTTGATCTCGACCTCTTCGGGCTCGTCCACTTCGGGGAAGACGAGCACACCGGCGGCGGAGGTGTGGATGCGGCCCTGCGACTCGGTGGCCGGCACACGCTGCACGCGATGCACGCCGCCCTCGTACTTCAGGTGGGCCCAGACACCTTCGGCGGGGTCGCTGGAGCTGCCCTTGAACGCGACCTGGACATCCTTGATGCCGCCGAGGTCGCTGGAGGTCTGCTCGATGATCTCGGCCTTCCAGCGGCGCGAGTCGGCGTAGTGGAGGTACATGCTCAGCAGGTCGCCCGCGAAGAGCGCCGACTCGGCACCGCCCTCGCCCATCTTGATCTCCATGATCGCATCGCGGCTGTCGTTGGGGTCGCGCGGGATGAGCAGACGACGCAGCTTCTCCTCCGACTCCTCCAGCCCCTGCTCCAGGCCGGGAATCTCCGCGGCGAAGGCGTCGTCTTCGGCGGCGAGTTCGCGAGCGGCCTCCAGGTCGTCCGTGAGCTGCTTCCACTCGGTGTAGGCGGCGACGATGCGCGAGAGCTCGGCGTAGCGGCGGTTCACCTTCTTGGAGCGAACCGGGTCGCTGTGCAGTTCGGGGTCCGAGAGCTGCTGCTGGAGGTCGTCGTGCTCGGCGATCAGGCCGGTCACCGAATCGAACATAGGGGCTTCTTTCTGCGGGGGATGCGCGGGAACGAAAAAGTGCCCGCCCGGTGCGCGCGGGGCGCGACGGGCGGGCACCTCGTCCGCTAGCAGTGGTCGTTCTCGTGACCGTGCGAGTGGGCGGCGCCGTGGCCGGCTGCCGGCTGCGGCATCGACTTCTGCATCTGCATGAGGAACTCGACGTTGCTCGACGTCTCCTTGAGTCGTCCGAGCACCATCTCCAGAGCCTGCTGCTGGTCGAGGCCGGCGAGGGCGCGACGCAGCTTCCAGGTGATCTTGACCTCGTCCTGGCCCATCAGCATCTCTTCGCGGCGGGTGCCGGAGACGTTGACGTCCACAGCGGGGAAGATGCGCTTGTCGGCCAGCTGGCGCGACAGGCGGAGTTCCATATTGCCGGTGCCCTTGAACTCCTCGAAGATCACCTCGTCCATCTTGGAGCCGGTCTCCACCAGCGCCGAGGCGAGGATGGTGAGCGAGCCGCCGTGCTCGATGTTGCGCGCGGCGCCGAAGAAACGCTTCGGCGGGTAGAGCGCGGAGGCGTCGACACCGCCCGACAGGATGCGGCCGGAGGCCGGTGCCGTCAGGTTGTAAGCGCGCCCCAGGCGGGTGATCGAGTCGAGCAGCACGACCACGTCGTGACCCAACTCGACCAGGCGCTTCGCCCGCTCGATCGCGAGCTCCGCGACGGTGGTGTGGTCTTCGGCCAGACGGTCGAAGGTGGAAGCGATGACCTCGCCCTTGACCGTGCGCTGCATGTCGGTGACCTCTTCGGGACGCTCGTCCACCAAGACGATCATGAGGTGAACCTCGGGGTTGTTGGTGGTGATCGCGTTGGCGATCTGCTGCATCACGATGGTCTTGCCCGCCTTGGGCGGCGCAACGATCAGACCGCGCTGACCCTTGCCGATCGGGGCCACGAGGTCGATGATGCGCTGGGTGATCTTGGTGGGCTCGGTCTCCAGCCGCAGACGCTCCTGCGGGTAGAGCGGGGTCAGCTTGCCGAACTCGACACGCGCCGCGGCCTCCTCGACGGTCTGGCCGTTGATCGAGTCGACCTTCACCAGCGCGTTGTACTTCTGGCGGCTGTTGTTCTCGCCCTCGCGCGGCTGGCGGATCGCGCCGACCACGGCGTCGCCCTTGCGCAGGCTGTACTTCTTGACCTGGCCGAGCGAGACGTACACATCGCTCGCCCCCGGCAAATAGCCGGTGGTGCGCACGAAGGCGTAGTTGTCGAGCACGTCCAGGATGCCGGCGACCGGGACGAGGACGTCGTCCTCGTCGATCTCCGGCTCCAGCTCGTCCCCGGCGACACCGCTCCGGCGCTTGCGGTTGCGGTCGCGGTAGCGGCCCGAACGCTCGCCCTCGGCCTGCTGCTGACCGCTGCGGTTCTGCTGGCCCTGCTTCTCGCCCTGCTCGCCGCCCTGCTGAAGGTCCTTGGGCTGACTCTGGTGGTTCTGGTTCTGGTTCTGGTTCTGCGGGCCCTGGTTCTGGCCCTGCTCGCCGTTCTGACCACCGGCGCCCTTGTTGCGGTTGCGGCCGCGACGACGGCCGCCACTGGTCTGAGCGTCCTGCTGGTCGCCGGGCTGTCCGGCAGGCCGCGGGGCGTCCGCCTCGGCGCTGTCGGCGCCCGCGGTGGGGGCGGTCTGCGGGGAGTTCTGCTCCTGCTGACCGCTCTGGCCGAGCCCGCGCCGGCTTCCGTTCTGGCCCTGGCCGTCACGCTGGGCCTGTTCGCGCGAGGCGAGAGCCGAGTCGAGCAGCGCATCGACATCCGGGATCAGCGACTCGACGCCCGTCTCCCCTGTGTTGACGTGCGTGGCAGCGGTGATGCGGGTGCCGTCAGGGCTGGACGCGCGGCGCGAACCGCGGCGGCGTCCTCCGGTCTGCGGCAGCAGCGTCGCCGCGGCAGGCTCATCCTCGACGGGCGCGGCGATGAGCGGCTCGATGAGGACCTGAGAGGCCGCGCTCGCGGGTTCCTGCTGACCCGCAGCGGCGGGCGCAGGGGCGCCCTCCACCGCGGACCGCGCCGCGGCGATGGCCGCGACGAGTTCGCCCTTGCGAAGTTTGCTTGCGCCTTGGAGACCGAGCTGGGTGGCGAGAGCCTGGAGCTCCGCCACTTTGAGCGAGGTCAGGTCGCTGGTGTCCACGCCCCCGGCGTGGAGTTCGACATCAGTCACTGAAGAGGGTTCCTTTCCCCCGGCGCGCTCCATGCGCGCCGCTATGAGCATTCGTCACACGAGACTGCCTTCGACGCGCTGCGTTCTGATCCGCGCTACGTTGCGCTCTGGACATCCGGATGACACCGGACGTCCAAAAGCACAAGCAGGAGTGACTGCATGATTGCTAAGAGATCACCCGGAAGCTGCATATGCTCGTGATACGGGTCCTTCGCGGGTTCTCACACAGTTTATCACCTCAGCGGGGCCGCTTTCGACTCTAGACAGCCGTTGTGTCTCCCTCACCGCTGACTGCGTCCTCTGCGATCCGGGGCACCGTGGCCCCTTTGAAGTCGACCGCGAGCATGAGCGGCTGCCAGGCGGCGGCCCCCTGCGTCGCGACGAGCCTGGCGGCGGCGAGCCGCTGGCCCGGGTCACTGCACAGCACAAGGATGGACGGACCGGCCCCCGAGACCACGGCCGCGAAGCCGTTGGTGCGAAGCAAAGTGATCAGCCGGTCGGTCTCCGGCATGGCCGAGGCGCGGTAGCTCTGGTGGAGTTTGTCCTCGGTGGCCGCGTGCAGCAGCTCGGGGCTCTGGATGAGCGCCGCGACGAGCAGGGCCGAACGCGAGACGTTGAACACCGCGTCCTCGTGCGGGACGGAGGCCGGCTGAAGGCTGCGGGCGAGCGCGGTGGACATGACGCGCTCGGGGACCAGCACGAGGGGCGACACCCCGCGATGCACGATGAGCTTCTTGAATCGCGGCCCATCCGGGGTCACCCACGCGATCGTCAGCCCGCCGAACAGCGCCGGCGCGACGTTGTCAGGGTGCCCTTCCATATCGTTCGCGAGCGCGAGCAGGCCCTGCGCGTCGATGTCGGCCACACCCTGCAGAAGCCCTTTCGCCGCCATGATGCCGGAAACGATCGCGGCTCCGGACGACCCCATCCCCCGGCCGTGCGGGATGCTGTTGCGCGCCACCAGGCTCAGCCCCGGCAGCTCGACCCCGACGGACTCGAACGTGTGGGCGATCGCGCGGACGACCAGGTTCGTCTCGTCGGTGGGAACCTCGCCTTCGCCGATCCCCCGCACCACGACCGTCGCGCCCGGTTCCGGCCGGACGCTGACACGCAGTTCGTCGTACTGGGCGAGCGCCAGCCCGAGCGTGTCGAAACCAGGGCCGAGGTTCGCGCTCGTCGCGGGCACTTTGACGGCGACCGAGCGGCCGCTCAGATCGACCGTGCGCAGCATCACGCGCTCACTCCCGTGTTCGAGGTCAGGCCGAGCGTCTCGGCGACGGCAGCGGTGTCGACCGGGACGAAGGTGGGCTGAACCTCGGAGCCGTCCGCGGTGCGCAGCGCCCACTGCGGGTCTTTCAGGCCGTGACCGGTCACCGTGAGCACCACGGTCGCGCCGGCTGGGATGACGCCCGCCTCCGAGCGCTCCAGCAGACCGGCGACGCTGATCGCACTGGCCGGCTCCACGAAGACGCCGGCCTCCGCCGACAGGATGCGATGCGCCTCCAGAATCTTGGCATCGGCGATCGCGCCGAAGTAGCCCCCGCTGTCGTCGCGCGCGTTCAGCGCGAGCTCCCACGACGCCGGGTTTCCGATCCGGATGGCGGTGGCGATGGTATCCGGGTCCTTCACGGGATGGCCGAGCACGATCGGCGCGCTTCCTGCGGCCTGGAAGCCAAACATCCGGGGCAGCTTCGTGGCCTCGCCGCGCTGCAGCTCCTCGGTGTAACCGCGGTGGTGGGCGGTGTAGTTGCCGGCGTTGCCGATGGGGACGACGTGGAAGTCCGGCGCATCGCCGAGCGCTTCGACGATCTCGAACGCCGCTGTCTTCTGTCCTTCGATGCGGTCGGGGTTGACCGAGTTGACCAGATGAACCGGATAGCTAGCCGCAAGGTCGCGGGCGATGTCGAGGCAGTCGTCGAAAGTGCCCTGGACCTGAAGCAGCCGGCCGTTGTGGGCGATCGCCTGGCTGAGCTTGCCTTTCGCGATCTTGCCCTCCGGCACGAGGACGACGGCCTGAACGCCGGCGCGGGCCGCATACGCCGCGGCCGAGGCGGAGGTGTTGCCGGTCGAAGCGCAAATGACGGCCTTCGCGCCGTGCTCCACCGCCTTGGAGATCGCCATCGTCATGCCGCGGTCCTTGAAGGAGCCGGTGGGGTTCATCCCCTCGAACTTGACGTACACGGTCGCACCGGTGCGGGCCGAGAGGGCCGGAGCCGGGATGAGCGGGGTGCCGCCTTCGCCGAAGGTCACGATCGGCGTCGACGCGGAGACGCTCAGGCGGTCGGCGTACTCGTGGAGGACACCGCGCCACTGCCTGCTGTGCGGTTTCGGCGACGGGAGCAATTTAGTATCCTTCGACTCGGAGGACGGACGAGATGGCGAAGACGGCATCGCTGGCCGCGAGTGCCTCGACGGTGGCCGCCAGCGCGGCCTCCTCAGCCTCGTGCGTGCCGATCACCAGGGTAGCGGTGGGTGCCCCAGCGCCGTGAATCGGCGCCGTGCCCGGCAGGACGACGACGCCCGTGCCGGTGGGCGCCGACTGCCGCATCGTCTCGACGCTGACACCGCCATCGCTCAGGATACGCGTGACCGCCGCGAGCACGCCCGGCTGGTCGGGCACGTCCAACGTGATCTGGTAGCGGGTGATCACCCGGCCGATGTCGAGCACCGGGATGTCCGCGTGCGTCGACTCGGCGACGCCCGGCCCGCCCACGACGTGACGACGCGCGGCGGACACGACATCCCCCAGCACCGCAGAAGCCGTCTCGACACCGCCCGCGCCCGCGCCGTAGAACATGAGGTCGCCCGCCGCCGCCGCCTGCACGAACACCGCGTTGTGGGCGCCATGCACCGCGGCGAGCGGGTGGTCGCGGCCAATGAGGGCCGGGTGGACACGGGCGGAGACCCCTTCCTCGCCCGTCTCGGGGTCGATGAGCCGCTCGCAGATCGCGAGCAGCTTGATGACGGCTCCGGCCTCGCGAGCCGCATCCACTTGCTCCTTGGTCACACTCGTGATGCCCTCGCGGTACACGCGGTCGAGCGGCACAGTGGTGTGGAAAGCGAGGCTCGCGAGGATGGCGGCCTTCTGCGCGGCGTCATAGCCGCCGATGTCCGCGGTCGGGTCGGCCTCGGCGTAGCCGCGGGCGGTCGCCGTAGCGAGAGCGTCGGCCAGTGTCTCACCGGTGGTGTCCATCCGGTCGAGGATGAAGTTGGTCGTGCCGTTGACGATGCCCAGGATGCGGTTGACCCGGTCGCCCGCGAGGCTGTCGCGCAGCGGTCGGATGATCGGTATGGCCCCGGCCACGGCGGCCTCGTAGTAGAGCTGGGCTCCCACCTGCTCGGCGACCTCGAACAGCTCGGGGCCGTGCGTCGCCATCAGCGCCTTGTTCGCCGTGATCACGTCGGCGCCCGAAGTGAGCGCTTCGTGTACATACCCGCGGGCCGGCTCGATGCCGCCCATCAGCTCCACCACGATGTCAGCGCCCAGGATCAGCGCGCTCGCTTCCGTCGTGTACAGATCGCGCGGCAGGTCGGCATTGCGCTTGGCGTGGAGGTCGCGAACCGCGATGCCGACCAGCTCCAGCTTCGCGCCCACGCGCGCGGCGAACTCATCGCCCTGGTCCAGCAGCAGGCGCGCCACCTGCGAACCGACCGATCCGGCGCCCAGCAGGGCGACCCGGAGGTTGCGGTACTCGATCATCCGTTCGCTCCTTCGTATGCGGCGTCGCGCGCCAGCAGATCCTCGATCGACTCTCCCTTCACGATCACCCGCGCCTCGCCGTCGCGGACCGCGACCACCGCCGGGCGTCCGAGATAGTTGTAGTTGCTCGCGAGCGTCCAGCAGTAGGCGCCGGTCGCCGGAACGGCGAGCAGGTCGCCCGGGGCGGTGTCGGCGGGCAGATACTCCGCATGCACCACGATGTCGCCGCTCTCGCAGTGCTTGCCGGCGACCCGCACGAGGACCGGCGGCGCAGCGGACACGCGGCCGGCGATCCTCGCGGAATAGTCGGCCTCGTACAGCGCGGGCCGGGCGTTGTCGCTCATCCCACCGTCCACGCTGACGTAGCGGCGCACCGCCGTCTCACCGCCGTCCTGGGCGGCGGCAAGCACCTCTTTGGTCGTCCCGACCGTGTAAAGGGTCAGCCCCGCGCGCCCGATGATCGAGCGTCCCGGCTCGAACGCGACGACCGGCAGCGGGATGCCGAGACGGGTACAGCTGGCCGCGACCGTCTCCGCGATCCGGTGCGCCAGCTCCGCGATAGGCGCCGGGTCGTCCGCGGCCGTGTAGGCGATCCCGAAGCCGCCGCCGAGGTTCAGCTCGGGGACGTCGCCACCCGCGAGCAGCTCGCGATGCACCGCCAGCAGGCGGGAGGCCGACTCGGCGAAACCGTCAGCGCCGAAGATCTGCGAACCGATGTGGCCGTGCAGCCCGAGGAAGGCGAGGCTCCCGTGCTCGCGGATGCGCGCGACAGCGGCCGCGGCGTCCGGGAGCGCGATGCCGAATTTCTGGTCGTCGTGTGCGGTCGCGAGAAAGGCGTGCGTGTGCGCGTGTACCCCGCTGTTGACCCGCAGCCGGACCGGTTGCACAACACCGTGCCGGGAGGCGGCGGCCGCGACCCGGTCGATCTCCTGCACGCTGTCGATGACGATCGCGCCGACGCCGGCGGAGACCGCCGCCTCGATCTCGGCCTCCGACTTGTTGTTGCCGTGGAACCCGAGCCGGTCGGCTGCGACGCCCGCCGCCAGCGCCACCGCTAGCTCGCCGCCCGAGCAGACGTCGATATTGAGCCCGGCCCCGGCCATCCACCGCGCGACCTCGATCGAAAGGAACGCTTTGCCGGCGTAGTACACCTTCGCGGCCGTGCCGACCCCGGCGAACGCCTCCTGGAAGGCTGCGCGGACGTCGGCCGCCCGCTCACGCACTTCGGCCTCGTCCACCACATAGAGCGGGGTGCCGAACCGCTCGGCGAGCGCGGTGACCGGGACGCCACCGACGGACAGCACGCCATCGCCCGCCTCTCGGACGACGGTGCGCGACCACAGACCGGGGACCAGCGCGTTCGGGTCCTCCGGAACTTTCAGCCAGGATGGCGCGAGCGGGTTGGGTGCCATAGGGGTTACCTCACGAGAACGACGAGTGGGGGCCTCCCTGGCGAGCGGACCCGGGTTGGCCTCTGAAGCCGATGAAAGTTGTCGAAACAGTCTATCGAGGCGGACGCCGCCCTCCCTCCGTGTTACGACAGCGGCTCTAGGAAGTTGTCATAGCTGTCAATCGACGGCGCGGCGCCGATCTCCGGAGAGGCGTTCGCCAGAGCGAATCGACGGAGAGCTTCTCGTCGAAGCTCGCGCGCACCGGCGAAGACAACCCGGACATCACCGCCTGAACCGTCATCAGTCGCGCGCAGGTTCGCCTACCCTTTCAACAAAGGAGCGGAACAAGGTGATGCCCTCATCCGTCAGGATGGACTCGGGATGGAACTGAACGCCTTCGATAGGCAAGGCCCCGTGCCGAACTCCCATTATTGCGTTATCACTTCCTGCGCGCGCCGAGACCATGAGATCCGCCGGCAACGTTGACTCGTCGACAATAAGTGAGTGATATCGCGTCGCGCGGAAGGACGGGGCCTGTCGGGCAAAGACTCCAAGGCCGTCATGTTCGATCACGCTGGTTTTGCCGTGCATGGGACGTTCTGCGCGAGAGACCGTCGCACCGAAGGCGACCTATGCGATGCTCTGATGACCGAGGCACACACCGAGAATGGGTTTTTTCCGGCGACAGCCTTGACGATTTCAACGTGACCCGAGTCTTCAGGAGTGCCAGGCCCGGGGCCCAATAAGACAAAGTCGTGGTAACCCGCGACGATATCCTCCGGTGTCAGCTGTCCGCTCCGAACGACTTCGGTGTGGACGCCAGCCATTTCGAGGTATTGATAGATAATGTGAGAAAAGCTGTCGAAAGCGTCGACCAGAAGTGCTTTCATCACAGATCCCTTCCTGTTGTTGCCCTAGCCGGTGCGCCCATCTTCGCCAGCGTCTCGTTCCACTCTGACTCGGGGATCGAATCGATCACAATGCCCGCAGAGGCCCGGAGCGTATAGCCATCAGATCCGGCCACCACTGTCCGGATGCTCAACGCAAGGTTCGCAAAGCCGCCAAATCCAATCAGTCCGAAAACGCCAGCGTAAAACCCACGGCGGCTCTCCTCGAGTTGCTCGATGACTTCCATCGCTTTGATCTTTGGCGCGCCCGTCATCGTGCCCGCGGGAAATGTCGCACAGATGACGTCTGTACACATCCCGTCGCGGATCGAGCTTTGCCGAGACAGTGCTCACCAGATGATATACGTGCGAGTACTCCTCGACCGTCATGAGCTGGTCTACGTCGACCGACCTGTCATAGCGACTCGACCGAGGTCGTTACGACAAAGATCAACCAGCATGACGTGTTCGGCTGCTTCCTTCTCGTCGCTGATCAGCCAATCGCGATTCCGCTCGTTCTCTTCGGCATCCGAGCCGCGCCGCGCCGTTCCTGCGATGAGGCGCATGAGAAGCGTGTCACCGGAGATTCGCACGTGGAGTTCTGGGCTGCTGCTCAAAATCGCGTGGTGTCCGAGCGGAAGGAACGCCATGTACGGCGATGGATTGTCGCGCCGCATACGAGAGTAGACGCCCACATCGTCTCGTGCGCCCTTCACAAGCGCTTCGTGCCCTATCTGGACCTGATAGATGTCGCCGGCTCGAATATGCTCAAGCGCTGCTTCGGCCTTGACTCGGTAAGCCCCCTGCGTCATCGAGTCTTCGGCTTTATCCCGCTGCCGCCCGTTGGGCTCGACCTGCTCCGCCGCCGGCGCGGCAAGGACTCTCAGGATGTCATTTGGTGAATCCCAAAGGTCACTGGTCGCCGTGACGAGTCAGGCGGCGCGAGTAGCCAGATCGTACTCGATCGTCGACGAATAGAGTCGAAGAACGATATCCGGAGTATCGTCAGTCGCGGGATTCGCGAAAGTGAGATTTTCGGTCTCGGCGGCAATCTCGTATGCAAGCACCGCGGAGAACCCCACGTCGAAGGACATGGCGCTCGAATCTGGCGCGTCAAAGCTTAACTGACAGGCTCGAGCCACATCCCACACTGATGCAGTGTCCGCCATGCGGTGGCCGTCCGACTCGACCTGGATCAGTTGCGCGTGAAGAAGCCGCTGGAGCAGTCGTGCTCGTACCCCTGACACTCCAGCGATGTCGATCCGTCGAGCGGCGATCCTGATCTCGACGACAAGCCCGAACTGGATCAGAGCCGACGTGTTGTCAATCCCTGGGCCCCCCAAAGACTCGAGCAGCGCTACCTCGTCATCGCCGTACACCGACCGCAGGGCAAGGAAGGCGGCGAACGGATCATCGACATCGATGGATTCGCTGAGGAGCCCGATGTTGATGCGGCTAGGGGTCTTTACGGTGTCACTCATTGCTTATGCTCTCTCTCCTCAATCGCCGTGTCGCCAATCGCCCGGTGTATGGGTTGGAGTTTCAGGCGTAGCTCCAGAAGTTCAGACTCAACATCCTACTCACCAACAATCCCACAACCAGCGGGGCTTGGCTGCGTCGACAGAGCATCGCCACGACGATCTCAAAGTTCGATGACCAGGTCGCCCACCGTCGCCATCGACCCGACCGATCGAATTCGGTCCACGACAACGGACCCGTTACCGAGGCCGCAACATCGTCGAGCGCTGCTTCAATGACGCTCAAGCAGCAACACACCCTAACTGTGATGTGAGGTTGTTGTCGATTCTGCTAATGGGTGGGGCTCTGATGGCGGAGTGGTGCTGGTGATGATTGTAGAAGTGGGGCCAGCCGGGGAGTGCTTCTCGTCGTTCGGCCTCTGAACCATAGAACTGGGCGTAGGCCCAGCCGTCGGCGAGTGTGCGGTGGAAGCGTTTGATCTTCCCGTTGGTCTGTGGTCGGTATGGTCGGGTCTTCTTCGCCCTGATCCCGAGCTCTGTGCAGGCGTCTCGCCAGGCGTAGGACTTGTAGGCGGAGCCGTTGTCCGAGAGGACGAGTTCGACGCTGACATCCCGGTCGGCGAACCAGGCGACAGCACGCCGCAGGACACCGATCGCGGTGTCCGCCTTCTCGTCGGAGCAGATCTCGGCGTAGGCGACGCGGGAGTGGTCGTCGATGATCGTGTAGACGAACACGGTGCCCAACCGTGGCTCGTAGCGGTGGTTCCTGCTCTTCGTGCGGGTGGCGGTCGCTTCCCGGTTGCGTTCGCCCTGGACGCGGCCGACGAATCGTCAGCCGCCGCCGTTGGGGATGTTGCCGAACTTCGTCACGTCGACATGGATCAGCGATCCAGGGTGGTCGTGCTCGTAGCGACGGATCGGCTCGCCCGTGACCCGATCAATGGTGCAGAGCCGGTTGATGCGGCAGCACACCAGGACGGCGTGGACGGTCGAGGCGGGAAGGCCAAGCTCGCCGGCGATCTGCACCGGCCCCAGGCGTCGTCGCCACCTCGCCCGCACGATCCGCTTGAGCACGGGCAACGGCGTCCGCGTTGGCATCGATCGTGGGCGGCTAGACCGGTCGGTCATCCCTCCCGTGCCTTCGGCGCGGAACCTCGCCGCCCATTTCCGCGCGGTAACGGGCGAGACCATAAACATCTTCGCTGCGACGGAGACCAGCCAATGGTCCTCGACGATGAGCCTGGCAAGGCGCAGACGAGCGCGCGGTGTGAGAGCAGCGTTAACGTGGGACACGAAGGCCTCCTGGATCGTGAAGCGGTTGAACTGAACAGCTCCACTTCACAACCGGAGGCCCTCGCCCCTCAACTCCTCACGACCGTATCGCCGAAACAACCCCCCTGGACATCACACCTAGCACCCCACGAACACCGTGTTAAATTTTCCATACCTCATGGCTATCGTCCAGAATATCCATAACTGCGATCAACTTGCCCAGCACTCGCCTCCTCGATTGTGTCGAAAAATCAACCGTTGCTAGGACCCTTTCATCTGAGGATTTCGAATGAGAATTCTTGCCATCAATGACTCGGAGCGCGTTGATGGATGGACGTCGAAGGTGACGGCGTTCGCCCTCGATCGAGCTAGCAGCCGAGGCTGCGAAACGCAGCAGATTGGTCTCGCTGACTACCGTGTCTCGCAGTGCAACTGCGGTCAGCGCAACTCACGAGCTACACCATGTCCTGTTGACGATGACGTGCCTCTCATCGTTGAGGCCATGGAACGGTCCGACGCGGTGATGCTCGCTGCGCCTGTCCACGGCTTTGGACTTGCAGCACGGATGCAGCTTTTCATCGAGCGGGCGGGAGTTGGGGTCATGAGATTCCACCGGCCTCTCACCAACAAGCTCGGTGCAGCAATCGTCATCGGCCGGCGTTATTCCCTGAAAGGAACGCACGCTCAGCTCGTCAACAATCTCCTCCTTAACCGGCTGATCGTCGTCGGGAGCGGATTCCCCGCCCTCGTCCACACGGTGGGCGTTGGCGGCGCGTTGGACGACGAAGAGGGTCTCGACTCCGTGCGCCGCACCTTTGACCGCATTGTCGATGTGGGACAGCTATTCGAATCGGTCGGACTTGAGATCTCTGCACCACACGACGTCGAGATTCGCTTGGGAAGAACCGGATGAACACCACCGCACCCGAGCCGGATGCCGGCGCCTCGCTTGCGAGCACGGATTTTCGAGTGCTGCTCGCCAGCCGAATCTTTTCAGCTATGGCATCCGGACTAACCTGGGTCTTGCTCAGTCTGTGGGTGTTCGCTCAAACCGAATCCCCATTCCTGACTGGTCTCATGAGCGCCACCAACGTAGTTCCGTACATCGTTTTCGGGATTCTGGCCGGCGCAACGGTAGACCGCGGCACGCCAAGTGCGGTGATCGCCGCGATGGAGTTCGTTAACTGCGCAGCGCTTGCGGTAGTTCCGATCCTCACCTTGACCGGGACGACAGCGATCTGGCCATTGTTCCTCGTGGCCGCTGTATCATCCACGGCCTACGTTTGGTTCGATGTTTCGAGCAGCGCTATCGTCCCAAGGATCGTCCCGGGACGCGATCTCGCTCTCGCAAATAGCCGTCTCTGGCTGATCTCTACGCTCGTCTCCGTCGCCGCGGCGCCCCTTGCTTTTACCATGCTGAACACGTTTGGCCTCGGGACCTCGTTCGGTATTCTCGCCGCTCTGTATGCGATTTCGGGATTCGTCCTGACGAGACTTAAAGCACTCAACCCGGTGGCTCCATCCGTGGGGAGTCGCCTTCAGCAGCTTGTCGAGGGCCTTCGGTTCTCCGTTGTGGAGCCAACGATCCGTTTCTTCATGACGACCAGTATCGGAATGGGGATCAGCGGAGGCGCCGTCTACGGCATGCTGATCGTATTCAGCTCCGATGCTCTTGGGCTGGCATCCACCGACCTTCACATCTCACTTATTGTCGGGGCATCCGGGCTAGGCGCACTGATCGGTGCTTTAGCGACCCCACGGCTAGAGCGATGGAGCACGCTTCGTATGGTCCGGGTGCTTCTTCTGGCGAACGTCGCATTGATGTTTCTCTTCACGCGCTCGCCAAACTGGCTGATCGCCGGGGTTGCGGTGTTGGCATGGAATGCCACACAGACCTCGCTTATGGTGCTCAGCATTGCCGCGCGCCAGCGCGTGACACCTCTTCATCTGCAGGGACGCGTCAATTCCGCTGGCAGGACCGTTGCTTGGGGATCTGTGCTGGTCGGCACCTTCGTGTGCGGTTCCTTGGCGTCTGGGCTGGGAGTTCGCACCGCGCTCTTGGTCCTCGTTGTGCCGGTCACAGCGAGCTTCGTCATCGCTCTCATTTTACGGTTTCCACGATTGGCGGCATAAATGCGCGTACTTGCTTTTTCATTCACTCGCAGCAGTTTGGGACATGTCCGTCGCATGGCTGCTGCTGCGGAAGCATTGATTGCCCGTGGACACGAGGTAGCTATTGCCTCGCACGAGGCCGGACGCGAGGAGGTCACACGCGCCGGTGCGAGGTGGCTTGGGATCAGAGAAATCGCGCCCGATCTACGATGGCATGAGATCTCCGAGCCGGATGCGTTCAGGGATTTCGTACGCACCCGCCAGGCAAGTAGGTCTTATGTCGAGTCCAGCCTGGAAGATGAATTCGGGACAATTGAGGCGGTGCGACCCGACCTGGTTCTCGCGGACATGCGAAATACCGCCGGTGTTGCGGCAGCGCTCCATGGCATACCTTCCATCACCGTTCACAACCTCCGCCTATTTGCCCATCCGCTCCATGTGATCTTGCCTGAATTGCTGAGGACACTCGACGATATCGGTATCGACAGCAATGCAAGAAACAAGATCCTCGGCGACGTCTTGGCGATACCGAGCCTTGGAGCCCTCGACCCATGGAACGAACTTGCCCCCGAGATCTCGGGAATGGTTATGGACCTTGTGCTCGAGGCACGTCACATCGGGCCATTGTTCTCGGCTGCGGATCGCCGCGACCTCCTCGACCTGCCGCCAACACGCGATCGAAAGATTGTCGTGACGCTCGGAGGAAGCGGAGCCGGCGGCGACGATGTACGTCACTTCCTCGATTCAACCGCACGTCTCGATATCGAGACCAAAGTCATTATCGGCCCGGATGCTGCACAGTGAGTTGCTGAGGGTGTCACCCGGTGGAAGCACGCGAGATTCTTGAACTTCACGCAAGGGGTGATAGCCGAGATCCGCGGAGCGAGCCTCGTCGTTACTCATGGCGGGCACGGCTCACTCCTCGAGACACTTGCTGCCGGACCAGCAGCGTTGTTCTACCCGCGTTCGCCAGAGCAAATCGGAAACGCGCAACGTGCCGTCGAGCTGGGGCTCGGCGCACGTGTCGATGCCTCGATGCCTGGGGACGAAGTGGCAAGGACGGTGGAAAGGCTCATGGCAGAACAGGAGCCCCGCACCAGCTTGAGAGAACTTCTGAGGAGCACCGACGGAGCCACAGCCTTG
This sequence comes from Leifsonia xyli subsp. xyli str. CTCB07, assembly GCF_000007665.1. Taxonomy (NCBI): domain Bacteria; kingdom Bacillati; phylum Actinomycetota; class Actinomycetes; order Micrococcales; family Microbacteriaceae; genus Leifsonia; species Leifsonia xyli. The sequence continues at coordinate 679,034 of NC_006087.1, read as the reverse complement.
GCGGAGCTGGGGGAACAGTTCGTTGCCACACAGCCGAGCTGAGGCCCGTCTCACTATTGATCATGCCAACGCAGGCAGATTGGCCACGTCCCACTGGTGCCTTTCCGCCGTTACCTGCCTCGCTTCGCCTTGGAAATTGAGGACGCCGGCACCGCTTCGCCATGTACGGTTTCCTGGCCGACGCGCTCCAGCCGATCAATCGTGTCTTGTCAAGGCATGTTCTCGGGGCAGTGTCCCTTACTGCGAAGGAACTCCTCGCCCATCACGAAGCGCGAGGCGCTCAGCACCACCGTCGCACGGCCCGGCGTCACCGTGATGTCGCGCACCAGAACGCCATCCGGCAGGTACTGCGCCGCGCACACCGGGAAAGGCCCGCTCTCGGTCAGCGACTGGAGCAGCCGTGTGACGTTCACATCGCCCGTCGCCATCGAGATGCTGGTCTTTCTCCGGGTGCAACAGCACTTCCTTGCCCGCCGCCTCCGGCTTCGCGCTCACCGTGTAGCCGACGGGGAGGCCGAGGAGATCGAGGCGGCCGTCGTAGCCGACAGCGCCCTGCTGCAGGGTCAGGTCTCCGGTGACTCCCGGAACGGTGACCAGCTTGTTCAGCGAGTCCTGCGAGACGCTCAGCGTGCCGGTGGCGGAGGCGATCGGCACGCCGAGATCGGTGGGGACGCCGGTCGCGTGGACGCGGAAGCTCAGCGGAGCGCCTGCGACCGTCGCACGCGGGGCGAGGAGGTCGACGCTCTCGAACTGGCCGGCGAGAAGCTGCTGGAGCACGGAGAGTCCGCCGATGCGGACATCCACATCGGCTTTCACGGTCTCGGGCAGGCTTTTCTCGATCTCGGCGGCGACCCGCTGCTCCAGGACCGAGCGCGCGATGGCATCGGTCGCGACAAGCAGAATCGCCAGGGCCGCGAGCGGGACGAGCGTCCACACGAAGAGGCGTGGCCAGCGGAGCCTCGCCCGGGACGGAGCCTCCCCCGCTGCCCCCCGGCAGCAGCTGTTCCGTCGGCTGATCGGTCATCGGATCACATCCGCTCCGGAGCGGACACCCCCACCAGCCTCAGGCCGTTGCGGAGAACCTGGCCGGTCGCGTCGTTCAGCCACAGGCGGGTGCGGTGCGCGTCCGTCACCGGCTCCTCGCCGAGCGGGATCACGCGGGTCGAGCCGTCGCGGACCGCGTACCAGGCGTGGTACAGCCCGGCCAGCTCCTCGATGGAGCGGGCGACGCGGTGCGGCTCGCTCAGCTCGGCCGCCTGGGCGACCACCCGCGGGAACTCCTGCAACCCGCCGAGCAGTGCGCTCTCGGTCTCGTGCGTGAGCAGCTCCGGCTTGAACGCGCTGCGGTCCACACCGGCGCGCTCCGCGTTGGCGGCCACCGAGCGAGTGCGGGCGTGCGCGTACTGCACGTAGTAGACGGGGTTCTCGTTGCTGCGCTTGGCGAGCAGGTCGAGGTCGACGTCGAGCTGCGAATCGGTGGACGAACGGACGAGCGCATAGCGGGCGGCGTCCACCCCGACTGCGTCCACCAGGTCGTCCAGCGTGACGATCGTGCCGGCGCGCTTGGACATCTTGACCGGCTCGCCGTCCCGGACGAGGTTCACCATCTGGCCGATGAGGATCTGCAGGTTGACGTTCGGGATGTCGCCGAAAGCCTCCACCATCGCCATCAGCCGGCCGATGTAGCCGTGGTGGTCGGCACCGAGCATGATGATGTTCTGCTCGAAGCCGCGCTCGCGCTTGTCCAGGTAGTAGCCGAGATCACCCGAGATGTAAGCGGGCTCGCCGTTCGAGCGGACGATCACCCGGTCGCGGTCGTCGCCGAAGGCTGTCGTGCGCAGCCACACCGCACCGTCCTCTTCGAAGATGTGGCCGAGCTCGTCCAGGCGGCGGATGGCCCGCTCGACGGCCCCCGAGGCGTGCAGCGAGTCCTCGTGGAAGTAGACATCGAAGTCGACGCCGAAGGAATGCAGGCGGTCTTTGATCTCCTGGAACATCAGCGCTGTGCCCGCCGAGCGGAACACCTCCTGCTGGTCGTCCCGGGAGAGCGCGGCGAGGTCGCCGTCGTAGCCCGCAGCGACCTTTGCGGCGATCTCGCCGATGTAGCCACCCCCGTAGCCGTCCTCCGGCGTCGCCTCGCCCCGATGGGCGGCGAGCAGGCTGCGGGCGAAACGATCGATCTGGGAGCCGTGGTCGTTGAAGTAGTACTCGCGGGTCACATCCGCGCCCTCTGCCTGCAGGATGCGCGCCAGACTGTCGCCGACCGCCGCCCAGCGCGCGCCACCGAGATGGATGGGCCCGGTGGGATTGGCGGAGACGAACTCGAGGTTCACGAGCAGACCGTCGTACAGGTCCCCGGTGCCATAAGCTGCCCCGGCCTCCAGGATCGTGCGGGCGAGCTGGCCGGCCGCAGCAGCCTCCAGCCGGAAGTTGATGAAACCCGGGCCGGCGACCTCGGCGGAGGCCACACCGTCGATTCCGGCAGCGGCCTCCGCGATCTCTGCCGCGAGCTCGCGAGGGTTGGCGCCGGCCTTCTTCGCCAGCCGCATCGCGACATTGGAGGACCAGTCGCCGTGCCCGCGGTTCTTCGGGCGCTCCAGCGGAACGTCCTCGACGGTCAGCTCCAGGCCAGCGATGTCCGCCCCCGTCGCCCGGCGCCGGTCCATCGCCGTCGTGACGATGGCGAACAGAGCGGCGGAAAGGTCAGCGGGAGTCATAGAGACCGATTCTACCGGCCAGCCACACGGCATCCCGCCTTGATAGAGTCGCGGAGACCGCATCGCAGCACGGAAGACGCACGCCGCATGAAAAAGCATCCCGCCCGGATCATCGCCGCCACCATCGCCCTGGCATCGGCAGCCGCCCTCGCGGGCTGCGCTCCGACACCGGCCCCGACGAGCACGCCGGGGAAGACCGCGAACGCCAAGACGGCCCCGGCCGCCCCGGCGACGCCGGCAGCGGCACCGACCGACCCGCCGACGCCACTGGCCATCGCCTGCGACGCACTTGTCACTGCCCAGCAGCTGTACGCCTTCAACCCGAACGTTGGCAGCGCGCCAGACTACTCCCCCAAGACCGGCAGCCTGGAGAAGCGGATCGCCGAGTGGAAGGGCACCGCCTGCGCCTGGCAGAACCAGACCAGCGACCAGCTCATCGAGATCGCCGTGGCCCGCCCGCCCGCCAACCAGCTCGAAGGCCTCAAGAACGCCGCCATCACCGACGCCCAGCCGGTCCCGACCTACGGAGCCCCGCCCATCGAGGGCTATTTCAAAGCCGGAACAAGCGGGCAGGTGCAGATCTTCCGCGGCACCGAGTGGATCGTCGCCGAGTCCGCCGCCTTCTTCGAGCCGGGCGACGCAGCGCAGCTCATGGCGAATGTGCTGGCGAACATTCCCGCCAGCTAGTTCTTCGCGAGGGCGTGACCAGGCGGCATCCGAAAGGATGCTAGCCTGGACGGGAACTCCTGGCCCCCATAGCTCAGGGGATAGAGCGTCTGCCTCCGGAGCAGAAGGCCGTAGGTTCAAATCCTACTGGGGGCACCTCAATGTTCGATGTTCGAACCCGCGGCCGAGTGAAGGGGTCGGTGGTTTGCCGGTTGAGCTTTCGATCACGGCCTGCTGAGTGTTCTTGTCGAAGTAGAGCCCGAAGGGTTTGGCCGCAACGGAGTCGGTTTCGCCAATGAGGACTTTGATGAAGAAAGCCTGATTCATGAGGCGGCGGGTCTGGTCTGCTGGCGCGAGTGTAGATGTCGATCATGTTATGCATTGATTGCAAGACTTCTTAGATTTTGGATGTTCTGGTCTTCCTGCCATCATGAGCGTTGCTTATGCAATGCTCATGGAGTTAGCCGGAAGTCGGCGCGTGTTTTTCGTTCACGGTGGATTGGGCTCGTGACTGATGCTGCCCTTATTGTATTTCTTTTCCTCCGCTTGCGAGTCAGGCATTGACGCCCGTCCCGGCTGCGGTAGCCTCCTCTTTCGTCAGAGCCTGGATGGCGTTAGCCCGGCCTATTACGCGGACGGAATGTCTCAATTTGAGCTAATCAACCGAACCATGACAGGGATTTCTTGGTGATCGGAAGCATCGAACGCCCGCTTGCAATCGGACTAGTTACTTGGATCGACGCGGAGCAAGGCGGCAGGGCGAGTGGGCCGCCGACCGCTGCTGTTTACGCAGCAACCGCTACGTTCGTGGACACAGGCACGAATGCAGTCCCGCAGGATGTTGAGCTTCATAGCATCCTGCTGCAGCGGATCCTGCCAGATATTTAGTTGGGTTCTTGTTCCCGGACCACGTTAGAATTTTGCTTCGCGCTAGCGAAAAGATCTATGTAACGGAGGGGGTGCGGCGGGTTGCAACCGTCGAAATAATCACCCTCTTGAAACGGTGATCGCGGGGTGTCGCACTCCTAGCGATTCGAACAAAATACAACGTCAGACCCCGCCGCTCGGGACCCCGGGCGCTCGGTTCCTGTTGGATCCCGTAGAAAAAGGAAGCGTCCCCGCCAGCCAGAGCAGGAACGCGCATTAAAGCACCCCTCAGGCATAGACAGAAGGCGCACCAGACCGGAAGTTGCCACAGGGAACACCTGCCGCAACGAGCGAAAGCGGCGAGAATCCACGGCGAAGGTATAGCTAGTCTTGCGCTAGTAGGGCATCTTTTTGAGCATCAGTCCTCGCTCTCCTTCTTTGCTGCGACAGGGTGGAGGAGTTCGTCCAACGTCGCGCCGAGCGGGCGGCGGTCGTGCGGGCGACCTCGATCATCTCTTCAGCGGTGAGGCTGAGCCGGGCGTCCGTCCCTCCGCGATGGCGGTCACCGCCTCCCGCTCGATGCGGGGGAAGAGCGGCGGCACGTCGGCGATGGCGACACCCCTCAGGAGGCTGCCGCCGGCCGCGCCCCTCTCCGCCGTCTGACCGTCGTAGGTCGCCGCAGACCGCCTCCGCCCCGAGTCCCGCCCAGATCGCCTGGGCGGTGTCGGGGAGGAACGGACGCAGCAGCACGGCCAGTTCGCGAAGACCCTCGGCCACCGTGTTCAAGACGGTGTCGAGCCGGTGCGCCTGCGCTTCGTCCCGCGCGAGACTCCACGGCGTCTGCTCCGTGATATAGCTGTTCAGGCGTTCGACGATCGTCCAGACCTGGCCGAGGGCCTCGGAGAGGGCGAAGCGGTCGATCGCGGCAGACGCGTTCGCCCGCGCCTGCGTGATCGTGTGCCGAACCTCGTCCTCCGCCGCTGTCGGAGCAGCGGCCTCCGGCACGATGCCAGCGCGGTACTTCGTGATCATTGCGATCGTGCGCGACACGAGGTTGCCGAGTCCGTTCGCCAGATCCGCGTTGTACCGGCGGTGGATGTCGTCCCAGCTGAACGAGCCGTCCTGGCCGAACACAATCGACCGTACGAAGTAGTAGCGGAAGGCGTCGATACCGAAGGCCTTGACGATCTGTTCGGGCCCGATCCCCGTCGCGTTCGACTTCGACATTTTCTCGCCGTTCACGAGCAGCCAGCCGTGCGCGACGATCCGCTTCGGCACCGGAAGGTCCGCCGCCATGAGCATCGCGGGCCAGAGCACCGCGTGCAGCCGGGCGATGTCCTTGCCGATGATGTGAACGTCCGGCCACCTCCGGTCGAACTCCTCAACATCCGAGCCCCATCCGATCCCCGAGATATAGTTCAGCAGAGCGTCGAACCAGACATACACGACGTGGCCCGGCTCCCAGGGGACTTCGACGCCCCAGTCGAAGCTGGACCGGGTGATCGAAATGTCCTTGAGCCCGGAGCCGACGAAGGCGAGGATCTCGTTCCGCACCGCCGCTGGCCGCAGGAACTCCTCATCCGCGAGCATCTCCAGCAGCCGATCCTGGAACGCGCTCATCTTGAAGAAGTAGTTCTTCTCGTTCACCACGTCGACCGACCGCGCATGCACCGGGCACAGAACCTGTCCCGCGAACGCCCCCGTGCCGGCAATGATGTCACTCTCCTGCTTGTACTCCTCGCAGCCGACGCAGTAGAACCCCTCATAGGTTCCCTCGTAGACGAGCCCCTTCTCGCGTAGTAGCGTCAGGAAGGCGATCACCACCACCTTATGCCTGTCCTCGGTCGTGCGGATGAAGTCGTCGGCGGAGATGCGCAGAGCCTCCAGCAGCGGCCGCCACGAGTCGTGGACGAGCCGATCGGTCCACTCGGCGGGGCTGAGCCTCTGAGCGGCGGCGGTACGGAGGATCTTCTGCCCGTGCTCGTCCGTGCCAGCGAGGAGCCAGACATCCTCCCCGGCCTGGCGGTGCCAGCGCACGAGCACGTCGGCGGCGACCTCCGTGTACGCGTGGCCGATGTGCGGGACGTCGTTCACGTAGAAGATCGGTGTTGTAATGTAAAAGCTGGACGCATTCCGAAGAATAACGGAATCCAAACAACAGATGTGAAGATGACGAAGGAGTCGAAATCTATGATTACATATTTTCTCACGCGACACGCGACACGCGACACGCGAACGCCGACTACGAGTCTCTTGAGCGAGTCGATCCGGCGCATGCCGGATTCAAACGAGACTTCGCGCACTCAGCGCACGCCGACGTGCGCAGGCGGACCGGCTGGGGAGCGACTTCGCCGGCCGCGGAATCGATCTCTTCGTCTCCTCTCCGTACACTCGGAGGTTGCAGACGGCCTCGCGGCTCGCGGCTGGCGCGAATGCCCCGTTGCTGGTGGACATCCGGCTGCACGACTGGCTCCCGGTCAAGGACGCTTCCGACACGATCACGACCGAGGATGTGGAGGCGGCCTCCCGGGCTTACGTCGCCTCGGGCGGTCAGCAGGCAGCCGCCTCCTGAGAGTCGGAAGTCGAGATGATCGCGCGAGTATCCGCGGTGCTCGCCGACCACGCCCACTACTCGAACGTCGTCATCCTCTCTCACGAGGCACCGTTGTGCGCTATGGCAGAGCTGACTTCGCTGGGCGAGGCCCTCTCCCACCCACGAATCTGGAACCGCTCCTGCCCAAGACGCCGCTCGCCGTCGAGTTGAGACAGGGTTCTTCGCGCAGTGTGCTCCGCATCGGCTACAATCCGGCTTGCTACACGAGAGAACTCGTCCGCGAGCTCGCAGAAACGCTCGTCCGACATCTCGCCTGATCCACGAACGCGACCAAACAGGTGGCACGGGGAGAGCGAGGCGGACAGAACACGGCCCGCCCGTAGGATGATTTCATGTCCGATGGCTCCCCCTTCTACATCACGACGCCGATCTTCTACGTGAACGACATCCCGCACATCGGGCACGCCTACACCGAGGTCGCCGCCGATGCGCTGGCCCGCTGGCACCGTCAGACGGGGAGGACACCTGGCTGCTAAGTGGCACCGACGGTCACGGGCAGAAGATCCTGCGCACTGCGACGACGAACGGCACCACGCCGAAAGAGGGGCTGACCGCCTGGTGTGGGAACGAGGATGGGGAGCAGTTCCCCACGAAAACCCATACGTTGAGCAGGCCCGGATAGCGTCCAGTAAGATAGTAGTTGTGGGTTATCGCCCGCGTGGTCCTTTCGGGTGTGGCCACCTCGTGTTTCGCTCGGCGATGGCTATCGCTGGCTTCTGTGCCGCCCGCTGGGTTGCGGAGGCGGCACCGGCGCAAAGCCCAGGCGGCCCTGCCTGCGACGATAAGCACTGCAGCAAGCAGTCCGGTGCCGCCTAACCACCAGGTGGAGAGGTCCTGGAACTTCGCGAACGATCCCCGCTTGCCGTCAGCGTGTTCGCTTCGGTTGATGCGGACGCGGTGAGCCGGTCGAGTTGGCTGGCGAGCGTGGTTAGGAGTGCGTCGATGGGCTCCGCCCTGTGGCGAAGCGCTCTCACGGGCGTCACGCGAGCTGATGGTTGATGGCGTCGGCGGAGTAGAGCGAGTCGGTGACGATGCGGGCCATTCCGATCAGTCCGGCGTCGGCGCCGAGTTCGCCGAGGCGGATGTCGAGGTTGCGGGTGGCGCGCGGGAGGGAGTGCGGGTAGAGGGTTTCGCGGAGGCCGCCGAGGAGCGCGGCAGAGGCGAGGTCGCCGGAGACGATGAGTGTGCCCGGGTTGATCATCGAGATGACGGTGGCCATGACTTCGCCGATACGCATTCCGGCCCGGTGGGTGAGGCGGAGGGCGTCGATGTTGCCGTCGCGGAGGAGCCGGCCGATGTCATGTCCGGAGGCGGCGGGGACGCCGGAGCCGGTCAGCTGCATCGCGACCGCGCGACCGCTGGCGACGGCGGCGAGGCAGCCGCGGGAGCCGCACTGGCAGATGGCGTCCTCGTCGGCGAGCCTGATGTGGCCGATGTCGCCGGCGCCGCCGTCGATGCCGTGGTACACCGAGCCATTGATGACCAAACCGGCGCCGATGCCGGTGGAGACCTTGACGAGGCAGACCGCCGGGTCGTCCGGGAAGTTGGTGGACTGCTCCCCGAACGCCATTGCGTCGGCGTCGTTCTCGACGAAGGTGGGCACGGGGAGGGACTGGGCGAGGTGCTCGGCGATCGGGAAGCCGTCCCAGCCGGGCATGATCGGCGGCTGGGACGGACGGCGGGTGCGCGGGTCCACCGGGCCGGGGACCGAGACGCCGGAACCGACGACGTCTCGGCCGTGGGCGGCCCGGTCGATCAGCCCACGCATCGAGGCAGTCAGGGCGTCGAGCAGGGTCGTCGGGCCGTCAGTGATGGCCACCTCGACGGTGTCGGTCGCCAGCACGCGTCCGCTGAGGTCGGTGAGGGCGGTGCGGGAGCGCTCGGTGTCGACGGCGGCCACCGCCAGCACCGAGCGCTCGACGTGGAAGGCGAGCCGGTCGGGGCGGCGGCCACCGGTAGCCTCGCCCGCGCCGGCGTGCTCCACGATGAGTCCCGCGTCCATGAGCGCATCGATACGCTGGGCGACGGTCATCCGCGACAGGCCGGTGAGCTGCTGCACTTCGCCGCGGGTACTCGCCTCCGAACGGCGAATGAGCTGAAGCACGTCTCCCGGTCCCGAACTCATCCGCCGCCTCTCCTCCGGAGGCGCCCAGCGGCCTCGGTCCATCGTACGAGGCCCCCGCTCGATCCGGCTCACCCCTTGTCCGCTCCGCTGGTGAGGCCCTCGGTGAGCGAGCGCTCGGCGAGGCCGTAGAGCACGATGATCGGGATGGTGAGCAGCACCGAGCCGGCCATGAGCACGGTCTTGGAGACCTCGATGCCGTTGGAGAGCTGCGAGAGGCCGAGCGAGACAGTCCACAGATCGCGATCGGCCGCGAGGAACAGAAGCGCGAACAGGAACTCGTTCCACGCGATCATGAACACGTACAGGCCGGTGGAGACGATCGAGGGCATGGCCAGCGGGACGGTTATCTGCCACAGTATCCGCCCTCGGCCGTCGCCGTCGACCATCGCCTCCTCCTCCACGCTCGCCGGGATGGAGCGCAGATAGGAGCGCAGCATGTGGATGGACATCGGGATGGTCTGGGCGATGTACACGATGACCAGGCCGAACAGCGACTCGCGGATGCCGAGGGCGGAGAACCCGACGAACAGCGGAATGGCGATGATGACGGGGAACAGGTAGACGGCCAGGAAAAGGGCGCTGATCTGCCGGCGTCCGAAGAAGTTCAGCCGCGACACCGCGTAGGAGCCCGGGATGGACACCAGCAGCATGACGGCGACGGTGGCGAGGGCGACGAGGGCGGAGTTGAGCATGAAGCCGCCGAAGCCCTGACCGCCGTCGTCCTGCGACGTCATGACGTCGGCGTAGGTCCGCAGGGTCAGATTCTGCAACGGGACCCAGAGCCGGTCCGGGTGCAGGAGCACCTGCTCGATCGGCACCAGACTCAGCTCGGCCATGTAGTAGAACGGGAACACGGTCGCCACGACGAGCACGGCGATCACGACCCAGCGCAGCGTGCCAAAGGTGCGTCTCTGGACGAGGATGCGGCTCATTCGTCCTCTCCCTTCCCGGCGAAGAACTTCACATAGACGAACAGGAACACGCCGAGGATGGCGGAGAGCACGAACGCGTTCGCGGCCGCGCCGCCGATGTCGAAGCTGCCGACGAGCTGGTCGTAGACGCGGACGGCGGAGACCTCGGTTCCCGCGCCGCCACCGGTGAGCAGATAGACGTCGTCGAACTTGTTGAACGTCATGATCAGCCGCAGCACGGACAGCAGCGAGATCACCGGCAGCAACTGCGGCAGGACGATGTGCCGGAAGTTCTGCCACGGCGTCACCCCGTCCACCAAGGCCGCTTCCTCCACATCGCCGGGGAGGTCGACCATGCGTGCGGTGATGAAGAGGAACGCGAACGGGAAGTAGCGCCAGATCTCGAAGACGATCACGGTGATCAGCGCGTAGGGCGCCTTGCCGAGGAAGTCGATCGGGTGCTCCCAGCCGAACCATGCTTTGCCGATCGTGTTGACGATGCCGAACTGCGCGTTCAGCATGATCTGCCAGACGAAGGTCACGGCGACCACCGGTGCGACATAGGGCAGCAGCATCAGCGACCTCGCCAGGCCGCGCCCGCGGAAGGGCGAGCGGAACGCCAGCGCCGCGACCAGGCCAACCGCGATCGAGCCGACCGTGGAGAGCACCGAGTAGACGATCGTCGTCCACAGCGAACTCCAGAACCCCGGGTCGGCGAAGACCGCGGCGAAGTTCTCCAGCGTGAGCGGGTTGAACAGGCCGTTCTCGGCGATCGTGCTGAAGTCGGTCTCCTGGAACGCGAGCACGAGGTTCCAGATCACCGGGACGATCACGATGGCCAGGATGATCAGCGTGGTCGGCAGGACCATCGTCAGGCCGGCGCGGTTGTCGCGGCTGGCCAGAGCGGACCGCCGGTGCGGGCGCAGGTGGTGCAAGGTGCGTCATCGTGTCACTTCTTGAGCTTGGCCTGGAGTTGCTCGAACGCGGAGGTCGCCGTCTGGGCAGCGTCGGCAGGCGAGATCCCGGAGCCGAGGCTGGCGACAGCCTTGGAGATCGGCAGCTGAGTGGTCACCGGCCCGAGCAGCGCGCCCTGGTCCTGGGGGATGGCCCAGCGGTCGATCGTCGCCGGCACGGTCAGCAGGGCGTCGATCGTGGCGGCGTCGTAGATGTCGGAGAGCTTCTTCTTGGTGTCGACGCCCGCTTCGAGGTCCTTCCAGCCGTCGCTGAACGCGGTCGCATTGTCCACGGTGCCCGTCCGCAACGGGACCTTGCCCTCGGGCGCGACGCCGAGCCAGTCGAGGTAGCCGTCGGAGAGCATGTACTCCACGAACTGCTCCGAAGCGGAGGCGTTCGCCTTCTTCGTGATCAGCCAGGATGTCGCCTCTCCGTAGGTGCCGCCGTCCGTGCCATCCGGACCGTGGATGGAGGTCACGATTCCGCTTTTCTTCGCCAGCCAGGTCGGGTCGGAGGCGCATTCCGGGCAGGTCGGCAGCGCGTCGTTGCGCAGGCCGCCGAGTTCGTCCAGCAGGAAGGTCGACCAGTCGACCATCGCGGCCTGACCCGCGAAATAGGTCACGCACGTGGTGTCGACGGTCTGGGTTCCCTGGGGCGAGTACTTCTGCGCCAGCGCCCCGTAGGCGTTCCAGGTCGTCGTGCAGGCCGAGGAGTCGAGCTGGATGTCACCGCTGGTGTTCACGAGCTGGCAGTCGTTGCCGAGCGCGAGGGACTCGAACGTCTGCGAGGTGAAGACGTCGGCCGGTCGGTCGCCAGGGTGATGCCGTACTGACCCCCGGTGGTGAGCGCCCTCGCCGCCTTCTCCAGGTTCTCGTAGGTCGTCGGCGGCTGAAGACCGGCCTTCTCGAATAGGTCCTTGCGGTAGACGAGGATCTGCGCGAACGCGGACTCCGGCACGGTGAGCTGACGGTCGCCGTCGCGCACCAGGTCGAAGGCGGAACCGACGAACGTCTTCTCGCCGAGCATCTTCACGACAGCGGCTGACGCGTCGGTGTTCAGCAGCTTCTGTGTGTCCAGCTGCCGCACGGTGGACAGCGGGATCGCGCCCATGACATCCGGCAGTGTGCCGGAGATCGCAGCGGAGGCCACCAGCTGCGGAACCTGGTTCTCGTCCACCGGGACGAGCTTGACCCTGATGCCGGTCTTCTTCGTGAAGCCCTCGATGATCTTCTTGGTGGTGTTCACACGATCCGGCTGGTTCTCCTCGGACCAGACCGTGATCGTCTTGTTTGCGTCACCGGAGCCGCCGCTGCTGGAACAGCCGGCGAGCATCGCCGCGCCAGCCGCCAGCAGCGCCGCTCCAGCGACGGTCTTCGTCAAACGCGACGTCGTCATCGCGTCTCCTCTCTGAGATGGGGGTGATGAGGAGCGTAACGCATCTTTTGCATATTGTCTAAGCAGAAAAGGTTTAGTCATAATACTAATGTGGCCCAACCGACCACTCCGATCCAAGGACGTACGCAATGAACCGCCTCCTTCGCTTCTCCGCTCCCCGGACGGTCGAGATCGTCGATGCGCCCCGACCCGCGCTGGAACCGGGACAGGTGCGGGTCCGCACGCTCTCTTCGGGCATCTCGGCGGGGACCGAGCTGACCGCCTACCGCGGCACCAATCCCTACCTGACCAGCCAGTGGGACCCGGAGTCGCGCCTGTTCCACGAGACGTCCGGCGACGGAGGCCTCGCCTATCCGCTCGACGGCTGGGGCTACTCCGAGGTCGGCGAGGTGATCGAGGTCGCGGCTGCAGGTCGTCCTGGAATTCTGAGCAGGGGAGTTCGATGACCAATCCGATCACCATCCAAGAGCAGCAGCTGCCCGGGGAGACCCTGGAGCGGAAGTTCGAGACCGCCCTCGCCTGGGGCTTCGACGGCATCGAACTGCGCAGCCGCGGCGACCTCCACTTCGCCGGACGCCTCCCGGAACTGCGCCGCGCCCGGGCGGCCGGCGTCCTCATGCCCACCGCCTGCGTGGAGATGCCGCACTTCATCGGCGCATTCGACCGCGAGCTGCGCGAGGACGCCATCACCCAGCTCACCTCGCAGCTGAGCGTCATGGCCGAGATCGGAGGCGTGGGCGTGATGACCCCCGGCTCCTACGGGATGTTCTCCCGTCGCCTGCCGCCGTTCGAGCCGCCGCGCTCGCCGGAGGAGGACCACGACATCCTGGTGGACGCGCTCGGCCGGCTCGGCCAGCACGCGCAAACCGAAGGGGTGGAGCTGTTCCTGGAGCCGCTGAACCGCTACGAGGACTACCTGGTCAATACGCTGGCGCAGGCCGCGACGCTCCTCGACGAGGTGGCCTCGCCCGCGATGAGGATCGTGGCGGACACTTACCACATGAACATCGAAGAGGGCGACCCGGCCGCCGCGCTGCTCGCGGTCGCACCGCACATCGGGCACCTGCAGGCCAGCGACTCCAACCGGCTGGAGCCCGGCGCTGGACACGTGGACTGGGCGCTCTTCGGCGCGACCGTCGCCGCCCTCGGCTACGAGCGGTCCATCGCGATCGAGAGCCGGCTCTCCGGCCCGGCCGACCGCGTGCTCCCCACTGTGCCGCCCCTGCTGCGACGGTCTCTGTGAACGCCCTGCGCGCGGCGGCCGCCGCCGTCCTCCTCTCGAACTGGCGCCGCGACTACACCGTCCCGGCCAGCGGGCTCTACCCGCACCAGTGGAGCTGGGACTCCGCGTTCATCGCCATCGGCCTGCGCCACCTCTCACCCCGCCGGGCGCAACAGGAGCTGGACACCATCCTCAGCGCCCAGTGGAGCGACGGCCGGCTGCCGCAGATCGTCTTCCACTCCGGGCGGGACGACGGCTACTCCCCCGGCCCGGCCTTCTGAAACAGCCGCAGCGTCCCCGGCTCGCCTCCGGTGCAGACCGCCGGGCTGATCCAGCCACCGAACCACGCCCTCGCCGCTCTCCTCGTCCACCAGTCCGACCCAGCCGAGTCGCAGCGGCGCGGGTTCCTGACGCGCGCCTACCCGCGCCTCGTCCGCTGGCACGACTACCTCCGCGGCCGACGCGGCGGTCACTCCGGGCTCGCCCGAGTCATCCACCCCTGGGAGAGCGGGATGGACAACTCCCCCTACTGGGACGCCCGCCTCGCCGCGATGGCCGAGACCTATCACGACGACATCCCCCGGCCCGACCTGCTCCATGCGGACGCCGGCCACCGGCCCTCCAACGGCGAATACGGCAAATACCTCTACCTGGCGGCGCGCTACTGCGACGACGCCGACACGGGCTACCCATTCCAGTTCGAGGACCCGGCGTTCAATGCGCTCTGGGCACGCTCGGAACTCGCGCTGGCCGAGATCGCACAGCAGCTCGGCCTCGACGCCACCCCGCACCACCGTCAGGCGCAGCGCATCGCCGACGCACTCGACCGGCTCTGATCGCCGGAGCTGGGATGCTACGTCGCCCGCGACACGATCAGCGACGAGTTGCAGCACCTCCGGACGATCGCCGGTGTCGCCCCGCTGCTGGTACGCTCGCTCCCACACGAGCAGGATCTGCTGGACCTGCTGCGCGGCCCGCACTTCGCGCTCGGAACCGTGGCGATGGTCCCCAGCCACGACCTGCTGGCGCCTACCTTCGACCCGGCGCGCTGCTGGCGCGGGCCGTCCTGGTTCAACACCGCCTGGCTCATCGCCGAGGCGCTGTGGGAGCGCGGGCTGACCTCCGACGCCGAACGGCTCTCCCGCTCGATGGACGACAGCGCGCTCGAGCACGGCTTCCCCGAATACCTCGACCCCTACACGATGGCACCGCGCGGCACCTCCCGGTTCAGCTGGACCGCCGCGCTCGCCCTCGACCTCTCGACCCGGCTGGAGGCCAGCCGATGACCCCGATCCGGGTGAACGACCGATGAGCCGACCGCTGCGGATCGTCGTCGCGCCCGACTCCTTCAAGGGCACCGCCGATGCCGCCGCCATCGCCCGAGCGCTCGCCGGCGGCTGGCTCTCGGCCCGGCCTCAGGACGACCTGGCGCTGCGCCCGATGGCAGACGGCGGCGAAGGCACCGTCGCCGCCTTCGCCGCTGCAGTCCCCGGCGCGCGAACGCGCACCGTCATCGTCGACGGTCCCGACGACCGCCCCGTCAAAGCCCACTGGGTACACCTGCCGGCCAGCGCCGGGCGTCCCGGCGGCACGGCCGTGATCGAGGTCGCCGAGACCAGCGGCATCGGACTGCTCGACCCGCTCCGCCCGCACGACGCACACACCCGCGGCCTCGGCCAGGCCATCGCCGCCTCGCTCGACGCCGGAGTCTCTCAGCTCCTCATCGGCCTCGGCGGCAGCGCCTCCAGCGACGGAGGGGCCGGAGCCCTCGCCGCGCTCGGAGCGCAGCTGCTCACCCTCACCGGCACGGACATCCCCGCCGGCAACCGCGGGCTCAGGGAACTCGCGCGCCTCGACCTCGCCGAACTGCGCGCGCTCCCGCCCGGCGGCGTCCGGCTGCTCGGCGATGTGCGCAGTCCCCTTCTCGGTCCGGACGGGGCCGCCGCGGTCTTCGGCCCGCAGAAGGGCGCGACCGCCGCGGAGGCCGGGCAGCTGGAGGCCAACCTGCGCCGGTTGCGGGACAGTGCAGCGCGCAGCCATCCCGCCGCCGTCCCCCTGAGTCGGCTCCCCGGCGCCGGAGCGGCAGGCGGCACCGGATTCGGCCTGCTGCTCTGGGGCGCCTCTCTCGTTTCTGGCTCCGCCGAGATCGCGGAGCGCATCGGACTCGACGCCGCCCTGAAAGACGCCGATCTCGTCATCACGGGCGAAGGCCGCTACGACCGCCAGACCGCCCGCGGCAAGGTCGCCTCCCATGTCACCGCTCTCGCGGCCGCCCAGAACACACCCGTCGCCCTCGTGGCCAGACTGATCGAGGCGCCCACCACGGCCTTCGCCCACCGCATCGAGCTCGCCGGCCTCGCCGGTTCAGCACAAGAGTCCCACACGAGACCGCTGCACTGGTGTCACCAGGCCGGAGCCATCCTCGCGGGCCAGGTCGGCAGACGAGGCTGACGCACCAGCGCCCGTCCAGGGTGCGGCCATCTCTCGATCGCCGGGCAACGGGCTGATGCCCCTTCCGTTGTGCCGTCCGCGCGCCTTGCGCGCGGGGTGACGATGCGCTCCCCCCGGCCGTCTGGCCAACGGCGATGAGCGCGGCGGCGAGCAGCGTGATCGCTCAGACGCGGATGACGGGATCGGGACCGTCCCGGACGGTCCCGATCCCGTCGCATCGCATCGAGAGGTGTCAAGGTCCGTTCCTAACCAAAAGCTGAAATTTTGATGTCACAATTGATCAGTTAATCATTGCAGTATATCGTTGTTTCAAAACTTCTAAACGCTTCCAAACACTTCAGAAGGATGGACTTGGTGACTTTTCGATCGCAGAACGGACCCGCACTGGCCCGGCGCTCCCTCACGCTCGTCCTCACGGCCATCTGCAGCCTCACCATCGTCGGCCTCCCGGCCCCCTCCCTCGCCGCTGTCGCCGCATCAGCACCGCCCGCCTCAGCGTCGCAAACGCTGTCGACGTCGCACAGCGACTCGACCGCGAGCAGGCCGCCGTCATAACCCCACCGTCCGTCTTCTGGCCGCTCGCGCCCGGCGTCGACATCACCGACGGCTTCGGCCCACGCACCGCGCCCACGGCGGGCGCGTCCACGAACCACCGCGGGATCGACTTCGCGGCGCCGCTCGGCACTCCGGTCCGCTCCGTGTACGGCGGGGTCGTGATCAGCACCCAGCCCAGCGACCTCGGCGGCTGTGGCCTCTCCGTCGAGGTGGCCCACGAGTTCCACGGGCACAGCATCGTCACCCGATACTGCCACCTCGACACGCTCGCTGTTCAGCCCGGACAGCAGCTCTCCGGCGGAGAGACCCTCGGCACGCTCGGCTCCTCGTGCGTCTCGACCGGACCCCACCTGCACTTCGAGCTGATGGTGGACGGCACGCACGTCGACCCCCAGGACTGGCTCGGAAACAACACGAAAGGATGGCTATGAACGCCTACGAAATCCCCTGCGTCGCCCGTGGACGCTAGATCACCGTCACCGTGGAAGCCGCAGACGCCGCACGCGCGGAAGCCGTCCTTCTGAAGGCTGTCGAGCCGGCCACCATCCTCGGCCCGGTCCTGGAGCGAGAGGAGTCCCTGACCCACGCTGTGTGACCCGCCCCCGTGACGAACCCGAATCATCGCGGTCGGCGACCTGATACGGCGGATGCCCCGGCTCTTTCTGGAGCCGGGGCATCCGCTGCTTGGAGCCGAGTGCGGGGCTCAGCGCCCCGAAGCCTCCTCGCCGGGGCGGAAGTTCGGGAGCTGAAACAGCGCATCGGTCGCCCGCCGGCCACGCAGGCCGTCCCGCTCAGCGATCGCCGCGGACAGCTCGTTCAGGAAGCGCACCGTCGACTCGCTATCGAGGATCTGCACCAGGCGGGCGACCCGGATCTTGTAGGAAAGCCCGTCGACGGTCTCCCGAAAGAGCTTGATCAAGAGGGTGTTCTTGGAGTGCTCGACCAGCTTTCCGTAGGCCGTGAGCACATTCGCCCGGATCCGATCGGCATCCGCGTCCTTCACTCCCGCAATCGCCTGCGAGAGCAGCTTGTCGAGTTCTCGCGCCTGCGCGGCCGTCAAGGCCGGTATCGCGATCGCCGCCGCGCCGCCATAGATGACCCCGAGCACCGCGAGGGCCTCGAGCGCCTCGGAGTCCGAGTGCAGCATCGCGACCCGCGTGTAGCGGTTCGGCTCCATCTCGATGAGGCCGACGCGGGCGAGCTCGTTGAGAGCGTCGCGGATCGGTGTGCGAGAGGTCCCCAGCCATTCCTGCAACGCCTCGTCCTGCAGCGTCTCACCGGGTTTCAGCGTGCCATCCATGATCGCATCGCGGATCTGGTCGCGGACGACATCCCGCAGGAGCACGCGCTTCGGCGCGACGGACTGTTTCGTCACCGGAATCGGCATGACTTCTCCTTGTGTCAGTGGTCAACGCTACAGCGTACTACAACTTCGACATATCGAAAGTTGAAACATTAAAACTTCTACGATGGGTCGGTGTCGTCGACGATCCGCAGCGGGAGCCCCTGCGAGCACCGGGCCTGGAGGCGCAGTTCGTAGCCGTGGCCGATGCGCTCGAGAAGCTCGAACGGGTCCACGCCCTCGATCGCGAACTCCCGCACCGGCAGGCTGCCGCCCGCGGCCGCTGCAGCGCGAGCCAGGATGTCGCCCCCGGCCGGAAGCCGATCGCGGGCGATCGCCAGCACCCGGAGCTCCCGCCGTCCGTCGCCCACGACGATGTCCATCCCCAGGACAGACCAGCGCTTCGCGTCCAGACCGACCAGCTCTTCCAGTCGCGGTCCCGAGATCCGCTGGTCGACCCGGACGGTGCCGCTCCAATCCGGGGTGTTCATCGCCGAACCCTGCTCTGTGGACATCGGTGCTCCTTCCGTCGTGGAGGCAACGCTAGTGCGTCCAGGCCATCGCGACCGCAGCGACAGTCTGCTCGGACGGATCGGCGGCCACGGCCGCGCTCCGCGGCGCCACGAAACGCTTGAGGACGACGGCGACGAGAGCGGTCACGACGGTTCCTGCGGCGAGCGCGAGCAAGAAGCCCCCGACCGGGTCGATGGCGAAGAACACGAAGATGCCGCCGTGCGGGGAGCGCGACTCCACTCCCAGCGCCATCGCGAGGCCGCCTGCGACAGCGCCTCCGGCCAGATTCGCCGGGATGACGCGCAGCGGGTCCGCAGCGGCGAACGGGATGGCGCCTTCGGAGATGAAGGAGGCCCCGAGCAGCCAGGCGGCCGCGCCATTCTCACGCTCGACACGGGTGAACCCGCGACGGTAGAAGACAGTGGAGGCGAGCGCCATGCCGAGCGGTGGCACCATTCCGGCGATCATGACGGCGGCCATGATCTGGAAGCTGGCTTCGGTCTGCTGAGCGAGACCGGCGACGGCGAAGGCGTAAGCGACTTTGTTCACAGGACCGCCGAGGTCGAGGCACATCATCAGGCCCAGGATGACGCCGAGCACGATCGCCCCGGCGCCGGTGAGGCCGTTGAGGAAGCCCGTCAGCTGTGTCATCAGCAACGCGATCGGCGCTCCAAGGATCAAGAGCATCAGACCGGAGGCGATGACCGACGCGCCAAGCGGGATGACGACGACCGGCATCAGGCCGCGCAGCCAGCGCGGAACGGCGGGACGGCAGATCAGCCAGGCGGCGAAGCCGGCGAGCAGCCCGCCGATCAGGCCGCCGAGGAAGCCGGCGTTCATGAAGACGGCGATCGCGCCGGCGACGAAGCCGGGGGCGATGCCGGGCCGGTCGGCGATCGCGAAGGCGATGTAGCCGGCCAGCGCCGGGACGAGGAAGCCGAGGCTCAGGGCACCGATCTGGAACGCGATCGCGCCGAGGTAATAGCCGAGACCCTCCGGCGGCAGGTTCCAGATCGCGAAGTGCTGCAGCGTGTAGACGGCGTTGTTGACGCCGGAGTCGCCGTGTGAGAGCGCGATGCCGTAGCCGCCGAGGAATGGCAGGAAGCTGATCGCGATGAGGAGGCCGCCGCCGGCGACGAACGGAATCATGTAGCTGACGCCAGTGAGCAGGATGCGCTGGAGGTTGCGGCCCCACGAGAGGCGCTCGGCGGGAGCGGAGCCGGCCACCGCCCCCGGCGCGGCGACCCGTGCCCCGTTCGGGTCGCCCGCCACGGCGACCGCCTCGGCGATCAATTCGGACGGACGCTCGATGCCGCTCTTGACACCGGTACGGACGACGGGCTTCCCGGCGAAGCGGGACTCCTCGCGCACATCGACGTCGTTCGCGAAGATGATGGCGTCCGCGGCGTCGATCGCACTCTGCGGGAGGGGCTGGTAGCCGCTCGACCCCTGCGGCTCGACGGAGAGGTCGATGCCGGCGGCCTTTCCTGCGGCGCTCAGGGCGTCGGCGGCCATGAAGGTGTGGGCGATTCCGGTGGCGCAGGACGTGACGGCGACGATCCGCGCGGGGCGGCCGTTGACGATCAGGCCGTGGGTCGCGGCGGTGTGCGGGGAGGGCGGAGCCGATTCGGGCGCAGCGTCATCTCCTTCGATCGCTCCGTTGACGAGCGCGACGATCTCCTCAGGAGTCTTCGCCGCGCGCAGCCGGGCGGTGAACTCGTCCAGCAGGAGGCTGCGCGCGAGCTTGGACAGCACGACCAGATGCATCTCCTCGGCGCCCTCGGGCGCGGCGATGAGGAAGACGAGGTCGGCCGGACCGTCCGGCGCGCCGAAGTCGGCGCCCGGCGTCAGACGGGCGAACGCGATCGAGGGGACCGCGATAGTGGCGCTTTTCGCGTGCGGGATGGCGATGCCGCCGGAAACGCCCGTGTCATCCTTCTGTTCGCGTGCCCAGACGTCCGCGTAGAGGACGTCGGCGTCGGTCGCGCGGCCACCGGCGGCGAGACACTCGGCGAGCACGCGGATGACGGCGCTCTTATCGGCTGCGCCGATGTCGAGGACGACAAGTTCGGGGGCGATGGTCTTCGATGACACAGGTTCCTCCAAGGGTGAGCGGGTTTCAGGGTTCAGGGTTGGAGTGCGGCGACACGGATATCGTCGCGGGGCAGGTCCGCGGGGTGCGGGGCCTGGGTTCCGGGGAGCGCTGCGGCGGCGGAACCGTAGCGGATGGCGCCGGCGAGCCGCTGGGGAGCGGACGCTCCGGCGACATCGGCCAGCAGGTAACCGGCCAGGGCGCTGTCCCCGGCTCCGACGGTGCTTTGCACCCGGATGCGCGGGGCCGCCGCGACATAGCCGCCGCTGGGCGTGACGAGGATGGAGCCACGGGAGCCGAGGGTGATCAGCGCCGCGCCGACCCGTCCGGGGACCAGCGTGCGGGCGACACGGAGAACGGACCGCTCGACGTCGCCCGGATCGAGCGCGGCGCCGGAGAGCTCGGCCAGTTCGTCGTCGTTGGGCTTGATGAGGTCGGGACGCGCGTCGGCGACGACCGTGCGCAGCGCCTCTCCCGCGGTGTCGACGGCCACACGTGGCGCGGCCTCGCCCCAGCGCTCGCGAACGGCGCGGATGACGGTCACGTAGAAGTCGTCGCCCACCCCGGGCGGAAGCGAACCGGCGAGGACGAGCCAGCTCGCGCCGGCGCAGGCGTCGACCACCGCCTCGCCCAGGGTTTCCGCCTCCTCGGCGCGCAGAGTCGCTCCGGGCAGGTTGAGCTTGGTCGTCGCCCCGGCGGGGTCGGTGATGGTCAGATTCGCCCGCGCGTGACCGTGGATCGCGACCGGACGGGTGGGGACCGCGGAGCTGCGCAGGACGGCGCCGAATGGATCGTCTCCGGCGAGCGGCAGGACCGCCAGGGTCGAGACGCCGGCGGCGGCGATCACGCGGGCGACGGTGATGCCCTTGCCGCCAGCGTCCTCCCGGGACGAAGCGGCGAACTGCACCTCTCCCGGCCGCAGCGGTCCGGCGAGCGCGACGGCGCGGTCGAGCGAGGGGTTCGCGGTGAGGGTGACGATCATGGCGACCACACCTCGGCCCCGGCGGCGGCGAGCGCGTCGGCGAGCGCGCCCTCCGGCTCGCGATCGGTCACCAGCACGTCGATGGCGTCCAGGGGCGCGAACGAGACCAGGCACTCCTGACAGAATTTGCTCGCATCGGCAACGAGGACAACCCGGAGCGCGGCGCGGACGATGGCCTCTTTCACCGCCGCCTCCTCGGGATCGGGGGTGCTCATCCCGAACCCGGCGGAGAGGCCGTTGGCGCCGACAAAGACAATGTCGGTGCGGAGCGATTGGATGGCGCGCACGGTTCCCGCACCGACCGCGGCAGCGGTCACCCCCCGGATGCGGCCACCGACCACCGTCAGCGAGACACGGGCGGCGCAGGCGAGCGCCGGGGCCAGGGTGAGCGAGTGCGTGACCACTTCGGCGACGCCCCGAACGGCGGCGAGCCGTTCGGGCAGAAGTCGTGCGACAGCCGCGGTGGTCGTCCCGGCGTCGAAGTAGAGGGACCCGTGGAAGTCGGCGGCGAGGACGTCCAGGGCGCGCGCCGCGATCAGCTGCTTCGTTGCCGCGCGCAGCCCGCTGCGCTCGGCCACGGGGACCTCGGCCGTGCCGATCCGTTCGGTGGCGACGGCTCCGCCGTGAACCCGGCGAAGAATCCCCGCCTGCTCGAGCACGCGCAGGTCGCGGCGGACCGTTTCGGTGGTGACAGCGAACCGCTCGGCGAGATCGACGACGGCGACACGGCCACCCTCTTCGAGCACGCGCTCGATCAGCCCCTGACGCTCCAGTGGATACACGCGCCGCCTCCTTCAAGGTGCAACATAACACGATATTATCCAACTCAAAACAACAGATATGGCCGGTTGTTTTATGCCCGTTTCACAAAGAGCGCCCTGGAAAACCCGTAAAATCGTCGTCGCACGGGCATTCTTCGCACGCCGGCGCGGGAGACTGCCGATCATGCGCACGAGGAGCGCGCCCAAACCGGCGATCGTCAACCCGCCACGGCGGCATCGGCGCAGAACTGGCCAGCTGGCTGAACGGCTCCGGGACGGAGCGCACTGCCCACTCCCACTGCGACCGGGTCGGCCTCGCAGGCAACCTGGCCCAAATGCCGGGCCACCGCATCCGGACCGGCCGCGCGCTCGACATCGTCCCGCGGACCGCGCACCTGGAGGTGGCGGTGCCGCTGGAGCGAGAGCCCGACCGGCCGGGCTCAGTCCCCCGCTGCCTCGCGCTTCGGGAGCGTCCAGCCCGGACGCGGGAAGTGGCAGGTGTAGCCCCACGGGATACGCTCCAGGTAGTCCTGGTGCTCCGGCCCGGCCTCCCAGAACGGGCCGGCCGGGCTCACCTCGGTGACGACCTTGCCGGACCAGAGCCCGGAGGCGTCCACCTCCGCGATGGTCTCCTCGGCGACACGGCGCTGCTCCTCGTCCTCGTAGAAGATCGCGGAGCGGTAGCTGGCGCCGACATCGTTGCCCTGGCGGTTCGCGGTCGAGGGATCGTGGATCTGGAAGAAGAACTCGAGCAGGTCGCGGTAGCCGATGCGCGACGGGTCGAACTCGATCTCAATGGCCTCGGCATGGCTGCCGTGATTGCGGTACGTAGCGTTCGGGACATCGCCGCCGGTGTACCCGACGCGGGTGCGCAGGACACCGGGACGCTTCCGGATGAGGTCCTGCATGCCCCAGAAACACCCTCCGGCGAGGATCGCTCTCTCTGTCATCGCCGCCCTCCTTCTCCCTCATTCTCGAACAGGCGCTTGTAATCGCCATAGCCCTGCTCGTCCAGTTCCGCGAGCGGGACGAAACGGAGCGCGGCGGAGTTGACGCAGTAGCGCAGCCCGCCGGCCTCGGCGGGGCCGTCGTCGAAGAGATGGCCGAGGTGGCTGTCGCCGTGCGCGGAACGCACTTCGGTGCGCAACGTCCCGAAGGACCGGTCGGTCTTCTCGACGATGTTCCCCGGCTCAACCGGGACGGTGAAACTCGGCCAGCCCGAACGGCTATCGTACTTGTCCACGGAGGCGAAGAGCGGCTCGCCCGACACGATATCGACGTAGAGCCCCGCCTCGTGGCTGTTCCAGAACTCGTTGCGGAACGCCGGCTCGGTCGCCGACTCCTGCGTGACCGCGAACTGCGCGGCGGTGAGCCGGCCGATCGCATCCCGATCCTTGCGGTACTCCTGTGTCACGGTTCCTCCTCGGTGGGGCGCACTGGCCGCGACGCCGTCACTGAGACAGAACAGCGGAGGGGGCGAGGATGGTCACGGCATTCCTGCCAGTTCGCTGTGAGCGCGGAAGCTGCAGGACGGCCAGCACCGCAATGAACCTCTAGTCATATGTGGAATATAAGCAAGTCCTCTTCTTGAGCGGGAGCGCTCTCGGACTAATCTGGTCGTTCTGGGGGACATGACGATGGCGACGATGTGAGGAGCAGGGGATGGCAGCGACACGGATACTCTTCATCGGCGGTACGGGGGTCATCAGTTCCGCGTGCGTCGCTGAGGCGCTGAAACAGGGACACGAGGTGACCGTCGTGAACCGGGGATCGAAGACGCAGCGGCGGCTGCCGGACGGGGTGGAAGCGCTGCACGCCGACATCCGGGACCCGGAGAGCATGCATGCCGTTCTGGGCCAGCGGAGCTTCGATGTGGCCGCGGAGTTCCTCGCTTTCACGCCCGAGCACATCCACACCGACTTCGACCTGTTCGAGGGGCGGGTCGGACAGTACATGTTCATCAGCTCGGCGTCCTCCTACCAGACACCGCCGTCACGGCTGCCGGTGACCGAGTCCACTCCCCTGCGGAACCCGTTCTGGCAGTATTCGCGCGACAAGATCGCGTGCGAAGACCTGCTCGTCCAGGGGTATCGCGAGCGGGGTTTCCCGATCACGATCGTGCGGCCGTCGCACACCTACGACCGGACGATGATCCCGACGAGTGGGCACTGGACCGACCTCGAACGGATGCGCCGGGGCGCGCCGGTGGTGGTCCACGGCGACGGGACAGGCCGCTGGACGATCACGCACAGCACCGACTTCGCGGTCGCGTTCACCGGGCTGCTGGGCCGGCCGGAGGCTGTGGGCGACACGTTCCACATCACGTCCGACGAGGCGCCGACCTGGGACCAGATCTATTGCTACCTGGCCGAGGCGCTCGGCGTCGAGGCCGAGCTCGTGCATGTGGCGAGCGAGTCGATCGCTGCGGCCGTGCCGGAACTCGGTCCCGGCCTGCTCGGCGACAAAGCCCACTCCATGCAGTTCGACAACAGCAAGGTCAAAGCCCTGGTGCCGGAGTTCCGGGCCCGGGTGCCGTTCGCACGCGGTGCGGGCGAGATCGTCGAGTGGTTCCTGGGAGACAGCTCACGTCAGCGCCTCGACCCGGACCTGGACGCCGCCTTCGACCGGCTGGTGGAGCACGCACGGGCCTTCGGGTGACACGGCTTCCTCTCCGCCCCGGCCGCCCGGTCCTTCCTCCAGCCACGACGGCGGTGCGGTGACGCTTCGAGAGCGCGGTCCGGCGGGCAGAGCACCCTCGTCGCCAGCGGCACAGGACCGCACAGCGACCGTGCTCACACGGCGGCGAGCGCCGGGACGCGCAGCCATCTGACCAGCGGGCGCGCCCGGATCCTCCGGATGCCACTGGACAGCGAGGATCGGGGCCGAATCGTGCTCGATCGCCTCGATGTGCCCGTCCGGAGCGCGGCCGGCGACGACGAGACCGGCTCCGAGCGCGTCCACAGCCTGATGGTGGGCGCTGCGAACCCGGGCGACCGGGCCGAGGAGCGCTTCCACACGGCTGCCGGATTCCAGCAGCACGGCGTGATCGGTGAGCGTATCGGGGACCGGCGCCCCCCGGTTGACATGGATGCCGTCGCCAAGATCCTGCACGAGCGTGCCGCCAAGCGCCACATTGACGATCTGAAGTCCCCGGCAGATGCCGAGGAGCGGGACGCTGCGCTCCACCGCCTGGCGTACGAGGGCGATCTGCGCCGCGTCGGCCGTCTCGAGGTACCGCCCTTCGTTCGCATAACCGCTCGGTCCGCCGTAGAAGCGCGGCGCGATGTCCTCGCCGCCGACGATCACGACAGCGTCCGCGCCGGCGGTGCGGTCGAGCACGACGCTGGCTCCCCGGTCGGCAGCGGTGCGCGTGACCGTCCAGCCGGCCTCCGCCGCACGGGCGAGCACGGCCCCGACGAGCAGTTGCGCGTACACGTGGTATGCCGGATCGTGGCCGCGGAACCGCGTCGCCTCGACCACAGCGAGCGTGTGCGCGGAAGTGGACACACCGCTCATTCTGGGGGTGGCCGCCAGGCCGCGCATCCCGGGCCGTAACAGGCGGCAACAGTGACAGCGGCCCGCCCTCTCAATAGACTCGGCTCGAACCCAAGGAGAGTTCGGAAAGCGGGGTGCGCGGGCTTGAGACGAGTGCTGACCGGGATGCTCCTTGCGGCCGGACTGGCGGTGATCCCGGCGGTGTTCGCGGAAGCGGCCCCGGCTTCCTCCGCTGAATCGGCTTCGGCTCCGCGGTCCGTCTCGACACAGGACCCCGTCTCCCTGGGCAGCAGTCACGTCCTGGATCAGGCCGGTGTGCTCAGCCGCGGCGACACCAAACGCATCGAGAACGCCGCGAAGAAGCTCCGCTCGGACCACAAACTCGACCTCTACGTCGTCTTCGTCGACCGGTTCACCGGCCCGGAGGACGCCGAGGACTGGGCAAACGAGACGGCCTCGGAGAACGGCCTCGGGCCGACGGACTATCTGCTCGCCATCGCGGCCGACGGACACGCCTACTCTCTCTCCGGCGACGACATCGGCCCGGTCGACGACGACCGGTTGGGCAAGATCGAGCAAAACGACATCGAACCCCGGCTGCACGACTCCGAGTGGGCCGGTGCGGCCATCGCCGCCGCTCAGGGGCTCGGGGACGCGGTCGACGGCGGGAGCGACGGCCCCGCTTTCCTCGTGCTGTCCCTCCTCGGCGCGATCCTCATCGGCGGCGCTGCGCTCTTCGTCGTTCGCTGGCGGCGGAGGAAGAAGGCCGCCGGAGGCGCGGAGCCCGGACAGCCACCCGCAGGGCCACAGCGCCGAACACGCCGGGACGGCGATCCGCTTCCCGGTCCGGAGCTGAATCAGAAGGACAAGGGATGAGCGGTGCGTCGTTCCTCGTCATCCCGCAATGGCAGGGTTCCGGTTCGTCGCGGGCCATGCGCCTGATCGACGGCGCGGAAGCCGTCCTCGGCGACCTCCCGGTCTCGCGAACCCACGTCGTGACCGTTCCGGCTGCGGCCGGCGAGGCGCTCGGGACCGGGGTTCAGCGGTACTCGTCGCTCACCGCGATCCGCGAGCTGGCCGCCGCGGAGATCGAGGTGCTCGCAGCACCGATCGTGACCGTGGGTGGAGACTGCGGCGCGGACCTGGCGAGCGTACAGCACGCGGTTTCCACTCGTCCCGGGGGCGCGCTCGCGCTCGTCTGGTTCGACGCACACGGCGATCTGAACGACGTCGCCACTTCGCCGTCGGGGGCGTTTCACGGAATGGTGCTGCGCGCTCTGCTCGGCGACGGACCGGACGGACTCGCCTCGACGGGCTCCGCTGTCCTGAAGCCGTCCTCCATCGTGCTCGCCGGGACGCGCGCACTGGACGAGGGCGAGTCGGCCTTCGTGGCGAAGAACGGCATCCGGGTCGTCGAACCGGGCGACTTCGATGACCCAGACGCCCTCGTCCGCGCCGTCGGGGCCTCCGGAGCGACCGCGGTGTATCTGCACATCGACCTGGATGTCCTCGACCCGGCGGTGGTGGACGGGATCGGG
The DNA here is from genome assembly GCF_000007665.1 of Leifsonia xyli subsp. xyli str. CTCB07. Lineage (NCBI taxonomy): Bacteria > Bacillati > Actinomycetota > Actinomycetes > Micrococcales > Microbacteriaceae > Leifsonia > Leifsonia xyli. The sequence goes on along the minus strand of NC_006087.1, from coordinate 651,834 downwards.
TCTCCAGAGCCGTTCGGGGTGACGACGGAGCAGCTGTGCGATGCCATCCGGGCGCTGCGGGCGCGGTTCGAGCTGGCCGGGGCGGCGGTGACGGAGTTCGCCCCGGAGTCGGCGGAGGCGGCGGTCCGGGATTTGCCGGTGATCCTGCGAGTTCTGGGCGCGCTGACGAGCCCGGTCGCGGGTCCGCGCACCTCTGGCACTCCGGTCGCACCCGTTTCCCCGGACGCTCCTTCCTCCACAGCGTCCGGTCCGCAGCGGTTATCCACAGATGCGCCGTGACCCGGATGACTCCTGTCCAGCCCGGCGGTAGCTTGAGAGCATGACCGAGCCCAAGATCCTGACCGAACGGCGAGGGCACATCCTGCTGATCGGCTTCAACCGGCCAGAGAAGCGCAACGCTGCGGACTTCGAGCTGCTGACCGCTCTCGCCGAGGCCTACGGCGAGCTCGAATGGAATCCGGAACTGCGCGTCGGCGTCGTCCACGCCATCGGCGACCATTTCACCGCCGGTCTCGACCTCGCCGACCTCGGCCCGCGCATCGGCAGCGGCGGACTCTCGTTCGTCTCCGGAACCGGCATCGACCCCTGGCAGGTCTCCGGCCGCTCCCTCAGCAAGCCCGTCGTCATCGCCGTCCAGGGCACATGCCTCACACTCGGAATCGAACTCGTCCTCGTCGCCGACATCGCGGTCGCAGCCCGTGGAACCGTGTTCGGCCAGATCGAGGTCACCCGCGGCATCCTGCCGTTCGGTGGCGCGACCATCCGCTTTCCGCGCGCCGCAGGGTGGGGCGATGCCATGCGCTACATCCTCACCGGCGACACCTTCGACGCCGCAGAGGCCCACCGCATCGGCCTCGTCCAGGAGATCGTCGACGACGGCGAACAGCTGGCGGCGGCGCTCGGCATCGCGGAACGCATCGCCTCCCAGGCTCCGCTCGCGGTGCAGGCAGCGCTGCGCAATGCCAAAGCAGCCGTCCGCGAAGGGGACGACGTGGCGGAGGCCGAGCTGCCGGCGGAACTGGTCCGGCTGGCGGGAAGCGAAGACGCCCGGATCTGGATGGAAGCTTTCCTGACGCGAACGGAGGCGCGGTTCATGGGGCGGTAGCAGCGGGTCACAGGCGGTGGCAGCGGGTCACAACTCACCCCGCGGCCCGGTGTCCCACACCAGCCATCCGCTCTCGTTCTCGTTCTCGCCCGTCTTCTTCTCGCCCGTCCCCCACCGCACAGCTCGACAAGCAGGAGGAAGAATGACCACACCCACCGAGTACGACGTCATCGTGATCGGGGCCGGGGCGATCGGCGAGAACGTAGCGGACCGGGCAACCCAGGGCGGGATGCGCACGGTCATCGTGGAAGCCGAACTCGTCGGAGGCGAATGCTCGTACTGGGCGTGTATGCCCTCAAAGGCGTTGTTGCGCTCCGCTGCGGCGTTGCGCGCGGCCCAGCGGGTGGGCGGCGCGCGCGAGGCAGTGACCGGGCCCCTGGATCAGACGGCGGTGCTGAAGCGCCGCTACATCATGACGAGCGGCTGGAAGGACGACAGCCAGGTCGACTGGCTGAAGGGCGCAGGCATCGACCTCGTGTACGGGCGGGCGACGATCGCCGCGCCACGAGAAGTCGCCGTCACCGACGAAGACGGCGCCGTGACCGTGCTGACAGCGAAGCACGCGGTCGCGGTGTGTACGGGCTCGGCCGCACTGATGCCAGACATCCCCGGGCTGCGCGAGTCCGGGCCGTGGACCAGCCGCGACGCGACGAGCGCGCAGCGGATTCCGGCGTCGCTCGCGATCCTCGGCGGCGGGGGGTCGGCACAGAGATGGCGACGGCGTACGCCGAACTCGGCGCCGAGGTTCACCTCATCTCCCGCAGCGGCCTCCTCAGCGGAAACGAACCGTTCGCCGGCGAGGCGGTGGCCGCCGCCCTGCGCGAACTCGGCGCGACCCTGCACCTGGACACGGCGCCCACCGCGGTCGAGCGCAGCGCCGGCGGCCGGTTCCGTCTCCGGCTGGACGACGGCGCGACCGTCGAGACGGATGAGCTGCTCGTCGCGACCGGCCGCGTCCCCCGCACCGGCGGTCTCGGCCTGGACGCCTTCGGCCTCGAAGACGGAGACTGGCTGAAGGTCGGCGACAGCATGCGGGTCGTGGACGAGCACAGCGAGCCCGTGGCGGAGGGCTGGCTCTACGGGGTCGGCGACGTCAACCGCCGCGCGCTGCTCACCCACCAGGGCAAGTACCAGGCCCGCGCCGCCGGCGACGCAATCGCGGCCCGGGCGAAGGGCCGCGAGCTCCCCCTCGCACCGTGGAGCGCTTTCGCCGCGACGGCCGACACCGAGCCGTCCCCCAGGTGACGTTCACTGACCCCGAGGTCGCCTCGGCCGGGCTCACCGCGTCGGCGGCGGAGAAGGCCGGCTACCGCATCCGCATCGTCGACTACCCCCTCGGGAGCGTCAGCGGTGCCTCCGTCGTCGCGGACAACTAAGGCCGCGCGCGGATGGTCGTAGACGAAGACCGGAAGGTCGTCCTCGGTGTGACCTTCGTCGGCCAGGATGTCGGCGAGCTCCTCCACTCGGCCACGGTCGCGGTCGTCGGCGAGGTCCCACTCGACCGGCTCTGGCACGCCGTTCCGTCGTACCCGCGCTGGAGACACGGATGGGGTCGACGCTGAGCACGCGGGTGGTGTGCCAGCGCATGTTGCGGATCTCGGAGGCAGCCGCCGCCGAGGAGAGGTTGTACGCCCAGCCGCAGGCGCTGCTGGTGACGAACCGGTTGAGGTCGAGGAAGCCGGTTTGGAGGGCATTGCGCTCGATCAGGGCGCGGAGGCGGAGGATGAGATCGTCGATCTCCTGCGGCTCGAGGGCGTACTGGGCGGAGGCGCGGTGGGCGATCATCTTGTCGTAGTCGGCGTTTCCCAGCAGTTCGATGATCATCCACCGGGCGGTGGTCTCCTCGATCTCCGCGGTCACGGCCTGGGCGGCGATGGCGCTGATCCGGGCGTCGATGATGGCACGCTTGGCACTTGCGTTGTTCGCCATGATGGGCCTGTGCGTGGGAAGGGGCGTTTTTCCAGAGACATCATGGCGATGTGCCTCGTACAGGGGGAAGGGGTCTCACCGGAGTGGTCTCTCCGCGTGCCCATCTCTGCACTCATGCCCCGGCTATGCGACGGGGCGGGCCAGACGGTGTGAGTTCTCCTGGCCGGGCGTGTCACCGGCGCGCTGAGTGCGGGCTGGACCGGCTCGCAGCTCAGCGCGGTGGCGGGTCCTCGGCGTTCTGGAGAGCGGTGAGGGAGGCGATCAGCTCGAACTCGGCGGCCGGGTTCCGCATGGCGGCGCTGCGGTTCTCCGCTTCGATCGCCTTGCGCACTTCGTCGCGCTGGATGCGGATGCCCCGGGGTGCGCTGATGCCGATGCGGATACCGTCGCCGCGGGTGTCGAGGACGGTGATCTCGATATCGTCGCCGATGAGAATCTTCTCGCCCTGTTTCCGGGTGAGGACAAGCATGCTGGTCCGTTCGTTGAGGTGGTCGGCGCTGAGGGGTCAGCCGAGCGCGCCGCTGTTGTCAGACCAGCCGACCGGCACGCCGAGGAGCACGGTCGAGTCGGGGGTGGTCGTGTCGGCGACGCCGAGCGCCGCGATCGCGTCGATGCCGGTGCCGGCATCGGCGATCGCCTCCTGGATCGCCAGGCCGTCCTGGAGGGTGCCGATCGCGATGCCGCCGACGATGTTGATGACGATGATCAGGATTCCGGCGATCGCGTCGCCCTTGACGAATTTGCTGGCGCCGTCCATCGCGCCATAGAAGTCGTCCTCCGCAGCGACCTCCGCCCGGCGCTCGCGCGCCTGGCTGTCGGTGATGAGCCCGGCGTTGAGATCGGCTTCGATCGCCATCTGCTTGCCGGGCATGGCGTCCAGGGTGAAGCGCGCCGACCTCGGCCACGCGTTCGGCTCCTTTGGTGACGACGACGAACTGGATGACGACCAGGATGAGGAAGACGACGCCGCCGATGATGTTTCCGCCGACGGCGACGTGGCCGAAGGTCTGGATGACCTGGCCGGCGAACCCGTTTCCGAGCACGAGGCGGGTGGAGGCGACGTTCAGCCCGAGCCGCAGCAGGGTCGCGACCAGGAGCAGCGACGGGAAGACAGAGAAGTCGAGGGGCTTCTTGACGAACATGGTCGTCAGCAGGACGACGACACCGAAGACGATGTTCACGGTGATCAACACGTCGAGCGCCCAGGAGGGCACCGGAACGATGAGCAGGAGGATGACGCCGACGACCCCGAGGGGCACGGCGATCACCGGCAGGTTCTTCCTCACGGCTACAGCTATGCAGCGGAGCCGGTCAGGAGCTGGGGGTCCGCGGGGGCGGCAGGTGCAGGACGCTGTCGAGGGAGGCGCCGCGCTTGCGGAGCATCATGACGAACGCGAGGACGTGTGCGACCTGCCCGAAGTGCTCGTTCGGGATCGGCTGACCGAGCGGGACATCCCTGTGGAGCGCGCGGGCCAGCGGGAGGTCCTGCACCATCGGGACGCCGGCGGACCGTGCCTCTTCCCGGATGCGGGTCGCGACGAAGTCGGCTCCCTTAGCGACGACGCGGGGGGCGGACTTCCCCGCCTCGACGATCAGGTGCATCCGCTCGGACTCCAACTCCGCGAGCCGGTACAGGCGGGTGCCCAGCGGCAGCCAGATGAAGTTGGCCGACACGAGACCCCACAGAGTGGCGATGAACGCACTGGCGATCATCGGTCCGAGTTTGTCCGGGCTGGACAGGTTCTCGAGCACATGAGCGAGCGAGACGACCGGGCCGATGATGCCGACAGTCGGGGCGTAACCGCCCATCGTCGTGAAGTACTTCGACGCGTTCTTCTCCGCATGAGTGCGGGTCTGGATCTCTTCTTCGAGCAGGTCCGGGAGATCCTCGGAGTCTTTGCCGTCCGTGAGACCCTGCAACGCAGTCTTGAAGAACGGGTCGCCGATCCGGTCCCCTTCGCCGTCGAGGGCGAGCAGGCCATTGCAGCGGGCCTTGTCGGCCAGCTCGACGATGCTGTCGATCGTCGCCGGGAAGTTCGGCTTCTTGCCTTTGAGCGCCTTCGGGATCGCCGCGAACCCGCGAACGCCGTCGGTGATGGTCGATCCGGCGAACCCGATCGCGATCGTCGCGCCGAACACGAGGATCATGGGGCCGGGAAGCAGCAGAGAGACGACCGGGGTTTGCTCGATGAACACCATGAGAGAACGGCGCCGAACGCTCCGAGGACACCGACGATCATTCCGAGGTCCATCAGCGGGAACCTCCCCCGCCGAGGGGGCCGACGCCGTGTTCGTACGCGACGGCGAGGACCTTGGCTCGATAGGCGGCGATGAGGTCGATGATCGTGTCGACGTCTTCCAGAACCACATAGCGAACACCGTCGACCATCGTGACGGCCGAGTCGGGGTCGGAGGTGATGCGTTCGATCAGGTCGGGGTTGACCGCGAATTGCGCCCCGTTCAACTTGGTCACTTTGATCATTCGGCTCTCCGGAAACGTGGGCGAGGGAATCTCCCCTCTCCGCTGGCGAAGGACGGCAGAGCGCCTCTGGGCGGCGGGCGGATCAGCGGCTCTTGAGCTGGGTCAGCTCCTGCAGGATTTCGTCGCTGGTGGTGATGACACGGGCACTGGCCTGGAACGCACGCTGGGAGACGATCAGGTTGGTGAACTCCCTGCCGAGGTCGACGTTGGAGCCTTCGTACGCGCCGACGGTGATGGTGCCGGTTCCGGAGTCGGCGGCGACCTGCGGGATACCGGAGT